>NZ_BAAHSC010000164.1:0-271016 GCF_054655095.1 Thermus sp. FJN-A
AGATGGTGGGGGAGGTGTTGGACGTGATGCGGGACCTGGCGCGTGGGGGCATGACCATGCTGGTGGTGACCCACGAGATGGGGTTTGCCCGGGAGGTGGCGGACCGGGTGATCTTCATGGACGGGGGGCAGATCGTGGAGGAGGGGAGGCCGGGGGAGATCTTCACCGCCCCCAAGGAGGAGCGCACCCGGAGCTTCCTGCAACGGGTGCTCCACCACTAGCACCATGCCCGCACGTGGGTGGGTCTAAGGGCGTCCTTTTACCGGGCTTCCCCAGGCGGAGCAGGTTGGTTTCCACCGTCACGAGAGAGAAAAAAACGAAGATAACCTTGCCGGCAGGGAAAGCCTGCCCTTAAACTCTTCCTTGCCCGACAGGGGAGGTTGGAGACCATGCGGCACGGAATCCTTTGGTTTATGGCTTTGGTGGCGGCTTTAGGCCTGGCCCAGCAGTCCCGGCCCGCCTCGGACCCGCAGGTGGTGGAGGCGGCGCGCCGGGAAGGGCGCCTCATCATCTACTCCTCCACGGACCAATCGAGCGCCCAGGCCCTCTTGGACGACTTCCGGAAGCTCTACCCTTTTATTCAGATTGAATACAATGATTTGGGCACGCAGGCCATCTACGATCGTTTCGTGAGCGAGAGCGCAGCCGGTGCCCGGAGTGCAGACCTCCTTTGGTCCAGCGCCATGGAGCTCCAGGTGAAGTTGGCGAGCGAGGGCTACGCCTTGCCCTACGACTCCCCCGAGGCCAAGAATTGGCCCGCCAACGGCCGGCTGGAGAACCTGGCCTACGGCACCACGCTGGAGCCCGCGGTGGTGGTCTACAACAAGCGCTTCCTCAAGCCCGAGGAGGTCCCCACCACCCGGGAAGGCCTTGTGCGGCTCCTCCAGGAGCCCAGGATGCGGGGGAGGGTGGCCACCTGGGATCCGGAGCGAAGCGCCGTGGGCTTCACCTTCCTCAAGGCGGAATACGACCGCTTCCCCGCCTTCCAAGACCTAGCCCGGGCCTTCGGCCGCGCCCAGGCAGCCCTCTACTCCTCCACCGGGGCCGCTTTCGAGAAGGTGATCTCGGGGGAGCACTACCTGGCCTACGGCTTCTTCGGCTCCTATGCCCTCCTCCGACAGCGCACGGTGAAGGACCTGGGGATCGTCTACCTCACCGACGGCACCGTGGCCATTCAGCGCGTGGCCTTTATCAACAAGCGGGCTACCCATCCCAACGCGGCCAAGCTCTTCCTGGATTACCTCCTCTCCCTCCGCGGGCAGAACCTCATGGCCTACACGGCGCTCATTTTCGCCCGCAGGGAAACGGTGGTGGGGGAGGCCACGCCGCAGGCGCTTTACAAGGCCGTGGGCGGAAAGGATAAGGTGCACGCGCTCCCGGTGTCCCCGGAGATCCTCAAGAACCTGGACCCGGCGGAGCGGATGCGCTTCCTTACCTTCTGGCGCCAGGCCGTCCGGGGGCAGTAGGGGAGCGGGATGGTCCGCCGGACCTCGGCCACTCCTTCGGCGCTTGGGCCCCTCGCCCTCCTCGCCGGGGCGGTGGGGCTTTTGGTCCTCGCCCCCATCGGGATTTTGATCTATCAGAGCCTGCTCACGGCTCCTTTCTTCGCGCCCGTCAAGCGGCTTGCCCTCGAGGCCTACGGCTACGTCCTCCACGACCCTTACTTCTTTGAAGCCTTAAAGAACTCCTTCCTGATCGGTGTGGGCATGGTCCTCATCGCCGTGCCCTTGGGAAGCCTCTTCGCTTTTCTCGTTACCAAAACGGATCTCCCCTTCGCCCGGCTCTTCGAGCTCTTGCTCCTCGCCCCCATCTTCATCTCCGCCATTATCCTGGGCGTTGGCTTCATCGTGGCCTTCGGGCCCTCGGGGGTGGTCTCCGGGTGGGTGGAGTCCCTGCTTGGCCGGGTTCCCTGGACCATCTATACGCTTCCCGCCATCGCCGTCATCGCCGGCCTCACCCACGTGCCCTATGTCTACCTCTACGTGGCCAGCACCATTCAAAACGTGGACGCCTCCCTGGAGGAGGCCGCCCGGGTGGCGGGGGCGAGGCCCTACCAGGTGGCCCTTTCCGTAACCCTGCCCCTGGTGCGCCCGGCTTTGGTATACAGCGCCGCCCTCATGCTCCTCTTGGGTTTTGAGCTCTTCGGCCTCCCCCTGGTCCTAGGGGACGCCAAGGGGATCATGGTGGTCACCACCTATCTCTACCGCCTCACCGCCATCACCGGAACCTCCGCCTACCACCTGATGGCGGCGGTAAGCGTCCACATCGTGGTCATCGCCTTCACCTTGGTCCTTCTCCAGCGCTACCTGGTGGGGCGGATGGAGGGGCGATACGTGGCCATTGGAGCCCGGGGATACCGCACGGAAAGGCTTCCCCTGGGGCGGCTCCGGTACGTGTGGGCCTTGGTCCTGGCGGCTTACCTCCTCGTGGCCGTGATCCTGCCAGTCTTGGGGGTGGTCTTCCGCAGCCTGGTCACCAGCTGGGGGCCCGGGGTGGAGCTCCGGGAGGTCTTGACCCTAGGGCACTACGCGGAGGTCTTCAAGCTCCCCAACCTGAGCCGGGCGGTGACCAACACCCTGTTGGTGGCCACCTTCGGCGGGGCTGTGGCCCTGGCCTTTTACCTCCTCATCGCCCTGGGGATTCAGCGCGGCGGGGGTTTTGGCCGGGTCTTGGACTACCTCACAGGCCTGCCCCGGGCGGTGCCCGGCCTCATCATGGGGCTTGCCTTCCTCTGGATCTTTCTCTTCTTCAAACCCATCACCCCCTGGCGCAACACCCTCCTCGCCCTGGTCCTGGCTTACACCGTGGTCTGGATGCCCTACGGGGTTAGGCTCCTCACGGCGGCCCTAGTTCAGGTAGGTCGGGAAGTGGAGGAAGCGGCCCGCATCGCGGGGGCCTCGCCGGTGAAGGCCTTCCTGCACGGCGCCTTGCCCCTCTTGCGGGGAGGGATCCTCACCGCCTGGTTCTTGCTTTTCATCCAGTTTGTCCGGGAGTACTCCACCGGCGTCTACCTCCTCACGGCGGGCACGGAGGTCTTGGGGGCTCAGATCGTGGCCCTATGGGGCACGGGGGCGGTGGACGTGATCGCCGCCTTGGCCACGCTCCAAGTCGTCATCGTAAGCGGGGTCTTCCTCTTAGCCAACCGGCTTGGGGTGCGGCCCCAGGGGCTTTAGGGAGGGAGCGTGTGGGGTTGGACCTACCCAACGCCTAGCAGGGAAGAAGCCATGGAAAAGGCCCAGGTGGAAGCGTTGCTGGTGGAGGCCCTCGAGGTGCGCCTGGGCGAGAACCCGGTGCTGAAGGGCGTGGATTTGGAGGTGTTCCCGGGGGAGATCGTGGCCCTCTTGGGGCCCTCGGGCTCGGGAAAGACCACCCTGCTTCGGGCGGTCGCCGGGCTTGTGCGGCCCACCGGGGGCCGAATCCGCTTGGGCAGGGAGGTGTTTTTCGACGGGGACAAAGGGGCGTTCCTGCCCCCGGAGCGGCGGAGTCTAGGCTTGGTGTTTCAGTCCTACGCCCTTTGGCCCCACCGCACCGTTTACGAGAACGTGGCCTACGGCCTAAGGCTTCGGCGGGTGCCGGAAAGGGAGGTGAGGGAACGGGTGCTTGGGCTTCTGGACCGCCTGGGGCTTACGGGGTTGGAGCGGCGCTACCCCGGGGCCCTTTCCGGGGGCCAGCAGCAACGGGTTTCCCTGGCCCGGGCTTTGGCCTACGACCCCAAGCTCCTCCTTTTGGACGAGCCCCTTTCCAATCTGGACGCCAAGCTCCGGGACCAGGCCCGGGTCTGGCTTAGGGAAACCCTGAAGGCCACGGGCAAGGCGGCCCTTTTCGTGACCCACGACCAGGCCGAGGCCATGGCCATGGCCGACCGCATCGCCCTCCTGAACGAGGGGCGGATGGAACAGGTGGGCACCCCCGAGGAACTCTACCGAAACCCCAGGACCCTCTTCGTGGCCGACTTCCTCGGTAACCCGAATGTGGTAGAGGCCCTGGTGGTGGCCCTGGAAGGGGAGCTGGCCCACTTGGAGCTCGCGGGCTACCCCCTGAGGGCCCGGGCCATGGGAGCCCTGAGCCCCGGGCGGCTGGCCAAGCTGGTTCTCCGCCCCGAAACCTTGCGGCCCGCGGGGCCCGGGGAGGTGAACGTGGTGGAAGGGGAGGTCGCCCACAGCCTCTACCTGGGGGGGCACTACGAGCACTGGGTGCGGGTGGGAGAGGCCCTCCTGCGCTTCCTAAGCTCGGTCCCGGTCCGGGAGGCGCGCCTGCAGCTCGCCGTGGACCTCGAGGCCGCCCTCGCTTACCCCGCTTAAGGCCGCATAATGCGGCTTGTGGCGCGGGCGCTTTTCCTGCCCTTGGCGTTTCTGGCCCTTGGGCTTTGGGCGGGACATGCCCTCGAGGCCAACCGCCACCTCATGGCCCTGGCCCTGGAGGAGGTTAGGGCCCGGGTGGAAATGGCGGCACGGCTCCCCGACCCCCAGGCCATCGCCGTCCTGGGGGTGCGCTCCACGCCAAAACCCCGGGCGGCGGCCCCCCTTTTCGGGGAGGCGGAGGCAAGGGTGGTGGTAGGGCCCACGGGGTTTTCGGCTTGGGCGGCGCGCCCCTGGCCCGGGGGGGCCTTGGAGGCGGTGCGGGTCTATCCCTTCTTCTTCCCTTCCCTGCTATGGCCCCTCCTTCTCGCTCTGGGGACCTGGTTTTGGGCCCAAGCCCGCGCGGAGGGGGCCCTCCGCCGGGCCCTCGGCGCACCTTTTGGAGAGGGGAAGGAACGCCTCGAGGCTCTGACGGCGGCTTTTACGGCCCTAGAGGAGGGGGTCATGGTGCTGAAGGGCGAAGACGTGGTCCTTTGGAACCCCAAGGCCTTGGCCCTCCTGGGCCTCCCCTCAGGGGCCTTGCCTCCCCTTCCCCTAAAGCGGGTCTGGCCGGCGCTCGCGGGCCACCCGGAAGGGGGTGAGCCCTACCTTCCCCTTCCCACGGGACGCCCTGCCCGGGTCCGCCTCTGGGGAAGGGGGGCCTACCGCACGGTCGTCCTCCAGGAGCAAGCAGAACTCCTGCGCCTGGCGGAGGAGCTGACCCAGAGCCGCCGCCACCTGGAGGTTCTCCGGGCCCAGGCCCATGAGTTCCAGAATCTTCTCCACGCGGTAGGAGGGCTTTTGGAGCTGGGGCAGGTGGAGGAGGCCCTGAGGCTGGTACAGGGGGAGCTTGCCGCCGAAAAGGAGCTGGAAACCCTCCTCCAGGGGGTGGAGGTCCCCCTGGTGGCCGCTTTGCTTTTGGGAAAGCTCCGCCGGGCCCAAGAGCTAGGACTGGCCTTCCGCCTGGAAGGGAGGCTTCCCGCCCGCTACGCTCCCTTACGGGAGAGCCTGGCCAGCGCCCTGGGCCATCTCCTAGAAAACGCGCTGGAGGCGGCCCAGCGTGAGGTGCGCCTCCGCTTCGCCGAGGGGGAGGAGGGGCTAAGGGTGGAAGTTTGGGACGATGGCCCGGGCCTCGCCGAGGGGATGGAGGCCCTCTTCCTCCCTGGGGCCAGCGGCCGCGGCGCGGGGCGGGGGTACGGCCTCGCCCTGGCCCGGGCCCAGGTGCGGGCCTTGGGAGGCGAGGTGGGCTACCATAGGAAGGAAGGATGGACGGTCTTCTGGCTACGCCTCCCCGGGCGCTCATCGTAGAGGACGACCGCCGGGTGGCGGTCCTCCACCGGGCTTTTTTGGAGGCCGAGGGCCTCCTGGTGCTGGAGGTAGCAAGGAGCCTCCGGGAAGCCTGGGCCGCCTTGGCCGCTCCACCGAAAGGGGAAGGGGTAGAGGAGGGCTTCGACTTGGTGCTTTTGGACCTCTACCTCCCCGATGGCCACGGCCTGGACCTCCTCCCCGCCCTGGAGGGGGTCTATACCATCGTCATCACCGCCGCCAAGGACGTGCCCACGGTGGAACGCGCCCTTCTGGGCGGAGCCATGGACTATCTGGTGAAGCCCTTCGGCCGCACCCGGTTCCGAGAGGCCCTGGCCCGGTTCCGGGCCTTCCGGAGCCTGAAGGCCAAAGGGGAGGTCTCCCAAGCGGACGTAGACCGCCTCCTCGGGCGCCGCTTAGCTCCCAAGGGCCTGGATCCCTTAACCCTGGACCGCATCCTCCGCCTCCTGGAGCAAGGGGGAACCTTTTCTGCAGAGGATGTGGCTCAGGCGCTGGGCCTTTCCCGGGTCACCGCCTGGCGCTATCTGGAGGCGCTTCGCCAGGAAGGACGGGTGCGGGCCGAACTCCGCTACGGGGGAACGGGAAGGCCCTCGAGGGCCTATCAGCTGGATTAGTCCCCTGGCCCTTCTGGCCCGCGGAGGTGTGGTGAATCACGGCGTAGCCCGAACTAGGCCCGGCTGGGCCTGCGGCTAGGCGCAACGGGCCTCCACCTTCCCCCAAAGCTCCCTCTCCGAGCCCACCCCCCGTTGACCACCACCGTGTCCACCCAAGGCCACGTCACGCGAAGCATGACTTGCCCGCCTTCACAGGTTGAAGCTTGGGAAAGTAGGGTTGCTTTCCCGTCAGGAAAGCAAAAGGACCAGAACCACCCCCCCGGGGGAAGGCCTCCCGAGAAGGTGGGTCTGGGGGAGAGCCGCTTGCGGGGAGGGAGCAAGCCCCTCCTTCCCACCAGGGGGTGAACCCGCTCCTCCCCCACCCCGTTGCTTCCCCGTCAAGGAAACGCTTTGAGGAGGGACTCCACCCCGTGAGCCCGGCAGGCTTCGGCCACGGTCCTTTGACCCGACAAGACCTCCAGCACGATCCTCTTTTCCTTTGCCGACCGCCCGCGCATCTTGTTTCCCCTTCAGACTACACCCCTAGCCTCTCTCTTGGGGTGGTCCAAATTCGGGGCAGCACTTCAGTTCCACCCCCGGGTTCAGAGCCGTAAGTGGTCGCGCACTGCCGCCCACGTGCGCCGGTTGGATTCCCAGTACAGCTCCGCCTCCACCGCGGAGATGGGCACCCACCTCCAGCCGTCGTGCTCCTCCGGGGCGATCCGAATGGTGGCTTCAGGAGTCTCCACCCAATACAGATTCTTGCGAATGACCTGGTGCGGGAGCTCAAACTCCCAGTGGCCAGGAATCTGGCGGACATCCTCAGCCCGGACCCTCAGGGACGTCTCTTCATAAATCTCCCGGACGCAAGCCTCCCGCGAGGTCTCGCCTTCCTCTATTCCGCCCGTAATGGGCTGCCAGAAACCGGTTGGAATGTCAGGGCTCGCCGCCACGTGCAAGAGGAGCACGGCATCCTCCGCATCCACCATGCGGCGGATTATCCAGCATTCCACGCTGTTCTTGACGGGTTTATCCACCAACCGAAGTATAACCCAAATTGCCACCTACCCCAGGAGCTGAAAAAATAGTGGCCGCTATGCTGTCGCGTGTCATAGCGGCCTGCAAGCTACGCCCTTCGGGCGTGACTTGCATTGTAGACGATGCTCTCCAAGCCCTGGGCCACAAGGATGACCCCCAAGCCAAAACGCCCGCATCCGCCATCCACAAGATGTTTCCCTGACGGGAAAGCAACACCCTGGCCGTCCCCGCCGCCCTGGAGTTCGGCGGCAAGCACAACAAGGCCCTGGCCCTCGCCAAAGACCTCGGGCTCTTCAGCCACGTCCCCTCCCCAAGCCGCTTCAACCGCAGGCTCCATGCCCTCCATCCCCTTCTTTTGCCCCTCCTCCACCTCCTGGCTCAGGTCTGGAAGCACCTCCACCAGGCCCAGGCGTATGCCCTAGACACCTTCCCCCTCCCCGCCTGCGAGAACATCCGCGCCCCCCGCTCCAGGCTCTTCCCGGGCAAGGCCTACCGGGGCTTCATCCCCAGCAAGCGGGTCTACTTCCACGGCCTCAAGCTCCACCTCCTGGTGGACGACGGGAAGTTCGTCCACGAGGTGAACCTGACCCCGGGGAGCTTGCACGACCTCGCTTCCCTTCTCCTCCTGCCCCTGGACCTTCCCGAGGGGGCGGAGCTCTACCTGGATCGGGGGTACGAGAGCCATCTGTATGAGGACTTGCTCAGGGAGGCGCAGGGGATCGTTCCCATGGTCATCCGCAGGAGGAACAGCCGGCGGTATCTCCCTTGGATGCAGTACCTGGCCATCGTGGGGCGTCGGGTGGTGGAAACGGTGGGGGGGATGCACAAGATAGCCCCTACGGGGCTGACACATAGCCCCTTCCCCAGGCGCATCCACGTCGTGACCCGGCGTCAGCCCCGAAGGGGCTACCTTGGGGCTTCGTCATCAAGGTCCTCACCTTTGTCCTGGCCCACAACCTCAACCTCCTGGCCCAGAAGATGGCTGGGTAGCAACTTGGGTTACACTTAACAGGCGAGGCGTGGGATTACCCTCAACCGTAGGTGAGGAATGCTTAAGGACCGTTGCTCTCGCTGGCTGGCCTACGAGCGCTATTGCGCCAGGGTAGTCGTGGAGGCCCTGCGGAGCGTGCCGGAAAGCCGCAAGCTGGAGCCCTCGTATCAGCGGGCCATCACCTTGTTGGGGCACATAGCCGCCGCCCTCGAGGTCTGGCTTGCGCGGGTGGAAGAGAGACAGGCTCTGGTTGAGTTGCACCCAGCCGACCTGTCCCTCGAAGAAGTGGATCATCGCCTTGGCGAGGTCCTTGACCGATGGGAACGCCTCCTTGCGCAGTTGAATCCCGAGGAGCTGGAAGGGACGGTGCACTACCAGACGACTTCTGGGGCTTGGTACGACAACACGCTTGAAGAGATCATCACGCACCTGTTCGGCCATGGGGCATATCATCGCGGGCAGATAGCGCTTCTCGTTCGGCAGTCGGGCGGGCAACCTGCGGCAACCGATTTCATCGGGTGGCTGCGGTCCTGAATTGCCTTGGCGTGATGGATAGGGGCACGCCCACCGGCAATTCGGGTGAGGGAGATATCGCGGCCCTCGAGGCTCTGGTGGCCACCGAACCTCTTGTTCAGGCGCCCCGATGCTTTGGTCGGAGTGCCGGCACCTGATCCTGGGGTGGGGCATAAGGGTCCCTTTTCACGCGATTGTTTCCGTCCCCCACCGATCGTCCAGCCTCAGCGCGACCAGGTAAACACCAGGCCAAGGACACCTCCCGCCAGCATGATCGCGAGGATGTTGGCGCCTCGGTAAAGTAGCAGCGTTGCCAGCCCCATAAGCGCCAAGCCCCACAGGCTCTCAAGCCCCAGCTCAATGAGCACCAGCAGCGTGCTGGCCGAGAGGCCCACGCCCACCGGAACCAGCGCCTTGCGCAGAGCCCGACTCCAGCGGGCACGGGCCATCCACTCCCAGCCGCGCACCAGCAGGATGGCTCCCGTGGCCCCCGGCAGGAACATCCCCAGCGCGGCAGCCACGGCTCCAACCGGCCCGCACGCGCTGAGACCGTAGAACACCACCGCCAGCATGTTCGGCCCCGGCACGAACTGGCCCATCGCGAAGCCGTCGGCGAATTGCTGGGGCGAGACCCAGCCCTTGGCGATGAGGACCCGGGCCATCTCGGGCAGGTTGGCCATGCCCCCGCCAAAGCTCACGAGCCCCAGGCGCAGGAAGGTGAAGAAAACCTCAATCTCTTTGCTCACTCGGCCTCCTGCCAGTACAGGGCCACCCCCACCGGCATGGTCAGGAGCAACACCAAGGGCAATGACCAGTGCAGCAGGCCATAGGTCACGAACACCGCTAACGCCAGCAGGATAGCCTTAAGCGAGTCCAGCCCCACCCTGACCTGGCGCAGTAGGGTCGCCAAGACCAGGCCGATGGCCACCGCCGCCACCCCGCTCAAAGCCCCTTCGGCGCCCGAGCCCGGTTGGGCCCCGAAGCGAAAGTAGGCCAGGCCGAGCAGCAGCATCAGGCTCGCGCCCGGCAACAACACCCCCGCCAGAGCCACCCACCCGCCCACCACCCCGCCCAGCCGCGCCCCCAGGTGGGCCGCCAGGTTGGCAAAGACGGGCCCTGGCAGCACGCGGCACACGGCGGTGGTTTCCAGGAACTCCCGCTCGCTTAGCCAGCCCCGCCGCACCACCATGAGCTCGTAGATGTGGGCAGTCCCTCCGCCGCCGAAAGCGGTAATGCCGATATACAAGAAGGCCATGAAGAGCTGAGATAGGGGTACGCGCATGCTGGAAGGAGAATACTCCCCTCAGACCTGCCGATTCCAGCCCTTCAGTTGGAGCTCATCGCCTACGGCCTTCGGGTCCTTCTCTCCCTCCTCCCGGGCACAAGGCTATTTTTTAGGCAAGCCCTGAGGTCCTTGACACCCCAAAGGGGGATGGCTATGATAGCGGTAGGTTCCAAATCGTTTTGGGAGGCGTGATGAAGCTTAAGGACTTGGCCAAGCACCTAGGCCTCTCCCCCACCACCGTTTCCCGCGCCCTGGCAGGGTACCCCGACGTGAACCCGGAGACACGGCGCCGGGTCCAGTTGGCGGCCAAGGAACTGGGGTACCGGCCTTCTCCCATAGCCCGGCGGCTCCGCAAGGGGGTCACGGAAGCGGTGGGGGTGGTCATCCCGGCCCCGCGAGGGCAACTGGCAGACCCCTTCTTCCTGGAGCTCCTAACGGGCCTCGGGGAGGGCTTGGCCCAGGCTGGCCTCGAGCTTCTCGTGGCCACCAGCCCCCCAGGGCCGGAAGAGTTGGCCACGTACCGCCGCCTGGTGGAAGAGAGGCGAGTAGACGCCCTGATCGTGGCCCGCACCTACTTCCACGACGAAAGAATACTCTACCTTTTGGAAAAGGATTTCCCCTTTGTGGCGCATGGGCGAAGCGACGGAATCGGCAACGCCTTCCCCTTCCTTGACCTAGACGGCACCCTGGGGTTCTTCCGGGCCACCCAGCACCTCCTCGAGATGGGGCACAAACGGGTGGCCTTCGTGGCGGCTCCCATGGAGTACAACTTCTCCCGCCACCGGCTAGAGGGGTATCTCTGGGCCCTCCGGGAGGTGGGCCTGGAACCCTTGGCGGGCTACATCCAGCAGGGGGATCTCACGGAAGAGGGGGGCTTCCGGGCGGCCCAGGCCCTCCTATCCCTTCCTCTCCCCCCTACGGCAATCCTGGCCGCCACGGACCGCATGGCCTGGGGGGTTCTCCACGCCCTCAAGAAACGGGGCCTGCGCCCCGGGGTGGACGTCTCGGTGATCGGCTACGACGACCTACCCTTTAGCCGCCACACCGATCCGCCTCTTTCCACCCTCCGCCAGCCCTTCCGGGAAGAAGGGCGCAGGCTGGTGGAGTTGCTTCTGCACCGCCTCCAGGGCAAGCCCCTAGCCTCTTTGCAGGAGATCTGGGTGCCGGAGTTGGTCTTGAGGGGCACGGACGGACCGGCCCCTTGCTGACCCCCAAGCCGGGGGGGCAGACCCGGCGAAAGGAGGCCGTATGCGGTGGTTTTTGGCGGTGCTCGCCCTCCATGGTCTGGCCTTGGGGCAAGGAAGCGTCCTCTTCCTTTCCACCCAGCTCAGGCCCCTGGAGGAGGCGCAGAAGATGCGCCAGGTCATCCTAAAGGACTTCCCGGGTCGGGTGGAGTTCCTGCCGGAGGAAACGGCGATCTTCACGGACCGGGTCCTGGCCGAAACCCGAGCGGGAAGGGTCACGGTAAGCCTTTTGGGAGGGCTTCACGGCGACTTCCCGCCCCTCCTGAAGGCTCAAGCCCTGGACCCCGTGGACGACGTGCTGGGCAGGCTCCAGGGGCGGCGCTTCCCCAGGACGTTCCTCGAGCTGGCCAAGCTGGGGACCAACCAAACCTACTACGTCCCCTGGATGCAGGCCACCTACATCATGGTGGCCCACCGGGAAGCCCTGCGCTACCTGCCCCCCAGGGCCGACTTAAACACCCTCACCTACTCCCAGCTTCAGGAATGGGCCGCTAACGTGCAACGGGCCACGGGCCGGCGTCTCCTCGGCTTCCCCGCGGGCCCCCGTGGGTTGCTCCACCGCTTCTTCCAGGGTTACCTGTACCCCTCGTTCACGGGAAGCGCGGTAACCCGGTACCGTAGCCCGGAGGCCGAAGGGATGTGGCGGGAATTCCGGGAGCTCTGGCGCTTCGTGGCTCCCCAGTCCACCGCCTACGACTTCATGCAGGAGCCCCTCCTGGCCGGCGAGGTGTGGATCGCCTGGGACCACACCGCCAGGCTTCTGGACGCCTTGCGACAAAGACCCCAGGACTTCGTGGCCTTCCCCGCCCCCATCGGCCCCAAGGGCAGAGGGTTCATGCCGGTGCTGGCGGGGCTGGCCGTGCCCAAAGGGGCTCCCAACCGGGAAGGGGCTTCCGCCCTCATAGAGTACCTCACCCGGCCGGCGGTGCAGATCACCACCCTCCGGGAGGTGGGCTTCTTCCCGGTGGTGGAGGTGTCCCTGCCCCAGGACCTCCCCCAAGGAATCCGCCTGGTGGCCGAGGCCATCCAGCGCCAAGCCTCGGGAAGCGCCGCCCTCCCCAGCCTCCTCCCCGTGGGGCTTGGAGCCAAGGGCGGGGAGTTCAACAAGGTTTACCTGGACACCTTCAACCGCATCGTCCTCCGGGGCGAGGACATCCGCCGCGTCCTGGACCAGGAGGCGGGCAACCTGAGGCGCATCCTCCAGGAGACGGGCGCCCCTTGCTGGGCCCCGGACCCCCCGAGCGCAGGCCCTTGCCCCGTGGAGTAAACCGTGCGCCGGGAGGCCCTCACCCCCTACCTGCTGATCCTGCCCGCCACCCTCTTCCTCGCCGTTCTCTTCCTCCTGCCCGTCCTCGAGGCCCTGGTCCTCTCCCTCCAAGGGGGAGGGGGCTGGAGCCTCGAGGCCTACCGGCGCATGGCCCAGGACCTGTACTTTCGCGATGCCCTCAGGAACACCCTTCTCCTCACCGCCGTCATCGTTCCCCTCCAGACCGCCCTGGCCCTGGCCATGGCCCTTCTTCTGCAAGGGCTATCCCGCGGCAAGGACCTCTTCCTCTACCTCTGGACCATCCCCCTGGGCATCTCCGACCTGGCGGCGGGGATCCTCTGGCTGGCCATTTTCACGGACCGCGGCTACCTCAACAGCTTTCTCCAGTCCCTCGGCCTGCTGGAAGGCCCCCGCCTGTGGCTGAGCTACGAGACCCCCTTGAGCCTTTTCCTGGCGGTGGTGGTGGCCGAGGTGTGGCGGGCGACCCCCTTGGTCTTCGTGATCCTGGTGGCCGGGCTCCAGCTCGTCCCCAGGGAGTACGGGGAGGCGGCCGAGGTCTTCGGGGCCACCCCTTGGCGCCGCTTCGTCAAGGTCACCCTTCCCCTTCTCAAGCCCAGCCTGCAAACCGCCCTCATCCTGCGGACCATCCTGGCCTTTGAGGTCTTCGCCGTGGTCTTCGCCCTGGGGGGGAGGAACCTCCCGGTGCTCGCGGGGGAGGCCTACTACTGGTACACCGCCTACCAGAACCCCCACGTGGCCTCGGCCTATGCGGTCCTCATCCTGGGGATCTCCTTCCTGGCCACCCTGGGTTACTTGCGCCTTCTGCGGGTACGCCCCGGGGAGGTGGCATGAGGCCCTTCCGCTTACCCCTTTACCTGCTCGCCTCCCTCCTCGCCCTCTGGGTGCTCCTCCCCCTCTACCTGCTGGCGGTCTTGGCCCTTTCCGAGCGCAGCGCGGTCTTCGCCTACCCCAAGCCCCTGTACCCCGACCCCCCTACCTTGGAAATCCTCCGCCGCTTTCTGGAGGTGCCCGGGGTTAGCAGGGCCTTCCTCAACAGCTTCTTGGTGGCCCTGATCACCATGCTTCTCGCCCTCCTCCTGGGAGCGCCCGCGGGGTACGCCCTGGCCCGGTACCGCTTCCCGGGCGCCGACGCCTTCCGCCTCCTCGTCCTCCTAACCCGGGCCTTCCCCTTGGCCATCCTCGCCATTCCCCTGGCGGTACGCTTCATCCGCTGGGGCCTCTACGACACCCCCCTGGGGGTGGCCCTGGTCCACACCGCCCTGGCCCTCCCCTTTGCGGTGCTGGTGACCTACAGCCTCTTCACCGCCATACCCAAGGAGCTGGAGGAGGCCGCCTGGACCTTGGGGTGCACCAAGACCCAGGCCTTCTTGAAGGTGGTCCTTCCCTTGGCCCTTCCGGGCCTGGCCGCCACGGGGATCTTCGCCTTCATCGTCTCCTGGAACGAGGTCTTCGCGGCCACCCTGCTGACCCTAAGGGAGAGGACCCTCACCGCCCTGCTGCTCACCCTGTTGCACGAGTCCCCCCTTTACTTCCGCTTCGCCGGGGGGTTTTTCCTGGTGATCCCCGCCCTGGTCTTCATCTTCCTGGTGCGGCGCAGGCTCCTCGCCCTATGGGGCGTGATGAACCGCTGAGGAGGCATCATGGCTGGAATCCGGGTGCGAGCCATTGAGAAGCGCTTCGGGGCCACCCAGGTCCTCAAGGGTGTGGACCTGGAGGTGGCCGAGGGGGAGGTGCTGGTCCTCCTCGGCCCCTCCGGTTGCGGGAAAACCACCCTCCTCCGGGTGATCGCCGGCCTGGAGTGGCCGGACCGGGGCCAGGTCTTCCTGGGGGACAAGGAGGTAACCCACCTGCCCCCCCGGGCTCGAGGCCTGGCCATGGTCTTCCAAAACTACGCCGTCTTCCCCCACCTCACCGTATACGAGAACGTGGCCTTCGGCCTCAGGATGCGCAAGGTTCCCCAGGAGGAGGTGAGAAGGCGGGTGGAGCAGGTGGCGGCCCTTCTCAGGATCCAAGAGCTTCTTCCCCGATACCCGGCCCAGCTCTCCGGGGGCCAGCGGCAACGGGTAGCCGTGGCCCGGGCCCTGGCGGTGGAGCCCCAGGTCCTCCTCATGGACGAGCCCCTTTCCAACCTGGACGCCCTGCTCCGCTTGGAGCTCCGGGCCGAACTCAAGGCCTTGGTCAAGCGGCTCGGCATGACGACCCTCTACGTGACCCACGACCAGGTGGAGGCCATGGGCCTCGCCGACCGCATCGCCGTGATGCAGGGCGGGGAGATCCTCCAGCAGGGGCCTCCCCTGGAGGTTTACCGCAATCCCGCCCACGTCTTTGTGGCCAGCTTCCTGGGCCACCCCCCCATGAACCTCCTCCGCCTCCGGGTAGAAGGGGAGGGGATCCGCCTCGGCGGGCGGCCCCTTCCCCCCGTGGGGGAGGTCCTCGTGGGCATAAGGCCCGAGGACCTCGAGGTCCTCCCCCCAGGCCACCCCGAGGCCTTCCCTGCCGTGGTGCAGGTGGTGGAGCCCTTGGGGCCCCACCAACTGGTCACCCTGGAGGCCTTCGGAAACCCCCTGAAGGCCACCCTGCCCCCCGAGCCCGCGTGGCAACCGGGTGAGGAAGTCTGGCTCCGGGCCCACCCGGAGCGTCTCCGCTTCTTTGATCCCGCCACCGGCAGGGCCCTCAAGGAGGTCCCCCATGCTTGAGGCCGCGCGCACCCTCCTTCGCCAGAACGACCGCGGGGGATACACCATCCCGGCCGAGGGGCTCTATCCCTTCCAGTGGCTTTGGGATAGCGGCTTTACCGCCCTGGGCTGGGCCACCTTTGCTCCGGAGCGGGCCTGGCTGGAGCTCAAGACCCTTTTCCTCGGCCAGTGGGAAAACGGCTTCCTGCCCCACATCGTGTTCCATCGGGAGGCCCCGAGCTACTTCCCCGGGCCGGAGGTCTGGGGGGTGGACCGCAGGCCGCAAACCTCCGGCCTGACCCAGCCTCCCTTCCTCGCTCCCGTGGTCCTCCACCTCCTGGCCGCGGACCCCGACAGGCCTCGAGCCCTGGAAGAGGCTCGAGGGCTTTACCCCAAACTCCTCGCCTTCCACCGCTTCCTCCACCACCACCGTGACCCCCAAGGGACCGGGCTCGTGGCCGTGCTCCACCCCTGGGAAACGGGGATGGACAACAGCCCCGCCTGGGACCTGGCCCTGGCCCAGGTCCCCCAAGGCCCCCTCCCCCCCTTCCGCCGCCGGGACTTGGAGCACGTACCGCCCAGTGAGCGCCCCCGGGCGGAGGATTACCGCCGTTACCTGTACCTGCTCCTCCACTACCGCAAGCTAGGGTACGACCCGGAAGCCTCCTACAGGGAGGCCCCCTTCCTGGTGGCGGACGTGGGGTTCAACGCCCTCCTCCTCTACGGGGACGAAGCCCTAATGCGCTTGGCCCAGGCTCTGGGAGAGGATCCCCAGGAGCCCGGAGCCTGGTTGGAACGGGGCCTGAAAGCTTTGGAAAGCCTGTGGGACGAGGGGGCCGGCCTCTACCGATCCTGGGATCTGCGCCGAGGGGAAGCCATCGCCCAGGATACCGCCTCGGGGCTCCTACCCCTTCTCCTACCCCTTCCCCAGGCGCGTGTGGTCAGGCTCCACCAGAAGATGGCGCACTTCACCCAGGGAGCACGCCACCTCCTGCCCACCGTACCCCCCCGTGACCCCGCCTTCGAGGCCCGCCGCTACTGGCGGGGCCCCGTTTGGGCCCCCGTGAACTACCTCCTGGCCCAGGGGTTCAGGCGCCACGGGCTGGAGAGGGAAGCCCATCTCCTGGAGAGCCATCTCCTGGAGCTGGTGGAAGGGCAGGGGTTCCGGGAGTACTACGATCCCCTCACCGGGGAAGGGCTGGGGGGCCGGGGTTTCTCCTGGACGGCCGCCCTTTACCTCGCCCTAAAGGCCTAGGGACACGTACTTTACCTCCAGGTACTCCCGTAGCCCCCACTTCCCCCCCTCCCGGCCCAGGCCTGACCGCTTCACCCCCCCGAAGGGGGCCTGGGGGGTGGAGGGCACCCCGTCGTTCACCCCCACGATTCCGTACGCCAAGGCCTCCGCCACCCGGAAGGCCCGGGAGAGGTCCCGGGTAAACACGTAGGCGGCAAGCCCCACCGGGAAGCCGTTCGCCCACCGCACCGCCTCCGCCTCCTCCCGGAAGACGGTGAGGGGGGCCACTGGCCCAAAGGTCTCCTCCCGGAAAAGGAGGCTTTCCGGCCTCACGTCCAAAAGCACCGTGGGAGCGAAGTAAAGCCCCTTGGCCGCCCCGCCCGCCACGAGCCTGGCCCCGCGGCCCAGGGCGTCCTCCACGTGGGCCCGCACCTTCCCAAGGGCCGCCTCGTTCACCAGGGGGCCGATGTCCGTCTCCTCGGAAAGGGGGTCCCCCACCTTGAGGGTCTGGACCCTCCGGGCATAGGCCTCGGCGAAGGCCTCCGCGATGGGGGCCTCCACGAAGATGCGGTTCGCCGCCACGCAGGACTCCCCGGCGTTGCGGAACTTGGCCCTTAAGGTCTCCTCCACCACCCGCTCCAAATCCGCGTCGGCGAAGACCAAAACGGGGGCCCCGCCCCCAAGCTCCAGGGAAACCCGCTTCAAGGTCTTGGCCGCCTGCTCGTAGAGCCTCACCCCCACCTCGGTGCTCCCGGTGAAGGTGAGCTTGCGGATCCTCTCGTCCTCCAGGAAGGGCCGGGAGACCTCGGCGGGCCTGGAGGTGGGCAGCACCTGGAAGACCCCAGGAGGCCCCCCCGCCTCCAGGAAGAGCTTGGCCAGGTAGAGGGCCGTAAGCGGGCTTTCCTCCGCGGGCTTCAGAACGAAGGTGCACCCCGCCGCCAAGGCCGGGGCCACCTTGCGCGTCACCATGGCCGCGGGAAAGTTCCAGGGGGTGATGCCGTAGACCGGCCCCACGGGCTCGTAGCGCACCAGGATCCGCTTGTGAGGGAACTGGGAGGGCACCATTTCCCCGTAGATGCGCTTGGCCTCCTCCGCGTACCACTCCACAAACCCCGCGGCGTAGGCCACCTCTCCCCTTCCCTCCTTGAGGGGCTTCCCCATCTCCAGGGCCATGAGCCGGGCGAGGGGCTCCTTGTGCTCCAGGATGCGCTCGTACCAGCGCCTCAGAACCTGGGCCCTCTCGTAGGCCGTGGCCCGGCTCCAGGCGGGGAAGGCCGAGACCGCCTCCTCCAAAGCCTCCCGCGCCTCCTCCTCCCCGCAGTCCGCGACCTCCGCCACCACCTCCCCCGTGGCCGGGGAGACCACGGGAAACCTCCGCTCCAGGCGCCGCCACACCCCCCCGATCAGGGCCTCCGTGGGCACCGCCATCCCCAGCACCTCCGCCATGGCCACCTCCTGCCTTCTCAGGCTACCCCCGCGCGGCCCTGGCCGCCCCTTAGGGGATCACGATCTGGCGCACCGCCTCCCCCTGGGCCAAGCGGTCAAACCCCTCGTTGATGGCCTCTAGGGGCAGGGTCCCCGTCAGCAACCGCTCCACCGGAAGACGCCCTGCCCGGTGCAAGGCCAAAAAACGGGGAAGGTCCCGCCGTGGGTTGGAAGAGCCCATATAGCTGCCCTTGAGGGTTCGCTCCTCGGCGGTGAGGCTCACGGCGGGAAGGCTGAGAACCTTCTCCGGATGGGGCAGGCCCACCGTCACCGTCACCCCACCCCGCCGGGTGGCCCGGTAAGCGAGAAGCATGGCCTCCACGGACCCCGCCGTCTCAAAGGCGTAGTCGGCCCCACCCCCGGTGAGTTCCCGCACGGCCTCCGCCGCATCGCCTTCCCCCGCCACCACCCCGTGGGTCGCCCCCAAGGCCTGGGCCAGCTCCACCTTGGCGGGCAGAAGGTCCACGGCCACGATGGGATAGGCTCCCGCCAGGACAGCCCCCATCACCGCCGCCAGCCCCACGCCCCCTAGGCCGAAGACGACCACGCTGGAACCCTCCTCCACCTTGGCCGTGTTCACCACCGCCCCCACCCCGGTGGCGATGGCGCAGCCGAAAAGGGCCGCCCTTTCCAAGGGCACATCCGGGGGAATCGGCACCAGGGATTCCTGGGCGGCCACCGTGTACTGGCTGAAGGCGGCCACGCCCAGGTGGTGGTGCAGAGGTTTCCCCTCCAGGTAAAACCGGCGGGCTCCCGTGAGGAGGCGCCCCTCCCGGTTGGCCTGGACCCCCCGCTCGCACAGGTGGGGCCTGCCCGAGGCGCAGTAACGGCAGGTGCCGCACATGGGCACGAAGGAAAAGACCACGTGGTCCCCTTCCGCCAACCCCCTTACCCCAGGCCCCAGGGCCCGCACGACCCCGGCCGCCTCGTGGCCCAAGACCATGGGCAGGGGCCAGGGCCGCGTGCCGTCTATGGCGGAAAGGTCCGAGTGGCAGAGCCCCGCGGCCCTAATCTCCACCAGGACCTCCCCAGGACCCGGCCCCTCCAGCTCCACCTCCAAGACCTCCAGGGGCCGGGAGGCCCGGTAGGGCCTGGGCTTCCCCATCTCCGAAAGAACCGCCGCCTTGACCTTCATCCTTCCACCTCCACCACGCTACCCCGCTCGATCCCGTAGAACCGGTCGGCCACCCCCCTCAGGAGCCGGGGGTTGGACTCCGTGATGAGAAAGGCCACCTCCCCCTTCTCCTTCCGAACCCTCGCCAAGGTCTCCGCATACCGCTGGGCCAGGGCCGGTGCCAAGCCCTGGAAGGGCTCGTCCAGGAGGACCACCCTTCTGCCCACCATGAGGGCCCGGCCCAGGGCCACCATCTTCCCTTCGCCCCCGGAAAGCGCCCCCGCAGCACGGCCCCGCAGGCGGCGCAGCTCGGGCAACAGCGCATAGACCTCCTCCAGCCTCGCCCCGGCCTCGGCAGGGGGCAGGCGCAGGGCCCAGGCGGGCAAGAGCAGGTTGTCCTCCACGCTCAAGTGGCCCACCAACCTCCGGTCTTCAGGAGCGTACCCCAGCCCAAGGGCGGCCCGGCGGTGCGGGGGAAGGGACTCCAGGTGTAGGCCATCCAGGAGAATCCGGCCCTCCTTTAGGGGCAAAAGGCCCATCAGGCTACGCAGGGTGGTGGTCTTGCCCGCCCCGTTCCGGCCCACCAGGGCCACGGCCTCCCGGGGCCCCACCGTCAGGCTCACACCCCTAAGGACCTCGAACCCCTGGAGGACCACCCGCAGGCCTTCGGCCCGAAGGCTCATTCCTCCACCCCCACCACGCTGGCCAGGACCTCAGGGTCCCGCAGCACCTGCCCGGGAGCCCCCTCCGCCAGGATCCGCCCCTCCGCCCACACCGCCACCCGGTCGGCATAGCGCCGGACCACCTCCATGTCGTGCTCCACGAACACGGCGGTGACGCCCTGGGCCCGCAGGGCCTGGACCAGGGTGTCCATGACCCGGAACTTCTCCTCGCTGGAAACCCCGCTCGTGGGCTCGTCCAGGAGCAAAAGCCGGGGCCTTAGGGCCAAGGCCATGGCCACGTCCAGCAGCTTCCGCACCCCTTCCGGAGCCTCTTCCACGGGCACCCCCCCCAAGGCCGCTAGCTCCAGAAGCCGCAGGAGCCTTTGCCCCTCCTCCAACCGATGGCGAAGCCGCAAGGGGGCCCAGCTCCAGAAGCCCTCCCGCGCCGCGAGGGCCAGGAGGAGGTTTTCCTCCACCGTGTGGGCGGCGAAGAGCTGGGGCACCTGGAAGGCCCGGGCCACCCCCAGGCGGGCGATGGCCCGGGGAGGCAGGCCCGTGATCTCCCGGCCCTCCAGGTAGACCTTCCCCCTTTGCGGCCGCAGGTAGCCGGTGCACAGGTTGAGGAAGGTGGTCTTGCCCGCCCCGTTGGGGCCGATGATGGCCAAGAGCTCCCCCGGGAAGACCCGCAGGTGGATGCCCGCCGCCGCCACCACCCCTCCGAAGCGGATGTGGAGGTCCACGGCCTCAAGCAACGGGGACACGGCGCCTCCTTTCCCCCAGCAAGGCCCAAAGCCCCCCGGGCAGGAAGAAGATCACCAGGAGCATGGTCCCCCCCAGGAGGAGCTGCCAGGTAAAGGTCAGGTACTTGAAGGCGAAGGTGCGGATGAGCTCATAGGCCGTGGCCCCCAGGAACGGGCCCGGAACCCCCCCTATTCCCCCCAGGATGGCGATGTACACGAACTCTCCTGAGGCCACCCAGTAGGCGAGTTCGGGAACCACGTGCCCCACGGCCAAGGCCGCCAGGCCACCCCCCAGCCCCGCCAGACCCGCCGAAAGGACATAGGCCAGGAGGAGGACCCGCTGCACGGAGATGCCCAGGTACTCCAGGCGTACCTCGTTGGTGCGGACCGCGGCCAGGGCTTCCCCCATGGGGGTGCGCAGGAAGCGGTCCACGGCCATTCCCAGGGCCAGGGCGAGGCCCAGGGCCAGGTAAAAGAGGGCTTCCCCGAAGAGGGCGCGCTCCAGGGCCAGGCCCCCCAGGGCAGGGGTGGGCACCCGGAGGCCGTCCGTGCCCCCGGTGAGGTGGTAGAACTTGGCCAGCAGGGCATAGAACACCATGGAGAGGGCTAGGTTCAGCATGGCGAAGAAGATCCCGCGGTAGCGGCTCACGAAGAGGCCCACCAGCAGACCCAAAGCCAGGCCGATTCCCAAGGCCACGAGGAGGAGGACCAACCCCTCCCCAAGCCCTCCCCTTGTGGCAAAGGCGACCGCATACGCCCCCGCCCCGTAGAAGAGCCCGTGGCCGAAGGAGACCAGGCCGGCGCGGAGCAAGAGGGCAATGCCCAAGGCGGCCAGCCCCTTGGCCAAGGCCAAGGTGAGGACAAAACCCAGCCAGGGAAAAAGAAGGGGGAGGAGGGCTACCCCCAAAAGCCCACCCACCAGCACCGTCCGCCTCATAGGCGCCGCACCTCCACCGCGCCAAAAAGCCCTACCGGTCGGAAGAGGAGGACGAGGACCATCACCAGGTAGGGCACCACCACGTCCAGCTCGGGCAGAACGTAGACCGCCAGGGAACGCCCCAAGCCGATGAGCAAGGCCCCTAAGGCCGCCCCCTCCACCTGCCCCAGCCCCCCCACGGCCACCACGGCGAAGGAGAGCACGATGACCTCCGCCCCCAGCCCCGGGGCGATGGTGACCGTGGGGGAGGCCAGGGCTCCGCCCAAGGCGGCCAGACCGGTACCCAGGCTGAAGGCCAAGAGGTACACCCGGCTCACGTCCACCCCCAGGGCCTGGGCCATCTCCCGGTCGGCCACCACCGCCAGGAGGAGCTTGCCCAAGGGGGTTCCCCGCAGGAGGAAGCGCAGGCCCAGGAAGACCCCTACCGCCAGGAGGATCAAGAGGAGCTGGTACCGGGCGTAGGGAACCCCCCCCACCTCCAACGTCCCCAAGAGCTGCAAGGGGCTGTCCAGGAAGTAGGGCTGGACCCCAAAGGCAAGCTTCTGCAAGTCCTCTAGAATGAGGAAGAGGGAGAAGGTGATGAGGAGCTGGAGAACCTCTGGGCGCGGGTATGCCCAGCGCAGAAGGAAGCGTTCCACCAAGGGCCCCAGTACCCCCCCCACCACCACGGCGGCCAGGAAAAGGGCAGGGTAGCTCCACCACGGGTTCCCTTGCCCCGCCCAAAGCCCTAAGACCACGGCCAAATAGGCTCCCAGAGCATAAAAGCTCCCGTGGGCGATGTTGAGGATGCGCAAGACCCCGAAGACCAAGGTGAGCCCCACGGCCACGAGGAAGAGGAGGCTCCCGTAGACCAGCCCGTCCAAAAGGCCAAGGAGGATCATCGCGGATCCGGAACCTGGCGGAGGACCTCGGGCCGCAGGGTCTTGACCCAGTCTGCCGACCTAAGCCCCACGGGAGGGTTCACCAGCTCCTTGGGGAAGAGAATCATCCTCTCCAGGACGGCAAAGGGATACTGGGGCGTGTGCGCGGTGACCCCGTAGAGGGCGTCCTCCACCGCCTGGTGGTCCTCCCGGATGCGGATGCTCCCCGTGAAGGTCTTGACCTCCAGCCCCACCAGGGCCTGGGCGAACTCTTCCCGCGTGGGCCAGCGCCCTCCCGTGCCCCGCAAGGCCCGCTCATAACCGGCCCGCATGGCGAGCAAGGCCTGCGTCATGTGGTAGGAGGGGTACACCGGGTAGCGGTTAAAGCGGCGCCAGTACTCCTCCACAAAGGCCCTATGGGCGGGATCGTCCTTGGCCGTGGGGTGCAGGAACCAGTGGTCTCCCCTGGCCCCGATGATAACCCCGCTGGGCAAGCTGCGCCCCAATTCCTGGAGCATGTGTTCGCCCGCGGTCAGGACCACGCGGCTCCGCCCGAAGAGCCCGCGGCCCAGGCCCTGCCGGACAAAGCTCACCAGGTCACCGCCCCAGAAGCTGGAGTGGATCACCTCGGGACGCAAGGAAAGAAGGCGGGAAATCTCCGTGGAGTACTCGCCCGCGTAAAGCCTAGGCCAAAGCTCCGCCACCACCCGGACGTCCGGCTTCAAGGCCAGGATGGTCCCCTTGAAAAGCTCCCAAGAGTCCCGCCCCCAGGCGTAGTCCTGATTTATCCCGGCGATCGTGCGCAGGTTCGGGTTGGTCTTGAGGACGTAAAGGGCGGCGGCCACGCTGTCCAAGGCGGCGTGGGCGGCGGTGCGGAACACATAGGCATAGCGCCGCTCCTCAAAGATCTGGGGCGTCCCACAGTCAAAGAGGATGAGGGGAACCTTCAGTTCCTCCGCCACGGGAGCCACCGCCAGGCAGTCCGCGCTGGAGATGTACCCGATCACCAGGTCCACCCGCTCCTCCAGCACCAGCCGGCGCAGCTCCGCCACCTGCTTCTCCGCCCCCCCGGCCTCGTCCACCACCACAGGGCGGACGCGCACGCCCGCGATGCCGCCCGCCCGGTTCCACTGGTCGATCAGGAGGTCCGCGGCGTTTTTGGCGGGGATACCGAAAACCGAGGCCGGACCCGAGAGGAAGGTGACGATTCCCACCTTGATCTCCGAGGGCCTCTGGGCCAAGGCGAAGACGAAGAAGAGCCACGAAAAAAGGAGCAAGCTTAGCCGTGCCATAACCTTAACCTTAACCTCCCTTCTCCTTCCTTCTGCACCTCTTATAGCGCGACAAGCGGGTGTCAAGACCCAAGATCCCGGGGGCCGAAGACCGTCCTTCCACCCACCACCGTCGCCCACACCCCGATGCCGCCGATTTCGGCAGGGGATACGAGAAAGGGATCCTCCTCGAGGACCACGAAATCGCACCACTTGCCCACCGTGAGGCTACCCAGCTCCCCCTCGCTGAAGGCCGCATAGGCCCCCCCAAGGGTGTAGGCCTGCAAGGCCGGCTCCAAGCCCATGGCCTCCTCCGGGGCCAAAGGGATCCCTAGGGCCGTTCTCCGGTTGAGGGCCGCCTCCAGGCCCAAGAGCGGGGCCCCCTCTACCACGGGCCGGTCCGAGCTAAAGGCAAGGGCGACTCCCTCCAGGCTACGCAGCGGATATACCCATCGGAGCCGTTCCTCCCCCAGCGCCTCCCTGAAGCCATCGCCCAACTCGTAGACGAAGCGGGGCTGCGTAACCACCACCGCCCCCACCCGCCGGACCTTCTCCATGAGGTCGGGCCGCAAAAGCCCCGCGTGCTCCACTCGAGGCCGGTACCGGGGGGCTTGAGGGCCCAGGGCCTCGGCAAAGGCCTCCAGGGTGATCTCGATAGCCCGGTCCCCGATGGCGTGCACCGCCACCTGCCAACCCGCCTCGTGGGCCTTTCGCACCTCCTCCTTCAGAACCGCAGGCTCGTAGGTGAGAAGCCCCAGAGCCCCCGGTGGGTCGGCGTAGGGCTGGGACAGGGCCGCCGTCCTGCCGATGAGGGAACCGTCCGCAAAGAACTTCACCGCCCCGAGCCGGAGCCGCTCCCCGCCGAAGCGGGTGCGCAACCCAAAAAAGGCCCCCCGGTAATCGCCTTGGAGGCTCCGGGCGTCCACCAGCAACCACACGCGCTGGGGCAGCCCACCCTCCTCCACCGCCTCCTGGTAGGCCCGGAACTCCTGGGGTGCGATCCAACCAGCCCAGGCGTCCTGTGCGGCGGTGATCCCCTCAGCCGCCATGCGGCTGCCGGCCAGGCTAAGCGCCTCCTTCAGCTCTTGCGGGGAATAGGGGGGCAGAACGCGCTTGATGAGCTCCTGGGCCGTTTCCAACAGGAGCCCCGTGGGCTCCCCGAGCTCGTCCCGCACGATCCTCCCCCCGGGAGGATCGGGGGTATCCCGCCCAATGCCGGCCAGGGCCAAGGCGTGGGAGTTGGCCACCCCCATGTGGCCGGAGACGTGGCTCAGCCACACCGGGTGCTCGGGGGCGGCCGCGTCTAGCTCCCACCGGGTCGGATGCCGACGCTCCGCCAAAAGGTTTTCGTTGTACCCTCCCCCCCTAATCCACCGGCCTGCAGGCAGGGACCGGGCCCGGTCGGCCACGGCCGCCCGCACCTGTTCGAGGGAGACCACACCCTTGAGGTTCACCTCCAAAAGGCTGAGGCCAAAGAGCAGGATATGGCAATGGGCATCGTGGAAACCGGGGAAGACCGGCCTTCCTCCGGCCTCCAATACCTCCGTCCCCGGCCCGATGAGGTCTTTGAGCTGGTCCTCGGAGCCGAGAGCCAGGATCCTCCCGCGCCAGGCGGCCAACCCCTCCGCCCTCGGCATCCTGGGGTCCAGGGTGTAGATGCGTGCGCGAACCAGGGCAAAATCAGCCTTCACCATGCCCGTTTCCTCCGCCCAGACCTAGGCCCGGTACGGGCCTCCCCTGGCCCGGGCCAGGGGTGCCCTCATCCCCCCGCAAATTCCGCCAGGACCTGGGAGAATCGGTCCGGCTCCTCCAGCATCAGCGCATGGCCGCTCCCTTCGAACCAAACCACCCGGCAGTCCTTCAAGCGGGCCGCCATGTACTCCACCCAGCCGTAGTGGCAGACCTGGTCCTCGCGGCTGTGGCAAATGAGGACGGGAAGGTCCACCTTGGGGAGCAGGTCCCTTAAATCCTCGGTGATGAGGGTGCGGAAGTAGCGGTAACCCACGTAGGCGGGCATGCGAAGCCAGTGCCCATAGAGCATCCAGGTCTTGGTGGCCTCCATGTCCTGGCGCTTAAAGTTTCTCCCGGCGAAGGCGGCCATCACCTCGGGCAGGGCCACCCGTATGCCCTCCAAGGCCGCCTGGGCCTCCTCGAGGGTCATCCCGTAGGGCTCGGTGTCCGTGGCCAAAAACCGCGGCGTGGCCGGGGCGACCATGACCAGCTTGGCCACCCGCTTGTCCCCGTTGAACTCCGCCACATACTTAAGGCCCACGCCGCTACCCATGGACCACCCCACGAACACCACGTCCCGCAAATCCAGGGCCTCCACGAAGGCCTTAAGGTCCTGGCACATCTCCTCGTAGGTGTAGGCCGAGAGGGGCTTGTCCGAGTCCCCGTGGCCACGCAGGTCCACGGCCACGCAACGAAACCGGTCGGCCAACGCCAGGACCTGGTAATTCCAGGTATCCACGGTGGCGCTGTAACCCGGGACAAAGAGGATGGGCCTACCCTTGCCACAATCCCTGTAATGCATCCTGATCCCCGTGGAAAGTTCCACAAAAGGCATTCCGCCTCACCTCCCCTCTCCGAAGAAGGGCTTTACCGTAACCCAACGCCCCCGCTCCGCCCGAACGATGGCGATCTGCTTGATCCCCTCGTGGTCGGTGGGCGAATACTCTAGCGCTGGGGTAAGGCCCGTGGTAAACCCCTTTAGGGTTTCCAAGGCGAGGAGGAAACCGCGCCGCTGAAGGTTCCGGCCGGCCCGCCGCAAGGCCTCCGCCACCACCTCCCCCGTGGCCCAGGAAGAAAGGGAATACCCTCCGGGCTCCTCCCCCGGGTAGTAGCGGCGCAAGGCCTGACGATACGTTTCCGCCTCGGGGGCCGTAGCCGGATCCACCAGCCAGGCTCCGGCGTAAATCCCCTCGGCCGCGGGCCCCGCCAGCTGGAGCAACACAGGGTCAGCAAGGACGTAGGTCATGAGCCACTTGGGCCTCAGCCCGATGCGTTGCGCCTCCCGGAGAAGGGAGCTGGCGGGAACCACGATGGCGTACACGAAGACCAGGTCGGGGTTAGCCCTCCGCAGGGCCAGGGCATGGGCGCTGAAGTCCCGGTCCGCGGCTTCGTAGGGCACAAGGGCCACCGGCTCGAGCCGGTACCGTTCCCTAAGAACCCTGGTAAAGGCCTCCATCCCCTCCTTGCCGAAGGCATCGTTTTGGTAGAAGACGGCTATCCGCCGTGCCCCGAGCTCCTCCACGGCATAGCGGGCCATGAGCTTTCCCTCCGTGGTGTAGGTGGGCTGGATTCCGAAGATGTACTCACGGAAGGGGCGTAGCCAAAGGGAAGCGCCGGAGGCGATGCCCACAAGGGGCACCCGCTGCTGGGTGACGTAGTCCATGATGGCGGCGGTGGTGGGTGTGCCCAGGGTACGCACCAAGGCGAACACCTGATCCCGCTCCACCAACTTCCGGGCCACAGCCACCGTGTTGGCCGGCAGGTACTGGTCGTCCTCAATGAGGAGCTCCACCCGCCTGCCATGGATGCCCCCCTGGGCGTTCAGCCAGCGGAAGTAGGCGTCCATCCCCCGGAAGAGGGGCACGCCGATGGTGGCTACCGGCCCGGTCATGGCCGCGATCATGCCCAGGCGGATGGTGTCCGGACCTACCCCCCGCTCCTGGGCCATGGCCCAGGGGAGAACCAGAAGGAAGACCCCGAAAATGCCCATAAGCCGCTTCATCCACACCCACCTCCTCAAGTCACCCCGAGGTAGAGCCGCCGCACCTCGGGGTCATGCCACAAGGTTTCCGCCTCGCCCTCCAGGGCCACCTCTCCCCCCCGGAGGACGTAAGCGCGCCGCACCAACCCCAGCGCCAGGTTAACGTTCTGCTCCACCAGAACGAGGGCAAACAGCCTGCGCTGGCACAGACCCGCCAGGGTCTGGAACACCTGGCGGGCCACGGCCGGGGCGAGGCCCAGGGAAGGCTCGTCAAGGAGCAGAAGCCGGGGGCGGACCAAAAGGGCCCTGGCGATGGCCAGCATTCGTTGCTCCCCCCCGGAAAGCGTCCCTGCCTTCTGGCCGTACCGTTCCCTAAGCCGGGGGAAGAGGTCCAAGACCCAGTCCAAATCCTCCGCAAAGCCCTCGGGGCTAGGCCGGGCATAGAGGCTCAGGCGGAGGTTTTCGGCCACGGACAGGCTCGCGAACACCCCTGAGCCCTCGGGCACATGCACCACCCCCTTCCGGGCCACCGCTTCCGGGGCCAGCCCCCTTAGCGGGCGCCCAGACAGGCGTAGATCCCCGCGCCAGAGGGGAAGCAGGCCGGAAATCAGGCGGAGGAGGGTACTCTTCCCGGAACCGTTGGGCCCCAGGACGCCCACCGCCTCACCGGCCTCCACGGCCAGGCTGATCCCCCGGAGCACGGGAATCTGGCCGTACCCGGTCACGGCTTCCTTAACCTCTAGAAGCGCCATCCCTGCCTCCTAAGGGTTCTCCCAAGTACGCCTCCACCACCTCGGGGAGGGCCAACACCTCTTCGGGGCGTCCCTGGGCAAGGACGCGTCCGAAGTTAAGGACCAGGACCCGCTCGCATATCGCCTGTACCAGTTCCATATCGTGCTCTACCAGGAGGATGGCCGTGCGGTAACGGGTGCGTATCCGCGCGATAAGGGAGAGAAAACTGGACTTCTCCTGCTGGCTGAGCCCCGCCCCCGGCTCGTCCAGGAGGAGGAGCCGGGGGCGGCTGAGCAGGGCCCGCCCCATTTCCACGCGCTTCTTCATGCCGTAGGGGAGGGCGGCCGCAGGCGTTTGGGCCACCTCGGAAAGGCCCAGTAGCTCCAGCACCTCTTCCGCCTGGACCAACAGGTCCCTCTCCCGAGCCCTAAGCCGTGGGAGTCCCAAGGAGGCGGCCACAAAGCCCCCGCCTAGGCGGGCATAGGCCCCCAAGGCCAGGTGCTCCAGCACGGTGAGCCCAGAAAAGAGCTGCGGGATCTGGAAAGTCCTGCCGATCCCCAAAGCGGCCAGAGCTTCCGGAGGCTTTCGCAGGAGGTTTTCCCCTTCCCACCAGATCTCCCCTTCGCTGGGATCCAGAAAGCGGCTGATGAGGTTGAGGAGGGTGGTCTTACCCGCCCCGTTGGGCCCCACCAGCCCCACCACCTCTTCCCTGCCCACGCTGAGAGAGACGCCCTCCAGGGCCCGAAGCCCTCCGAAGCGGACGGAAACGCCCACGAGGCTCAAGCTCATCCCAACCTCCCGAGGAAACCCGCCACGCCCCGCGGCCAAAAGAGGGGGAAGACGACGAGGAGGGCGCCGAACACGAGATTTCTCAGATCCGGGATCCCGCTTAGGGCCTGGAAACCCCAGAAGAGGATGGCCGCCCCCAGGAGGGGACCCCAGAGGGTCCCCGCGCCCCCGATCACAACCATGGCCAGCAGAAGGATGGAGGTGGCCAGGCCGAAGTCAAAGGGGGTGACCAGGCCCACCAGCTGGGCCTGGAGGCCCCCTGCCACCGCCGCGTAGAAGGCCGAGAGGGCGAAGACCCCGGTCTTGGCCCAAGCGGGGGGAATGCCCACGGACACCGCCGCGGCCTCGTTGTCCCTAACGGCCACCAGGGCCTTCCCCACCAGGCTCTGGACCAGGCGGCGCTTCCACAGGAGCAACAAGGCCAGGGTACCCAATACAGCGTACAGGCCCTCTGCCCCCGACCAAGCCTCGGGAACCCGCAAACCCTGGTAGCCCCCCGTGATTCCCTGCAGGCGGAGGGCGAGCTGGTTGACCGCAACCTGGAAGCCCAGGGTGGCTATGGCCAAGTAAGGACCGGCGAGGCGAAGGGCCGGGAACCCTAGGAGAAAGCCGGGCAAGGAGGCGGCAAGACCGGCCAGGGGAAGGGCGAGCCACCACGGGACCCCCTCGATCCGCAAGAGGGCGAACACGTAAGCCCCTAGGGCCATGAAGGCCCCATGGCCGATGGACACCATCCCCCCATAGCCCAGGAGGAGGTTTAGCCCCAGGGCCGCCACCGCCATGATTCCCGCCAGGGCCAGAAGGTACTGGGCGTAGCCGGGCACCGTGGGGAGGAGGCCGAGCAGGGCCGCCAGGGGGAGGAAGGGCCAGATCTTTCGGCGCATGGCTTACACCCTGATTCTCGGAGCTTCTCCTAGAAGGCCTGCGGGCCGAAGGGCCAGCACCCCCACGATCACGAGAAAGGCCACGGTTGACTTGAGCTCAGGCCCCAGGTAGAGGGCGACCCAGTTCTCCACAAGGCCGAGCCCCAGCCCCCCCACCACGGCCCCGGGTAAGCTCGTGAGGCCGCCGAGAACCGCGGCAGCAAACCCCTTCACCAAAAGCTCCACCAGGGCGTTGGGCTCCAGGTAGACGAGGGGGGCTGCCAAAAGCCCGGCCACCCCTCCCAACCCCACGCCCAAGGCCCAGGAGACCCCGTAGACCCTGGGGGCGGGAACCCCGCATAACCGGGCTTGCCAGGGGTTCTCCAGCACCGCCCTTACCCCTAAGCCCAAAAGGCTATACCGGAACCACAGGAACAGGGCAGCGGCAAGCAAGGCCGCGGTGAGGACGTTGAGGACCACATCCCAGGAAACCACCACCGCCCCCAGAAGCCAAGCGCCTGAGGGCCAGGGAGAGGGCAGGCTACGAGGGCTGTGACCGAAGAAAAGGCCGTTTAGCCCGTTCACCAGGATGCCCACGCCCAGGGAAGCTACCAGGAGGGCCAGGGGGCTCGCCCCCCGCCGCCGGGCGGGGGCCATCACCGCCCGGTCTACGGCTATACCCAGAAATCCCCCAAGCAGGATGGCCAAAGCCAGGGCCAGGCCCAAGGGAAGCAGCTGGGCAAGCAGAAAGGCCACAAAGGCCACCATGGTGACCAGATCCGCTTGGCCAAAGTTCACCACGTGGGTGGCCCGGTAGATAAGCACCAAGCCCAGGGCCATTAAGGCGTAAAGGCTACCTGCCCCCAAGCCACCCAAGGCCGCCTGCAAGAAGTCCACCATCCCGGATCCACCATAGGGGCAGGGCATTTCCCCGGCGTTTCCCGAACGTTTCTCTTGGCCCTCCATCGCTCCCCGGGGTAAAATGCTGGGCATGCCTCCCCGGGACTGGGCTGTCCCGGCCGTGCCTCCGGGTTACCTTCCCCGCCCGCGGGTAGACACCCTTTTGGACCGGGGCCTTGGAGCCCCCGTGCTGGTGGTCCGGGCGGAGGCCGGTTACGGCAAAACCCTGGCCGTGGCCGCCTGGGTTAGGGCACGGGGATACCCAACCGCCTGGCTCAGCCTGTCCACCCGGACAGGCGAGGAGGTGGTGCTGGAGCAGGAGATCCGTCGTGGCCTACGCCTCCTCCTCCCCGTTTCTGCCCCGGAGGAGAGCCTGGAGAGCCTCCTCGAGGCCCTGCTCCACCTGGAAGGGACATTCCTCTTCGTTTTGGACGACGTCCACACCGTTACCTCCCCTTCCGCCTCCCTGGCCCTTGCCCGGTTGGCCGAAAGCCTTCCCCCCAACCTCCACCTGGTCCTGATAAGCCGGGGGGCGCCAAGCCTCCCCAACCGCCCTCGGCTCCGGGTCTACGGGGAGTGGCGCGAGGTCACCCGCCAAGACCTGGCCTTCACCGCCGAGGAGGTGGAGGCGCTTTTCCTCCGCGAGGGCATCCGCCTGCGGCCGGAGGAAGCGGCCCTCCTTGCCCAGGAGACAGAGGGGTGGCCTGCGGCGTTGCGGCTGATCGCCGAAAAGGCGAAGGATGGCTGGCCCGTTGCCGAGCTTTTGCGAAGGGGCCAGGACTCCCTCGAGGACCTTTTCACCTACCTGGCGGTGGAGGTGCTGGCCAAGGAGGCAGAGGAGGTGCGGACCTTCCTTCTGCACACCGCGATCCTGGAGCGCCTCGAGCCCCCCGTTTGCCAAGCCCTGGTGCCGGGGGTGGACGCCCAGGCGCTACTCCGGGAGCTTGAGGGACGATCCCTGTTCCTCACCCCTCACCCGGAGGGCAGTTATCGCTTCCACACCCTTTTTCAGCGCTTCCTCCGCACCCAAGCCTCGGCCCGCCTCGGGGATCTTTCCGCCCTGCACGCCCAGGCGGCCTCCGCCTATCTGGCCCAGGGAAGGGTGGCCGAGGCCATCCCCCACCTGCTGGCGGCAGGGCGGTTCCCCGAGGTGCAGAGCCTCTTGGAGGTCCATGGGGAGAACCTCAACGCCCAGGGCCTGTACCCAGAGGTCGCCTCCTGGTGCGATGCCTTGCCGCCGCCCCTCCTCTGGGAAAACCCTCGCCTGCTACGCCTTCGCGGCGAGGCTGCCAGGCTCCTTTCCGATTTCAGGGCCGCCTTGCAGTGGTGCCACATGGCCCGCAGCCAGGCCCAGGGCGAGGAAGCCCTATGGGCGGCCAGGGCTCTTGCCCAGATCTATTTAGATACGGTCCAACCCTCTCAAGCGGAGGCTTTTCTGCAGGAGGCCCTGCGGTACTGCCGCAGCCACCCTCGGCTGCGCCCCCTTCGGACCCTGTTTTTGCGCATGCTGGCGGAAAACGAGGTCAACCGCGGCCGGCTCCGCCGGGCAGAACGCCTTTACCGGGTCCTTGGCCTGCCGCCTGATCCCAGGCTCCGACTGCGCCAGGGCCGGTTTTCCGAAACCAGGTCCCTGCTGGAGGGTTGGGAAAGGTTCCCTAGTCCCCGGACGCCGGGGGTCCACCGCGAGCCTGCCCTGGTCCTGGCCTGGGCCGCAGCCCTTTCCGGAGACCAGGAGGAGGCCCTCCGCTACGCACACACCGGGCTAAGGTTGGCCCAAGACCTTCGCTCCCCCATCATGGAGTGCGTGGCCTGGGCCAGGCTAGGCCACGCCTGGCTTACGGGGGAACACCCCAACCCCGCCCGGGCCCGTGAGGCCTACGAGCAGTCCCTGACCCTGAGCCAAGCCATCGCCGTACCCCGGTTCGCCGTGGAGGCCCATCTGGGCTTGGGCCTGCTTGAGGGGTATGCGGGGAGGATGGATAGGGCGGAGGGGCATTTCGGGAAGGCCCTGGCCATCCTTCAGGAGGCGGGGGACGAGTACATGCAAGCGCTCCTCACCCTAGCCCGGGGCATCGCCCTGGCCGAAAACGGCCTCCACCAACAAGCAGAGGAAGCCTTCACCCGGGCCATCTGCGGGGGAGAAAGCTGCGGCGAGCACTACCTCTCCGCCGCCGCCAACTTGTGGCTCGCCTGGCTGGCGCAGGAAAGAGGGGACCATCGGGCTTTTCTCGAATCCATTCGTGCCTTTTTGCAACGCCTCAAGGCTCTGCGAGACCTGGAGTGCCTTCTGCTGGAGGCCCCTTCCTTAGGCCTAAAGCGTGCCGAGCGACGGCTCCGCCTCCTGCGCCTGGCCCTTGGGAACGGGCTTGAAGAAGCCTCTCCCTATGTCCTACGCCTCCTAAGGCTCCACCCCTGCCTGGTGGGCCTGCTTCCACCGACCGTCCTTCCCCACGACCGCGGCCGGATCTTTATCCAGACCCTGGGGCGGTTCCGCATCTGGAGGGGGATGGAAGAGATCCCCAGGGAGGCCTTCGGCCGGAGCAAAGCGCTCCAGCTCCTGCAGCTCCTGGTGGCCCAGCGGAACCACGCGCTCCCCAAAGAGGCCGTTCTAGAGGCCCTTTGGCCCGGAAAACCTCCCGAAGAGGCTTCTCCCCTCCTCAGGGTCCTCCTCTTCTGGCTGGATCGGGCCCTGGATCCGGAAAAGCCGGGCAACCTCCCCTCCCGAATCGTCCTCCGGGAAAAGGAAACCCTTTGGCTTAACCGGGAACGGGTCAACACCGACGTGGACCTTTTCGAAGCCCTCCTGGCGGAGGGTAAAAGCCTCCTACCAACCGACCCCCAGAAGGGAGTAAGCCAACTCCGCCAAGCCCTTGCCCTCTACCAAGGGGAATTTCTCGCCGACCTACCCTACGCCGAGTGGGCGATTCCCGAAAGGGAGCGCCTGCTCTTGGAGTTCGTGGAGGCCGTCGTTCTGGTAGCCGATCACTTCCTCCGCTGGGAACAGCCTGGGGAGGCCATCGCCATAGCCCACCGGCTGTTGGAGGTGGACCCCATGGCCGAAGAGGCCTATCGGATCCTTCTCAGGGGCTATGGCCTGGAAGGACGGATCCACCTGGCGCTGAGGGCCTATAACCGGTACAGCAAGATCCTAGGGGAAATCGGGGTAACTCCCGAACCCTTCGAAGCCCTACTCGCTGGCGAGGGGAAAAACGGCAAGCAGACCACAACCGGGGGCTAATGTAACGGCCTCCTCACGGGGAGGCTTTGGGAGGCTTAGGTCCTTACCGGCACCTGCCCTAGGGCCAGGGAAAGGTGGTTTTTGAGGACCAAGGGACCAAGGTTGTGCTTGAGCCGTAGCCGCTCCAGGTAGTAGGCCCGCTCCCTGTGCCTCGCCCCGTAGCTCTGGTTGGCCCCGTGGACCCGGATCCCCAGGCCCCGCCCCTTCAGGTAGCGGAAGGGGAGCCCCGCCTTATAGGCCCGCAGCCACAGGTCCCAGTCCCAGTAGTCCCCCATCCCCGGGTCCAGGCCCCCCAGGGCCTCGAGGGTAGCCCGGCGCAAGGCCGTCCCCGAGGCCAGGAGGCGGTTGTCCCGCAGGAGCCACGCCCCCACCTCCCCGGGGGAGAAGGGCACCGCCTCCGCCTCCAGCAAGAGCCACCCCTCCCCGTAGACCACCGCCTCCTCCTGGGAAAGCCCCCGCCAGACCCGGTACAGGTAGGCGGCATCCAGGAGGAGGTCGTCGTCGTCCAGGAAGAGGACCACCTCCCCCCGGGCCTCCGCCAAACCGGTTTGCCGGGCCTCCACCTGGCCCCGGCCCCGGTTCCGGAAGCCCCGGAGCCTTGGGTCCCCCAGGGCCGCCACCACCTCCAGCCCCTCCCCTTCCCCGTCCTCCACCACCACCGCTTCAAAGCGGGAAAAGGTCTGCCGCCTCAGGCTCTCCAGGGCCTCCCGCAAGAACCCGGGCCTCCCCTTGGTGGGGATGAGCACGCTAATCATGGGCCAAGGTGGGCTGCAGCCTCCCCTCGTCCGTGAGGTCCAGGCGCAAGGGGGTAGCCGACACAAAGCCCCGCTCCACCGCCCAGCGGTCCGTGCCCTCCTCGGCCTCCTTCAGGGGCTTCGCGGCAAACCAGTAAAGGGGCCGGCCCATGGGGTCCTCCCCCGGCACCACCACCCCCTCGTAGGCCCGCACCGACTGCCGCGTCCAGAGAAGCCCCTTGGGCCTAAGGGGCAGGTTCACGTTCACCAGAAAGGGCCGCTCCAGGCGGAGAAGGGTTTCCAGGGTCTTGAGGAGCCAGGGACGGAGGTGGGCGAAGTCCGGGGTCTCCCCGTTCAGGGGCACGCTGAAGGCGGCAGCGGACAGGCCGAAAAGCCTCCCCTGTTTGGCCGCGGCCACCGTCCCCGAGTGCCAGATCTCGTTCCCCAGGTTGCTCCCCAGGTTGACCCCGGAGAGGACCAGGTCCACGGGGCCAAAAATATGCAGGCCCAGGGCCACGCAGTCCGCGGGGGTCCCCCGCACCCGGTAGGCGGGGAAGTGGGGGCTCGGGAGGGGCGTGGGGTGGGGGTAGGCCCGCACGGGGTGGGCGATGGTGATGGCGTGGCCCGTGGCGCTTTGCTCCGTGTCGGGGGCGGCCACGAAGACCTCCCCGAACTGGCTGGCGGCCTCGGCCAAGGCCCAGAGGCCGGGGCTGTAGATGCCGTCGTCGTTGGTCACCAGGATCCGCATGCCTCCACCCTAGCCCCCTCCGGTCAGGGGAGGGTCAAAAAAAGCCCCGGGGGCAAGCCCCGGGGCCCGCAGAGGAAGGGCTAAAGGGAGCGGCGCAGAAGATCTTCCCAGGTGGGGTTGAGCGGGATGGTGCCCAGCTCCTTCCCCGTGGTCTGCTTGCCGTCCGCCACCCGCACCTGCCAGAGCCGGACCACCTTGGCGTTGAGGTCGGCGGTGGCGGTGTACAGGTTTTCCTTGCTGGCCAGATAGCGGGCCACCTGGGGGTCCTCCTGGGCCGCCTTGGCCACGAAGCCCGGCACCCACACCCGCAGGTGGAAAAAGAGGGCCCCGGGGTAGTTGGCGGCCGCCAGGGCCCGCAGGGCCTCCAGGGTCAGGCCGTAGTTGACCTCCGGGGTGGCCTGTCCCCCGAAGACAAGGGCCACCGCCTCCTCCTTCGGGCTCAGGGGAGGGACTTCCTGGGGCCCGGCCAGCACCGTGGTGGTCATGCGGCGCTCTCCCTTGGCGTCCAGGTATCCCGCCCCCATGGCCCCTACCAGGGCGGCGCAGATGGAGGTGTTGTTGGTGAGGACGTGGAGGCTCCGGAAGCCAAGGGCCTCCGCCATGACCTTGCCGAAGGCCTGGCCCGTATACCCCCTGAGGACCAGGTGCTCCCCCAGGGTCAGCCCCTGGGCCATGGCCCCGCCGAAGGCCAGGAGCAAGAACCCGCCAAAGCGCTTCATCCGTCCACTCACCTCCTCATACGGGGAGTCTTTCCACTCCCCTAGGGACGAATGTACCCTATACCCGTCATGGGTATGTCAACAAGGAAACAATCGCAGGCCCCCCTAAGGGGAGTAGCCCCCAAACCCACAATGGCGTTGACCCCCCGGAAGGGGGGTCTGGAAGGAGGAGCCTCTACGGCCTAGGCCCAGACGTCCTGGGGGTGGAGGATGCCCTGGGGCCGCGCCTTCAGGACCTCCAAGGCCTCTTCCTCGGACATCACCGGGTTCTGGTAGCGGATGCCCAGGGCCTCGCCCATGAGGCGGAACACGTGGGTGTTGTCCACGAGGCCCAGGTTCACGAGGCGCAGGCCCTGGCCGTAGAGGAGGAGGATCACGGGGCTTGCGGTGTGCTGGCCCGAGTTCCAGCCGATGTTGGGCCGGTCGGGCTTCTTAGCGTCCTTCTGCACCATGGCCCAGGCCAGGGTGTTGCTGGGCTGGATGCCGTGGCGCACCCCCTCGGGCCAGTAGGCCTTCTCGCGGATGGCCCGGACCACCATCTCCGCCTCCGCGTCCGCGAGGGCTACCCCTTTCATGGCCCGGAAGGCCTCCTTGACCTGGGCGGCGTCGGGAGCCTGGCCCAGGGCCCGGAGCATGTGCTCAAAGCTGGCCCGCTGGCCCTCCAGGAGGTCTATCCCCAGGGAGCTCTCCAGGTAGCTCTTTCCGGTCCCGTAGAGGGCCCCCGTCCCCGTGGCGTGGTCGGACACCAGGAGGAGGAGGGTGTCGGGGTTCTTGTCCACGAAGGCGGTGAGGAGCTCCAGGGCCTCGTCCGCGGCCAGGACGTCCCAAAGGGTGGCGGCGGGGTCGTTCAGGTGGTTGGCGTGGTCAATGCGGCCCGCCTCCACCTGGAGGACAAACCCGTTGCGGTGGGCAGAGAGGCGCGGCAGGGCCGCCTGGACCATCTCCTTGAGGCTCGGGGCCTTCACCCCTTGGAAGCGGCGGTCGATCTCGTAGGGCACGTGGCTGTCGGAGAAGACGCCCAAGAGCTTACCGGCGTTGGCCCGGGAGAGCTCCTCGAGGTTCCGCACCACCCCGTACCCCCGCCCGGCGTAGGCGGCGTAGAGGTCCTTCCCGTCCTTGCGCCTTGCGGGGTTGAAGAAGCGGTCCCCGCCCCCCAGGTACACCTCCGCCCCGAAGTCCAGGTACTGCTCCGCGATCCGCTCCTCGGCGTTCCGGTCGGGGTTGGATATGACGAAGCTCGCCGGGGTGGCGTGGGTGACGGTGGTGGTGGTGACCAGGCCCACCGCCTTCCCCGCCTCCTTGGCGGCGGCGAAGAAGGGCTTCAAGGGGGTGCCGTCCGCGTGGACCGCAAGGCCCCCGTTCACCGTCTTCACCCCGCAGGAGAAGGCGTTTCCGGCGGCGCTGGACTCCGTCACGTAGCTGGTGAGGCTTGCGGTGTGGATGAGCCCGCTCGGGTAGCGGGCGAGAAGCCGCTCCAGGGCCAGGACCCGCCCCTGGCGCCTGCGGGCGTAGGCGTGGGCGATGGCGTAGTCCTCCCAGGAAAAGCCGTCATAGACGAAGACGATCAGGTTGCGGTAGCGCCTCCCCAAGGAAGGCTGGTTCTGCGGGGCCCCCTGGGCCCGGCCCCCAGGGAAGAGGGCCAAGGCCCCCGCCGCCAGACCGCCTTTGAGGATATCCCTTCGCTTCATCCCTTCACCTCCGCCCCCAGGCTAGGGGGGGAAGGTCAGAAGAAGGTCATCCCCGCGTCTGCCCTGCCAGCCCCTGGTATCCCGCACCGGGCCCCTTTTCCGGGGCCCTCATACCGAGCCTCCTGGGGAGGTGGTGCGGGAGGCCATGCGCATGGGGGTGTGGGGGCGGCTGGGCTACAGCGTCCTGGCCTACCCCTTCGTCTGGGACTGGGGCTCCATCCTCTTCTTTGTGGCCACGGGGGTGGCCGCCATTCCGGCCATCGTCTACCTGGCCCAGGTGCTCTACGCCTCCGGAAGCCGCCAGAAGGGCCAAACCCCGCCCCTGGAGTGGAGCGCTTCGGGAACTTGAGCGTGCGCCTCCTCGCGGGGTGGTTCCTCTTCTACTTCGCCTTGGGCCTCTACGTGGTGGCCCGGAACCTGTAGGTCCCATACCCCCTAGGGCGGCAGGATTACGCCCTAGGGGGTAGATTTTTTTGAAGCCAGCGAGGACAGGGAAGGCCCCTATAGGGCCCTGAGCACCCGCGGGGGCAGGAGGGCCCGCAGGCGCATCTTCCCCGGCCGGGCTTCCCCCTCCAGCCAGGCCACCCCACCCTTTTTCAGGACAAAGCCCGAGGCCCTCTTGCGGTTGCCCACCGCCAGCCAGGCGCAAAGCTGGGAAAGCCAGGGCTCGTGGCCAACCAGACCCACCCGCTCCCCCTCGCCAGGGCCCTCTAAAAGGGCCAGCAAGGCCTCATCGGGGGGCTGGGCCAGGAGGGGGGTGGCCGCCCGTTCCCCTCCCACCAGGTCCACGAGGAGGTCCGCGGTCTCCACCGCCCGGAGCAGGGGGCTGTGGTAGAGCCGGTCCAGCCGCACCCCGAGCCGCCCCAACCCCCGCACCGCCCGGCGGAAGCGGCGCCGCCCCTCCTTGCTTAGGGGCCGGGCCTCATCGGAACCGTCCGGGGACACCTCCTCCCGGACGGGAGCTAGCGCCCCCTCTGGGGCGGCCGGCACGACGCGCAAAGCGGGAGGTAGGGCCACCCCATGCTGGCTTGCGCCAGCGTGGGGCCCCTGGGGGGCCTGACCGGGACCTGACGCAGGGGGGCTAGCCTAGGGTCGTGGACCTGCGCCTTTCCCTGGCCCTTTCCCAGGTGGAGGCCAAGCTCCCCTACCTGGAGGAGCTGGAACTGGGCCTCGAGGTCTACCTGGAGCCCGAGCACCTGGAGGACGATGCCCTCTTCTCCCGCCTCTCCCGGGCCCTAGGGCGGGCCCCTTCCGTCCACCTCCCCTTCTGGAACCTGGACCTCCTCTCCCCCGACCCCGAGGTGCGGGGCCTCTCCCTGAGGCGCCTCCTCTTCGGCCTGGACCGGGCGGCAGAGCTCGGGGCGGACGGGGCGGTCCTCCACTCGGGGATCCCCCACGGCCGCACCCCCGAGGAGGCCCAGGAGCGGGCGGAGCGCCTGGTGGAGGCCCTCGCCCCCGTGGTGCGCCGGGCCCAAACCCTGGGGGTTCCCCTCCTCCTGGAGAACACCCACGAGCCCACCCCGGAGGCCCTGCGCCCCGTGCTGGAGGCCCACGGGCCCGCCCTGGGCTTCTGCTTCGATGCCGCCCACGCCCGGGTCTTCAGCCAGACCCCCGACCCCGAGCCCTGGCTGGCCCTGGGCCCCAAGCACCTGCACCTGAACGACACCGACGGCACCTACGACCGCCACTGGAACCTGGGCACGGGGGTGCTGGACCACCCCCGCTGGCTTCCCCCCCACCTGGGGCGGCCCCTGGTCCTGGAGGTCAGGGGAAACCCCCTGCCCTCCATCGGCCTCCTCCTCGGCCTGGAGGAGGCCCTCGCCCAGCCGGAAGAAAGGGCATGACCCGGGGCTGACAAGCCGCCTTTACCCTCTAAGGCGGTATGGTGCTCGCCAAGGCGGCCAAGGTCCGGAGGGAAGCCCGCTGGGCCCTCGAGGCCATCCCCTTCCTCCTCCCCGCCTACGGCCTCTTCCTCCTCTTCATGGCCCTGCCCGTGCTGGAGGCCCTTTGGCTTTCCCTCCACCGGGAGGACCTCTTCGGGCGGCAGCGGGTGTGGGTGGGCCTGGCAAACTACCTGGAGGTCCTCTCAAGGCCGGAGTTCTATAGGACCGTCCTCCTCACCCTCAAGTTCGCCCTCATGGTGGCCCCCCTGGAGCTCTTGTTGGGGCTCGGGGCGGCCCTCTTGGTCTGGCGCCCCTACCCCGGGGTAGGCTTCTTCCGCACCCTCTTCTTCCTCACCACCGCCGTGCCCACCGCGGTGGCCGCGGTGGCCTGGGGCTGGTTCCTCCACCCGGTGGGGGGCTGGGCCAACCGGGCCCTAGGGGCCCTGGGCCTCCCGCCCCAGCCCTGGCTCACCTCCCCGGAGCTCGCCCTCCCCACCCTGGCCGTGGTCACCGCCTGGGCCGGGGTGGGGTTCACCGCCATCCTCCTCACCGCGGGCCTGCAGAACATCCCCGAGGAGGTCCTGGAGGCGGCCCAGGTGGACGGGGCGGGGCCCTTCACCCGCTTCTTCCGCATCACCCTGCCCCTCCTCTCCCCCACCCTCTTCCTGGTGGGGCTCCTGGTGGTCCTCAAGAGCCTCACCGCCTTCGGCCAGATCCACCTCCTCACCCGGGGAGGCCCCGCGGAAAGCTCCATGGTCTGGATCTACCGGGTCTACCAGGACGCCTTCTTCAACTTCCAGGTGCCCCTGGCGGCCGCCCAGGCCCTCCTCCTCTTCCTGGCCCTTTTGGTCCTGGCCGCCCTGCAGTTCTGGCTCCTGGGCAGGAGGGTGCACTATGCGTAGGCGCAGGGCACGCAGACTCCTCCTCACCTACGCGCTGGCGGGGGCCTACGCCCTGGTGCTCATCCTCCCTCTCCTCACCCTCCTCTCCGCCAGCCTGCGCGCGGAAGGGGACCTCTACGCCCCGGGGCTCCTGCCCCCACACCCCACCCTGGAAGCCTACCGGGAGGCCCTTTCCCGCTTCCCCCTGATGCGCTTCCTCCTCAACAGCCTCCTGGTCTCGGGGCTCGTCACCTTGGGCGTGCTCCTCACGAGCCTTCTCGCCGCCTACGCCTTAACCCGGCTCCGCTTTCCCGGGCGGGAAGCCCTCTTCGGCCTGGCGGTGGCCCTCCTCCTGGTGCCCGGGGAGGTGACCTTCCTGCCCCTCTACCTCCTGGTGGACCGCCTGGGCTGGCTGGACACCTACCTGGCCCTGGTGGTCCCCTTCCTGGCGAGCCCCTTGGGGGTCTTCCTCCTCCGCCAGGCCCTGAGGACCATCCCCCAGGACTACTTCGACGCGGCCCGCATAGACGGGGCGGGCCACGGGCAGGTCCTCCGCCACGTGGTCCTCCCCCTCTCCGCCCCCGCCCTGGGGGCCCTGGCCGCCCTCACCTTCATCGGGACCTGGAACATGTACCTCTGGCCCCTGGTGGTCACCAAGAGCCGGGAGATGCAGACGGCCCAGATCGCGGTGAACCTCATCCTCAACGAGGAGGTGGCCCGCTGGAACGTGGTGGCCGCCGGGGCCATCCTGGTCCTTCTCCCCACCCTGGTCGCCTTCCTGCTCGCCCAGCGGGCCTTCGTGCGGGGCATCGCCCTGGGCGGGCTGAAGGGGTAAGGAGGTTCGGTATGGGAATGCGAGGGCTTTTCTTGGCGAAAGCAGGCCTTCTGGCGGCGCTCCTCCTGGGGACGGCCCAGGCCCAGCGGACCACGGTGGAGTTCTGGCACTCCATGGGCGGGGTGCTGGGGGAGGCCACCGAGGCCCTGGTCAAGGAGTTCAACGCCAGCCAGAACCGCTACCAGGTGCGGTCCCTCTACGTGGGGAGCTACGACGACGGCATCAACAAGCTCCTCGCCGCCCTAAGGGCGGGCCGGGGCTTTCCCCACGTGGTCCAGGTCTACGACATCGGGGCGCGCATCCTAAGCGACTCAGGGGCGGTGGTGCCCCTGGAGGACCTGGCCCGCAAGGAGGGGTTTGACCTGGACCGCTTCCTGCCCCAGCCCAGGAACTACTACACCCTCGAGGGCAAGCTCTACGGCCTCCCCTTCAACTCCTCCAACCCCATCCTCTACTTCAACATGGCCGCCTTCCAGGAAGCAGGCATCCCCTTCAAGCCCACCTGGAGCCTCAAGGACCTGGAGGAGGCCGCCCGCAAGCTCACCAAGAAGGACGCCCAGGGGCGCACGGTGCGCTACGGCCTCTCCATCCCCATAGACTCCTGGTTCGTGGAGCAGATCTCCTACAACTCCGGGGAGTACTTCTGCAACAACGAGAACGGCCGCAAGGCCCGGGCCACCGCCGTGGCCTTCGACAACCCCGCGGCCGTGGCCTTCCTGGACATGTACGCCCGCCTGGTGCGGGAAGGGGTGGCCGCCAACACGGGCCGCACCTGGGCCGACTCCCAGAGCCTCTTCGCCCAGGGGCAGGCGGCCATCGCCGCCTATTCCACGGCGAGCCTCACCGGGGTCTTGCGCCAGGTGGGGGGGCGTTTTCCCCTGCGCACCGCCTACTACCCCTTCCTGAAGGAGCGGAACGGGGTGGCCATCGGCGGGGCCGCCCTCTACGTCCTTAAGGGCTTCCCCGAGGCGGAAACCCAGGGGGCCTGGGCCTTCGTCCGCTTCCTCCTGGAGCCCAAGACCCAGGCCAAGTGGCACCTGGCCACCGGCTACTTCCCCGTGGTCAAGGGGGTGGCGGACCTGCCCGAGGTGCGCCAGGCCCACGTGCGGCAGCCCAACTACACCACCGCCATCCAGCAGCTGGCCACCAGCCGGGTCAACAACGCCAGCGCGGGCTGCGTGATGGGGGCCTTCCCCGAGATCCGCCAGTACGTGCAGGCGGCGTGGGAGGAGGTTCTGAAGGGCAAGGCCGCGGAGGCGGCCCTGAAGGAGGCCAAGGCCAAGGCCGACGCGGCCCTGGAGCGGTACAACCGGAGCGTGGCCTCGAGGTAGCGGCCCAAGCCCCCTCGGGCCCCCCTACCCCGGGGGGCCCTGGCCCTTTAGGGGGGCCAGGACCCCCCCTGGAAACCCCCTCCGGCGAACACCCTGGCCCGCCCGTAGCCCAGGGCCGTCTTGGCCCCCACGCCGCTGAAGAAGGCGAACCGCCCCAGGGCGGAAAGCCACAGGGCCTCCTCCTCCGTGGCCCGGGGCAGGTGGTAGACCACCCGGCCCACGAAGCCCACGGTGTCCACCTCGGTGGCCGCCTTCTGGGTGCTTCCCGAGAGGAAGCGCACCGTGGTCCTCTCCAACAGGGCCTCCCTGAGTTCGGGCGAGGCCTTAAGGGGGCCAAAGGCCTCGAGGCGCCGGAGGAGGCTTTCCAGGACAAGCCTGGGCTCGGGCAGAGGGTAGTGGGCCCCCTTCCTGCGGAAGAAGGTGGGGGTGTGAAAGCGCAAGGGGAGGTCCCGGGAAGGAGGCCCCTGGAAGAGGCGGGGGTAGGTGGCGACCCCGGCCCAGGGGTGCCCCTCCTGGAGCACGGCCCGCACGCGAAAGGGAAGCCCTAGCCGCACCTCCTTCCCCTCCAGGGCGAAAAGCCGGGGGGCGAGCCTGGCGTAAAGCTCCTCCCGGAGGAGGCTCACCCGGGCCCAGGCCGCCCCCGCCCGCCCCCCGAAGCCCAGGGCGAAGGGGTTTTCCCCCTGGTCGTGCACCTCCGGGGCCACCTCCTTGAGGAGTCCATAGAAGAAGCCCCGCAGGCCCACGGGCTCGGGGAGGCCTTCCCCCTCCAGGACCAGGACCAAGGCGGCCAGGACCACGGCTAAAGCCCCGCCGCCATGGGCTTGGTGCCCCCGGTGAGGTCGGCCACGATGCTGGCAGCCTCCCACTCCAGGGCCTTCTTCAGGGCCTTCAGGGCCACCTGGTAGGCCTCGAGGAGGCTTTCCGCGTCCGCCAGAAGGAGGGTGTGGTGGCGCAAGGAAGCGCCGTAGTCCCGCACCAGCTCAGCGGCCACGGGGTGGCTCTGCTGGCTCGCCAGGAAGACCACCCCTTGCGGGGCGTGCTCCGCCAGGGCCACCTCCAGGGGTTCGCGGGTGCTGCCCACCGTCAGGATGAGCACCTTCATGGCCCCATTATCCAAGAGCCGGGACCCCCCGCCTTGCCAAGAAGATGACAATGCTCTATCATTACCACCATGAAACGCCTCCTTGCCCTGCTCACCCTTGCTTCCTTCAGCCTGGCCCAGGTCCGGGTGGCGGCCACCACCCCCATCCTGGCGGACCTGGTGCGCCAGGTGGGGGGAGGCCGGGTGGAGGTGGCGGCGGTGGTCCCCCCCGGGGCCGACCCCCACACCTTTGAGCCCACCCCGGCCACGGCCAAGGCCCTGACCCAAAGCCGCCTCCTCTTCGCCAACGGCCTGGGCCTCGAGCCCTTCCTCCCCAAGCTGCAGGCCCTCCTGCCTAGAGGGGCCCGGGTGGTGAAGCTGGGGGAGGGCCAGCCGAACCTTATCTGCGAGGGGGAAGAGCACGGGGAGCACGATGACCACGGCCCCTGCGACCCCCACCTGTGGCTGGACCCCACCTACGCCCTGCGCTACGCGGAGCGGATTTACCGGGAGCTTTCCGCCCTGGACCCCGGGGGCAAGGCCCAGTACCAGGCCAACCTGGAGCGCTTCCGGAAGGAGGTGGAAAGGCGGGACCAGGCCTTCCGCGCCTGCCGCCTCCAGGGGGTGAAGGTGGTGGTCCAGCACGACGCCTTCCGCTACTTCGCCCGGCGGTACGGCCTCGAGGTGGTGGGGGTCTTGAGCCGCGGGGGGGCCCAGGAGGTGGGGAGCCGGAGCTTCCTGGACCTGGTGGCCAAGGCCAAGCGGGAAGGGGTGCGGCTCGTCCTGGGGGAGCCCCAGTTCCAGGGCACGGCCCTAAAGGCCCTGGCCGAGGCCATCGGGGCCCGGGTGGTGGTGATGTACACCGACACCCTGGACGCCAAGGTGAGGAGCTACCTGGCCCTCTTGGACCACAACCTGAAGGCCCTTTGCCCATAATGGAGGCATGGGCTTTCAAGAGGTCTTCGGCGCCCTACCCGAGGCCAGCGCCCAGGCCCCGGGGCGGGTGAACCTCCTGGGGGAACACACGGACTACCAGGAGGGCTACGTCCTCCCCACCCCCGTCCCCTACTTCACCCGGGTGGAGGTGGGCCCCGCCGAGGGGCGGGTGGAGGCTTACAGCGAGGCCTTAAAGGAGCTACGGGCCAGGCCCCTGGGGAGCCCGCCCCAGGGGGACTTCCTGGACTACCTCCTGGGGGTGGTCTGGGCCCTCCGGGAGGCGGGGCACCAGGTGAGGGGGGCCCGCTTCCACGTGCGGAGCGACCTCCCCATGGGGGCCGGGCTTTCCAGCTCCGCCGCCTTGGAGGTGGCCGCCCTCAAGGCCCTCCGCGCCCTCCACCGCCTGCCCCTCTCCGACCTGGAGGTGGCCCGCCTGGCGCAAAGGGCCGAGGTGGAGTACGTGGGGGTGCGGTGCGGGATCATGGACCAGATGGCGGCGAGCCTGGGGGAGGTGGGGAAGGCCCTCTTCCTGGACACCCGCACCCTGGCCCACGAGAACCTGCCCCTTCCCCCCGGGGTCCGGGTGGTGGTCCTGGACCTGGGGCTCGGGCGCCGCCTGGCGGAGGCGGGCTACAACGCGCGGCGGGAAGAGGCGGAAGAAGCGGCAAGGCGGCTTGGGGTGCGGTCCCTCAGGGACGTGGGCGACCTCTGCCTGGTGGAAAGCCTGCCCCCGCCCCTGGACCGGAGGGCCCGGCACATCGTGAGCGAGAACCTGCGGGTCCTCCGGGGGGTGGAGGCCTTAAGGCGGGGGGACGCCCGGGCCTTCGGGGAGCTCATGACAGCGAGCCACCGCTCCCTCGCCCAGGACTACGAGGTGAGCCTCCCCGAGCTGGACCTCCTGGTGGAGGAGGCCCTAAGGGCGGGGGCCTACGGGGCCAAGCTCACGGGGGCGGGGTTTGGGGGGGCGGTGGTGGCCCTGGTCCCCGAAACCGGGCTCCAGCCCTTCCAGGAGGCCCTCCGCGCCCGCTTCCCCGGGCTCAGACTCCTCTAAATGAGGTAGGCTAAGCCCATGGAACAACCAAGCCTCCTCCCCCTCCTGGACGAGCGCCTGCCCCTGGATGCGGCCAAGGTGGCGGAGGCGGCCCGCCTGGCCGGGGTGCCCCTGGCCCAGGCCTGGGGCGTGGTGGCCTACTACCCCCGCTACCGGGGCCTTCCCCAGGGCCGGCTCCTGGTGGACGACCCCGTGGCCCGGGCCCGGGGGTTCGCCCGGCTCCGGGGGGAGGCGGAGGGCACCTATCCCCCCTTGGGCCTCGAGGCCCTCTCCCCCGTCTACCTGCGCTTCACGGGAGAGGGGCGCTTCCTGGAATGGGAGGGGCGGTGGGTGCCCTTCAAGGAGTTCCGCCTCCCCTTTTCCCTGGGCCGGGGGAAGCGGCTCCTGCCCCCGGAGCCCGTGGCGGAGCTCGCCCAGTACCGGGCCCTGGGGGGCCTGGAGGCCCTGGAGGCCCTCCTTCAGGGGCGCCTAAGCCCCGAGGCCCTGCTCAAGGCGGTGGAGGAGGCGGGCCTCCGCGGGCGGGGCGGGGCCGCCTTCCCCACCCACGTGAAGATGCGGGCCGTGGCCCAGGGGGCACCCCCCCGGTACCTGGTGGTGAACGGGGACGAGTCCGAGCCCGGCAACTTCAAGGACCGCTTCCTCCTGGAGCACCACCCCTTCCTGGTCCTGGAGGGGGCCCTCCTCGCCGCCCTGGCCGTGGGGGCGAGCCGGGTCTACCTCTACGTGCGGGAGGAGTTTGAGGCAGCCATCCTGGGCCTGGAAAGGGCCATCCGGGAGCTGGAAGGCGCGGGGCTCCTCCCTATTCCCACGGAGGTCTTCCGCAGCGGCGGCCTCTACATCTGCGGGGAGGAGACCGCCCTTTTGGAGTCCATGGAGGGCAAGCGGGCCGAGCCCCGCCTGAAGCCCCCCTTTCCCGTGGAGCGGGGGCTTTGGGGCAGGCCCACCCTGGTGCAGAACGTGGAGACCCTGGCCAACCTCCCCCTCCTCCTCTGGGAAGGCCCCGGGGCCTGGCGCCGGGAGGAGCCCAAGCTCTTCTCCATCAGCGGGGACGTGGCCCGGCCCGGCCTCTACGAGCTTCCCCTGGGCACGCCCCTGGGGGAGGCCCTGAGGCGGGCGGGGGGGGAGCCCGAGGCCCTGCAGGCGGTGCTCCTGGGCGGGGCCGCCGGGGTCTTCACCCGGGACTACGCCTTCCCCCTGGCCTACGGGGGCAGGCTCCCCCTGGGGGCCGGGGCCATCGTGGCCTTCGGGAAGGGGGTGGACCTCTGGGAGGTCCTGGAGGGGCTGGCCCACTTCTTCCAGGAGGAGTCCTGCGGCAAGTGCTTCCCCTGCCCCCTGGGCACCGCGGTGCAGGTGGGGATGGTGAGGCGGCGGGAGCGGGACCCCTCCCTCCTCCGGGACCTGGCCGCCACCCTAAGGGGAAGCCTCTGCGGCCTGGGCCAGTCGGCCTTCTGGGCTTACCAAAGCCTGTTGGAGGTGGAAGGTGCGGCTTAAGGTGAACGGCCTTGAAGTGGAGGTGCCCCCGGGGGAACTCCTCCTGGAGGTGGCCCAGGTGCCCACTCTCTGCCACCACCCCCACACGGAGACCCGGGGGCTTTGCCGCCTCTGCCTGGTGGAGGCGAACGGCCGCCTGGCCCCCGCCTGCGCCACGGAGGCCCGGGAGGGGATGGAGGTGCGCACGGACACGGAGGAGCTACGGGCCCTGCGCCGGACCCTTCTGGAGTGGCTTGCCCTCACCACCGACCTCTCCCAGGCCCCAGGGCTCCTGGACCTGATGGCGGCCTACGGGGCCGAACCCGGGCGCTGGGGGGAGGTGCCGGACCGGCGGGAACGCCCCCCCATCCGCGACAACCCCTTCTTCCTGCGGGACTACGCCAAGTGCGTGAACTGCCGCCGCTGCGTGGACGCCTGCGGGGACGGGATCATGGGGGTCTACGCCCTGACCCTGGAGGGAAGGGGCCTCCTGGCCCACCCCACCACCCCCCTGGACCTCCCCCTGCCCGAAACCCCTTGCGTCTTCTGCGGCAACTGCGTCCAGGTCTGCCCCACGGGGGCCTTGAGGCCCCTGGCCTTGGAGGTGGTCTGATGCGCACCACGTGCCCTTACTGCGGCGTGGGCTGCCAGGTGGAGCCCGAGGTGAGGGAGGGCCGCGTGGTCCGGGTCCTGGCCCCGGATCTGCCCCCCAACCACGGGGCGCTCTGCGTGAAGGGCCGCTTCGGCCTGGACTTCCCCTTCTCGGGGAAGCGGCTCCTCTTCCCCATGGTGCGGGAAAGGAAGGGGGCCCCCTTGCGCCGGGCCACCTGGGAGGAGGCCCTGGACTTCGCCGCGGAAAGGCTCCTGGAGGTCCTCAGGCGGAAGGGCCCGGGGGGCCTTGCCGTCTTCCCCTCGGCCAAGACCACGAACGAGGAGGTCTACCTGGCCCAGAAGCTGGCCCGGGCGCTCCTTTCCACCCACAACGTGGACCACTGCTCTAGGCTCTGCCACTCCTCCTCCACCGCCGCCCTGAGCCGCTCCCTGGGCGGGGCCAGCATGACCAACCCCATAGAGGACGTGTGGAAGACGGACCTCTTCCTGGTGGTGGGCTCCAACACCACCGAGACCCACCCGGTCATCGCCGCCATGATCAAGAAGCGGGTGCGCCAGGGGGCCAGGATGATCGTGGTGGACCCCCGGTACACGGGCATGGCCGAGGCCGCCACCCTGTGGCTCAGGGTGCGCCCGGGCACGGACGTCTTCCTCCTGAACGCCATGGCCCGCTACCTCCTGGAGGAGGGCCTTTGGGACCGGGCCTACGTGGAGGCCCGCACGGAGGGGTTCGCGGAGTGGCGGGCCTCCCTGGAGGGGTACACCCTCGAGGCGGCCCAGGAGGTCACCGGGGTGCCCCAGGAGCGGATCGCGGAGGCGGCCCGCCTCTACGCCACCACGGAGCGGGCCGGGGCCTACTGGGCCATGGGGGTGACCCAGCACACCAAGGGCACGGCCACCGCCCAGGCCCTGGTCAACCTGACCCTGCTCACGGGCAAGGTGGGCAAGGAGGGGGCCGGGCTCAACCCCTTGCGGGGCCAGAACAACGTCCAGGGGGCCGGGGACATGGGGGCCCTGCCCGACGTCTACCCCGGCTACCTCAAGGTGGCCGACCCCAAGGCCCGGGCCCGGTACGAGGCCCTCTGGGGCGTGCCCCTCCCCGAGGCCCCGGGCCTGCGCATGACCGAGGTCTTCGCCGCCATCCCCGAGGTGGAGGCCATCTACCTCATCGGGGAGGACCCCGTCACCAGCGAACCCTACCAGGACCACGTGAAGGAGAAGCTCCTGGCCCTCCCCTTCCTGGTGGTCCAGGACATCCTGGAAAACGAGACCACCCCCTTCGCCCACGTGGTCCTGCCCGCGGCGAGCTTCCTGGAAAAGGAGGGCACCTTCACCAACACCGACCGCCGGGTGCAGCGGGTGCGGAAGCTCCTGGACCCCCCGGGGGAGGCCCGACCCGACTGGTGGATCACCCAGGAGCTGGGGAAGCGCCTGGCCCAGGCCCTGGGCCGCCCCTGGGCCACGTACCCCGGTCCCGAGGCCATCTGGGAGGAGGTGCGGCGGGCCGTCCCCGAGATGATGGGCGGGATCTCCTACGCCCGCCTCGAGGCCCAGGGGGTGCGCTGGCCCTGCCCGGAGGAGGGGCACCCCGGGGAGGCGGTCCTCTTCCGGGAGGGCTTCAACACCCCCACGGGCAAGGCCCGCTTCTTCCCCGCCCCCTACACCCCCCCCGCGGAGACCCCCTCCCCGGACTACCCCCTCACCCTCTCCACGGGAAGGGTCCTCTTCCACTGGCACGGGGGGACCCTGAGCCGCAACAGCCAGCTGAACCAGGCCTACCCCGAGCTCAAGGTGGAGGTGAACCCCATAGACGCCAGGCGGCTCGGCCTCTCCGACGGGGAGCCTGTGTACGTGGTGAGCCGGAGGGGGCGCATAAGGGCCAGGGCCTGGGTCACGGAGCGCACCCCCGAGGGGGTGGTCTACGCCCCCTTCCACTTCGCGGAGGCCCCCGCCAACCGCCTGACCCTGGACGCCCTGGACCCCGTAAGCCGCATCCCCGAGTACAAGGTGAGCGCCGTGCGCCTGGAGAAGGTGGACTAAGCGCCCCGCCGAGGCTTCCGCCTCGGCGGGGCCCCAAAGCGGGTGTTTAGACGGTGGGGAAGGCGAAGGTCTCGTAGCCCAGCTCGGCCACGGCGAACCAGCGGTAGAGCTCGTTCCGGAAGGCCCAGTAGGCGGAGTAGACCTTCTTGTAGGTGGCGTCCTTGGCCGCCTGCTCCTCGTAGAGGGCCTGGGCCTCCTGCAGGGCCTTCCGCAGGATCTCGTTGGGCCAGCGCCGGAGGCGCACCCCCGCCTTGAGGAGGCGCTGGAGGGCAGGGGGGTTTTGCGCGTCGTACTTGGCCATCATGGTGAGGTTGACCTCCGCCGCGGCCACCTGGAAGGCCTCCTGGAACTCCCTGGGCAGGCGGGCCCACTCCCGCTGGGAAACCAGGAAGGAGAGCTGGGCGCTGGGCTCCCAGAAGGAGGGGTAGTAGTAGTACTTGGCCACCTTGTAGAAGCCCAGCTTCTCGTCGTCGTAGGGGCCGGAGAACTCCGTGGCGTCTATGGTCCCCCGCTCCAGGGCGGGGTAGATGTCCCCGGCGGCCAGGGTCTGGGGCACCACCCCGAGCCGGCCCATCACCTGCCCCCCCAGGCCGGGGATGCGCATGCGCAGGCCCCGGAGGTCGGCAAGGGCCTTGATCTCCTTGCGGAACCACCCCCCCATCTGGGCCCCGGTGTTGCCCCCGGGGAACTGGACCACCCCGAAGTCCGCATAGACCTCCCGGAGGAGTTCCAGCCCCCCGCCGTAGAGCATCCAGGCGTTGTGCTGCCGGTAGGTCATGCCGAAGGGCACCCCCCCGTCAAAGGCCAGGGCCGGGTTCTTGCCCACGTAGAAGGGGCCGTAGGTGTGCCCCGCCTCCACCGTGCCCTGCTGCACCGCGTCCAGCACCTGCCCGCCCGGGACGATCTCCCCCGCCTGGTAGGCGCGGATCTGGAAGCGCCCCCCCGTGAGCTCCGCCACCCTCTTGGCCAGGTCCTCGGCCCCGCCGTAAAGGGTGTCCAGGCTCCTCGGGTAGCTGGAGACGAGCCGCCAGCGCACCTGGGGGCTCGCCTGGGCAAAGGCCCCATAGGAAAGGCTCGCCGCCACGCCCACGCCCAACCGCTTGAGGAAGCTCCTCCTTTTCATAGGTTTCCCCCTTCCCCCCCAGTATAGCCAAGGAGCCGCTCCACCTGGGCCAGGAGGGCCTGCCCCTCAAAGGGCTTGCCCAAGAAGGCCTGGGCCCCGGCCTGGAGGGCTTCCTCCTGACTTTTAGCGGAGACGCTGGCGGAGAGGGCCAGGACCGGGGTCGTTCCCCGCTCCCGCACCTTGCGGATCACCTCGAGGCCCGAAACCCCCGGCATCACCAGGTCGCAGACCACCAGGTCGTAGGCCTGCCCTACCCGCTCCAAGGCCGCCTGGCCCGAGGGCGCCCAGTCCACCTGGTGGCCCGCCCGCTCCAGCATGCGCCGCACCATGTGGGCCACCAGGGGCTCGTCCTCAACCAGGAGGATGCGGGCCATACAAGGGTAGGATAACCCGGAAGCGGCTTCCCTTGCCCACCTGGCTCTCCACCTCTACCCGCCCCCCGTGGGCCTCCACGATGTGCCTGGAGATGTAAAGCCCAAGCCCCGTCCCCGAGACCCCCCGGGCCCGGGCGTTCTGGGTGCGGGCGTAGCGCTGGAAGAGAGTGGGAAGCTCCTCCTCGGGGATGCCGGACCCCGTGTCCTCCACCTCCAGCACCAACCTCTCCCCCGCAAGCCGGGCGGCCAGGCGCACCAGCCCTCCGGGCGGGGTGAACTTGAAGGCGTTGCTGAGGAGGTTCCCCACCACCTGGGCCAGGCGGTCGGGGTCGGCCTCCAGGAGGGGCAGGTCCTCCACCTCCACCCGGAAGTCCACCCCGGAAAGCCGCGCCACCCCCTGGAAGCTCCGGGCCAGGTCCAGGAGCAGGGGCCTGAGGTTCACCGGCCGGCGGGCCACCTCAAAGCGGCCGGCCTCGAGGCGGCTCGTGTCCAGGAGGTTGTCCACCATGGTCTTCAGGCGGAAGGCGCTTTCCAAGATGAGGTCCACCGACTCCTGGGCCGAGGGGGAGAGGGGCTCCTCCCTGAGGAGCTCCGCCAGGCCCATGATCACCGCCAAGGGGGTGCGGAGCTCGTGGGAGACGGCGGCGATGAACTCCCCCTTGACCCGCTCGGCCTCGAGCCTGGGCCTGAGGTCCCGGAGGTCCACCACCACCCCCCCTACCCTGGGGTCCTGGAGGAGGTTCCGCCCCCAGGCCTCCATGGGGATGGGGGTGCCGTCTTGGTGGAGCACCCTAAACTCCCCGGTGAGGGTGTGGCCCGGCTGGGAAAGGAGCTCTCTAAACAAGGCCTCCGCCTTGGGCCGGTCCTCCGGGTGGACGAAGTCCAGGGCGTGGACCGGGGCCTCCTTGTACCCTTCGGGATTGTAGCCCAGAAGGCTTCGGACGCTGGAGCTGACGAAGCGGATCCTTCCCTCCTGGTCCAGCACGTAGACCACGTCCTGGGAGTTTTCCATGAGGGCCTTGAGGCGGTCCTCCTCCGCCTCCAAAAGGGCCAAAAACCGCCCCTTCTCCAAGACCAAGGCCAGGAGGGTGGCCACCTGGCCCAGGCGGGCCAAAAGCCTCTGGGAGAAGCGCCGCCGCTTCCGGTAACCCAGGAGGAGGGCGCCCCTAAACCCCTCGGCGCGGAAGGGCACCACCAGGGCGCTTTCCAAACCCAAGGCCCCCGCCAGGGCGCAGTCTCGAGGCGTCAGGGCTTCCACGCCCAAGGGGGCCTCCTCCTCCAGGGCCCTTTCCAGGAGGTTGGGCCGGGGAAGCTCCCCAGGAAGGGCGCAGGTGCTGTGGAGCACCTCCCCCCTCCCCCCGCTTTCCGCGAGGAGCACCCCCTCTTGGGCGGCGAAGAGGGCCACAAGCCGCTCCACCATGGCCTGCCCCAAGGCGCGGAGGCCCCGCTGGCGGAGCGCCGCCTGGGCCACGTCCACCAGGGCTTGGGTGAAGGCCACCTGGTCCCGCAGGGCCCTTTCCATGCTGGTGCGCTCGGTGATGTCGTGGAGGACCAGGATCCTGGCCTCCCCCACCTGCCGCCCCCGCACGCTGTAGGTGGTCCCGTCCAGGGTGAGCTCCAGCCTTCCCCCTTCCAATGCGGGGGCCAAGGCGGCGGGAAGGTCTTCCAAGGCCACCTCTACCCTTAGGCCCAAGGCCTCCCGGGCGCGGCCGTTGGCGAAGCCCTGCTCCCCGAAGAGGACCACCACCCCGTCGGGAAGCTCCTCCAGGACCTGGGAAAGCCGGGCTCTCTCGGCGGCCAAGGCCAGGGAAAGGCGGGTCTTTTCCCGATAAAGCTCGGCGTTGCGGAAGGCCACCCCCGCCGCTCCCGCCAAAAGCTCCAGGTAGCGCACCTCCTCCTCGGAAACCGGCCCTCCCCCGGGCCCGTGGTCCACCGCCAGCACCCCGAGGACGGTCTCCTCGGCCACCACGGGCACGAAGGCCACGTTGGGCCCCATCCCCTGGGCTACCCCGGGGGGAAGGGCCTCCCTGGGCACCAGGAGGCTCTGCCGCTCCCGCGCCGCCCGGGCCATGGGGTCGGGAGAGGAGGCCAAGGCCAGGTGGAGCCCGCTTTTCCCTTCGGTCCAGAAGACCTCCTTCCCCTTCACGGTGAGGTGGCCCAAAAGCCTCTCCCCCCGCACCAAGGCCACGGTGACGCGGTAAAAGCCAAAGCGCTCGGCCAGCGCCCGGGCCAGGGTCTCCAGCACGGCGTTGGGGTCCAGGGCCCGGGCCACCTCGCGGGTGAGGGTGCTCACGTGGGCCAGGGCCTCCACGTGCCGGGAAAGCCGGGCCAAGGCCTCGTTCCTTTGCGCGAAGAGCTCCCCGTTTTTTAGCGCCAAGGCGGTGAGCTGGGCCAAAAGGGGAAGGAGGGGTTGGAGGGAGGGGGGAACCCCCTCCAAGGCCAACACCCCCTTGGCGGCGAAGCGGGGGCAGGAAGGGCAGACCAAAGGGCGGCTTTCCCGGGTGGCCCGGGGGCGCTCCGTGCACCGCCCCTCGGGGTCGGCCCAGCAGAAGAAGGCCTCCTCCCCCACCACCGGCAGAAGCCACTCCCCCTGGAGCTTCAAGGGCCCCTCGGCGAAAAAGGCCTCCTGCACCGGCCCCTTGGCGTAGAGGGGCAAGGCGATGGCGGAAACCGTGTAGTGCCGCCCCCGCCCCGAGGCCACCTCGCCCACCAGCTCCCGCGTCTTCGCGTGGTAGAGGAAGAGGGCCGCCCGCTCCACCCCCTCCTCGGTGGCCACCTCCAAGAGGTTGCGCAAAATCTGAACCGGCTCCAGGTCCTTGAGGAGCGCCCGCTGGAAACGCCCCAGGACCTCCAGATGCCCCACCAGTCTCATCTGCCTCCAATGGTAGCATGGGGCCGGGGTTGCAAGGGGTGGGGGAACAATCTTAGACTTGGTCAAAGAGTAGGGCCCCTTGGCCTTCCAGGAGGGAAGCTATGCCCATAGACTTCAGCCTCACGGAGGAACAGAAGCAGCTCCAGGCCCTGGCCCGGCGCATCGCCAAGGAGGTCATCCTGCCGGTGGCGGCGGCCTACGACGAGAAGGAGGAAGTCCCCTGGCCCGTCATAGAGAAGCTCCACGAGGTGGGCCTCCTGAACGCCATCATCCCGGAGGAATACGGGGGGATGGGCCTCAGGATGCTGGACGAGGTCATCGTGGGGGAGGAGCTGGCCTACGCCTGCATGGGCATCTACACCATCCCCATGGCGAGCGACCTGGGCATTACCCCGGTGCTCCTCGCGGGCACGGAGGAGCAGAAGGAGCGCTTCCTCAGGCCCCTCACGGAGAAGCCGGCCCTGGCGGCCTTTGCCCTAAGCGAGCCCGGAAACGGCTCGGACGCCGCCGCCTTAAAGACCCGGGCCATCCGCCAGGGGGACCACTACGTCCTGAACGGCACCAAGATGTGGATCTCTAACGGGGGCGAGGCGGAGTGGGTGGTGGTCTTCGCCACCCTTAACCCTGAGCTCCGCCACAAGGGGGTGGTGGCCCTGGTGGTGGAGAAGGGGACGCCGGGCTTCAAAGCCGTCAAGATCCACGGGAAGATGGGGCAGAGGGCCTCGGGCACCTACGAGCTCGTCTTTGAAGACGTGAAGGTGCCGGTGGCAAACCGCCTGGGGGAGGAGGGGGAGGGCTTTAAGATCGCCATGCAGACCCTCAACAAGACCCGGATCCCCGTGGCGGCGGGGAGCGTGGGGGTGGCGAGGCGGGCCCTGGACGAGGCCAGGAAGTACGCCAAGGAGCGGGAGGCCTTCGGCCAACCCATCGCCAACTTCCAGGCCATCCAGTTCAAGCTGGCGGACATGATGATCGGCCTGGAGACGGCCCGGATGTACACCTACTACGCCGCCTGGCTCGCGGACCAGGGCCTTCCCCACGCCCACGCCAGCGCCATCGCCAAGGCCTACGCCTCGGAGGTGGCCTTCGAGGCCGCCAACCAGGCCATCCAGATCCACGGGGGCTACGGGTACGTGCGGGAGTTCCCCGTGGAGAAGCTTCTCAGGGACGTGAAGCTCAACCAGATCTACGAGGGCACCAACGAGATCCAAAGGCTCATCATCGCCAGGCACCTCCTGGCGGAGTGAAAGGAGGCGAGGCATGAAGTTCGTGGCGGTCATCCGGCAGGTCCCCGACGGGGAAAGCAGGCTCAAGGTCCAGGGGGGGCGGGTGGACCTCTCCGGGGCCACCCTGATCCTGGACCAGATGGACGAGTATGCGGTGGAGGAGGCCCTCCGCCTCAAGGAGAAGCACGGGGGGGAGGCGGTGGTGGTGGGCTTCGGCCCCGAGCGGGCGGAGGAGGCCATCCGCACCGCCTTGGCCATGGGGATGGACCGCGGGGTGCACGTGGTCCACGAGGGCTTTGCCGACCCCGTGGCCGCGGCCGAGGCCCTGGCGGGGGTCCTTAAGGAGGAGGCCCCCACCCTGGTCCTCACCGGGGGCCAGCAGGCGGACTGGGACAGCCAGGCCCTGGGCGCCGCCTTGGCCGAGGCCCTGGGGGTCCCGGTGGTGGCCTGGACCACCGCCATAGAGCTGGAAGGGGACACCGCCAAGGCCAAGCACGACCTGGACGAGGGGGCGGAGTGGGTCAGGGTGCGGCTCCCCGCCGTCTTCACCACGCAGCAGGGCCTGAACGAGCCCCGCTACCCCACCCTGCCCGGGATCATGAAGGCCAAGAAGAAGGAGATCCGGAAGGTCCAGGCGAGCCTCACCCCCAAGGTCACCCTGATCTCCGAGGAGATCCAGGAGAAGGCCAGGCTCGGCAAGATCCTGGACGGCAAGGACCCCGTGGCGGCAGCGGAAGAGCTGGTGCGGCTCCTCCACGAGGAGGCCAAGGTCATCTAGGAGGTGCCTATGGTTCTCGTCCTTTTGGACCACGACGGAAACAAGCTCAGGAAGGGGAGCCTCGAGGCCCTGACCCGGGCCAGGGCCATCGCCCAGGCCCTGGGGGGAAAGGTGGCGGGGGTGCTCCTGGCCGAGGAAGAGGCCCCCGTGGAGGAGGCCCGAGGCTACGTGGAAACCCTTTACGTGGCCAAGCTCGGCCCCTACACCGCGGAGAAGTGGGCGGCGGGAGTCCTGGAGGCGGCCTCCGCCGCCTCGGCCCAGGCGGTGGTGGCCCCCTCCTCCAGGCAGAGCCGGGCCTACCTGGGCCGGGTGGCCTACGCCCTGAAGGCGGGGCTCCTTGAGGACGCCCTCGAGGCCGGTGTGGAGGGGGGCGAGGTCCACGCCACCCGCTACGCCTACCTGAACCGGGTAACCCAAAGGGTGAAGGCGGCCCTTCCCGTGGTCCTCACGGTGAAGCCCAACACCGCCCCCCTGGCGGAACCCCTCGGGACCCAGGGGGAGGTGGTGGCCCTGAGCGTCCCCCAGGTGCCCACGGTGGAGGTCCTGGAACGCCTCCAGGAGGAGAAGAAGGGGGCCTCCCTCACCGAGGCGGACGTGGTGGTCACGGGGGGCCGGGGCATGGGGAGCGCGGAGGCCTTTGGCCTCGTGGAGGAGCTTGCCCTCCTCCTCGGGGGCGCGGTGGGGGCCACCCGGGCGGTGGTGGACGCGGGCTGGCGCCCCTATGCGGAGCAGGTGGGCCAGACCGGGAAGACGGTCCAGCCCTCCCTGTACATCGCTTTAGGGGTTTCCGGGGCGGTGCAGCACCTGGCGGGGATGAACAAGAGCAAGTACATCGTGGCGGTGAACAAGGACCCCGAGGCCCCCATCTTCAAGCAGGCGGACTACGGCATCGTGGGGGACGTGCACCAGGTGCTTCCCGCCCTCATCCAGGCGGTGAAGAAGCTAAAGGACTGAGGGGCCCCGCCGGGGCACTTAGCCCTACCCCTCCTTCTTGGGAGGGGCCCCTTCCTCCTCCATGCGAGCCTCCTCCAGGGTGGTGTTCACCGGGGCCTCCCTCCCCTTCCCCGGGGCCTCCTGGGTGCGGAAGAGGCGGAGGATCAGGTAGGCGAGGAGGAGCACCACCAAGGCCCCCACCACGTAGGGCCAAGCGGGGGCCTGCCCCGCCTGGGGCACCTCGGGGAGGGACAGGGGGGGGCTTGGGGCCTTGAACACCTCGCCCTCCACCCGGGCGAGGCGCTCGGAGAGGGCCTTGAGGGCCTCCTCCTGGGCCTGGACCCTGGTCTCGAGGCCCGCCACCCGGGCCGCCAGCGCCTGGTAGGAAGCGTAGACCCGGTAGCCCAGAAGGCCCAAGGCGAGGAGCAGGAGGACCCCTAACCCCGCATAAAGCCACCTTTTCATGGAACACCTCCTTTCCCCTGGGGACCCGGGCTTTTCCCCAGGCTTTCCGCATTGTATCATGCCCTCACCTATGGCCGACAACGCCCGGCTCATCCTGGACGAGCTTCTTGCGGAGCTGGAGGAAAGGCGCAAAAGGGTCCTGCTAGGGGGCGGCGAGGAGCGGGTGCGGAAGCAGCACCAGCAGGGCAAGCTCACCGCCCGGGAGCGAATAGACCACCTCCTGGACCCGGGGAGTTTCGTGGAGCTCATGCCCTTCGCCGAGCACCTGGAGACCGGGCTCATGGAAGGGTTGGAAGCCCCCGCCGACGGGGTGGTGACGGGCTACGGCACCATCGGGGGCCGCCTGGTCTTCGTCTTCAGCCAGGACTTCACCGTCCTAGGCGGCTCCCTGGGCAAGATGCACGGGCGCAAGATCGCAAGCCTCATGGACCTGGCGGCCAAGGTGGGGGCCCCCATCATCGGCCTCAACGACTCCGCCGGGGCCCGCATCCAGGAGGGGGTGGACAGCCTCTCCGGCTACGGGGAGGTCTTCTACCGCAACGCCATCTACTCCGGGGTGGTCCCCCAGATCTCCGCCATCCTGGGGCCTTGCGCCGGGGGCGCCGTCTACAGCCCCGCCATGACCGACTTCGTCCTCATGAGCCAGGGGAAGAGCTACATGTTCATCACCGGGCCCGAGGTGATCAAAAGCGTCACCAAGGAGGAGGTGAGCTTTGAGGAACTGGGCGGGGCCGACGTCCACATGGAAAAAAGCGGGGTGGCCCACCTGGAGGGGAAGGACGACAAGGAGGTCTTGGACCTCGTCAAGAAGCTCCTCTCCTACCTCCCTCAAAATAGCCGGGAAAAGCCCCCCGTGGCCGACCCCAAGGACGACCCCCTCCGCCTTACCCCGGAGATCCTGGACATCGTCCACCCCGACGCCCGCCGCCCCTACAACATGCACCAGGTGATCCGCGCCCTCCTGGACGAGGGGGAGTTCCTGGAGATCCAGCCCCGCTTCGCCCGGAACATCATCGTGGGCCTGGGGCGGCTCGGCGGGTACCCTGTGGGGGTCATCGCCAACAACCCCCGCTTCATGGCCGGGGCCCTGGACATCAACGCCTCGGACAAGGCGGCCCGCTTCATCCGCACCATGGACGCCTTCAACATCCCCCTCCTCACCCTGGTGGACGTGACCGGCTTCCTGCCCGGGGTGGCCCAGGAGCACGGGGGGATCATCCGCCACGGGGCCAAGATGCTCTTCGCCTACGCGGAGGCCACGGTGCCCAAGATCACCCTCATCGCCCGCAAGGCCTACGGGGGCGCTTACCTCGCCATGAACTCCAAGGACATGGGGGCGGACGTGGTCCTGGCCTGGCCCACGGCGGCGGTGGCGGTCATGGGGGCGGAGGGCGCGGCCAACATCATCTACCGCAAGGAGATCCAGTCCTCCCCAAACCCCGAGGAGACCCGCAGGCGGAAGATCGAGGAGTACAAGCGGGCCTTCGATAACCCCTGGGTGGCAGCGGGGAGGGGTTACATTGACGACGTCATAGACCCCGCCCACACCCGGCGCATCCTCTACCAGCACCTCCGGATGCTCTGGGACAAGAAGGAGGACCGTCCCTGGAAGAAGCACGACAACATCCCCCTGTGATGGACCGGGAAGCTTTCGTCCAAGCCTTGACCGCCTGCCGCCTCTGCCCCAGGCTCGTGGCCTGGCGGGAGGGGGTGGTGGGGGCGAAGCGGGCTTTTCGGGGCGAGCCCTACTGGGCGAGGCCGGTTCCGGGCTTCGGGGACCCCGAGGCCAAGATCCTCCTCTTCGGCCTCGCCCCCGGGGCCCACGGGTCCAACCGCACGGGCCGCCCCTTCACCGGGGACGCCTCCGGGGCCTTCCTCTACCCCCTCCTTTACGAGGCGGGGCTCTCCAGCAAGCGGGAAAGCCACCCCGGGGACGACCTCAGGCTCCACGGCGTCTACCTCACCGCGGCGGTGCGGTGCGCCCCGCCGAAGAACAAGCCCACCCGGGAGGAGCTAAGGGCCTGCGCCCGCTGGACGGAGGTGGAGCTCGGCCTCCTCCCCGGGGTACGGGTCTACCTGGCCCTGGGGAGGGTGGCCCTCGAGGCCCTCCTCGCCCACTTCGGCCTATCAAAAAGCGCCTACCCCTTCCGCCACGGGGCCCACTACGCTCTGCCTCGGGGAAAGCACCTCCTCGCGAGCTACCACGTCTCCCGGCAGAACACCCAGACGGGGAAGCTCACCCGGGAGATGTTCCTGGAGGTCCTGAAGGAGGCTAAGCGCCTCGCCGGGCTTTGAGCCAGGCCAAAAGCGCCCCGTGGTCCAGGGCGTTGAGCACCCGCTCGGGGCCGATCCAGGCCCTCTGCGCCGTGCCCACGGCGAGCTCCATGAAGCGCAGGTGTTCGGTCTGGTGGGCATCGGTGGAGAGGCTTACCCAAAGCCCCATGCCGTAGGCCATGCGGGCCAGGTCGTCGGGGAGGTCCATGCGGTCGTAGTAGCCGTCTATTTCCACGGCCACGCCCCTTTCCTTGGCCTTCTGGAAGACCGCCTCCCAGTCGGCCTCAATGGGGGCGCGGCGGCCTAGAAGCCTTGCCGTGGGGTGGGCCAGCACGTGGACGAAGGGGTTCTCCAAGGCCTTCAGGATGCGCCTGGTCTGTTCCGCCTTGGAGAGCTTGAACTGGGAGTGGATGGAGACCAAAACCAGGTCCAGCTCCCTTAAGACCCAGTCCGGGTAGTCCAGGGAGCCGTCGGGCCTGATGTCCACCTCCGCCCCGGCGAGGAGGTAGGGGGGGCCGTGGGTTTCGTTGAAGCGGCGGATCTCCTCTACGCGCTTTAAGGCCTCCTCGGGGGAAGGCCCCCCCGCCACCCGCACCGCGGGGGAGTGGTCCGTGACCCCCAGGTACCGGTAGCCCAGGGCCTTGGCCGCCTGCCAGAGCTCCTCCAAGGTGTTCTGGCCGTCGGAGTAGGTGGAGTGGACCTGGAGGTCCCCCTTGATCTGGGAAAGCTCCAGGAGCTTGGGAAGCCTCCCTTCCAGGGCCGCCTCGATCTCCCCCTGGTCCTCCCGGAGGGGGGGCGGGATGAAGGGGAGGCCCAAGGCGGCGTAGACCCCCTCCTCCGTCTCCCCGGCCAGGCGCTCCTCCCCGCGGAAGACCCCGTACTCGGAGAGCTTCAGCCCCTTCTCCTGGGCCAAGGCCCTGAGCTTTATGGAGTGCTCCTTGCTCCCCGTGAGGTACTGGAGGCCCGCGCCGTAGCTTTCGGGGGGGACCACCCGGAGGTCCACCTGGAGGCCGTTTTTCAGGAAGACCGTGGCCCTCTCCTTCCCCTTGGCGTAGACCTCCTTCACCTGGGGGAGGCGCACGAAGCCCTCCACCACCCGCTCCCCCTCCCGGCTCGCCACCAAAAAGTCCAGGTCCCCCACGGTGTCCTTGTAGCGCCGGGCCGAGCCGCATAGCTCCGCCCTTTCCACCCCGGGAAGCTCCCGGATGGCCTCAAGGAGGCTTCGGGCCAGGGAGAGCACCGCCCCCAAGGGGCGCCTCTTCCCCGCCGCCTGGGCCAGGGCTAAGCCTTCCCGGATGCGGTCCGCCTTCTTGGCGCCAAACCCCTTGAGGCGGAGGAGGTCGCCCCGGTCCAGGGCCGCTTTAAGCTTCTCCAGGGAGTCTATGCCAAGCTCCTCGAAGAGCTGCCGGGCCGTCTTGGGCCCCACCCCCGGCACCGCCATCACCGCCAGGACCCCCCTCGGGACCTTCTGGGAAAGCTCCTCGTGCTTCCCCACCTTCCCCGTGCGCAGGTACTCCAGGATCTTGTCCGCCAGGTCGGGGCCGATCCCGGGAAGCGCCAAAAGGGCCTCCTTGCCCCTCTTGGCGATCTCCTCAATGGGGGTGTCCAGGTCAAAGAGGGTGCGGGCCGCCTGGTAGTAGGCCCGGACCCGGAAGGGATTATCCCCCAGAAACTCGCTCATCAGCCCGATCTCCTCAAAAAGGCGGGCCAGCTCCTGGTTCCTCATGGCCTCACTATACGGGTATACTGGGCCTAGCCATGCCCAGGCCGGACCGGTTCCGCAGAGCCGTGATCCACCTCCTCCGGGAGGAAGGCCGCCCCCTGCACTACACGGAGGTGGGCCGCCGCCTCAAGGAGATGGGGCTTTGGGCCCGGGTGCGGGAGCCCGAGAAAATCGCCAAGATCCGCCTTTCCGCCTTGGCCCGCTGGCACCGGAGCCCGGTGGTGGCCCTGGGGGAAGGGCTTTACGGCCTCAGGGAAGAAGGCGGTACGAGCCCAGAACCTTGAGGTAGTTGGCCCGCTCGAGGGCGGCGGGCTCTGCCACCCGCTGGTAGCTCAGGGCGCCCCGCATCTCCTCCACGCTGGCATAGCCCTTTTCCTCCATGAAGGCCTTGAGCTCGGCGAGGGCGGTGTGGAAGTGGCCCGGGCCGTGGGCCAGGACGGCGGAGGTCATCATGGCCACCTGGGCCCCCGCAAGCAGGGCCTTGGCCGCCTCCTTCCCCGAGTGCACCCCCCCCGTGACCGCCAGCTCCAGGTTCACCCGCCCGTAGAGGAGGGCCACCCAGTGGAGGCGCAAGAGGGCCTCGTAGGGGCGGGACAGGCTCAGGGTAGGCACCACGGAAAGGGTCTCCAGGTCAAAGTCCGGCTGGTAGAAGCGGTTGAAGAGGACCAGGGCCCTGGCCCCCGTGGCCTCCACCCCCTTGGCGAAGTGGGCGAAGGCGGTGAAGGCGTGGCCCACCTTGACCGCCACGGGAAGGCGCACGCTCTCCACCACCGCCCGGATGGTGTCCAGGTACATGGCCTCCACCTCCGCCCCGGAAAGGGCGGGGTCGGTGGGGATGTAGTAGAGGTTGAGTTCCAAGGCGTCCGCCCCGGCCTCCTCCAGGAGCCTGGCGTACTCCACCCACCCGCCCCGGCTCACCCCGTTGATGCTGGCGATGATGGGGACGGAAACCCGCTCCTTGGCCCGGGCCAGGAGGTCCAGGTGGCGCTCGGGGGTGAGGCGGTACTCGTGGGCCTTGGGGAAGTAGGTCAGGGCCTCCGCGTAGCTCTCGTGGCCGTAGTGGAGGTAGTGGTCCAGCATCTCCTCCTCGAGGGTCACCTGCTCCTCAAAGAGGGAGTGCATGACGATGGCCGCCGCCCCCCCGTCCTCCAGGCGCAAAAACCCGTCCAGCTTCTCCGTGAGGGGGGAGGCCGAAGCCACCAAGGGGTGCGCCAGCTCCAAGCCCAAATACGTGGTCCTCACGTCCATACCCACCTCCTAACCCGCCACCGCCTCCCGCGCGGCCAGGCGGGCAAGCCTCTGCCACCTTTCCTGCACCGCCTCCTCCGCCGCCCGCAAGAAGGCCTCGGCCTCCTCGGGGTGGGTCTGGAGGAGGAGGCGGTAACGGTTTTCCGCGTAGAGGTACTCCCGTAAGGGAAGGGTCGGGGGCTTGGAGTCCAGGAAGAGCCCTTGGCCTGGGAGGTAGCGGAAGAGGGGCCAGTACCCCGTGCGCTCCGCCAGCTTCTGGTGCTCCATCCCCTTGGCCATGTCAATCCCGTGGGCGATGCAGTGGCTGTAGGCGATGAGGAGGGCGGGGCCCCGGTGGGCCTCGGCCTCGAGGAAGGCCCGCACCGTGTGGGCGTCGTTGGCCCCCATGGCGATCTGGGCCACGTATACGTGCCCGTAGCTCATGGCCATGAAGGCCAGGTCCTTCTTGGGGGTGGGCTTGCCCGCCATGGCGAACTTGGCCACCGCCCCCAGGCCCGTGGCCTTGGAGGCCTGGCCGCCAGTGTTGGAGTAGACCTCGGTGTCCAGGACCAAGACCTTCACGTTGGCCCCGCTGGCCAGAACGTGGTCCAGGCCCCCGTAGCCGATATCGTAAGCCCAGCCATCCCCGCCCACGATCCAAACGGAGTGGGGGATGAGGGCATCGGCCACCGCCAGGAGGTCCTTCGCCCGGGGATCGTCCAGGGGAGCGAGCCTTTCCCGCAGGCGGGCCACGTCTCGCCGCCTCTCCTCCACCCCGTCCGGGCCCACCTCCCCCAGGAGGCGGGCCACGAGCTCCTCGCCCAGCACCTTTTGGAACTCGGGAAGAAGCCTCTTGGCGTACTCCGCCTTCTTGTCCAGGGCCAGGCGCATGCCCAGGCCAAACTCCGCGTTGTCCTCAAAGAGGGAGTTGGCCCAGGCGGGGCCCCGGCCCTCCCGGTTCTTGCTCCAGGGGGTGGTGGGGAGGTTTCCCCCGTAGATGGAGCTGCAACCGGTGGCGTTGGCGATGACCAGCCGGTCCCCGAAGAGCTGGGAGAGGAGCCTCAGGTAGGGGGTTTCCCCACAGCCCGCGCAGGCCCCGGGGAACTCAAAGAGGGGCTCTAGGAGCTGCACGTCCTTCACCGTGTGGAGCTTGAGGCCTGCCCTCGGGGTTTCCGGCAGGGAGAGGAAGAAGTCCCAGTGCCGGTTCATCTCCTCCCGCACCTCGAGGCGGGGAGCCATGTTCAGGGCCTTGCGGCTGGGGTTGGTCTTGTCCTTGGCGGGGCAGGCCTCCACGCAGAGGGCGCACCCCGTGCAGTCATCGGGGCTGATGGCCAGGGTGAACTCCCCGGAAAGCTCCTTCCACATGGCCTTGCGGTGGGGGAAGCCCGCGGGAGCGCCCGCCAGGGCCTCCTCCGGCACCACCTTGGCCCGGATCACGGCGTGGGGGCAGACCAGAACGCACTTCCCGCACTGCACGCACACGTTGGGGTCCCAGGTGGGCACGAACTCGGCGATACCCCGCTTCTCGTAGCGGGCCGTGCCCGTGGGGTAGGTGCCGTCCGGGGGAAAGGCGGAGACGGGTAGCCCATCCCCCAGGCCCAGGGCGATGGGCCCCAGCACCTCCCGCACGAAGGGCGGGGCCTCCCCCACCATGGGGGGCAGGAGCCCCCTTTCCGAGGTAACCCTTCCCGGGATGGGAAGGGACTCCACGGCGGCAAAGCCCAGCTCCACCGCCTGGAAGTTGCGCTCCAAAACGGTCCTGCCCCGCTTGCCGTAGCTCTTCTCTATGCCCTTCTTGATGCGGGCCTTGGCCTCCTCCTCGGGGAGGACGCCGGAGAGCTTAAAGAAGGCGGCCTGCATGATGGTGTTGATGCGCCCGGGCAGGCCCACCCGCCGGGCCAGCTCGTAGGCGTTCACCACGTAGACCTTGAGGTTCTTCCGCAGGATCTCCTCCTGCACGGGCCGGGGCAGCCGGTCCCACACCTCCTCCTTGGGGTAGGGGCTGTTGAGGAGGACCGTGGCCCCCTCCTCGGCCACCCCTAGCATGGGGAGCCTTTCCAGAAACCCCCACTGGTGGATGCCCACGAAGTTGGCCCGCTGGATCAGGTAGGGCTTGTTCAGGGGGTTGGGGCCGAAGCGCAGGTGGCTCACCGTGCGGGAGCCAGACTTCTTGGAATCGTAGACGAAGTAGCCCTGGGCGAAGAGGGGGGTCTCCTCCCCGATGATCTTGATGCTGTTCTTGTTGGCGGAAACCGTCCCGTCCGCCCCCAGGGCGAAGAACACCGCCCGCACCGAGGCGGGGTCCTCGAAGTCCACCTCGGGGTAGGCGAGGCTCGTGCCCGTGACGTCGTCCACGATGCCCACGGTGAAGCCGTGGCGGGGCCGGTCCCTTTGCAGTTCCTCGTAGACCCCGAGGGCCATGGCCGGGGTGAACTCCTTGGAGGAAAGCCCGTAGCGCCCGCCCACCAGGAGGGGCACCCCTTGGCCCCGCAGGGCGAAGGCGGCCGCCACCTCCTGGAAGAGGGGCTCCCCTACAGCCCCCGGCTCCTTCCCCCGGTCCAGGACCGCCACCTTGCGGGCGGTGGCCGGGATGGCCGCCAGGAAGCCCTCCGGGTGGAAGGGGCGGTAGAGGCGCACCCGCACCATCCCCACCTTCTCCCCCCGCTTAAGCAGGTAGGCCACCGCCTCCTCCACCGCCAAGGAGGCGGAGCCCATGACCACCACCACCCGCTCCGCCTCCGGGTGGCCGAAGTACTCGTAGGGCCTATAACGCCGCCCCGTGACCGCGGCGAAGCGGTCCATGGCCTCCTGGACCACCTGGGGGAGGCGCAGGTAGTAAGGGTTGATGGCCTCGCGGTTCTGGAAGTAGTGGTCGGGGTTCTGCGCGGTGCCCCGGATCACGGGGGCCTCGGGGGTGAGGGCCCGCTTGCGGAAGGCCTCGAGGGCGGCGAAGGGGAAAAGGGCCTTGAGCTCCCGGTCGGAGAGGGGCGCGATCTTCTGCACCTCGTGGGAGGTGCGGAAACCGTCCATGGCGTGCAGGAAAGGAAGGCTGGCCTCCAGGGCCGCCACGTGGGCCACGGCCGCCAGGTCCTGGGCCGCCTGCACCGAGTCGGAAACCAGGATGGCCCAGCCGGTGGGGCGCACCGCGTAGAGGTCCTGGTGGTCCCCGAAGATGGAGAGGGCGTGGGTGGCCAAGGAGCGGGCGGCCACGTGGATCACCCCGGGAAGGGCCTGCCCCGCGATCTTGTACATGTCGGGGATCATGAGGAGGAGGCCTTGGCTGGCGGTGAAGGTGGTGGCCAGAACCCCCTCCTGCAAGGCCCCGTGCAAGGCCCCGGCCGCCCCCCCTTCGGACTGCATCTCCACCACCTTGGGCACCAGGCCGAAGAGGTTGGGTTCCCCTTTGGCCGCCCACTCGTCGGAGAGTTCGGCCATGGGGCTGCTGGGCGTGATGGGGTAGATGGCGATGACCTCGCTCAAGCGGTAGGCCACCCGGGCCACCGCCTCGTTCCCGTCCACGGTGATGGGGCGCATAGGCTTCACCTCCACCCTACCCTATTCCCTCCCCCGGGTGAGGAATGTCCCGGGGTTGGCCCCTTTTGGGGGGATAATGGGGGCATGCTCCCCCGCTGGCGCTACGTCCTGGCCCTCCTCCTGGTGGCCCTGGGGGTGGCCCTCGAGGCCTACCGCCCCTTCCTCCTAGTCCTCGCGGGCCTCGTCCTTCTCCTCTTCCGGCCCCGAAGCTGCCCCAGGCCTTGACGGAAGGCCCTTCCGGGCAGAGACTTGGGGGCGTGGACACCTTTGCCAGGAACTTGGAAAAGCTGGCGGAACTCGCCGTCCGGGTGGGGCTCAACCTGGAGAAGGGGCAGGAGGTCATCGCCACTGCCCCCATAGAGGCGGTGGACTTCGTGCGCCTCCTGGCGGAGAAGGCCTACCGGGAGGGGGCGAGCCTCTTCACCGTGATCTACGGGGACCATGACCTCGCCCGCAAGCGCCTCTCCCTGGTGCCGGAGGAGGCCTTGGACCGGGCCCCAGCCTGGCTCTACGAGGGCATGGCCAGGGCCTACCGGGAAGGGGCGGCGAGGCTTGCCGTCTCCGGAAGCGACCCCAAGGCCCTAGAGGGGCTTCCCCCGGAGCGGGTGGGCCGGGCCCAGCAGGCGAACGCCCGCGCCTACAAGCCCGCCCTGGAGGCCATCACCGAGTTCGCCACCAACTGGACCATCGTCCCCTTCGCCCACCCCGGCTGGGCCAGGGCCGTCTTTCCGGGGCTTCCCGAGGGAGAAGCCGTGCAGAAGCTCTGGGAGGCCATCTTCCAGGCCACCCGGGCCGACCGGGAAGACCCCGTGGCGGCCTGGGAGGCCCACAACCGCGCCCTCCACGAGAAGGTGGCCTACTTAAACGCCCGCCGCTTCCACGCCCTCCACTTCCGGGGGCCGGGGACGGACCTCTTGGTGGGCCTCGCCGAGGGGCACCTCTGGCAGGGCGGGGCCGCCCCTACGAAGAAAGGGCTTCTCTGCAACCCCAACCTGCCCACGGAGGAGGTCTTCACCGCCCCCCACCGGGAGCGGGTGGAGGGGGTGGTGCGCTCTAGCCGCCCCCTGGCCTTGGGGGGCACCCTGGTGGAGGGGATCTGGGCCCGGTTTGAAAGAGGCCTCGCCGTGGAGGTGGGGGCGGAGAAGGGGGAGGAGGTGCTCCTAAAGGTGCTCGCCACCGACGAGGGGGCGAGGCGCCTGGGCGAGGTGGCCCTGGTCCCCGCGGACAACCCCATCGCCAGGACGGGCCTCGTCTTCTTTGACACCCTCTTCGACGAGAACGCCGCCAGCCACATCGCCTTCGGCCAGGCCTACGCAGAAAACCTGGAGGGCCGCCCCTCGGGGGAGGAGTTCCGGAGGCGGGGCGGGAACGAGAGCCTCATCCACGTGGACTGGATGGTGGGCTCGGAGGAGATGGACGTGGACGGGCTCCACGAGGACGGCACCCGCACTCCCCTCATGCGGCGGGGAAGGTGGGTGGTGTAAAGGCCTTTACAGCTCCACCTCCATGCCCCGCCTAGGCTGGGGCGTGGAGGTGAAGAATGATAAGAACCTTCCTTGGTGGCCTCCTGGTCCTCGGTCTCCTGGCCCTTGCCCAGCAAGGGGAGGACCTGGCGAAACGCCTCTGGCAGCTTCTTGCGGGCTTCTCCGGCCAGGACTACCGCCTGACCTGGCACTACATCCCGGGCAAGCCCATGGGCTTCTACAAGGGAAGCGAGCCCCACGGCGCTATTCTTCGCACCTTTGTCAACGACATCGCCTACGATGCCATCCGGGCTAAGGTAGGCCGGTACCCGGTGGGCGCTGTCTTGGTTAAGGACAACCATATGCCTGACGGCACCCTAGCAGCTGTCACCGTGATGTTGAAGATGTCGGAGGGCTACTATCCCGAAGGCGGCGACTGGTTCTGGGCCAAGTACCTCCCCAACGGCACGGCGGAAGCGGCGGGGAAGGTGGCGGCCTGCGCCGCTTGCCATGCCCAGGTGAGGAACCAGGACTACGTGTTCAGCACCGCTGTCCGTTAGAAGATCAGGCGCTGCAACAGGCCTTCTAGGCGGGCCGGGTAGACCAGGTACCCGGCCCCTTCTCTTTGCAAGGCCCCCTCCATCCGGAAAAGCCGCAGGGCGTAGGCCACGCTTACCCGGCTCACCCCGCAGAGGGAGCCCAGCTCCTCCTGTGTCAGACCCACGTCCAGACGCACGCCCCCGTCCCCATGCGAGTCCCCGAAGCGCCGGCACAAGGAGAGAAGAAGCCGGCCGACCCGGACAGGGGCGGGAAGCGTAGCCTCCGCCAACTCCTCGGAGAGGAGGGTAACCCGCTCCGCCAGAACCGCACAAAGCCTTAGCGCTGCCTCGGGAACGTGCCGGCAAAGGGCCAGGAACTGGTCTCGGGAAACAGGGCAAACCACCGCCTCAGGGCTTTGTACCAAGGCGGTCACCCCTTGGCGCGGGCGGTCGGTGAGAAAGGACTCACCGAAAAGGTCTCCTGGGCCCAGGAGGGCCAAGGTCCGGTCGCCCTTTGGGGTCTCCAGCAGAAGCCGCACCCGCCCTTCCACCAGGATGTAGAGGCTTTCCGCCTCATCCCCCTGGCGAAAGACGGCCTCACCGCGGAAAAGCCTCCGGGGCGGACAGATGGCCTCCACCTCTTTGCGCTCCTCCGGAGCGAGGCCTTCCGGGAAGCGGGCCCCGGGCACGACGAAGGCCCCGAAGGGCTTCGGAGCCCTGCCCCGAAGGAGGCGAAGGAGGGCGTGGGGCTCCCACGGGGGCATGTTCAAGAGTTTACAGCCCTAAGCGCCCGGCCCCCATAACCTGGACCCTGCCCCTCGGGGCAGAAGGAGGCAAGATGCGGAAGATCGCCATCATTATCTTGGCAGGAACGGAAACCCACGAGGGCTTGGGCCGCTTGGTGAACGCCCTGATGCTGGCCCAAGAGCTTAAGGGCAGCGGGGACGAGGTGAGGATCATCTTCGATGGAGCCGGAACCCAGGGGCTTGCTGCCCTCTCCGACCCTGGCCACCGGGCCCACGCCCTCCTCCTCGCAGTCAGAGATCGCATCCAGGGGGCCTGCGCCTACTGCGCCCGCGCCTTCGGGGTCAAGGAGACCCTCGAGGCCCTGGGCTTTCCCTTCCTCTCGGAGTTTCGTGACCACCCGAGCCTACGGAGCCTCCTGGAGGGCGGGTACCAGCTCGTGACGTTCTAAGCCGCAACCTCGCTCCAAACCCCATCCCCGCCCCAGCCAGGGTGGGGTCATCCGCGGAGGCCCCTAAGCCCCCAGAAAGCGAACTTTTCCCGAACATTTCCAGGCTTGGCCATCCTCTGGGCTCCGCACCATGCGGTACGGAGACAGGGTCCAGGCCTCTCCCGGTTCACCCAGCAGCCCGTAAAGCAAAGGGCGGTAGACCGGCAGCTTTGGCTTGGACCGCCCGCAGTCTCGGCCGAAAGCGCACGACGGAAGCAAGGGGCCAAACCACCCGGCCAGGCTCACCAGGAAGGGAAGCAACAGGGAAGCCAGGAGGGGAATAAGGCAACAGAGGAGGGCGAGGAAGAGTGCCCCAATCAAAGCCAGATACGCGCGGGGGTCCTTACCCATGCCTCAGGCCTCCGCACCCTGGCGGGTAGCCCGCCGCTTGAGCCAAAAGCCGAGCCAAAGCGCCAGGATCCCGACCAGAAGTCCTACGGTTCGGGCCAGGCCAGGACTCCCGCTCAGGAAGGTGAGCCAGTAGGCCAGAAGGTACCCCCCGGCCAGGAGGAGAAGCCCTGCGCCCAAGGGCTCCAGGTAGAGCCCGGCCCGCCTGAGCCCCTTCAAGAGCTCCTCCTTCCCCAGGCCCACCAAGAGGCTCGCCCCCGTCAGGACCGCCCCCATGCCAAGGCCGTAGGCCGAAAGGGCAAAGAGCCCCTCTAGGGGCCCCCGGGAGAGGGCCACACCAGCCACCGCCAGGAAGACCGGCAGGGTACAGCCCAGGCTAGCCAGACCATAGAGGAGGCCGAAGAGGTAAAACTCACCCCACCCCCGGCCCTCCGGGGCCCTGAGATCCACCCCGAGCCCCACCCCCCGCCCGGCCAGGGTGAAGGTTCCCAGGATGAGGAGAAAGAGGCCGAGGAGCAGGTTTACGTAGGGCAAATAGCGGCTCAAGGCCGTGCCTACCAGGGTGAGCAGGAGGCCCATGCCCCCAAAGGCCGTGAGCGCCCCCAGGCTCAGGAGAAGCCCCAAAACAACCCCCGCCCGCGCACCCCCTTGGCCCCGGGCCAGAAAGCGGCCCAACACCGCAGGCAGCATGGCGAAGCCGCAAGGGTTCAAGGTAGCCAGGGCCCCGGCGGTAAAGGCGTAGACGAGGAAGCTCACAGGAGACCTCCCAGGTAAGCCCAAAGGGCCTCGGCCGAGACCTCACCCCGCAGTTCCTTCACCTTCCGGCCCTGCTTATCGAAGATCAGCGTGGTGGGCATGGCCTGGAGACGGTACTTATCCACGGCTACCCGAAGGCTCTTGTTCCACACACCATCACCTCCTACAGGTTCAGCGAACCTGGAGCTTGGGAAGATACGGGCTCGGGCCACCACCCCAAACGACAGGACCGAGAGAATGAGGAAACCCGGCACGCTCCGGGGTATCCAGATTGCGGGCTTAAGGATCCAGGCCATCAGGCGCAAGCTAACCTCCTTTCCCAAGGCCCAGCTTGGAGAAGGCCAGCTTCCAGGTGGCGTAGTTCGCCGGACGGAAGTCGGTGTAGCGGATGATGCCTCCTGCGTCCAAGAGGAATTTGGTGTCCAGGTAGCGGACCTGGTACTTGGTGAGCATTCCATCGCGGTCCAGGGCGTAGTACCACTCATCCGGGAAGCCATAGCGGACCTTGTAGGTGCGGAGGTCGGCCTCGGTCTCGTTGGGGTCAATGAAGACGACGAGGACCCGGAAGGGGGACTGAACCTCCTGCTGGAAGCGCAGAAGGTCGCGCAGCCCCTCAATGCAGGGGACGCACCAGGTGGCGGTGAAGAAGATCAGGCCTGGACGGTCCCCCACCAGGCTGTCACGGGTGATGGCGCGGCCAAAAGCGTCGGTGAGCCGGAAGTCTGGGGGGCGTTGGCCCACGGCGAGGCCCTCGCTGCCCGAGGGAGGGCGGGGGAAAAGGACCCAGGCCCCCGCCAGGAGGACTAGGGCGGCCGGGAGTAGGACCCACTGGCGTGGCCTCACGCTCGCCTCCTAGCAGCAACCTGCGGATTCGCCCTCTTCCGGAAGACCCTCCAGGGCCACTTGGGCCAGCCGGACGGCCTCGGAGAGGGGGAGGGCCTGGACCAGGGCGCGGACCTCAGGGGGCAGGGTGGCCCGCCAGGCCCAAAGCTCCTCCCACGTGGCGAAGAAGTGGAGGTAGGGGCAGCGGCTTGCGGGCATCCCCGGCGCCTCGGGCAAAGGGGCCTCAGGCCCGATGAAGGAAACCCAAAGACCGCCTTCCTCAGGGCCATTGGGCGTTAGCGTCAGCCGCAAGAAGCCACCCCCGGGAGGCCTCGCCTCCACGGTCCAGCGCTTCCCGGTGAGGAGGGGGTAGAGCAGGGCGTCAAAGGCGCAGTACACGTAGACCTCTTCCTCTTCCCCCAGGAGCCGGTAAGGGGTAGGCTTCGGGCTTTGGATACGCTTTAGAAGTTCCTCTCGGCTCAGGTCCCGCAGGCTAGCCTTCTGGGGATTCACGGCGCTCCTCCTTGGCGTAGCGCTCGGGCTCCTTAAGGAAAGCCTCCCGGCAATGAGCGCAGCAGAAATGGTAGGTCTTCCCCCGGTACTCGGCAAAAAACTGGGAGCGTTCCGCGTTGACCGTGCGACCACACACGGGATCCTTCACAAACTGGGCCATGGCTGACCTCCTAACAGCACCCGTAAAAACCCGGGTACTGAACCCAGAGCCAAAGCAAAAGCTCCTCCAGATTTTTGATCTCCAGCGTCACCGGGTCTTCCTCGCCCTCCAGGAAAAGGCGTGGGCACGGAGGCCCGGCCACCGGCCTGAGCCTCAGGCGGAGGGGCCGGTGCCTCGCGGCCTCGCGCCAGAGGGCCACCTTAACCATGCAAGCCGGACAATCCGGCCGGTAAAGAAGCTCCGCCCGCGGCCCCAGGGCAGCCACCGGAGCCTCCTTAAGAAACCGGGCACAGGCTTCGTCCTCTACCGGGTAGCGCACCCCCTCTACCTCTACCCACAGGGGTAGCCCGGGGATCCTCCGTTGGCACACCGCACAGCGCAAGGCGGACTCTAGCCGGACCATCCCTACCCCCTTAGGCGCAGCAGGAAAGCTTTTTGGGGTCGGTGTCCAAGGCCTGGGCCACGAGCCGCACCCCCTCGGCCAGGGTCAGGTAGGGATGGAAGGTGTCTATAAGGTCCCGGTAGCTTAAGCCGTACTTCACCGCCAAGATCCCCTCCTGGAGAACCTCCCCCGCCTCGGGGGCCAGCACGTGGAGGCCTAGGACCACCCCTTCCCCGTCCACCACGATCTTGAAGGCCCCCCGGACGTCCTGCCCCACCAGGGCCCGGGGCACCTGGGCAAGGGGGAGGGTGGCCGCCCGCACCCCCTCGCCGTACCGCTTCCTGGCCTCCTCCTCCGTGAGGCCCACCGCGGCCAGGGCGGGGTCGGTGAAGGTGACCCGGGGCAGGGCGGAGAGGTCCAAGGGGGTGTTCCCGCCGAGGGCGTTCTTTGCCGCCACCCGGCCCGAGAGGGCGGCCACGTAGACGAACTGGGGCAGGCCCGCCACGTCCCCCGCGGCGAAGACCCTGGGGTTGCTGGTCCTCAGGTATTCATCCACCCGCACGAAGCCTCGCCCGTCCCGCTCCACCCCGGCCCGCTCCAGCCCAAGCCCCTCGGTGCGGGCCCTGCGGCCCGTGGCCACCAGGAGCCTTTCCGCCGCGAAGGCGCCCCGGTCCGTTTCCACCCGGTAGCCCTCCCCCCGCTCCACCCGGAGAACCCGCACCCCGGTGTGGACCTCCAGGCCCTCCTCCTCCAGGTAGCCCCGAAGCAGGGTGGAAAGCCCAGGGTCCTCGGCGGGCAGGAGGTGGGGCAAAGCCTCTAACACCGTGACCCGGGTGCCGAAGCGGGCGTAGGCCTGGGCGAGCTCCAGCCCGATGGGCCCTCCCCCGATCACCAGGAGGCTTTGGGGGAGGAGGTCCGGGGAGAGGGCCTCGAGGTAGGTCCAGGGCCGGCTCTCGGCCAGGCCGGGGACGGGGGGCAGGGCGGGGTAGGCCCCGGTGGCCAGGAGGTAACGCCCCGCCTTCAAGGGCCTTCCCGCCACCTCCAGGGTCTCCCCGTCCAGAAAGCGGGCCTCGCCCCGGAGGACGGGCACGCCCGCCCCCTCCAAAACCTCCGCGTACTTCTCCTGGCGTAGCCCCTCCACGAGCCGGTCCTTCTGGCGGATGACCGCTTCCAGGTCCACCTCCAGGGCCCGGGTCTGGAGGCCACGGAAGGGGTGGTGGCCCGCCCGGTGGTAGGCCTCCGCCGCCCGGAGGAGGTACTTAGAGGGCACGCAGCCCACGTTGACGCAGGTACCCCCCAAGACGCCCGCCTCCACCACCGCCGCCTTCGCCCCGAGGGCGAAAGCCTCCAAGGCCGCCGCCACCCCGGCCGAGCCCGAGCCCACGATGAGGAGGTCGTAGCTCATACCGCCTCCCCCGGATAGCCCACCCGGTCCAAAGCGGCGAGAAGCTCCGCCAAAAGCGCCTCCCCCACCACGTGGACCTCCTTCCTCAGGTAGTCCACCCGCACCTTCTCCACGCCCTCAACCCGGCTAAGGGCCGTCTCCACCGCGCGGATGCAGCCTGCGCAGTGGATGCCGGGCACCTTGATGCGGTAGCGGTTCTTCTCCACGCCCCCAGGCTAGACCCTGGAGCGGGCTCCAGGGTCAAGGGGGTCCAGGTAGACGCAGTGGTCCTTGCCGTCGCAAGCGGGGTCAGGGTGGGCCTCGGCGTAGGCAAGCCGTTCGGCCAGGGCTCTCTCTAGGGCCTGAAGCTCCCCAAGTTTGCGCCGCACCTCCTCCAAGCGCCTTCCCAGGGCCTCCCGCACGTGGCGGCAGGGGGGGTTGCCCACCGCCATGACCCCCAGGACCTCCCGGATGTCCTCCAGCCTGAGCCCGGCGGCCTGGGCCTCCCGGATGAAGCGGAGGCGGTGCCTGGCCTCCTCCCCGTAGAGGCGAAACCCCCCAGGCGTCCTGCCCTCCGGGGCGAGGAGGCCAAGCCTTTCGTAGTAGCGGAGGGCGTCCGGGGAGAGCCCGAACTCCTGGGCGAGCTGGCCGATGGTGTAAGGCATCTACACCGCCTCCAAAGCCTCTTGGAAAAGGGCCTGAAGGTCCCCGGGGTCCTCCAGGCCCACGGAGACCCGCACGAGCCCCGGGGTGACCCCCGCCTCGAGGCGGGCCTCCTCCTTGAGGCGGCTATGGGTGGTGGTCCAGGGGTGGACGAGGAGGGTGCGGGCATCCCCCAGGTTGGGCGCCTTGAGGAGACGGATGGCCCGGAGGAAGCGGCTAGCCGCCTCCAGGCTCCCCAGGTCCAGGGTGAGCATGGGCCCGCCCGAGGCCAGGTACTTCCGGGCGTTCTTGTGGGCGGGGTCCTCGGGAAGGCCCGGGTAGCGGAGGGCCTTCACCTTGGGGTGGGCCTTGAGGCCCTGGGCGAGAAGGGCCGCCGTCTCGCTCATGCGCCGCACCCGTAGGGCCACGGTCTCCAGGCCCTGGAAGAGGAGGTAGGCGTTAAAGGGGGAAAGGCTCATCCCCGCCAAGGAGAGCCCCAGGGTCCGGACCCTCTCCGGATAGCACCGGGCCCCCAGGGCCTCCCAGGGGATCTGGCCCTTGGGGTCGGGCTCCAGGAACTGGGGGTAGTTCCGCCACAGCCCGGTCTCCCGGGAAAGCACCGCCCCGCCCAGCACCGAGCCATGCCCTGAGGCCCACTTGGTGAGGCTTTGGACCACCACGTGGGCCCCCCACCGCAGGGGCTGGCACAAAGCCCCCACCGCCCCGAAGGTGTTGTCCACCACCAAGGCCACCCCCCGCTCCTCCGCCAAGGTGGCCAGGGCCTCGAGGTCGGGCACGAGGAGGGCGGGGTTGGCCACGGTCTCCACGAAGAGGACCCGGGTCCTTTCCGTGAAGGCCCCGCGCACGGCATCGGGCTCGGGGTCCACGTAGCGCACCCTGACCCCCATGAGCCCGAGGACCTGCTGGAAAAGCCCGATGGTCTGGCCGAAGAGCCCCTTGGCCGCCACCACCTCGTCCCCCTGGCGGAGGAGGGCGAGGAGGGCGGCGAAGGTGGCCGCCTGCCCCGAGGCCAAGGCCACGGCCTCAAGCGCCCCTTCCAGGGCTTTAAGCCGTTCCTCCAGGGCCCTTGCCGTGGGGTCCTTCTGCCTGGCGTAGACGTACCCTTCCCCGGTGGCGAAGCGCTCCTGGCCCTCCTCCAGGGTGGCGAAGCCGTAGGCGGCCACCGCGTAGATGGGGAGGCCCACCGCCCCGTGGGGGTCTTCCGGGAGACCGGAAAGCACGGCCAGGGTCTCGTAGCGCATGCCCACCCCCTAGCGCACCAAGAGCACGGGACAGGGGGCCTCGGCCACCACCTTTTGGCTTTGGCTGCCCAGGAAGAGGCTCCCCAAAGCCCCAAGCCCCCGGGTGCCCATGACGATGAGGTCCGCCCGCTCTCCCAAGGCGGCCTCCAGGATGGCCCGGGCAGGCTCCCCTTCCAGGAGGAGGGCGTCCTCCTTGGCCACCCCCGTGAGGGCCAAAGCCTCCGCCAGCACCTTCTCCGCCCGCTCCAGGCGGCGCTTTAGGGCCTCGGCAAAATAAGGCTCCCCCAGGTAGTCGGGGACGGGCTCGTAGGCGTGGACCACGAGAAGCCTCGCCCCGTGGGCCTTCGCCTCGGCCTTGGCCACCTCCGCCGCCCGCTTGGCGTGGTCCGAGCCGTCGTAAGCCAGGAGAATGGTCTTGAACATGCTCCCAGTTTACCCGCTTCCTTGGCCCCCGGTGGAAAGGCCCACCGGACCCTCCTCCGGGGTCCCCATGCTGGCCCAGGCCAGCAGGGGGCAGTCAAGCCTGGGGCCGCCCTTCCGCGGGGAGTTCCACCCTGCGGCCGCAGCGGCAGGTCTCCCCTTCTATGCGAAAAAGGGTGCCGTCGGCGCGGGGGTAGAGCCAGAGGGTCCCGCAGTCGGGGCAGCGCACCTCGGCCACCAGGGAGCGGATCTCCTCCGGGGAGAAGCGGTAGACCTCCCCGCACCAGTGGCAGACCACCTCCGCTCCCCCGTCCTTCACGATCATGTCCTCCCGCTCCTCCGGGGTGAAGAAGACCAGGGCCTCCAGGGCCTTCTCCCGGTTGCAACGGCAGCGGAAGCGGGCGGGGATCTCGTTTCTGGCATAGCCCAGGGCGCGGAGGTCGGTGCGTTCAAAGCCCAGGCCCTCCAGGAGGATCGCCAAGGCCCCTTCCAAGCCCCGCTCCCGAAGAAGCGGGGTGATCCCGGGGAGGTCCTTCAGGTTGGCCTCGAGGCGCCCCAAGACCTCCTCCTTGGCCCCGGGCATCACCTGCACCGCCACACCCCCCGCCACCTCCACCTCCCCCTCCCCCGCCACCCTCACCCCCAGGAGCACGGCGGAGGGGATCTGCTCCGACTGCCAGAGGTAGTGGGCCAGGTCCTCGGCGATCTCCCCGGAAACCAGGGGCACGGTGCTCGTGTAAACCTCCCCGTTAGGCAGGCTCCGGTCCACCCGCAAAACCCCGGCCCCCACGAGCTCCCCCACGTTCAGCTTGCCGTCGGGGCGCAAGGGGACCTCCGCCCGGGGGTTTTTGACGTACCCCCGCACCTGGCCCTGGGCATCCGCCTCCGCCACCAAGCCCCCTAAAGGCCCGGTGCCCTCTATCCGCAGGGTGAGGCGCTCCTTGGGGGTCTTGAGGAGAAGCTGGGCCAGAAGGAGCGCCCCCGTCATGGCCCGGCCCAAAGCAGCTGTGGCCGTGGGGGAAAGGCCGTGGCGGCGCCTCGCCTCCTCCACCACGTCCTGGGTTTCGGCGGCCACCACCCTCAAGGTCCCCTCCCCGGCGAGGCCCCTAAGGATCCGTCCCATACCCCGCCATTATGCCACGGGCCCTATAATCGCCCTATGGGCCTCGTCATCTACGACACCCTTAGGCGTGCCAAGGTGCCCTTTGAACCCGCCACCCCAGGCCACGTGGGCATCTACGTGTGCGGCCCCACGGTCTACTCCGACCCCCACCTGGGCCACGCCCGGGGGCCCGTGGTCTACGACGTCCTGAGGCGCTACTTCCTCCACAAGGGGTACCGGGTGCGCTTTGTCTCCAACATCACCGACGTGGGCCACCTCACCGACGACGCCGACCAGGGGGAGGACAAGATCGAGCGCCGGGCCAAGCTGGAGCGCCTGGAACCCATGGAGGTGGCGGAGAAGTACACCTGGAGCTACTTTGACGCCATCACCGCCCTAAACGTCCTCCGCCCCTCCATCGCCCCCAGGGCCAGCGGCCACATCCCCGAGCAAATCGAGCTTGCGGAAAGGCTTTTGCAGCTGGGCTACGCCTACGAGCGCCAAGGAAGCGTCTACTTTCGGGTAAGGGCCTTTCCCCAGTACGGCAAGCTCTCGGGGAAGCGCCTGGAGGAGCTGAGGGCGGGGGCCAGGGTGGAGGTGCGGGAGGAGAAGGAAGACCCCCTGGACTTCGCCCTCTGGAAGGCGGCGGAGCCCGGCCACCTCATGCGCTGGAAGAGCCCCTGGGGGGAGGGGTATCCCGGCTGGCACATCGAGTGCACGGCTATGAGCCTCAAGTACCTGGGGGAGGGGTTTGACCTCCACGCGGGCGGGATTGACCTCCAGTTCCCCCACCACGAGTGCGAGATCGCCCAGGCGGAGGCCGCAGGCTTCCGCTTCGCCCGCCACTGGATGCACCACAACCACGTGCTTTTGGAGGGGGAAAAAATGGCCAAGAGCACGGGGAACCTGGTCCTCCTCCACGACCTCCTGAAGGCCCACGAGCCCATGGCCCTTCGCTTCTACCTCCTCCAGACCCACTACCGGAGCCCCATGGACTTCACCTGGGAGGGCCTGGAAAGCGCCAAGCGGGGCTACGCCCGCCTCCTCCAGGCCTACCGGGAGGTGCGGCAGCGGAGGAAAACCGCCTCCTCCGGCACGACCCCCGGGCTGGAAAGGGCCCTGGACGCCCTGGAAAAGGCCTTCATGGGGGCTATAGAGGACGACCTCTCCACCCCCGAGGCCCTGGCCGCCTTCTTCTCCTTCCTCCCCGAGCTCCACAAGCTCCTTGCCGAGGCCAAGGGGGATACCCTGGCCCGGGCGGAGGCGGTCTTCCACACCCTGGGGGAGGGCATCTTGGGCCTCTTCCCGGCGAGGGTTCTGGAGGACCGGCTTTCCGGCCCCCTCCTGGAAGGCCTCGTGGAGTTGCTCCTGGATCTCAGGGAAGAGGCAAGGCGGGCCAAGGACTACGCCAAGAGCGACCTCATCCGGGAAAGGCTGAAAGCCCTGGGGGTGATCGTGGAGGACACCAAGGAAGGCCCCAAGTGGCGGCTGGAACTTCTTTAAAAAACTTTCCCCCTTTTCTTGTTTCCCTCGCCCTGTTGGCTCCGGGGAAACCCCCGCCGGACCCTTTTGCCGGGCCGCCATGCTAGCTTGCGCCAGCATGGGTGGTATAAGAAGCCTCCTGGCTTGCGCCTTTTGCCTTTAGCCTATGTGGTTCTAGAGGCCTAGCCGAAAAGAGGCCTCGGCCGACGCTCAAGATAGCCGCGGTGGGGCGATGAGGCACTTTGCGAAGGAATACCGTACACGACCCGACCGAAGCTCTGTGATAATCTACCTGTAATGGGCAATCCAGCGTTGCGTACCCTGGGAGCACTGGCTTTAGAGGGTACCCACCCCAAGGATTTCCGAAAACGAAAGCCCCTGCTACTGCTGGCTTATTTGGTCTTGGAAGGACCTTGCTCGAGGCGTCATCTGGCCGAGCTGTTTTGGCCGGGCGCCAGCGACGCCCGCAATAGCCTGTCGGTGGCCCTGACCCAGCTTCGTACCGCGGGCGTACGCGTAGAAGGCGAGGATGTCCTACGGGCCGAGGTGGACTGCGACGCTTTAAGACTCCAGCGTGCCCTCGCCCGGGGAGAGCTCGAGGAAGCGCGCAACCTCTATGGGGGGCGCTTTTTGGAGGGAGCCGACGAGGGGTTGCCGCCCGAACTCGAGGAGTGGGTCTGGGCCCAACGTGAGGCCCTGGCCCAGGCGCTATGGGTGGCTCACCTGCGGCGGGCCGAAGCCCTACACGGCCTGGGCTGGACCGAAGAGGCCGAGGCGCTTTTGCAAGGTGCCCGCACCTTACCGGGCGTGGCCGGCGTGCTCGAGGACGAGAACGAGCCTCGGCTGGAAGTCTTCCCAGCTGAGGTGCAGCGGGCCTACTTTGCGGTGCAAGCAGTCGGACTCACGCGGGCAGTGGAGCTTTTGGGTTTGAAGCCGGAAGCGCTTGACCTACTCATGGCAAAAGGGCTTCTGGACGCTTATGGGCAACCCGTGCAGCAAGTGCCCCTTAGCGCCGAAGGCCGTAGGGTAGCTCTGGAGCTGGCCCGCAAGCTCCCTCTGGGCGAGGCCGCGCCCCTATACCAGGTGGCTAGGGCCCACTGGGAAGAGGCCGATTGCATGCGGGGGCGGGCCGCCCTATTGCGGCTGGCCCGGTCCCAGGTGGAAGAGCAGCCCCAGGAAGCCCTGGCCCTGTTGCACGATCTGGCTCCGGATACAGAACTCCTATTGCTGCGGGCACGCACCCTAGAGCGGCTGGGCCGCTACAAGGAGGCCCTGGAAGTCTTAGACGAGCTACCCAGTAGCCCCGAGAAGAGCGCTTTGCGGGGTAGCGTGCTCTTGCGGCTGGGGCAGTTCGCCGAGGCCCAGGCCGAGGCCGAGGCGGCCGCCCGGGGAGGGGTTTATCCGCAGGCTGAAGCCCTTAACCTCCAGGGCATGATGCTCCTGGCACAAGGCCGCTTCCAGGAGGCCGCCGAAGCCTTCAGCCGAGCAGCGGTACGCTTTTTGATGGCCGGGGAGGAAGTACGCCACTTGGGCGCTTTGGGCAACCGTGCCGTGGCCTTGGCCGAGTTGGGCCAGGGGGAAGGGGCCTTTGCTGAGGTGCTCGAGGCCATTGGGCCGCACGAGGGCCTGCGGGCACGGGTCTATCTCAACCTAGGGGTAATCAAGGAACGCCAAGGCCAGCCCGCGGAGGCGGAACGGCTCTATCGGGAGTCGCTGGCCCTGGCTCACGGCAACCTGGAAGCCATGGGGCGGGCCTGGAACAACCTGGGCGCCCTTTACCACCGCCAGGGGCGGTTGGCCGAGGCCAAAGCTGCCTACCAGGAAGCCCTAAGCCTGGCGAAGGCAGGTCAGGAGTGGGTGCTGACCGCTGCCGTGCTGGCCAACTTGGCCGAGCTTACCGGCGACCACGCCAGCCTAGAGGAAGCCATTGCCCTCTTGGAAGAAGCCCGCTATACCGTACTGGCTGAGCGTTACCGAAGCCGGCTCGAGGCGTTCAGGCCCAGTTAAGACCCCCTTTGCTACCCTCTAAGCACCCTCGGCGGGCCCGGCTCCTGCGGTTGGAGATCCGCTCAAGCTGGCAGTCGAGGCGACTCTTTAAGGAGGTCGAAGGATGCCGAACGCAAAAGCGCTTTTGGCCACAGGCCTGGCCCTTTTCCTTGCGGCCTGCGGCGGGGGTACACCCCCGCCCCCGAGCAGCATCACCCTCACCGTGGAAGACCCAATGGGCAACTTCAACGCGGCAGCCTATCAGGTGGGCTTCGGGAGCTGGCAGCCCCTTTCCGTGAGCGGCACTACCACCAAGACCGGCACCTTTAATCTGGGAGGCCAAAGCAAATACGGCGTTGCCGTGCGGTGCAGCAGCCTGGTGGTCCTAGTGATCCAGGCCACCGCTAGCGAGCTTCCCAATCCCAAGCTGGAATGCAACGGCAACCCTCCCACGACCGTCCCCTTCACGGTGAACGTGAGCGTACACGCTAGCCTGCTTGCGAGCGGAGATTCCGTGTGCGTGAACAACGCTAATTGCCAGCCTGTGCCCGGGAGTGGGGGTGTTGCGGTAACATTCAACACCGGAGCCGGCAATCAGGATTTTCTGGTGACCTTGGTGAGCGGCAGCTGGGTCAAGGTGGCCAAGGTAGTCAAAAACGTAAACGTAAGCAGTGGGGGCAGTACCAACGCCAGCCTAACCGCCACCGACCAGCTTGCTCCAGTTAGCCTGACCCTGCCCACACCGCCTGCGGGCTATACGGGTCCCACGGGTGCGCTCGTCTTCTACTTTAGTTCGAGCAACACCGGTGGTGGTGTGGTGAACGCCTCGCTCACCAGCTACCGGCCCGTGAGCGGGTTTGGGGGTGGGGACCGCTACGCGGCCCTGGTTCAGGCTAGTGGTACCAACGCCTCGCTGCTGGGCATTCAGGTTTTCAACTCTGGTAGCCCTAACCTGAGCCTGCCCGCGCCGTGGCTCTCCGGTACCCTCAGCGTGAACCAGCTAGCTCACCCCAATGTAAGCGGCCTTTCTCGGAACGATAGCGGCCTGCAAGGCTACCAAATCTACCTCCAGATCCCGGCCCAGATCTACTACACCGCTAGCCTTATCAAGAACTGGCTGGGGAACACGACCAGCTATACTCTTCCCGATCTCTCGGCCTCCAGTCTGCTGGGGTACACTCCTCCTACAGGATCGGGCAGCTTTGAGGTCTCTGCCATCCTAAGCAACAAGAGCCTATTCGCCCTCGACCCCAACTATCCTAGCGCTTTCCAGGCAGGGGACTACCTTCAGGGGGCCATCGCTCAAACCAACAGCTATACCATAGGCGGTGGCCCCATCACTCTTCCCTAGCCATGCCTGCCTGGGTGCTGGACCTGAGCGGGTGTAGCGTTCTCTATGGCGATGAGGTGCCCCATGCGCAGATGGTTCTGGCTCGCATTTCTCCTGCTTTCCGCATGTACCCCCTCCCCCAGCCTGAGCCTCTTTCCCAGCCGGGCCGCGTTGGGGGAGGAGGTGGAGGCCCGGCTCAGCGGGATGAGTCCGGAGGGGGCCCAGGTCTTCGTGGGCGGGAACGAGGCTAGGGTGACGGCACGTGAGGGAAACACGCTCCGCTTTTTGGTGCCCAACATCCCCGGTGGCCCCCAGACCGTACGCGTAGTGGCCGGGGGACAAGAGGCCCAGGCCACCCTGGGGGTGCTGGGCAACGTGGACCCCAGCCGGGTGCTGCTGCGGCTCCCCCCGAACCAGGCCCCCCGGTTACCCCCAGACTTCACCCTCATCCGCCTGGATGACCTCCAGGCCTGTGGCTTTACCCTGGTCGAGCTGGGCTACAGCGGCCAGGCCCTGGGCCGGGCCCTGGAGGAGCTGGAAGCCCAGGACCCAAGTTACAAGGCCGACCCGGAGAGCCTTTGGAGTCTGAGCAGCTGGGGAGGTGAGGCGATTGGAGCGCCCCTGGCCCATAACCGGGGCCGCGGCGGCAATGGGGTGCAGGTGGCGGTGCTGGACACCGGGGTGGATGCGGTTATCCCCCAAATCCCCGGTTACGACTTTGTAGAAGGCGATACCACCCCTCAGGACGCCTTCCCCGGCGGCCACGGCACGGGCGCGGCCGGGCTGGTGAAGGAGGTGGCTCCTGCGGCTGAGATCCTTCCGGTGCGGGTCTGCGACGCCCAGGGTACCTGCCGCGCCAGCCGGGTGGTTCGGGGGGTGTGCTGGGTGGTGCAACACCGTCAGGGGCTCACCCTCATGAACCTGAGCCTGGGGGGCGACACCCCGGTGGAGGCCCTAAAGCTGGCATTGCAGGCCGCCCTAAGCCAGGGCATCCCGGTGGCCGCCGCCGCAGGCAACCAGGGAAACCAGGGAAGTCCGGCTCACTACCCTGCGGCCTTTGACCTGCCGGGCCTGGTGGCGGTGGGGGCGCTGGAACAAAGCCCCACCCAGGGCGGGTTGAAGCCAGCGCCCTACAGTACCCGGGGGGCCTACGTGGACCTGGCGGCCCCGGGCACCGCCCTAGAGTGCATAACCCCTGGGGGAGGCCAAGGCCTTTGTACAGGGACCTCCTTCGCCACGCCCCTGGTGGCGGGGGCCATGGCGCTTTGGCTCTCGGCCCAGCCGAACCTCACCCCCGCCCACCTCCAGCAAAGCCTGGAGAACCACGCTCAACCTTTACCCTTCTCCTCGCAGGAGGTGGGTAAGGGGATGGTGGACCTCTCCCAGGCCCCTTGATACCCCTCCCCCTCCCACCCCCGCCCCGGCGCAGGGGTTTTCCTGCTCACGAGCCATTAAGGGAGCGTTCAGACCCCCTTTGCTACCTTACCACCCGAGGTCCTAACCCAAGACCTCAAAGGAGGACGACGATGCGTAAACCCTGGCTTTTAGGAACCCTTGCCCTTTTCTTGGCCCTTTACCTGGCCGCCTGCTCCGGGCCCACGTCGGTCTGCACCACGCCCATCTGCCTCAAAGCCCACTGGCCCCTGAACGAGGCCGCAGGGGCCACCCAGGTCCAGGACGTGGTGGCGAGTCCTATCTTCAACATCGGCACACCTAAGCCCGGGCCCGTGGTGGCCTGGCCCGGCTTCTCCGGGCCCAGCGTGGTGAGCGGGCAATCCGGCGGGGCCTTCTATTTCCCGGGCAATGGGGCCACCTACGTGGAGGTACCTTCTACCCCTGACCTCAACCTAAGCTACGGGAGCCTCTACCTAGAAACCTACGTGGCCCCGGTGCAGTGCGGGGCCGGGGCCTACTACCCCATCCTGGATAAGTGGGACCCAGCGGGTGCAAACGGGTACACCCTCTACCTGGAGGGCGTGGCGCCGGGACAGGTGCGGCTGGCCCTCAGACTCGGCGGGGGGACCTTTACCTCCACCCAGACCTTCCCCGCCAACTTCCAGCCCCCCTCCACGGGCACCTGGACCAAGGTAGGGGTCAAGGTGGATGGCGCCAGTGGGGTCTTTTACGTCAACGGCAGCCCTGCAGGCACCTTCACCGCTCCAGCAGGCGCTACCAACAACACCCTTCCTCTCTGGATCGGCGCCCTGCACACGGCCCCTCCGGGCCTCTACCACTGCGAGATCGCCCTGGACGAGCTGAAAATGGGTACGGTAAACCCCACCTTTAGCACCCCGTAAAGGAGACAACCGTGAAACGCGCCTGGCTATTTTCCCCTTTCCTGCTGCTCTTCGCCGCGTGTGGTGGCGGGGGCATCTCCACCCTGAACGTGACCCTGGTGGACGGCATCGGCGAGCCGCTGCAGCCCCTGGCCGCAGCCTGGCGGCTCGGCCCTCCTCCTTCCTCTTCAGGCCTGCCCTGGAACGCCCTGCCCACAGGGCAGTCCAGCTGGAGCCTTCCCCTCCTCGCCAATAGCCGGTTCCAGGTGGCTTTCCGCTGCCCCAGCTTAAGCGGTGCCGATTTCTATGTGAGCCTGGACCTGATGCGGAGCGAGCTGGGAAGCAACCTGATGGTGCGCTGTCCTGTGGTCTATGCGAGTCCTACAGCGGCGGTAACCGGGACTGTCTCCCCGGCCCTCGGCTCCGGGACCGCCTTCTCAGCCCGGGGTGTACAGAGCTTCAGTGGAGGAAGCTTTGCCGGGCTCAACGCACCCACGGGGCAGGGGCGGGAGGTTGCGGTCTTCGGGAATAGTGGGGGCACCCCATACTTCGGCCGCACCGGACCTGTCAACATCCCGCCTACCGCGGTTTCCGTCCCCGTAAGCCCTACAAATACCCTCAGCCTCACCACCCCGGCGGGCTTCTTCACATATGCCGGTCTGGTCCTCTTCACCTTCGTCCCGGTGGACCTGGTCCCTCCGGGCTGGACGGGCACGGGAAGCCCCCAGCCCGTGGCCCGGCCCAGTTCCCTCTTTGGCGGCGACCTCTTCCAGTTCTGGACCTGCCACGGGTTGAGCTGCGCCCTCCTGCGCAAAGATGCTAACGACCCCATGGTGGCACCTTCCGCCTCCTTAAACCTCTCTGTGCCTCCCTTAAGCTTCTCCGGCAACCAGAACCACACCTCAAGCACCCTGCCTACCTTCAGCAACATCGCCTCGGGAGGGTTTAGCCCCAACCTCAGCTTCCTGGGCTACACCCTCTTCCTGGGGGAACCTGGGGTGCGCTACTGGCGGCACTTCCTGAGCACCAGGGCCCTGGGAAGCGCCACGAGCTATTACGTGGACGTGCAGCAGGCCACCGGCTTCAACGGGGTGGTGCCCAACTCCGGGAGCAGCGTCCAGCTCCGGGCCACCGCCTTCGCCGGGGACCAGCCCCTAAGCGCCCTCCTCGCCGCCCGGCCCATCCCAGAGGAGACCCTCCCTGGCCACACCCTCTTCCTGGATCGGATGTGGCCGGTGCACCTGGAAGCTGCCCTCTCACAGAGTTCCTTCACCTGGTGAGGCTTCCCTTCGGAATCGGCTACCGCTCCCTGGCCGTGGTGACCGATGACCAAGGGGCACGGGCCACCTTTGGCCCCATCTTGAGCCTTCAGAGCAGGCCCTTGTGCTACCCCTGGCGGGGCAAGGCCGGTGCTGGCGTGAGGGGCCAGGGCGGGTTACCTTTGCGGTGAACCAAGGGGGTGGCGCTCGAGGGGCTGGAAGGTGCGATAATGGCCGGGATGCGAGGCAGGGACCCTTGTAGCTTCGGCGCTAGGCTCCTGGGAAAGCCGCTTCGGGGAAGGGGTGGGAATGTGGGGTAGGATCCTTATTTTCCGTACGCAGCCCCGTCTAGTGCTTCTTTGGATTCACGGTAAACCCCAAGAGGCCACGGGTGTCCAGACCGACGAGACGTTGAAAGGAAGGGAGAGCCATTCCTCAAGATGGCCAAAGTCACTTGGATCGGCGCTCAGCGCAAAGATCCGGCCGCGGTAGCGGCCCGGAGGGAGGGAGAGCGCGCGAGCATCAAGCCGAATCTCCAACGCCTTGGTGACGAACAGGGGGTAGGAGGCCTCGGGTTGGTCCCCATCGCCAAAGCGCCAGAGCTCGGCATAATAGACCCGGGCCCCCGCCGCAGCCTGCCAGCGAAGGAGCAGGTCTTGGGTTCCGAACGTAAGAGAGGGGCTTCCTGCAAGAGGTAGCAGGGCCAGCGGATCCACCGGCATCTCACGGCTCAGGGACCGGCCCCCAGGGAAGTAGGTCTCGAGGCGGTATGTCCCCAACCGGGGGGCTAGGCCATCCACCCACCAACCGGAAACGGGCTGGGAGCCGCCGAGAGGGCGGACATCCAGGCTCCGCTGCAGCACCTCGGGATCTGGAGTGGTCAGGATCACCCGTACCGTGCCCCGCTCCACAGGCGAGGCGGCCACGATGAAGGCCAAGCCTGGGGGTTCGCCCTCCCGGTTCCACGTGCCCACCGACCCGGCGGTGAAGGGCAAAATGGGGGGAACTCCCGAACACGCCGCCAGGGCCACCAAAACCGACAAAACCCCTAGCCTCAGGGTGAACCTTGGCACCGCCCAAACCCTCATTATCCAATTTATACCGGCGGCGAAGCCGCCTGCAAGCTGCCGTTTCCTGCTTTGGCCTTCGCGGAGGCAAAAAGGAGAACGCGCTGCCGAAGCCTTCGGTCGCCTAACGGGGGTCCCCAGGGGCCTCAAGGACCCAAGTATGGCACAGCCAACACCGGAAATGTAACCGAACCGATTCCAAGAAAAGCATACAAGGCATGGCGGGTACGGGAGAAGCGCCTGGGGCTGTCTAGGTAGCACGCGCAGCAGATGGTAGGGTAGCTGGCTGAAGGAAGCCCTTGCGCCCCGGAAAGTTCCGGGGCGCCTCCGGATGTACCCTAGCGGGCCAGGGGGTAGCCTTCCCTTTCCAACACCGCCCCCGCCACCTCGCGGCGCCAGGCCACCAGGTCCTGGGGCTCGCGCTTGGTGAGCCTGCGGGCCGCGGAGTAGACCACGCGGGCCTCATCCCCCTCCACGAGCCTGGGCAGGACGGCGAGGGCTCCCACCTGGGCCCGGTCCAGGGCCTGGGCCAGGTAGAGCCGGGCCATGCCCAAGGCGATGCCCCCCACCCGCCTCGCCCGAAGGAGGGCGCTCTCGGCGGCGTAGGCGTCTATGAGGATGTCCGCCACCGCCCCCAGCACCTCCTGCTCCTCCTCCACCTGCTGCCCGTACTTCTGGGCCGCCAGGCCCGCCACCATGAGGGCCAGCTTCTTGAGGTTTTGGATCTGGTAAAGCTCCGCGTCCTCCGGCTCCTCAAAGCTTGGCTCCAGGAGCTCCTTCTGCAGCTTCACGGCCGCCTGGAAGAGGGGAAGTTGCCCCTTAAGGGCCCGGCGGAGGAGCATGCCGGGGATGAGGAGGCGGTTGATCTCGTTGGTGCCCTCAAAGATGCGGTTGATGCGGGCATCCCGGTAGGCCCGCTCAATGGGGTACTCCTGGGAGTAGCCGTAGCCCCCGTGGATCTGCACCCCCTCGTCCACCACGTAGTCCAGCACCTCCGAGCCCAGGACCTTGATGATGCTGGCCTCCACCGCATACTCCTCGATGCCCGCCATCACCGCCTCGGGGCCCTTCTTGCCCAAAAGGGCCTCGTCGATGAGGCCCACGGTGCGGTAGACGGCGCTCTCCGCAGCGAAGACGCGGCTCGCCATCTCCCCCAGCTTCTGCTGGATGAGGCCGAAGCGGCCGATGGGGCGGCCGAACTGGTGCCTTTCCTTGGCGTACTTGGCGGCAAGCTCCAGGGCCTTCTTCGCCCCGCCCACCGCCCCTGCCCCCAGCTTGTAGCGGCCCACGTTGAGGACGTTGAAGGCGATCTTGTGCCCCTTGCCCACCTCCCCCAGGACGTTTTCCACGGGCACCCTCACGTCCTCCAGGATCACCTGGCGGGTGCTGGAGGCCTTGATGCCCATCTTCTTCTCCTCGGGGCCGAAGGCGAGGCCGGGGGTGTCCCGCTCCACCAGGAAGGCGGTGAAGTGCTCCCCGTCCACCTTGGCGAAGACGGTGAAGAGGTGGGCGAAGCCGGCGTTGGAGATCCACTGCTTGACCCCGTTCAGCACGTAGTGCTTCCCGTCCTCGCTTAAAGTGGCCCGGGTCTTGGCGGAAAGGGCGTCCGAGCCCGAGCCGGGCTCGGTGAGGCAGTAGGCGGCGATCCACTCTCCGCTCGCCAGCCTGGGGAGGTACTTCCGCTTCTGCTCCTCCGTGCCGAAGTAGACGAGGGGCAGGGTGCCGATGGAGGTGTGGGCTCCGTAGGTGACGGAAAACCCCCCGCTTCCCGCAAGCTCTTCGGCCACCACCGTGGAGATCACCTTGGGCAGGTCCAGGCCCCCGTATTCCTCGGGGACCTCGATGCCGAGAAGCCCCAGCTCCCCCGCCTTCCGCATCAGGGGCACGTTGAGCTCCAGCTCCCCGTGCTCCATGCGCTCCAAAAGGGGCAGCACCTCCCGCTCCACGAAGGTGCGGGTGGTGCGGGCGATCTCCCTCACGCTCTCGTCGAAGTCCTCGGGCGTGTAAATCCGCTCAGGGCTCTCCAAGAGCCAGCCGCCGCCCTTTTGCCAAAGCTTCTTCTCCTCGGTCATGGTCCTCCTCCTAAGCTGGATACACCTCAAAAATCCCCGCGGCCCCCATGCCGCCCCCGATGCACATGGTGACGAGGCCGTACCCCCCGCCCCGCCGGGATAGCTCGCTCAGAAGCTGGGCGGTGAGCTTGGCCCCCGTGGCCCCCAGGGGGTGGCCCAAGGCGATGGCCCCCCCGTTCACGTTGGTCTTCTCCTCGGGCATCTCCAGGGCCCGCATCACCGCCAGGACCTGGGCGGCGAAGGCCTCGTTGAACTCGATGAGGTCAATCCGGTCCAGGGTAAGGCCTGCCCGCTTCAGCGCCTTGGGCACCGCCTTCACCGGGCCGATGCCCATCACGTCCGGCTCCACCCCGGCCACAGCGAAGCTCACAAAACGGGCAAGGGGTTTCAAGCCGAGGGCCTCGGCCTTCTCCCGGCTCATGACCACCACCGCCGCGGCCCCGTCGGAATAGGGGCTGGCGTTCCCCGCGGTCACCGTGCCCCCCTTCTTGAAGGCGGGGCGGAGCTTGGCCAAAGCCTCCAAGGAAGTGTCGGGGCGGACCGTCTCGTCCCGGTCAAAGAGGACCTCCCCCACCTCCTTCTTGGTCCCCCGGTAGGTGACCTTGGGCACCCGGATGGGGACCACCTCAGGGAAGCGCCCCTCCGCCCAGGCCCGGGCCGCCCTCTGGTGGCTTCTCAGGGCCCACCTGTCCTGGTCCTCGCGGCTTACGCCGAAGCGCTCCGCCACCCGCTCGGCGGTGTAACCCATGCCGATGTAGGTGGAGTAACCCTCCGCGCTCCACTCCGTGGGGGTCAGGTCGGGGTGGAGCCTGGTGTGGAAGCCCGACATGGGCACCTGGCTCATCATCTCCACCCCACCCGCCAGAACGGCCTCCGCCATCCCCGTCATCACCGCCTGGGCGGCCATGGCGATGGTCTGGAGGCCGCTGGAGCAGAAGCGGTTAATGGTGGCCCCCGCCACCTCCACGGGGAAGCCCGCCCGGAGGAGGGCGAGCCTGGCGATGTTAAGCCCCTGGGCCGCCTCGGGCATGGCGCACCCCCAGAGGACGTCCTCAAGCTCCCTAGGGTCCAGGCCGATGCGCTCCACTGCGGCCCGCATCACCTGGGCGGAGAGGTCCACGGGGTGGAGGGTGGCCAGGGCCCCGTCCTTCTTGCCCCGGGCCACGGGGCTACGAACCGCGCTCACGATTACGGCTTCCTGCATGGTCCCACCTCTAGTTCCTGAGGGGCTTGCCCGTCTTCAGGGTGTAGGCGATGCGCTCCTGGGTCTTCCGGGTGCCGAGGAGCTTTAAGAAAGCCTCCCGCTCCAGGTCCAAAAGGTCCCACTCGGAGACCTCCCGCGCCGGACCCTCGCCCCCGGAGAGGACGTAGGCGATCTCCAGGCCGATCTTCATGTCGTGGTCCGTGATCTCCCCCGCCTCCCGGAAGGCCCAGACCGCGTAGCGCAGATTGCCCAGGGCCTCGCTCCCCAGCACCCGGATCCTCGGCGGCAGGGGCGGGCGGTAGTCGGGGGCCAGTTCCAGGACGCGCCGCTTGGCGTCGGCGATGAGGAAGTCCCGGTTCATGCTGACCCCGTCCCGGTCCCGGAGGAAGCCCATCTTGCGGGCCTCGAGGGCGCTGGTGGAGGTCTTGGCCAAGGCGATGAGGTTGAAGGCCCGCTTGACCCCCTCGAAGGGATCCGCCTCCTCGTAAGGGGCAAGCTCCTGGGTGAAGCGGAGGAGCATCTCCTTGGTGCCGCCCCCGGCGGGCAGGAGCCCCACCCCCGCCTCCACCAGGCCCATGTAGAGCTCCGCGTGGGCCTGGACCCGGTCCGCGTGCAGGGTGAACTCCGCCCCGCCCCCCAGGGTGAGGCCAAAGGGGGCCACCACCACGGGGAAGGGGCTATAGCGGAGGGACATGGAGGCCTTCTGGAACTGGCGCACCGCCAGCGCCAGCTCGTCCCAGTCCCCCTCCTGGGCCAGGGAGAGGATGAGGGCCAGGTTGGCCCCGGCGGAGAAGGCCCTGGGGTCCTCGTTGCCGATCACCAGGCCCAGGTAGCCCTTCTCCTCCACGAACTCCAGGCTCTTCTGGAGCATGCGGATGACCCCCTCCCCGATGGCGTTCATCTTGGTGCGGAACTCCAGGAGGGCCACCCCGTCCCCCAGGTCCAAAAGGGCCGCCTCCTTGCCCTCCAGGAGGGTCTTGCCCTCGGCCTTGAGGGCCTTCAGGGAGATAACCCCTTCCCGCTTGGGCAGGGGGTGGTAGGCCCCGTCAAACCCCAGGTAGGTCCCGTCCCGGTAGAAAGCTCCCTGGGCCTTCTTGAGGAGGCCGGGGACAGGGAGGCCGTGCTCCGCCAGGAGCCCCTCGATGCGTCCGTGGCCCACGGCGTCCATGTTCTTGAAGGGCCCCTCCTCCCAGCCGAAGCCCCACTCCAGGGCCTGGTCCACCGCCACGGGGTCGTAGGCGATCTCCTCCGCCTTCTCCAGGGTGTAGTGGGCGGTTTTGGCGAAGAGCTCCCGGAGGAACGCCCCGTACTTCCCGGGGAGGTCCAGGACCTTGGCCAGCCGCTCCCGCAAGGGGAGGTCGCGGAGGGCCCGAAGCTCGGGCAGGTCCAGCTTGCCCCTGGGGGCGTAGTCCAGGGTCTTGTAGTCCAGGGTGTGGATTTCCCCGTTCACCCGCTTGTAGAACCCGGCCCCCGCCTTCTCCCCCAGGCGGCCCTCCGCCACCAGGCGCAGGACCCATTCGGGGAGGGCGAAGTCCTCCCCCGTGGCTTGGGCTAGCTCCTCCGTGACCAGCTTGAGCACGTCCAGCCCCGTGAGGTCGGCGGTGCGGAAGGTGGCGGAGTTGGGCCGGCCCAGGAGGGGGCCGGTGAGGGCGTCCACCTCGTCAATGGTGAGGCCGTGCTTCTCCATCAGGCGCACCGCCTGGACCATGCCGTAGACCCCCAGCCGGTTGGCGATGAAGCCGGGGGAGTCCTTGGCGAGGACGGTCCCCTTGCCCAGGATCCGCTCCCCGAAGCGGCGGATTTCCTCCAGGACCTGGGGGTCGGTCTCGGGGGTGGGGATGAGCTCCAGAAGGTGCAGGTAGCGGGGCGGGTTGAAGAAGTGGGTGCCGAGGAAGCGCCTGCGGAAGGCCTCGGACCGCCCTTCCAGGAGGACCTTCATGGGGATGCCGCTGGTGTTGGAGCTGACGATGGCGCTAGGCTTCAGGATGACTTCTAGACGCTCGTAGAGGGCCCGCTTGGGCTCGGGTTTCTCAATGATGGCCTCCACCACCCAGTCGCAGTCCTTGAGCTTTTCCAGGTGGTCCTCCGTGTTGCCGATCTCCACGTACCGGGCCAGGTCCTGGTCCATGAAGGCCGCTGGCCTAGCCTTCAGGGCCCGCTCCAAACCCCTCTTGGCGTACTCGTTGCGGTCCTCCTTGCCGGGGATGTCCAGGAGGACCACGGGGATGCCCGCGCTCGCCACCAGGGCGGCGATCCCACTACCCATGGTGCCCGCGCCCACCACGCCTACCTTTTGGATCATGGCCACCTCCTTATACTGAGTCAAAGTTTATCCCTCCACCCCCAGCCTGTCAAAGGGGGCGGGCACTTTGCCGGGCTTAAGGTTGACAGGTCCCCTCGGGGACGCATAAGCTGTGTTTGTTATGAAAAGAACTTTCTTGTGGCTGGCGGTTACGCTTCTCAGCCTAGGCCAGGCCCAAGGGGTGCGGAGCCTCGGCATGGGCGGGGTAGCCCTTCCCGGCCCGGCTTATGCCTGGGCCAACCCCGCCTACGCCGCCTTCCCCGGCAACTGGGACCGGGAGGGCCAGGCCCTCCCCCTGGGCCTTTTACGCCTTCTTCCCCTTTTCCCCGACACCAGCCCCTTCACCTACTTCACGGACCCAGGGACCTTCCGCACGGGGTTTGACCTCCTCAGCTTCTACGACCAGACCACCCACTTGGACAGCTTCCTCATAAACCCCGCCCGAAGCCCCGACGAGGTGGTGTTTCAGGTACGGGCCGATGGGATCTCCATCACGGATGGCTCGGGGAGGAACCTGGTGCCCTCTTTCCAGGCGGGCACCTCGCCGGAAAAGCCTCAAGCCCTTATCCCTGCTCCCCTATTACCCGTTTCCCTGGAGCTGGGCCCCGGAACCTACCTCTCCTTTGGGCCCTTTTATGGGGTGCAGGGCGTGCGGGTGAGCCCCAACGCCGCCCTGGCCGAGGCCTTGGCCAAGGGAACCTTGGCCCCCTGTAAGGACCAGAACCCTTCCCCTTGCGCCCTGGAGGCCAGCGGGAGCCTTAGCGCGGGCCTGAGCCTGGGACTGGGCTTCGCCACGCCTCTTCCCGAGGTTCCGGGCCTGGGCAAGGTGTACGTGGGCGTGCGGGGGGAAGGGTTCTACGGCCTCGCCTATGCCGAGGCCAGCGCCCAGGCCAGCCCCACCTTTGACCAGGACGGCAACCCCGCAGGGGCGACTTACCGCTACCGCTACTTCCTGAGCTACGCGGATTTCCTGGAGGGGTCCTTGGGCCAGGGGGCTGGGGGACGGGGCTATGGCCTAAGAGGGGACGTGGGCGTGGCCGTGGACGGGGGAGGGTGGGCCTTGGGCTTCGGGGTCCAAAACCTCTTGGGCTTCGCCGAGTGGAGCGGTGTAGAGGTCTCCGGGGACGAGGGGGGGGAGACGCGTACGCCCGCCACCAAAAGGAGCGATTCCCTCGCCCCGAGCTTTTTCCTGAACGGGGCCTACCGCATACCCCTAGAGGCAGGGAACCTCCTCCTGGCGGCGGATGCCCGGTTCGGCAGCACGGCCCCCGCCTTCCACCTGGGCGCGGAGTACGCCTTGGGTGCCCTGGCCTTGCGGTTGGGGCTGGGCCTCGAGGGCGGCCTCCGCTTCGGCGTGGGCGCGGGTCTGGACCTGGCGGGGATGGGCCTGGACCTGGCCCTCACCACCCACGGGGCACCCCTGGTGGGGGAAACGGTCTTTGGCCTAGCCCTGGCGGTGAGCTTCTAGGAGGCAGAGGATGAAGCGGATCCTGTTCCTGGCGAGCCTAATGCTCCTCTTGGCCGCCTGTAGCGGCCACACGGTACACCGGGTGGAGATAGACCTCCTGAGCTACGTTCCCGAGGACCATCGCTCCGGAACCCTGGACTTGGCCCAAGCAACGGTGCGGATGCCCGAGGATCCCGCGGGGCAGGAGGTAAGCGTGCCGGGGAGCGAGGCCCTCCTGGAAGGGAGCATTCGGGTGCGCGCCCGCGTGCAAAACACGGGGAGTACCCCCGCAAGCCTGGCCCTGGAGGTCCGGATGGGACCCAAGAACGACACCGACCTCTACGATGGCACGGGGGGGGATTTCCAGGCCAAAGAGGTCTCCCTGAACCTAAACCCAGGTGAGGAACAACCCCTTGCGCTAGCCCTGGACATCCAACCCGGAAGCCAAGCCCATGACCTGATCCGGTCTGGGGCTTTCCGCATCGGGGCCCGGCTCAGCCTCTCCGGGGAGCAGGTGCGCTACACCCTGGAGGAAGCCGGGATCACCCTCCGCCTTAAACTCTTCAACCTCATCCCGAGCCCTTAGCGGTCGGCGAAAAGGTAAAGGGCCTCCATGAGGGCCTCGGGGTAGTCCCGGGGCCTCAGGCCCCTCTTCTCCAGGCGGAAGCCCGGAGGGTACTGGACGAGCTCCACGCGGAAGGGAAGGTTCTTAAGCCCCCTGGCGTCGTAGTCCAAGGGCCAGTGGCCGAAGACCGCCTGCAGGTGGGTGAGGTCCTCGGTGAGGGAGAGCACCCCTTTCCTTCCCGCCACCAGGCGGAGCCGGACGAGGGCCACGAAGTTCTCCGCCTCCTCAGGGAGAGGCCCGTAGCGCTCCTTGAGCTCCCGCAAAAGCCGGGATACCTCGGCGAGGCTTTTCGCCTCGGCGAAACGGCTGTAGTAGCGGCTTCTGGCCTCGAGGCTCCCCACGTACTCCGGGGGAAGGCGGGCGGAAAGGGCCAGGTCCACGGTGACGTGGGGGCGCTCTTCCCGCACCTCCCCCTTGAGCCTCCGAATGGCCTCCTCCAAGAGCTCGGTGTAGACCTCCAGGGAGAGGGCCCGGATGTGCCCGTGCTGCTCGGGGCCCAAAAGGTTCCCCACGCCCCGGATCTCCATGTCCTTCTCCGCCAGGAGGTGGCCCGAGCCCAGATCGGAGAGGTCGGCGATGGCGGCCAGGCGCTTCTCCGCGCCCTCGGTAAGGCGAGGCGGGTGGAAGAGGTAGGCGTAGGCCTCCTCCTCCCTCCGCCCCACCCGGCCCCGGAGCTGGTACAAGGTGGCGAGGCCCAGGCGGTCCGCCCGCTCTATGAGGATGGTGTTGGCCTCGGGGATGTCCAGGCCCGCCTCGAGGATGGTGGTGGCCAAAAGCACATCGTAGGCCCCCTCGGCGAAGAGGAGCATGGTCTCCTCCACCAAGGACTCCGGCATCTGCCCGTGGACCACGCCGAAGCGGGCCTCGGGCACCAGGTTTTCCAGGTAGCGCCTCCTGGCCTCAATGGAGGCCACCCGGTCGTGGACGTAGAAGACCTTCCCCCCCCGCTCCAGCTCAAAGAGGATGGCCTCCCGCACCAAGAGGGGGTCAAAGGGGGCGAGGAAGGTCTTGATGGGCTTGCGGCCCGGGGGTGGGGTCTGGATGCTGGAGAGGTCCTTGAGGCCCACCAGGGCGGAGTAAAGGGTGCGGGGGATGGGGGTGGCGGAGAGGTAGAGGGTGTCCACGTTCTCCTTGAGCTCGCGGATCCGCTCCTTCTGGGCCACCCCGAAGCGGTGCTCCTCGTCCACGATGAGGAGGCCGAGGTCCCTAAAACGCACGTCCGGCTGGAGGAGGCGGTGGGTGCCGATGACGATGTCCACCGTCCCCTCCGCCAGGCCCCTTAGGATGGCCTCCTCCTCCTTGGGCGGGGTGAAGCGGGAGAGGACCCCCACCCTCACGGGAAGCCCTTGGAAGCGATCCCGAAACGTCTTCCCGTGCTGCTCGGCCAGGAGGGTGGTGGGCACCAGGAAGGCCACCTGGGCCCCGTGCCCCACCACCCGGTGGGCGGCCCTAAGGGCCACCTCCGTCTTGCCGAAGCCCACGTCCCCGGAGACCAAGCGGTCCATGGGGTGGGGGCTTTCCAGGTCGCGGAGCACCTCCGCCAGGGCCCGCTTCTGGTCGGGGGTGAGCTCGTAGGGGAAGCCCTTCTCCGCCAAGGGGTCCCACTCGGGCAGAGGGGGGAACGCCCGGCCCGGGGTGGCCTTGCGCTTGGCCTGAAGGACGAGGAGGCGCCCCGCGAGCTCCTCCACGTCCTTCCTCGCCCGCTCCTTGGCCCGCTGCCACTCCCCCTTGCCCAGGGAGGAGAGCTCCGGGGGGTCGTCGGTGGTGCCGGGGTGGCGCTTGAGAAGGGGAAGCTGTTCCACGGGCAGGTAAAGCCTTCCCTCCCCCTTGTAGCGCAGGACCAGGTAGTCCCGCCTCACCCCCAGGACCTCCCGGGTCTCCAGGCCCAGGTACTGGCCGATGCCGTGCTCGGGGTGGATGAGGAAGTCCCCCGGGGAAAGGGCCCCGGGATCAGAAAGCCCCTCCCCCGCCCTGAGCCTGGCCCGCGCCCCCCCGGTGGCGAAGACCAGGGCCTCGGTGAGGAGGACCCACTCACCCCACGCCACCCCCCCCTCAAAGGCCCCGGGGAGGAGGGCAAGCCTCCCCTTGGGCCCGGGAAACCGCTCCAGGACCAGGGGGGAGAAGGCGGCCAGGCGCCGCTTCAGGTAGTCCAGGGTGCGCCCGTGGCCCACGAAGAGGTGGACCCGCTTTCCCTCGGCGAGCCAGCGGGCCAGGTCCTTCTCCAGGGCCTTGAGGCTTCCCCGGTAGGGGGGAAGGGGCTTAGCGCCGAGGTCCAGGGGGGGAAGCTCCACCCCGCCCCCCAAGGCCACCAAAGGCCTCCCGGAAAGGAGCGGCCAGAGGGCCTCGGGGGCCAGGGCGGGGGTGTCCAGGTAAAGGGGGCCGGGAAAGTGGAGGATCTTTCGGGAGGTGAAGGCCTCCGCCTTGCCCGGCTTGGGCAGGAGGACGTGCCGCCTCCTCTCCTCCCCCCCCACCCGAAGCCTTTCCAGCTCCTCCCCAAAAAACTCCAGGCGCACCTCCCCGAACTCCACCACCTCCCCCAGGACCCGGTAGTCCTCGTCCCGGGCGTAGCCCAACTTGAGGAGCCGGGAGAGGAGGGCTTCCCGGGGGTAGCTCCGGCCCACCTCCAGCAAAAGCCGCCAGGCCTCGGGGTCCTCGGGGAAGGGGCCCAGGGCCTCCTCGTAGGAGAAGGCGAAGAGGGCCTTTTCCTCCAGGGCCTCGAGGCCCGGGTTCAGGTAGACCCGCACCCCGAAGGCGGAGAGGTCCCGGTAACGCCAAAGCCGGTCCTCTGGGGCCAGGAGGACGGCCGGAAGCCCCTCCTGGGCCAAGAGCCAGGCCGAGGCCACCTGGGGCAAGGCAAGCCGGTGGCCGTAAAGCTTCTCCCGGGCGATTTCCATGGGCTAAAGGCCCAAAGGCCAAAGGCTATTCTACCGCATAGGCGTGCACCGCCAAAGCCCCAAGCCCCACGTTGGCGGCGATGGTGGCCCCCGAACGGGTGATGCGGCCCCGCTCCAGGCGCAAGGCGCTTTCCAAACTCTTTTTCAAGCCTTCCAGCCACTCGCTCCGGGCGTCGGTGTGGGCGATGGTAATCCGGGCCGCGCGCCCTTTGAATTCCTCCAGCACCAGCCGGGCCAAGGCCTCGGGCACGGCGCCTTCCCGGGCCACCTTGAGGAAGCGGATGTGCCCCTTCTCAATGCGCAGGATGGGCCTCAGGCCCAGGAGGTTGCCCACCACCTCCCCAAAGCGGGGGAGCCGGCCGTTCCGGGCCAGGTGGGAGAGGTCGGCCACGCTGAAGTAGAGGCTGGAGCGCCGCATCCTTTCCAGCTCCCGCACGATCTCCGCCTCCTCCGCCCCCTGCTTCAGCATTTCCACCGCCCGGAGGACCATGGCCCCAAGCCCCGCGGACACCATCCCCGAGTCCACCACCCGGACCCGCGTGGGGGCCACCTTGAGGGCCGCCTCCCGGGCCCGCTCCACGGTCTTGGACAGCTCCCCGGAGACGTGGATGGAAAGCAGGCGGTCGTAGACCTGGAGGTGGCGCTCGTAAACCTCGGCGAAGTCCTCCACGCTGGGGGGTTCGGTCACGGGCTCAGCCCCTGCCCGCATGGCCTGGTAGAGGGCATCGGGGGCGAGCTCCTGCCAGTCCTTGTACCTGCGCCCCCCGAGGTGCACGTAAATGGGGACGAGGCCCACCGCCTCCTCCTGGAGCACCCTAGGGGTGAGATCCGCCGCGGTGTCGGTTACGAGGCCGAGTTCCACGCTCCCCATCCTATACCGGGTCAAAGAGGAACAGGGCTATAATGGCAGGCGGATTTGGCCCATGATCCTGGTCACCGGTTTTGAGCCCTTTGGCGGCCTAAAGCACAACCCCTCGGCCGCCCTCCTGCCCCTCCTCCCCGAGAGGGTGGGGGGGAGGACCCTCCACAAGGCCCTCCTCCCCGTGGATGCCCAGGCGCTTCCCGAAGCCCTGAGGGCCCTCCACGCCCTGGGGCCGGAAGCCGTCTTGCACCTAGGCCTGGCGGAGGGAAGGCCCCTGGTCACCCTGGAGCGCCTTGCGGTGAACCTGCTGGACTTCCACCGCCCCGACAACCGGGGGGTGGTGCTGGAGGATACCCCTGTGGTGCCTGGGGGGCCCCTGGCCCTCGAGGCCCGCTTCCCCATCAAGGAGGCCCTCCGCCGCCTCAAGGAGGCCGGCGTGCCCGCCCGGCAGAGCCTTTCCGCGGGGAGCTACCTTTGCAACCAGGCCTTTTACCTCTCCCTCCACCAACTTCCGCAGGAGGTCCCCGTGGGCTTCGTGCACCTTCCCCCCGACGAGTCCCTGGCCGGGGAAAGAGGGGGAGCCTACGTCCCCTTGCGCGAACAGGCGCGGGCGGTAGGCCTGCTTCTGGAGGTCCTGTGAGGCTCCTGTTCGTCTCCAACGGCCCCACCGAGGATGCCATCGGCGCACGCATCGCCGCTTCCCTGGGCCACGAAGCCAGGGCCTTACCCCTGGTGGGCCGGGGACGGGCGTACGAGGGCGTGGTCCGGGAGATCCTGGGACCGAGGAAAGAAATGCCCTCTGGTGGCTTCCTTTTCGGTAGCCTCAGAAACGCCCTCTTGGACTTGAAGGCCGGGTTCCTCTCCATGAGCCTCGCCCAGTGGCAGGCTGCTTTTTCCGCTCAGCCCGAGGCCGTGGTGGTGGTGGGAGACGCCTACGCCCTGAGCGTGGGTGCCTTGGCCGCCCGGGGAAGACCCCTTTACCACGTGAACCCCCTCGTCTCGGCCCACTATCTGGAAGGAGCCAGGCCCCTGGAGCTCCTCCTGGACTGGGGCGGAAGCGACTTCACCCCCTACGAGCGTTTTCTGCACCGGAAAGCCCGGGCGGTCTTTGTGCGGGATGAACCCAGCTTGAAGCGCCTCCGGAGCCTGGGCATCGCCCACGCCTACTGGTACGGAAGCTTCGCCCTGGACCTCCTGCCCCCACCCGAACGCGACATCACCCGTTGGGTGGGCGAAGGAGGCCTATTGGCCCTCCTGCCCGGAACCCGGGGGGACGAGGCCTTCAGCCTCCCCCTCATGCTGGAGGCGGCGCTCCACCTTCCCCTGACCCCCGCCGTGGCCTGGGCCAAAGGTTGGGAAGCCCTCCCCACCCTTCCGGGCTGGCAAGGCCAGGAGGCGGGTCCCGGCGCATTGCGCCTGGAGAAGGAGGGCAAGACCGCATGGGTCCTTCGGGATGCCTTCTCGGCCATCCTGCACCGTAGCCGCCTGGCCTTGGCCACCGCGGGCACGGCCACGGAACAAGCGGCGGGCCTTGGCATCCCCGTGGTGGCCTTCCCCACCCCGGGCCCCCAGTACACCCGGGCCTTCGCCAAGAGGCAGAAGAGGCTTCTCGGAGAAGCCCTGCACTTGGCGGAGCCTGACCCCAAGCGCGTGGCCGAGCAAGCCCTCGTCCTGCTGAGCGAAGAAGGCTTGTACCGAAGGGCCAGCCAGGCTGGTCGGGAGCGGATCGGACCCCCAGGGGGCATCCTGGGAGCGGCCCGCCACATCCAGGAGGACCTGCACCGCCTGGGACGGGTCCATGCGTTATGCTAAGCCACGCATGCGCCTCTACCGCGTAGGCCTCTTCACCGACGTCTATTTTCCCAACCCCAACGGGGTCACCACCAGCGTCTACCTTCTCCTAAGGGAACTCCGGCGCATGGGGCACGAGGCCTGGGTCCTGGCCCCGGCCCACCCCGAGGCCCCGGAGAACGAGGAAGGGGTGGTGCGCGTGCCCTCGGTGGCCTACCCCTTTTACGAGGGGCAGCAGATCGCCCTGCCCTCCGCCCGGTACCTGCCCCTGGAGTTTGAGCTCATCCACACCCACACCCCCCTCACCCTGGGGGTCTGGGGCCTGAGGATCGCCCGCAACAAAAACCTTCCCCACGTCTCCACCTTCCACACCCACTACGAGAAGTACGCCCACTACGTGCCGGGGCTGGCCATCCTGGACAAGTACACGGGCATCGTCCCCCGCCTGGCCAAGGCCTTCTACAACCGGGTGGAGGTGGTCATCGCCCCCACGGAGCCGGTGAGGCGCCTGGCGGAAAGCTACGGCATAGAGCGCCCCATCCGGGTCATCCCCACGGGGATAGACAACCGCCTCCTGGAAGAAGCACCCCTTCCCTCCCCCTCGCCCTGGCCGGAGGGCCCGCGCCGGCTCATCACCGTGGGCCGCTTGGGCAAGGAGAAGTCCTTTGACGTGGTGCTAAAGGCGGTGGCGGAGCTCGCCAAGGAGGCGGAGGTCTTCCTGGTCCACATCGGCGAGGGGCCCGAGCTCCGCCCCTTGGAGGCCTTGGCCAGGGAGCTTGGCATCGCCGAGCGGGTGCGCTTCCTGGGGCCCGTGCCCTACAGGAAGATCGGCGGCTACTACCGCATGGCGGAGCTTTTCCTCTTCGCCAGCGAGACGGAGACCCAGGGCCTGGTCATCTGGGAGGCCCAGGCCATGGGGGTCCCCGTGGTGGCGGTGGGGGCGGAAGGCGTGCTGGAGGGGGTGGAGGACGGCAAGACCGGGTACCTGGTCCCCCCCGGGGACTTCCGGGCCCTGGCGGAAAAGGCCCTGGAGCTCCTCAAGGACGAGGAGAAGCGGCGGCGCTTCAGCCTCCAGGCCCGCGCCTGGGCCCTGGAGCGCTCGGCGGAGCGGATTGCCGAGAGGGTGGTGGCCGTGTACGACGAGGCCAACGAGATCCTGAGGGCCGAGCCCAGGAGGCTCATCTTCCCTTTCCCCCGTCTTCCCCGAAGTACCCTCGAGGATCGCCCAGGAGGTTTCTAGCCTGGCGCCAGAGGAACCGCATCCACCCCCCTTTGAGCCTGCGGGCGGAGGTGAGGACGAGGGCCTCCGGGGCGTAGCGCACCGGGCCTAAGGCCTTGAGCTTCCAGCCCAAGAGCACGTCTTCCCGGGCCTCCACCGGGGGAAAGCCCCCCACCTTCAAGGCCGCCTCCTTCCGCACCATCATGTTGGCCCCGGCCAGGTTGGGCCGCCCTAAAAGGGCCATGAGGTTGAGGAAGGCCCGGTAGCCCCATTCGGAAAAGGCGGCCTCGATGGGGGAAACCCCGAAGAAGCGCAAGGGGCCGTAGACGGCCACGGCGCCCTCCGCCCTCCGGGCGAGAGCCTGGAGCCAGGCGGGCGTAGGGAGGGAATCGGCGTCGGTCATGGCCACCCACTCCCCCCGGGCGGCCAGAAGCCCCGCCTGCCTTGCATGAGCCACCCCCCTTTGGCCGCAGTAGACCACCCGCACCCCAAAGGCTTCCGCCACCTCCCGGGTGCGGTCGGTGGAGGCGTTGTCCACCACCAGGACCTCGAGGGGCGGGAGGGTCTGCGCCCGAAGCGCCTCCAGGCAGGCGGGAAGGGTGGCCTCCTCGTTGTGGGCGGGGATCACCACGCTGATGCGCACGGGTATACTCTAGCGTGTTTCGCTATCTGCCGTGGGCCAGGGAGGGGCTTTCCGTCTTCCTGCGCCTGGTCCTTGCCGTGGGCCTCATGGAGGGGGTGCGCAGCGGCTTCTTCGCCGGGCTCCTGCCCTTTTACGCCCCCGAGCACCTGGGGCTTAGCCCCGCCATCTTCACCCTGGCCTTCACCTTTCACCAGCTCTCGGAAAACCTTTCCAAGACCCTGGGGGGGCTCCTGGCGGAGCGGGTGGGCTTCGGGCGCACCGCCAGCCTGGCCGCCCTGGCCGGGTTCTTGGCCCTCTCCCTCACGCCCGGCGCCAAGGCCGCCTGGATCCTCTGGGGCCTGGCCCTCTTCTGGGGGCTTTTTATGTCCACCCTCTACCCGGGGCTCATGACCCTGGCGAGCCGGATCGCCGTACCCGGCAGGGAGGCGCGGGCCCTCTCCTTCACCTTCACCCTGGTCCTTCCCTGGGTGGGCATCGGCCTGGTGGGGGTGGGCCAGGTGGCGCAGCGGCACCCCGAGGCCGCCCTGGGCGTGCTCCTCGTGGCCCAAGGGGTGGCCCTCCTCCTAACCCTAAGCCTCTTCCGTTTCCGCATCCCCATTCCCAGGAGCGCCCGGACCCCCTACCCCTACGGCCGCCTCCTCCTCTTCTTGCCCGCGGCCTTCGGCCAAACCTTCGCCCCAGCCCTGGTTTCCCTCTTCATCCTGCGGTACGCCAAGGAAAGCCTGGGCCTCGAGCCCATCGCCTTGGGGGGCCTCCTCCTCCTGGGAGGCGGCCTGGCCTTCGGCCTCCTGCCCTTCACCGGGAGGCTGGTGGACCGAAAGGGGTACCGCCTGGCCCTGGTGGGGGGGCTCGCCCTCTTAGGCCTCGTCATGCTGCGCCTGGCCCTGGGGCCCGCCTGGGCTGAGGTCGTCCTCCTCACCTTGCTCGGAGGCCTGGGCTTCAGCCTGTTCATGCCCGGCTGGAACGGCTTCCTGGCCCGGAACCTTCCCGAGGAGAACCGGGCGGCCGTCTGGGGCGGGCTCATGACCGCAGAGGGGCTGGGGGTGGCCCTGGGGCCCGCCTTGGGGGGGGTGCTCTGGGAAGCCTTCGGGCCCCAGGCCCCTTTCCTGGCGGGCGGGGCGGTGTTCCTGGCCCTTAGCCTCCTCTACGCCCTGCTCTTTGGGAGGGGACGATGGAGCTAGCCCTGGGCCTGGCGCTCCTCCTCTACGGCCTCTCCGACCTCCTCTTCCGCTTCCTGGGCCTCGGGGCCTACGCCCACGGGAGGAGGCGGGAACCCAAGGTGGCCCTCACCTTCGACGACGGCCCCTCGGAAAGGACGGAAGCCCTCCTGGAGCTCCTCAAGAGGCACGGGGTCAAGGCCACCTTCTTCCTCACGGGGGAAAAGGCCAGGCGACGGCCCGACCTGGTGGAGGCCCTAAGGCGGGAAGGGCACCAGGTGGAGGACCACGGGGCCTACCACCAACCCCTCAAGCTCCTCCTCCCCTGGGTGGAGTGGCGGCACATGGCGCAAACCCCGGGGCGCTACTACCGCCCGCCCCACGGCCTCCACACCCCCTTCACCCGCCTCTTTGCCCGCCTTTTGGGGAAGCGCATCGCCCTATGGGACCTGGAGGGGAAGGACTGGCTGGACCTGCCCGCAGCGAAGCTCGCCGAGAGGCTCCTCTACTACCTGCGCCCCGGGTCCATCGTCCTCCTCCACGATGGGCCCAGGCGCACCCTGGAGGTCCTGGAGCTGGCCCTGCCCCGGATGCTGGAACTCGGCTACCAGCCCGTGACCCTGGATGCCCTCTCCCCCCTTCCCCTCACCCCAAGGCTTGCCCTCATCCGGGGCCTGCAGGGGTTTGAAGAGCGCTACAACGGGCGCCACAGGGTGGAGCGGGCGGGGTACGGCCCCTTTGACCTCTTCCGGGTGGAGAAGAAGCCCTTCCCCGGGCCCGATCTCCCGGGGATTCCCAAGGGCACCCCAGCCTTTGAGCTCCACCTGGAAAGCCAGAGGCTCATGGAGCTTGCCCCCTTTGAGGCGGTCCGCCACCTGCGGCGAAGCCTCGGGAAGGTGGCGGAGAAGGTGGTCGAAGACCCCGAGGTGCGCCTCGTCTACGGGTACACCTACCTGGCGGACGGGGGAAGGATCCTGGGCCTCAAGACCCTAGACCTCCCCTTCTGGCCAAGGCTCACGGCGGGCCTCGCCAGCGCCTGGTTCCTCTGGCTCTACCGCGGGGAGCTCCCCAAGGGGAAAAGGCCCCCGGCCCGGATGGCCTACCTCAGCCGGGAGGAGCTCCTTGCGCTATACCCACCGTCCACTCCCGCTTCCCCACCCCCGGCACCCGGTGGACGGCAAACCCCGCCTCCCGGAGAGCCCGCCTGAGGGCTCCCTGGGCGGAGTAGGTGGCAAGCCTCCCCCCCTGCTTTAGGCTTTGCCGGAGTTTGAGAAGGACGGGGAAGGACCAGGCCTCGGGGTTGGCCTTGGGGCTAAAGGGGTCCAGGTAGACCGCGGTGGCCCAGCGGCGGGGCAGGCGCACCTCCCGCACGTCCCCGAAGAGGAGGCGAAGCTCCCCCCAAGGGCCGAGGAAACGCTCCCTCGGCCAGGCCGAGAGGATCTCCCCGAAGACCGCCTCGGCCCCGGGAAGGGGCAAGGCGATCTGGGCTAGGACCTCCTGGGGCAAGGGCTCCCTTTCCACCGCCAGGTAGCAAAGCCGCCTCCCCCGCCTGAGGGCGCTTTCCAGGGCCACGCGGAAGTTCACCCCAAGCCCAAAGCCCACCTCCAAAACCCGGGGGGCAGGGTGGAGGTGGGTGAGGGTCCTTTCCAGGTAAAGCCTCCTCGCCTGGAGGAGGGCCCCTTGCCTGGGGTGGTAGGCCTCCCCGTAAGCGGGGTGGAAGAGGGTGGGGGTGCCGTCCGCGGTGAGGAGGCGCTCCATTCCCATTTAGAATACCCCCCATGGAACTCACCCTCCTGGACAAACTCTCGGGGACCCTGGTGAACGCCGCCACCGTGGCCTTGGGCACGGGCCTGGGCCTGGCCCTGCGGGGCAGGCTCCCCGAACGCATGGCCCGCATCATGGTTCAGGGGGTGGGGCTCACCACCCTCTTCATCGGCCTCGCCATGGCCCAGGCCCTGGGAAGGGCCAAGGGCGGGGCGGTGGACGGGGTGGTCCTGGGGCTTATGGCCCTGGTCCTCGGGGGGCTTCTCGGGGAGTGGGCCCGGATAGAGGAGGGCCTCGAGGGCCTCGGGGAGAAGATCAAGCGGGCGGTAAGGGGTGGGGGCAGCTTCACCGAGGGGTTCGTGGCGGCAAGCCTCCTCTTCTGCGTGGGCCCCATGACTCTCCTGGGCTCCATCCAGAACGGCCTCACCGGCGACCCCAGCCTCCTCCTCCTGAAGGCCACCCTGGACGGCCTTTCCGCCATCGCCCTCACCAGCTCCTTCGGGGTGGGGGTGGGGTTCAGCGTGCTGGTGATCCTCCTCTACCAAGGAGGGGTGGCCCTCCTCGCCGGAACCCTGAGCCAGGCCCTCCCCGACCCCGCCCAAGACCCCCGGGTCCTCCTGGTCACCGGGGTGGGCGGGCTCATGGTCCTGGGGGTGGGCATCAACCTCCTGGGCCTCACCAAGGTGCGGGTGGGCTCCTTCCTCCCCGCCCTCCTCCTCGCCCCCCTGGTGTGGTGGCTGGCCGACCTCCTCTCCTGAGGGCGCCCCCGCGCTTCCTGCCCGGGCCCTGGCGGCGTAGAATGACCGGCATGGAGCTTACCCCCGAGCTTCTCCGCAAGCTGGAGGGCCTGGCCAAGGTGCGGCTCTCCCCTGAGGAGGAGGCCCTTCTCCTCGAGGACCTCAAGCGCATCCTGGAGTTCGTGGATGCCCTCCCCCAGGTGGAGGAAGTCCCAGGGGAATGGGAGGGACAGGGGCGCCTGCGGGAGGACGAGCCCCGCCCCTCCCTTCCCCAGGCCGAGGCCCTCTCCGTGGCCCCCGCCCAGGAAGAGGGCTTCTTCCGCGTGCCCAGGGTGCTGGAGTAGCCATGGTGGACCTCAAACGGCTACGCCAAGAGCCCGACCTCTTCCGGGAGGCCATCCGCCTCAAGGGCATCCCCCTGGACCTGGACGAGGTCCTGGCCCTGGACCAGGAGGTGCAGGGGCTTAAGCAAAAGCTTCAGGACATCCAGACGGAACGCAACCGCATCGCCAAGCAGGTGCCCCAGGCCCCGGCGGAGGAAAGGCCCTTTCTGGTGGCCAGGGGGAAGGCCCTGGCGGAGGAGGCGAAGGCCGTGGAGGAGGCCCTGCGGGAACGGGAGGCCAGGCTTTGGGAGCTTCTCCTGCAGGTGCCCCTCCCCCCCTGGCCGGGGGCGCCCGTGGGCCCGGACGACTCGGCCAACGTGGAGATCAAGCGGGTGGGGGAGCCCAAGGCCTTCCCCTTCCCTCCCCTGGACCACGTGGCCCTCCTGGAGAAAAACGGCTGGTGGGAGCCCAGGATCAGCCAGGTCTCGGGGAGCCGGACCTACGCCCTTAAGGGGGACCTGGCCCTTTACGAACTCGCCCTCCTCCGCTTCGCCATGGACTTCATGGTGAAGAAGGGCTTCGTCCCCATGACCCTCCCCTCCTACGCCCGGGAGGCGGCCTTCATCGGCACCGGCCACTTTCCCGCCGCCCGGGACCAGGTGTGGCCCATCGCGGGCACCGACCTCTACCTCACGGGGACCGCGGAGGTGGTGCTGAACGCCTTGCACATGGGGGAGGTCCTGAGGGCGGAGGAGCTTCCCAAGCGCTATGCGGGCTACGCCCCCGCCTTCCGCTCCGAGGCGGGGAGCTTCGGCAAGGACGTGCGGGGCCTCATGCGGGTGCACCAGTTCCACAAGGTGGAGCAGTACGTCATGACCGAGGCCAGCCTCGAGGCCTCCGACCGGGCCTTCCAGGAGATCCTGGAGAACGCTGAGGCGATCCTAAGGCTCCTGGAACTCCCCTACCGCCTGCTGGAGGTCTCCACCGGGGACATGGGGCCGGGCAAGTGGCGCCAGGTGGACCTCGAGGTCTGGGTCCCCTCCGAGGGACGCTACCGGGAAACCCACTCCGCCTCCGCCCTCCTGGACTGGCAGGCCCGGCGGACGGGCCTCCGCTACCGGGACGGGGAGGGCAAGGTGCGCTACGCCTACACCCTGAACAACACCGCCTTGGCCACCCCGAGGATCCTGGTGATGCTCCTGGAAAACCACCAGCTCCCGGACGGCCGGGTGCGGGTGCCCGAGGCCCTGGTGCCCTACCTGGGCAAGGAGGTGCTGGAGCCGTGCGGATAGAGGCCGCAGAGCTTAGGATTTTGGAGCTCCCCCTGAAGTTCCGCTTTGAGACCAGCTTCGGGGTGCAGACCAAGAGGACCATCCTCCTCTTAAGGCTCTTCGGGGAAGGCCTCGAGGGCCTGGGGGAAGGGGTGATGGAGCGGCTTCCCCTCTACCGGGAGGAGACGGTGGCGGGGGCCCGCTACCTCCTGGAGGAGGTCTTCCTGCCCCGGGTCCTGGGGGGGGACTTTCCCAACCCCGAGGCCCTCCGGGAAGCCCTTGCGCCCTTCCGGGGCAACCCCATGGCCAAGGCGGTGTTGGAGATGGCCTTCTGGGACCTCTACGCCAAGGGCCTGGGGAAGCCCCTCTGGCAGGTCCTGGGGGGGGTGCGGCAGGCGGTGGAGGTGGGGGTTTCCCTGGGCATCCAGCCCTCGGTGGAGGAAACCCTCAAGGTGGTGGAGAGACACCTGGGGGAGGGCTACCGCCGCATCAAGCTCAAGATCAAGCCGGGCTGGGACTACGAGGTCCTGAAGGCGGTGCGAGGGGCCTTCCCCGAGGCCACCCTCACCGCCGACGCCAACAGCGCCTACAGCCTAGCGGACCTCGCCCGGCTTAGGCGCCTGGACGAACTCCACCTGGACTACATAGAGCAGCCCCTGGGCTACGACGACCTCCTGGACCACGCCAAGCTCCAGCGGGAGCTTTCCACCCCCATCTGCCTGGACGAGAGCCTCACCGGGGCGGAGAAGGCCAGGAAGGCCATTGAGCTTGGGGCGGGCCGGGTCTTCAACGTCAAGCCCGCCCGCCTGGGCGGGCACGGGGAAAGCCTCAAGGTCCACGCCCTGGCCCAAAGCGCGGGGATCCCCCTGTGGATGGGGGGAATGCTGGAGGCGGGGGTGGGGCGGGCCCACAACCTCCACCTGGCGACCCTTCCCGGCTTCACCAAGCCCGGGGACGTGAGTTCGGCCAGCCGCTACTGGAAGGAGGACATCGTGGAGGAGGCCCTGGAGGCCAAAGAGGGCCTCATGCCCGTGCCCGAGGGCCTGGGCATCGGGGTGCACCTGAAGCTTTCCTTCGTGGAGCGGATCACCCTATGGCAGAGGTACGTGTCCGCGAGCTAAAGGGCCCCGAGGAGATGGAAAAGGTGGTGGAGCTCCAGCGCCAGGTCTGGGGGCGGGCGGAAAGCGACCTGGTGCCCCGGGGCCTCCTCATCGCCGTGCAGGACGAAGGGGGACTGGTGGCGGGGGCCTTCGCGGGAGGGGAGATGGTGGGCTTCGTCTTCGGCTTTCCCACAAAAGACCCCACCCTGCAGCACTCCCACATGCTGGGGGTGCTGGAGGCTTACAGGGGCACGGGGGCTGCCCTCCTCCTGAAGCGGTTCCAGCGGGACTGGTGCCTCGCCCGGGGCATCCGGAAGGTGGTCTGGACCTTTGACCCCTTAAGGGGCCCCAACGCCAACTTCAACCTGAGGAAGCTCGGGGCCACCGCCCGCACCTACCTGGTGGACCACTACGGGCCCATGACGGGCATCAACGCGGGGGCCCCCTCGGACCGGCTTTTGGCGGAGTGGGAGCTCCTCTCCGAAAGGGTCTACGCCCGCATCTACGACCCCCCCGGGGAGCCCGAGGTGGCGGGGCTACCCCAGGCCAACCGGGTGGAGGGGGAGGTGCCGGTGGAGGCGAGGCTGGACCTGGAGGCAGGGCGTCTCCTCTTCCAGATCCCCGAGGACTGGGGCAAGATCCTCCGGGAAGACCAGGACCTGGCCCGGCGCTGGCGGGAACACAGCCGCCTGGTCCTCGGCCACTACTTCGCCCGGGGGTACCGGGCCCTGGACTTCGCCCGCGGGCCCAACCGCTATGTTCTGGCTAAGGACTGAGCTCTGGACGGCCGAGGTGGTGTACACCGGCTTCGGCACCCCTATGCTCCGCGGGGCCATCGCCGTGCAGGGCCAGCACGTGGTGGGCCAGGGGAGCCTGGAGGAGTTAAGGGGCCGCTTTCCCGGGGCGGAGGTGGTCCACAAGGGGAAGGCCCTCTTCCCGCCCCCGGTGAACGCCCACACCCACCTGGACCTCTCCCTGGTGCCCCTGTACCAGGGGCCCTTTGCCCGCTTCATCCCCCACGTGGTGGCCCACCGGGAGAAGCGGGGGCTGGTGGGGGCCAAGCGAGGGCTGGAGGAGCTCTTGGCCTCGGGGGCGGGGGCCTTCGCGGACATCGTCTTCGAGGAGGAGGTCATGGACTTCCTCCTCCGGGAAAGCCCCTTGCCGGGCGTGGCCTACTACGAGGTCTTCGCCCCCGACCCCTCCCTCGCCCAGGAGGTCTTTGAGGCCGTGCGGCGGAAGGTGGAGGCCTGGCGCCGGTATGAGGGCCGGGTGAAGGTGGGGCTTTCCCCCCACGCCCCCTATTCCGTGAGCCCCCCCCTCATGAGGAGGCTCGCGGCGTGGGCCCAAGCCGAGGGCATCCCCCTCATGGTCCACGCGGGGGAAAGCCCCGAGGAGGTGGCCTTCCTCCTTCGCGGGGAAGGCCCCTTGGCCGAGGTCCACCGCCGGTTCAGCGCCAGGCCCTGGGAGCCCCCGGGCCTCACCCCCGTGCGCTACCTGCACGCCCTGGGGGTTCTGGGCCCCACCACCACCTTGGTGCACGGGGTCCAGGTGGACGAGGAGGAGGCCAGGCTCCTGGCGGAAACCGGCACCAAGGTGGTCCTCTGCCCCCGGTCCAACGCGAACCTGGAGGTGGGGGAGGCGCCCCTCGCCCTCTACGCCAAGCACGGGGTGGAACTCGCCCTGGGCACGGACTCCAGGGCCAGTAGCCCCGACCTGGACGTGAAAAACGAGGCCCTCTTCCTCTGGGGCAAGGCCGACCCCCGCCTCCTGGTGCGGGCCCTCACCCGGGGAGGGTACCGGGCCTTAGGCCTCTCCACCCCCCGGCTTGCCCGGGGCACCCCCTTGGCTCTGGTACACTCCCTCTGATGCGGCCGCTTGGCAGGGGCTCCCAGCGCACCCTTCCCCCCCTCTGGGACGAGGAGGTGCGCCAGACCGGACCCCTCATCCTCTACAGCGCCTTCACCGGGGCCGTGGCGGGGCTCTTGCTGGCCCTCTTGAACGCCCTGTTGCGGGCCCTCACCCAGGCCTTTGGCCTCTTTTTCGGCTACCTGGTGCCGGAGGCCCCGGGCGAGGGGGGCTTGGCCCAGGCCTTCACCGGGCCCAGCTTCGCCCTCCTGGCCTTCCTCCTCCCCCCCCTTTTCGCCCTGACCAGCCTCCTGGGCACCGGCCAGGGGCTTTCCGCCCTCCTCCGGCGGGTGCGGGAGGGCCAGGCCCCGCCCCCCTGGGCGCACCCCCGGGCGGTGGCCGGGGGCACCTTGCAGCTCGCCCTCTACTCCCCCATGGGCCGGGAGGGCCCCTTCGGGGTGCTAGGCCTCTGGCTGGGCACGGCCCTGGACCGCCGCTTTCCCCGGCTGGGAGGGGGGTTGGCCTTCGCCGGCCTGGCCGCGGGCCTCGGGGTAAGCCTCCACGCCCCCGTGGCCGGGGCCCTTCTGGCCACGGAGATCCTTTACCGGAGCCTTCTCCTCGAGGCCCGGGCCCTCACCCCGGCCCTCATCGGGGCCCTTTCCGGCTTCGCCGTGTACGGGGCCTTCTACGGGTACACCCCCCTCCTCCCCTTCGCGGTGCGGATGGACCTGGAGGCCTTGCCCGCCGGGGCGCTCCTCGGCCTCGTGGCCGCCGCCCTGGCCACCTTGTGGACCGAAGGGGCGAGGCTTCTGGAAGGGCGCCTCCGCCCCCTGCCCTTCCCCTGGCGCCACGGCCTCTTGGGCCTGGCCCTGGCCTTGGCCCTTCTCCTCCTCCCCGAGGCCCTGGGGAGCGGCCTGGGTTGGGTGGCGGTGGCCACCACGCCCCTCCTGCCCCCAGGGGCCATCCTCTCCCTGCTTTTGGCCAAGCTCCTCCTCCTGGTCCTGGCCGCGGGGGTGCGGGCCTACGGGGGCCCCTTTACCCCGGCCCTGGTCCTGGGGGGGCTTTTGGGCGCCTTCCTGGCCCACTTCCCCGGTCCCTTCACCCTGCCCCCGGAGGCCTTGGCCCTGGCGGGGGGGGCCGCCCTCCTGGCGGGGGTGGCCCGCGCCCCCTTCGCCGCCACCGTGCTGGCCGCGGAGTGGGGAGGGTACGCCACCCTGCCCCTGGTCCTCCCCGCCGTGGTCCTGGCCTACGTCCTCACCCCCGCTCCCGACCCGGAGGAGGGGCTCAGGGAAGAAGGGGCCAGGCCGGGGGCGAGTCCGTCTGAAACGCCTCGGCAAAGCGAACCCCCGCCTCCCGGCCCAGAAGCCGCCGGCGGGCGCGAAACTCCTCCAGGGTGAAGGGCCAGCGGTAGAAGGCCTGGTAAAAGCTGAAGACCGCCTCCGCCACCTCCTGCGTCCCCGTGGTGTCCACGTAGACCCAAGGGCGGGCCAGGTCGCGGCGCGGGTAGTGGTAAAGGCGAACAGGCCGCCGGTGGGCCTCCCCCACCAGCTTGGGGATGCGGCAAAGCTTCAAGGCGGAAAGGACGGCTTGGTGGGTGGCCCGGTGGTCGGGGTGGACGTCCAGGGGGTCCCAGGTGATCAGGGCATCGGGCTTGAACTCGGCCATGAGCCGGGCCAGGGCCAGGGCCTCCTCCCGGCCCCCGGTGAGCAGGGTGTCCTGGAAGGGCAGGAAGCGGTGCTCAGCCCCGATGAGCCCCGCCACGTGGGCCCCGTGCCCTTCCCGGATCCGGGCCACCTCCTCGGGAGGGGTGTCCCCGAACTGGCTGGCGAGCTCTCCCCGGGTCATCCAGACCAGCATCACCCGGTCCCCTTTCCGGGCGTGAAGGGCCAGGGTGCCGGCGGCGCCGATCTCATCGTCGGGATGGGCGAAGACCGCCAGAAGGTTCATGGGGGCTAGTCTACCCGCCTTGCCCCCAGGGGGGAAACCCCTTAGCATGGGGCCTAACTATGGTCAGGGGCATCAGGGGCGCCATCACCGTGGAGGAGGACAGCCCAGAGGCCATCCACCAGGCCACCCGGGAGCTTCTCCTGAAGATGCTGGAGGCGAACGGCATACAAAGCTACGGGGAGCTCGCCGCCATCATCTTCACCGTCACCGAAGACCTCACCTCCGCCTTCCCCGCCGAGGCCGCCCGGCAGATCGGCATGCACCGGGTGCCCCTCCTCTCCGCCCGGGAGGTGCCGGTGCCGGGAAGCCTGCCCCGGGTGATCCGGGTCCTGGCCCTCTGGAACACCGACACCCCCCAGGACCGGGTGCGCCACGTGTACCTCAAGGAGGCGGTGAAGCTCCGGCCCGACCTGGAAAGCGCCCAATAGCGGGGCCTCACATCCCCAGGACCCGCCCCCAGTCGGTGGCCGCCTTGGGGCTCACGTAGCCCGTGTCCATCTGGGCCAGCTGGAGCCTGCCGGAGTACTCCTCGTTCACCGCGTGCCAGTAGGTGTACTCCTCCAGAACCCAGATCCCCGACTCCCGGGCCCCGTTGCCGCTGGCCTTCACCCCGCCAAAGGGCAGATGGGCCTCGGCCCCCACGGTGGTGTTGTTGATGCTGGTCATGCCGGCCCGGATGCCCACCTTGAAGAGGTAGGCCCAGTGGCGGTGGTTGGTGTAGATGGCGCTGGAGAGGCCGTAGGGGGTGCTGTTGGCCACCTCGATGGCCTCCTCTATGCCGTCCACCTTCACCAGGTTGATGGTGGGGCCGAAGATCTCCTCGGCGAACTGCCGCATCCCGGGCCGGGCCTCCCAGACCGTGGGCCAGCCGAAAAGCCCCGCCTCGGGGTCCCCCAGGAAGTGGGGGTAAGGGTTCTCCCGGGTGATGCGCCCCCGGCCGAAGAGGAGCCTGGCCCCGTCCTCCTCCCCCCAGGCGTAATGCTCCTGCCAGCGCTGGAAGAGCCGCTCGTTGAGGAAGGGCCCGTAGGTGACCTCCGGGTGGAGGAGGGGGTTGCCCACCAGGGTCGCCTCCGTGCGCTCCAAGAAGCGGCGCTTGAACTCCTCGTAGATGGGGGCGTCCACCAGGATGTTCCCCGCGGAGGTGCACCGCTGCCCTCCCGTGGCGAAGGCGCTCCACCAGGCCCCCTCCACGGCGAGGTCCAGGTCGGCGTCCCGCATGACCACCAGGGGGTTCTTGCCCCCGAGCTCCAGGGTGGGCCGGATCAGGTTCCGCCCCGCCACCTCACCGATCCAGCGCCCCACCTTGGTGGAGCCGGTGAAGGCGAACTTCTGGAGGAGGCCCTCGTCCATGAGCTCCACCAGCCACTGCCCCGTGGAGTCCTTGCCGCCCCCAAAGACCACGTTGATGACCCCGGGGGGCAGGCCCGCCTCCTCAAAGAGCTTCACGAAGAGGTAGGAGAGGGTGGGGGAATCATCGGAGGGCTTCCAGACCACCGTGTTCCCCGCCAGCACCGCGGGGACCAGCTTCCAGCTGGGCACGGCGATGGGGAAGTTGCCGGCGGTGATCATGCCCACCACCCCCAGGGGGCGACGGAAGGTGAAGAGCTCCTTGTCCCGCATCTCGCTGGGCACGGTCTGGCCGTAGAGCCTCCGCCCCTCGGAGGCGAAGAAGAGGGCGGTGTCAATGGCCTCCTGCACGTCTCCGCCCGCCTCCTTGGGGGTCTTCCCCACCTCCCGCACCATGAGGCGGGTCAGGGTGGGCTTTTCCCGTTCCAGGATCTTGACCAGGTTGAAGAGGACCTGACCCCGCACGGGGGCCGGGGTGCGGCTCCACTCGCGGAAGGCCTCCTGGGCCTTGCGGGCCGCCTTGCGTAGGGTCTCCTTGGTGCCCTCGGGGAAGCGGGCCACCAGGTCCTCCCGGTCCGAGGGGTTGCGCCGCTCCAGGGGCTCGCCCTCAAAGACCTCCTCGCCCCCGATAAGGTGGCCGAACTCCAAGGCGTTGCCGTACTTGCTGGGGAAAGCCTTCATGGTGACCTCCGTGGGGCATTTTACCCGGAGGAGGGGGCGCTAGCCGAACTTGGCCTTCAGGGCCCGGAGCGTGGCCGGGGGCACCAGCTTGGACACATCCCCCCCGTAGCGGGCGATCTCCTTGACCATGGTGCTGGAGACGAAGGCGTACCGGGTGGCGGCCAGGATGAAGAGGGTTTCCAGCCCGGGGAGGAGCTGGCGGTTCAGGTGGGCCATCTGCAGCTCGTACTCGTAGTCGGAAACCGCCCGCAGGCCCTTGACGATGGCCTGGGCCCCCACCCGCCTCACGAAGTCCACCAGGAGGCCGGAAAAGGTGTGGGCCTCCACGTTGGGCAGGTGGGCCGTGGCCTCGCGGATGATGTCCAAGCGCTCCTGGGCGCTGAAGAGGTACTGGCCCCGCTTGTTGGGGTTCTCCAGCACGGCCACGGTGACCCTGGAGAAGAGGCGGCTCGCCCGCTGGATCACGTCCAGGTGGCCGTTGGTGAGGGGGTCAAAGCTTCCCGGGTAGACCACGTGCATCTAGACCTCCACCAAGGTGAGGGCGTTTTCCCCGTAAACCCGGCGCTCCCCGAAGGGAAGGTGCAGGTCCTTGGGGTGCTGGAGGACGCAAAGCCCCCCTTTTTCCACCAAGCCGCTTTCCAGGAGGGCCTGGAAGGCGGACACCAGGTCCGTGGGGTAAGGCGGGGCCATGAAGGCCACGGTGTAGCGCTCCCCCCGGGCCTTGGCCTCGAGGAGGAAGGCCTCCACGGGCAGGGGGACGATGCGCACCCTGAGCCCCGTTCGGCGGGCGTTCTCCTTGAGGAGGGCCACCGCCTCCCGGTCCTTCTCCACCAGGGTGGCCTCCCACCCTTCGCTGGCCGCCTCGAGGCCCACCGCCCCGCTTCCCGCATAGAGGTCCAGGAAACGGCCCCTCTTCGGGTAGCGGAGGCGGAGGTAGTCAAAGAGGGCCTTCCGGAGGCGCACGGGGGAGGGCCTGGCCGAGGCGGGCACCTTCAGGGGCACCCCCTTGGCCTTGCCGCCCAGGATCCTCACCACGCCCCTTAGCTTATACCCTTTCTTCCCGTTTTCCCCGCCCTGCGGGGTCCCGAAAGCTCCGCCCCAGGCCCCTTACCCGGGCCCCCACGCTGGCCCAAGCCGGCATGGGGTGGTATTAAAGCTCCAGCACCAGGCGGCAAAGCCTCTCCACCCCGCCATTTAGCTCCTCCAGGGTGATGAGGAGGTCCAGGTGGGCCAAGGTGGTGGCCCGGCTCTCGGGGCGCCCCCCCTCGAGGCGGGCCAGGTGGGCCCGGCGCAGGCGGTCCAGGAACTCCGCCATCCTAGGGCCCTCCCCAAGCACCTCCTGGGCCAGGGCCTTCTCCCCGATGGCGAGGGCCGCCGCCATGCGCTCCATCCGGCCCAGGAGGCGCCTGGCCGCCTCCAGGAGGTCCTCCTTGCCCTCCTGGCTGAAGGTGAGCCCCTGGGCCCAGAGCTTCTCCGCCTGCCGCACCACCCGGCGCACCAGGTCCCCCAGGTGCTCAAGCTCCGAGGCGGCCACGAAAAAGCGCACCGCCCGCTCGTCCTGGGTGCGGGTGGAAAGCTCCGCGGTGTAGAGGACCACTTCCCGGGTGAGGCGGTCCACCTTTTCCTCCAGGGCCTCCAGCTCCACCTCCCCGCCCTCCTCCTGGCTCAGGATGCGCACCGCCTTGGCCAGCATGTTCCGCACCGCATCCGCCACCCGGCCCAGCTCCCGCCGCACCAGGGCGTGGGCCAGGGAAGGGGTCTCCAAGGCCTCCCGGGAGAGGTACTTGGGGCTCACCGTGCGCTTGGGGAATAGGCGCGCCGAAAGGCCCTCGTACCCCCCCGCCAGAAAGGGAAAGGCCAAGGCGTAGACCAGGTGGCTGGCCGCGTGGAGCCCCACCACCCCGAGGCCCTGCAGCCAGGGGAGGAGCAAAAGAAAGGGAAGGGAGAAGGCAAGGCGGTGCAGGAAAAGGGCCGCCCCCAGGGCCACCGCCTCCCGCCTCCCCGTGAGGGCGGCCACAAAGAGGGCCCCCGAGACCCCCACCCCCGCCCCCAGGGCCAGGGCCATGCCGCCCAAAGGCCCCAGGGCGGGCAGAAGGGCCAGGGCCAGGGCCGCCACCCCGTTGGCCGTCCCCAGGAGGAAGGCCAGGAGGAGGCCCACCCCGTACCAAAAGGCCCCGGACAGGTGGAGCCCGGCGAGGAGGGGGGAAAGCCCCCCCGCCTCCCGGCCCATCCCCAGAAAGCCCAGGAAGAGCAGACCCAGGCCCAGGAGGAGGAGGCTCAGGCGCCGCGTTCCCTGGAGCAAGAAAAGGGGGAGGCCGAGGGCCAAGAAGAGCTGGGCGAGCCCCTCTTGGGCCAGGGCCACCACCCCCACCCAGGCGGTGGCCCCGGCGGTGGCCGCCAGGGCGAGGAGGGCCGCCTGGCCGAAGGGGAGAACCCCCCCTTCCAGGAGGGCCAGGGCCAGGAGGGACAGGCCGGTTCCGCTCCCGGAAAGAAGCCCCAAGAGAAGGCCCGTCCCCAGAAGCCCCCAGGGACGCCCCAAGGTTCGGGAGAGCAGGTAGCGCCTGCCCTTAAGGGCGGAAAGCCCCTCGGCGATAAGGTGGAGGCCCAAGAGGAAGAGGGCCATCCCGGCCAAAAAGCCCATGCCATGCAGTATACGAAAGCCGGCCTCGAGGCCGGCCTTCTGGTCGGGGAGACTGGATTTGAACCAGCGACCCCCTCGTCCCGAACGAGGTGCGCTACCGGGCTGCGCTACTCCCCGTAGCGGATGCCAGTATAGGGCATGGCCGGGCAAAGGTCAAAGGGGTTGACGCCCCCTTCGTTTTTCCCTACACTGGCTCCTAACCGCGCCGGGGCGCGGCGAAAACCAGCCCGTTCTCTTATCCAGAGCGGTGGAGGGTACGGCCCTGTGAAACCGCGGCAACCTCCCGCCCCTTCCGTTGCATGGCCGGATGCGGGCGGGGCTGGTGCCAAGGCCGGCCCGGGCGGGGGAAACGCCCGGGGACGATAAGAGAGGGGGTAAGCGCCACGCCCAACCCCTTCTTGGCGAGAGAACGGTCTTGCCGGGAAGGGGCTTTTTATGGCCCCTTCCAAGCCCAAGCGCCCCAGGCCGGGACTTTGGAAAGGAGGCCAAGGATGCGCTTTGAGACCCTGCAGCTCCACGCGGGCTACGAGCCCGAGCCCACCACGCTTAGCCGCCAGGTCCCCATCTACCCCACCACCAGCTACGCTTTTAAGAGCCCCGAGCACGCCGCGAACCTCTTCGCCCTCAAGGAGTTCGGCAACATCTACTCCCGCATCATGAACCCCACGGTGGAGGTGCTGGAGAGGCGCCTGGCGGCCCTGGAGGGGGGCAAGGCGGCTTTGGCCACCGCAAGCGGCCACGCCGCCCAGTTCCTGGCCCTCACCACCTTGGCCCAGGCGGGGGACAACATCGTCTCCACCCCCAACCTCTACGGGGGCACCTTCAACCAGTTCAAGGTGACCCTGAGGCGGCTTGGGATTGAGGTCCGCTTCACCTCCCGCGAGGAGCACCCCGAGGAGTTCCTTGCCCTCACCGACGAAAGGACCCGGGCCTGGTGGGTGGAGTCCGTCGGCAACCCCGCCCTGAACATCCCCGACCTCGAGGCCCTGGCCCAGGCCGCCCGGGAGGCAGGCGTGGCCCTCATGGTGGACAACACCTTCGGCATGGGAGGCTACCTCCTGAGGCCCTTGGCCTGGGGGGCCGCCTTGGTCACCCACTCCCTCACCAAGTGGGTGGGGGGGCACGGGGCGGTGATCGCCGGGGCCATTGTGGACGGAGGGCATTTCCCCTGGGAAAACGGCCGCTACCCCCTCCTCACGGAGCCCCAGCCCGGCTACCACGGCCTGAGGCTCACGGAGGCCTTCGGAGACCTGGCCTTCATCGTCAAGGCCCGGGTGGACGGCCTCCGCGACCAGGGGCAGGCCTTGGGGCCCTTTGAGGCCTGGGTGGTCCTCCTGGGGATGGAGACCCTCTCCTTGAGGGCGGAACGCCACGTGGAGAACACCCTACACCTGGCCCACTGGCTCAGGGAGCACCCCAAGGTGGCCTGGGTGAACTATCCTGGACTCCCGGACCACCCCCACTTCAGGAGGGCCCAGAAGTACTTCAAGGGGAAGCCCGGGGCCGTCCTCACCTTCGGGCTTAAGGGCGGGTACGAGGCGGCCAAGCGCTTTATCTCCCGCCTCAGGCTCATCTCCCACCTGGCGAATGTGGGGGACACCCGCACCCTCGCCATCCACCCCGCCTCCACCACCCATTCCCAGCTTTCCCCCAAGGAGCAGGCCCTAGCGGGGGTTTCTCCGGAGACGGTGCGGCTTAGCGTGGGCCTGGAGCACGTGGAGGACCTAAAGGCCGAGCTCAAGGAGGCGTTGGCATGAGCGAGATCGCCCTCGAGGCCTGGGGGGAGCACGAGGCCCTCCTCCTCAAGCCCCCCCGCTCCCCCCTCTCCATCCCCCCGCCCAAGCCCCGCACCGCCGTCCTCTTCCCCAGGCGGGAGGGGTTCTACACGGAGCTTGGGGGGTACCTCCCCGAGGTGCGCCTCCGCTTTGAGACCTACGGGACCCTCTCCCGCAGGCGGGATAACGCCGTTTTGGTCTTCCACGCCCTCACGGGAAGCGCCCACCTGGCGGGGACCTACGACGAGGAAACCTTTAGAAGCCTCTCCCCCCTGGAAAAGGCCTTCGGCCGGGAAGGGTGGTGGGACAGCCTGGTGGGGCCCGGGCGGATCCTGGACCCCGCCCTCTACTACGTGGTCTCCGCCAACCACCTGGGAAGCTGCTACGGCTCTACAGGCCCCCTCTCCCTAGACCCCCGCACGGGGAAGCCCTACGGCAAGGACTTCCCGCCCCTCACCATCCGCGACCTGGCCCGGGCCCAGGCGAGGCTTCTGGACCACTTAGGGGTGGAGCGGGCCACCGTGATCGGGGGAAGCCTCGGGGGGATGGTGGCCTTGGAGTTCGCCCTCATGTACCCGGAGAGGGTGAAGAAGCTCGTGGTCCTGGCGGCCCCCGCCCGGCACGGGCCCTGGGCCCGGGCCTTCAACCACCTTTCCCGCCAGGCCATCCTGCAAGACCCCGAGTACCAAAGGGGCCACCCCGCCCCCAAGGGCATGGCCCTGGCCCGGGCCATCGCCATGATGAGCTACCGGGCCCCCGAGGGGTTTGAGGCCCGCTGGGGCGGGGAGCCCGAACGGGGGGAGACCTACCTGGACTACCAGGGGGAGAGGTTTCTAAAGCGCTTCCACGCGGAGAGCTACCTGGTCCTCTCCCGGGCCATGGACACCCACGACGTGGGCCGGGGCCGGGGCGGGGTGGAAGAGGCCCTGAAGCGCCTTCGCGGCATCCCTTCCCTCTTCGTGGGGATTGACACCGACCTCCTCTACCCCGCCTGGGAGGTGCGGCAGGCGGCCAGGATGGCGGGGGCCCGCTACCGGGAGATCAAGAGCCCTCACGGGCACGACGCCTTCCTCATAGAGACCGACCAGGTGGAGGAGATCCTGGAGGCCTTCCTGCCCTAAAGGGGGCTACTTCCCCACGCAGAAGTTCTGGAAGACCCGGGCCACCACCGCCTCGGCCACCTGGCCCTCACCCCTAAGGGCGGCCAGGGCCTCGAGGGCCTCCTGGAGGGCAAGCCCCCTGAGGTCCTCCGGCAAGGTGAGGGCTTCCAGGAGGCGCTCCCTGGCCCTTTGGAGCGCCTCCACCTGGCGCTCGGTGAGGAGGACCTCCCCCCCACCCTCCCCCAGGAGAGCTTGCCCGATGGCCTCCCGCAGCCGGTCCAGCCCCTCCCCGGTGCGGCTGGAGACGGGGAGGAAGGCAGGGTCGTCCCAGGCCGGGGGGAGGTCGCCCTTGGTGGCCACCCGGAGGGTCCTTTCCCAGGGAAGGGGGGGCGGGGCGGGCCTAGGGAGGGAGCGGTCCACCACATAAAGGACGAGGTCCGCCTCCTCCGCGATCCTCAGGGCCCGCTCCACCCCGGCCCGCTCCAGGGGGTCTTCCGTCTCCCGCACCCCGGCGGTGTCCACGGCCACCAGGGGGATGCCGAAGAGCTCCAGGGGGGCCTCCAGGTAGTCCCGGGTGGTGCCGGGGATGGGGGAAACCAAGGCCCGTTCGTACCCCAAAAGGGCGTTCAGGAGGGAGCTCTTCCCGGCGTTCGGGGCCCCGATGAGGGCAAGCCGCGCCCCCTTCTGGGCCAGGCGGGAGGCCTTGGCCTGGGAGAGGAGGGCCTCCACCTGGGCGAGGACCTCCCTTATGGTCCTTTCCGCCTCCACGGGCTCCACCCCCTCCTCGGGGTAGTCCAAAAGGGCCTGGATGTGGGCGAGGAGGCGGAGGAGCCCCTCCTCCAGGGCGGCGATCCTGCGGGAAAAGGCCCCCTCCAGCGCCCTCAGGGCCTGCCTCCGGGCAAGCTCCCCCTCCGCCTGGACCAGGGCGAGCACCGCCTCCGCCTGGGCCAGGTCCAGCTTACCGTTCATGTAGGCGCGAAAGGTGAACTCCCCAGGCCCAGCAAGCCGGGCTCCCACCGCCAAGAGGGCCTCCAAGACCCGCCTCAGGACCGCCGGGGAGCCGTGGGTCTGGAACTCCACCAGGTCCTCCCCGGTGTAGGAGCGGGGGGCGCGGAAGACGAGGAGGAGGGCCTGGTCCAGGACCTCCCTCGTCCTGGGGTCCACCACCTCCCCCAGGGTGAAGCGGCCCCCCCTGAGGCGCCTGGGGTCTTTCCCCCGCCACACCCTTGCGGCGATCTCCAGGGCGCCTTCCCCGGAAAGCCGCACCACCCCGATGGCCCCCTTCCCCGGGGGCGTGGCGATGGCGCAGATGGGGTCACGAAGGGCACGCATCCGCGGGCTTTTCCTCCTCTAGGCCCAACCTCCGGGCCAAAAACCCCAGGGTGGGCCCCTGCAGGGCCACGGAAAAGAGGACAATGAAGAAGACCAGGTTGAAGAGGGTGGCGGCCCCGGGAAGCCCCGCCAAGAGAGGGTAGGTGGCGAGCACGATGGGCACCGCCCCCCTCAGGCCCACCCACCCCACCAGGAGCACCTCCCGCCAAGACCACCGGAAAGGGAGAAGGCAAAGCGCCACGGCCAAGGGACGGGCCACGAACATGAGGAAGAGGGCGAGGAGGGCCCCCTTGGGGGCCACCGCGGGAAGCTCCGAGGGAAAGACCAAGAGGCCCAGCACCAGAAACATCACCACCTGCATGATCCAGGCTACGCCATCGTGGAAGAGGAGGAGCTCCTCCTTCTGCCTCAGGGAGAGGTAGCCCACCACCAACCCGGCCACATAGACGGCGGCGAAGCCGCTTCCCCCCAGGACGGCCGTAAGGCCGTAGCTGAAAAGCACCAAGGAAAAGCTCAGGAGTAGCCCTAGGCCCCGGTACTGGAAGCCCCATTGGCCCCAAGCCCAGGCGATGCCCCGGCCCAGGGCATACCCCAGGACCAGGCCCAGGCCCAGCTGTTTGAGGCCCATCCAGACCAGGTCCTTGGGCTGCGCCGCGCCCAGCAGAAGGAGGGTGAGGCCCACGGTGAGGAGGACGGCCATGGGATCGTTAATCCCGGACTCCAGCTCTAAAAGGGCCTTGAGCCGCTCCTTAAGCCGCACCCCCTGGCTTCGGAGCACGCTGAACACCGCGGCCGCATCCGTGGAGGAGACGATGGCCCCGAGGAGCAGTCCCTGCAAAGGGGAAAATCCCAGGATCAGGCTGGCGAAGAAGCCCACCAGCAAAGCGGTGAGGACCACGCCCAAGGTGGCGAGAACCACCCCGGGAAGGAGGACCGGGCGCACCTTACCCCACTCCGTGTCCAGGCCGCCGGAAAACAGGATGAAGGCCAGGGCCATCACCCCGAGGCCCTGGGCCAGGCGGGCATCGTCAAAGTAGATGCCCCCGGGACCGTCGGAACCGGCCAGCATCCCCAGGGCGAGAAAAAAGAGCAAGGCGGGGATGCCGAAGCGCTGGGAAACCCGGCTCAGGAGAATGCTTAAGAGAAGGAGGACCGAGGCCCCAAACAAGAAAAGGTCGGCAACGGCGCCGGCCATGCCCTCATTCTAAAGGGCTTCGCCTAGCGCCTCCAGGGTCCTTTCCACGTCCTCTTCCGTGTGGGCCACGGAGAGGAAGGCCGCCTCGAAGTTGGAGGGGGGCCAGTAGATGCCCCGGTCCAAAAGGCCGTGGAAGAAGCGTTTGAAGAGCTCCGTGTCCGTACGCTTGGCGTCCTGGAAGGTGACCACGGGGCCTTCCGCGAAGAAGACGGTGATCATGGAGCCCACCCGGTTCACCGCGTGGGGGATGCCCTTTCGCGCGAGAACCTCTTTAAGGCCCGCCTCGAGCCTGGCCCCCAGGTCCTCCAGGTAGCGGTAGTGGCCGGGGTTTTCCTCCAGGATCTCCAGGGTGGCGAGGCCCGCCGCCATGGCCAAGGGGTTGCCGGAAAGCGTGCCCGCCTGGTAGACGGGGCCCAGGGGGGCCACCATCTCCATGACCTCCCGCCTCCCCGCGTAGGCCGCCGCGGGAAGCCCCCCGCCTAAGACCTTCCCCAGGGTAACGAGGTCGGGCTTAAGGCCAAGAAGCTCCGTGGCCCCCCCAAAAGCCAGGCGGAAGCCCGTCATCACCTCGTCGGCGATGAGGAGGACCCCGTAGGCCTTGGCCTCGTGGAGGGCCTTGAGGAAGTCCTCCGTGGGGACGAGGACCCCGGCGTTTCCCACCACCGGCTCAAAGATGATGGCGGCGATCTCCTCGCCCCGCCGCCTCAGCACCTCCCGCAGGCCCTCGGGGTCGTTGTACTCCAGGACCAGGGTGAGCCGGGCGTATTCCTCGGGCACCCCGGCGGAGGAGGGGACGCCCAGGGTGAGGGCCCCCGAGCCCGCCTCCACCAGGAGGCCGTCCGCGTGGCCGTGGTAGTTGCCCCGGAACTTGACGATGTAGGGCCTCTTCGTGTACCCCCGGGCGAGGCGAAGGGCGCTCATGGTGGCCTCGGTCCCCGAGCTCACGAAGCGCACCAGGTCCACCCAAGGGTACGCCCGCTTGACCTTCTTCGCCAGGGCCACCTCCAGGGGGCTTGGCGCCCCGAAGGTGAGGCCCCTTTCCAGGGTATCCCGCACCCGGGCGAGGACCTTGGGGTGGGCGTGGCCCAGGATCAAAGGCCCCCAGCTCATCACGTAGTCCAGGTAGCGGTTCCCGTCCGCGTCCCACACGTAGGCCCCCTCGCCCCGCACCAAAAAGGGCGGGGTGCCCCCCACGGCCTTGAAGGCCCGCACGGGGCTACTCACCCCGCCCGGGATGTGCCTTTGCGCCTCCTGAAAGTAGGCCTCGGAGATGGGCCGTTCCATCCCCTCCACTCTAGCGGCTTTTCCCCGGAAAAGGGTAGCCCCGATGGCCCTTACGGCCGTCTTCCGGGCCCGGGGATCAGGACGCCTGGTACCCACCACAGGTACACCGTGAGGGCCACAAGCTCCACGAGGGACTGGATGACGATGGTGGCCACCGCCAAGGAGAGTTCCTCGGGAAGGGCCAGGGCGAGGGGGAGCACCACGAAGGAGTTGCGGCTGCCGAGGCTGTAGGCGAGGGTTCGCGCCGCCTCCGGCGGAAGCCCGAAGCGGGCGGCCACGAACCGCGCCAGGGGGGCGGCCAGAAGGGCGTAGAGGACGAAGACCGGCACGACCTGGGCGAGGAGCTTTCCCCCCTCGAGGACCGCCGTCACATGGGAGCCCGCGATCGGGAACAGGGTGAGGGCCAGGAGGGGCACCGGCCACCAGGCGAGGCGGTGGAGGAATCCCCTTAAGGCCAGGTGGCGGCGCGCCAGGCGCTGGGTGAGGTAAGCGAGGGCAAGGGGGAGGAGGATGAACTGGGCGAAGGCGCGCCCGAACGCCGTGGCATCGGCGACACCCACAAAGGCCTCGCCCAGAAAGAGCCAGAGGTACACGGGAAGCAATATGAGCTGCAGGAGCAAGAGCCAGGGGAGGGCGGCCACGGCGCGGCGCACGTCCCCTTTGCCGAGGTGGGTGAAGGCCACGAACCAGTCGGTGCAAGGAGCGAGGAGCACCAGGAAGACACCTAGCCTCTGGCCGGCATCCGGCGGCAGGAGGGGGCCTAGGGTTAGCACCAAAAGCGGCACGGCCACGAAGTTGGCCACGAGCAAGGCGCCCATGAAGCGCCTGTCCCTGAGGGCTTCGCGTAAGGCGGCGAAGGGCACCTGGGAAAAGGAGGCGTAAAGGAGGAGGGTCAGCGCGGGGTAGATCAGGCGTTCCAGATGCGCTTCCTCCTGGGGCCAGGCAAGCCCCAGGGCGCTCCCCGCGGCGATGGCGGCCAGGTAGATGACCACCTGGTGCCGCTCGAGCGCCTCCCTAGCCGGGCTCACCGCGCCTCCCCGCTTTCGCCTTCCGGGAATCGTGAACCCAAGGTGCGGGCGCTCAGGAGAAAAGGGCCTCCAGGGGCAACCGGAAGCCCGGTAGGGCCTCACCCCCTTCCAGCACCTCCTGGGCGCGGAGAAGCCGCCCCGCCCCGCCTTGCCCGTAGACCTCCACCGCCTTGAGCTCGGGGTAGACCAGCCACACCGCCTTGGCCCCCGCCTCCAGGTAGTCCAGCACCTTGGCCAAAAGTCCCTCCGCCTCCTCTCCGGAGAAGACCACCTCCACGGCGAGGTCCGGGGCCCCCTCGTAGAAACCCTCCCGGGCCACCTCCTTGAGCCTTTCGTGGGAGAGGAACCAGACGGCGGGGCTTCGCGCCCGGTCGGGGTCCCGGCGGAGGACAAAGCCCCCCTCCACCCCGGCCACCCCGAGCCTCGTTTCTTCCAGCCAAAGGCGAATGCGGAAAAACACCTCCCCCGCGATCCTTCCGTGCTCCGGCTTGGGCGGCATCTCCTCCCGGACCTCCCCGTCCACGAGCTCCCCCCGCTCTAGAGGCAGGGCGAAGAACTCCTCGGCCTTCAGGCGGGTCTTGACCATGGGGCCTCCTCCCTAGTAGGTTAGCGCCTTTCTCAGGGCGGCGAGCACCCGCCTCGCGTTTGGCCGGTAGAGGTGCTCGATGGCGCTGAAGGGCGGGTAAGGGGCATCGTAGCCCGCCACCCGGAGGACGGGGGCCTGGAGGTAGTCCAGGGCCCCTTCCGCGATGCGGGCGGCGATTTCCGCCCCGAAGCCCCCGGTGCGCATGGCCTCGTAGACCACGATGGCCCGGCCCGTCTCCCTCACGGCGGAAAGCAGGGTGTCCTCGTCCAAGGGGACGAGGGTCTCCAGGTCCACCACCATGACCTCCACCCCCTCCCTTTGCGCCACCTCCGCCGCCTCCAGCATCACCTCCACCATGCCCCCGTAGCCGATTAAAGTGGCCGCCTTCCCCTCCCGGAGGACGCGGGCCCTGCCCAGGGGCAGGGTGTAGTACCCCTCGGGCACCTCGGCCCTCGCGCCCCGGTAGAGCTTGATGGCCTCCAGGAAAAACACCGGGTCCTCGTCCTCAATGGCGGCGAGGAGGAGCCCCTTGGCCCTCTCCGGGCTTGAGGGGATCACCACCTTGACCCCGGGGGTGTGGGCGAGGAGGGCCTCGGGGGAGTCCGCGTGCTGCTCCGGGGTGTGGACGCCCCCGCCATAGGGGGCCCGCACCACCACGGGAAGCCCCACCCGCCCCCGGGAGCGGTGGCGCCAGCGGCCCAGGTGGGAGAGGATCTGGTCTAGGGCGGGGTAAAGGAACCCAGCGAACTGGATCTCGGCCACGGGCCGCATCCCCCCCATGGCCAGGCCAATGGCGAGCCCCAGGATGCCGCTTTCCGCCAGGGGGGTGTCAAAGACCCGCTTCTCCCCGTACTTCTCCTGCAGGCCCTCCGTGACCCGGAAGACCCCCCCGAGCCGCCCCACGTCCTCCCCGAAGACCAAAACCCGTTCGTCCCGGGCGAGGGCCAGGTCCAGGGCCTCGTTGATGGCCTGGACCAGGTTGAGGACGCGCGTCTTCTCCCTCACCATGCCTCCTCCACGTGCAGGCCCCGCCTAAGCGCCTCCCAGGCCCGCCTCTGGTCGGGGCCCATCTCCGCGTAGACGTGCTCCACGATCTCCTCGGGCCTGGGCTCGGGGGCCTCATCGGCCAGGGCGAGCTCCCTTTGGAACTCCTCCTCAAGCTCCAAAAGGAGCGCCTTTTCCGCCTCCTCGTCCCACAGGCCCCGCGCCTCCAGGGCCTTCCTCAGGCGGAGGAGGGGGTCCTTGGCCCGCCAGGCCTCCTCCTCCTCCTTGGAGCGGTAGCGGGTGGGGTCGTCGGAGGTGGTGTGGGGGGCGAGGCGGTAGGTGAGGGCCTCGAGGAGGGTGGGGCCTTCTCCCTTGCGGGCCCGTTCCACCGCCTTCCTGGCCTCCAGGTAGACGGCGATGGCGTCGTTCCCGTCCACCACCACCCCGGGCATCCCGTACCCCTCGGCCCGCCGGGCGATGTAGTCCACCCGCATCTGCTTGCTCCGGGGGACGCTGATGGCATACCCGTTGTTCTGGACCAGGAAGACCACGGGGGCGCCGAAGACCGCGGCGAAGTTCAGCCCCTCGTGGAAGTCCCCCTCGCTCGTCCCCCCGTCCCCGATGGAGGTGGCCACCACCCAGTTCTCCCCCCGGTACCGCCCCGCCAAGGCGAGCCCCACCGCCTGGGGGATCTGGGTGGCGATGGGGATGTAGGGGTTCACGGCCCTGACCCCCTCGGGGAAGCCCCAGCCCGCAGGGTGGGCCCGCCAGTAGAGGATCAGGGTGTGGATGGGAAGCCCCCGGGCGAGGAGCATGGCGCTTTCCCGGTAGCTGGGGACCACCCAGTCCCCCTCCCCCAGGGCCAGGGCCACCCCCACCTGGGCCGCCTCCTGGCCCATGAAGGGGGCGTAGACGCCAAGCCGCCCCTGGCGCTGGAGGGTCAGGGCCTTCTCGTCAAAAAACCGGGCCCGCCGCATGGCCCGGTAGAGCCTTTGGGCCTCCTCCTCCCCTAGGGGGAAGCCGTCCTTTTCCAGATACCGCACCACTTTAGGCTTCACAAGGGGGAGTTTACCACGGCGCCCAACCGCTCCAGGGCCAGGTGAAGCTCCTCCTCCCCCTTGCAAAAGGCGAAGCGGAAGAGGTTCTTGGGGGGGTCTTCCCGGTAGAAGGCGGTGGCGGGGATCAGGGCCACCCGGGCCGCCTCCACGAGGCGAAAGGCGTCCCAGCCCGGTAGCTCCGCCATGAGGAAGTACGTGCCCTCCGGCAGGTAAACGCGAAGCCCCAGGGCCCTAAGCCCCCCGGCCAGGAGGTCCCGCCTTCTCCGGTAGCCCTCCCGCAGGGCCTCGTAGAACCCCTCCCGCCTCGCCGCCTTCAGGGCCTCCGCCACCCCCGCCTGCAAAGGGCTCGGGGCAGAAAAACTGGTCCACTGGCGCATCCCCGCCAGGGTGGGCATGTACTCCTCAGGGCCCACAATCCAGCCCACCCGGTAGCCGGTGGCCTCGAGGCGCTTGCCCGCACTCCCAACGGTGAAAGTACGCTCGGGGGCGAAGTCCCTCAGGCGCCTGGGCCGCTCCCCGTAGTAGAGCTCGTCGTAGACCTCATCGGAGATGAGGAAGAGGTCATGGCGCCGGGCGAGAAGGGCGATGGCCCGTAGCTCCGCCTCCTTGAAGACAAGCCCCGTGGGGTTCATGGGGGTGTTGAGGAGGAGGGCCCGGGTCCTCGGGGTGATGGCCCCCTCCAGGGCGGCGAGGTCCAGGCGGAAGCCCTCCGGGGTGAGGGCAAGGCGCACCAGGCGGGCCTCGGCCCCCGCCAGGAAGGCGTCCGGCAGGTAGACGTCAAAGAAGGGCTCCAGGACCACCACCTCGTCCCCCGGGCCCAGGAGGCTTTGCAGGAGGACGAAGAGGGCCTCCGTGGCCCCGGAGGTGACCACCACGCTTTCGGGCTCTACCCCAAACTCCTCGGCCAGGGCCTCCCTAAGGGCGGGAAGCCCCGCTGGGGGGGCGTACTGGTCGTACCGCCCCAAGGCGCGCCGCACCGCCTCCAGGAGGAAGGCGGGCGGGGGGCTGGAGGGAAACCCCTGGCCCAGGTTCACCGCTCCTAAGCGCTGGGCCAGGGCGCTCATCTTGGGGAAGATGCTTTCCTTGGCGGCTTGGGTGCGGGGGTGGAGGCGCATGGGGATAGGTTAGCGCAACCTCAAGCCGCCTGGGAGGAGCAGGGATTACCCCCTTGCCCCCTGGGCAGGCCCCTTCCCGAAGAGGTGGAGGAAGAGGGCCTCCAGGCTCGGCGTCCCCCGGGAAACCTCCAGGACCTCCACGGGAAGGCCCTTCAGGGCCTCCTTGAGGGCCCCCCACGGCCCCTGGAAGAAGAGGACCTCGGGCCCCTCCGCGCGCCAGCCGGGCCCGAGGGCCCCAAGGAGGGCCTCCGCCCTGGGCTCCCCCAGGCGCACCCGGTACCCCTCCCCCGCCCAGTCCCGGAGGAGGGCCCGGGTGGGGCCCTCCTTCCGCACCTCCCCCCCGTGGAGGAAAGCCACCCGGTCGCTCACCCGCTCCACCCCGTCCAGGTCGTGGGAGGTGAGGAGGATGCCCCAGCCCTCCCCCTTGAGCTCCAGGAGGATCCCCTCAAACTCCCTCCGGCTCACGGGGTCCAGGCCCAGGGTGGGCTCGTCCAGAAGGAGGAACTTGGGCTCCAGGGCCAAGGCCAGGGCCAGGGCCGCCTTCTGCTGCATGCCCCGGGAGAGGGAGGCGAGGGGGGCGTGGAGCCTGTCGCGGAGGCCGAAGCGCTCCATCCAGGCCTCAAACCGGGGGCGGACCTCCCTGGGGGCAAGCCCCCGGATGCCCCCGAAGTAGAGGGCGTTCACCAGGGGGCTCATGTTTACGTAGAGGTTGCGGCTTCCCTCCAGGAGGACCCCGAACTCGTGGCCCTGGGGCCTGCGCCGCACGGGGCCTTCCTCCAGCACCACCTCCCCCGCGTCGGGCAGGAGGAGACCCAGGAGGATCTTGACCAGGGTGGTCTTCCCCGCCCCGTTGGGGCCGAGGAGGCTCAGGATCTCCCCCTGGGCGAGTTCCAGGCTCACCCCCTTGAGGGCCTCCAGCTTCCCGTAGCGCTTGTGGATGTCCCTGGCGATAAGCCGCATCAGTACCTCCCGAATGTGCCCCGCCTGCGCACCAGCCGGTACATGGAGGTCATGGCCCAAAGGCCCGCCCCCAAGAGGAGGAGGCCCTGGAGGAGGGCCAGGAGGAAGATCTCCCGGTCAAACTCCCCGCCCGTGAACCCGAGCCGCACCAGGTGGGCTCCCGGGGCGAAGGGGAGGTAGGCCATGTAGGGCTGCCATTGGGTGAGGGAAAGAAAGTAGGGGAGCAGTATGAAATTGAGCACAACAAAAAGGCTATCTACCCGTCTAAAGAGAAGTCCCAAGGATCCCATGAGGAAAGCTAAGCCGAGGTTTAGTGGAAGGAAGGCCAGCACGCCAAGCGGCCACCACCAGGAGGGTTGGAAGGAAATGTCGCTCACCCAGTAGAGCACCAGGAGCACCACCGCAGCATATAGCCCCCCGTTTAGGCCCAGGACAAAGGCCCTTACCGTTAGCTGGGTAAGTAGCCCTCCCCTTGCTAGAGAGAGGTGCTCTATGGTTCCGAGCAAGCTCTCGTTCAAAATATTCGAAGCAAATGTTCGCCAAAGGGCCCCTGTGAATGTGGAGACACCGTATAGGGCGAGCAGAGAGCCTAGGTCTAGGTTTGATAGAGATGTCTTCGTTACGCTTTTCAGGCCGATTAAAATGGCATAGAAAAACAATACATCTGCCAATATGCCGGAGAGGAAGTTGAGCCAATATAGCCTATAGTGCTCCAACATCAACCTTACTTCGGCCAACCACTGGAACCGGCTCATCGCTATTCCGGAGTATGAGGCCAAGGCACCTTGATTTCTTCGCTACACAGGCTACCTTGGCCTCCTTACTTAAGCCTCAGCTACCAAAGCTTGGTGTTGTGGACGCAGCCCGAATTCTGCCCACAATTGTAGCCACAATCGCCGCTAGGAGCTATACGCAGACCAGGCTTCACCACCCACCGCATCCTCCTCACCTCCTTCCCTAGCCCGTGCAGGGGCGAGGTGCCGGCTCCGCCTCGCCTGCACGTTCAGCTAGCAAGGTAAAGGTACGCTTCCAGTTCCACTTGAAGGTGGCCAGGCCAAGGCTTTCCGCCAGGGTGAAGTACTCGGGCTCAATCCTGGCGAAGTCCTTCCGGGTAAAGCAGAACCCTTTGACCCCGTGGCTTGGCGGGGCGGTGGAGGTCACGGGGGCAAAGTAGACCCGTAGGTTCCCCTGGTGGGCCAGCCCTTCCTCGGCCAGACGCTTCAGCAGGGCAGGCACACCCTCCTGGTTTCGCACATCCACGTTGACCCGGATATGGACGAAGACGGGTTGGCCTAGGAAGAGGCGCAGGTTGGCCAGAATGCGCTCAAAACTCCCCTCCCCGGAAAGGAGGTGGCGGCGCTGGTCGTGGTAGGGGGCGTCGCCATCCAGGGTGATCTGGACCAGGTGAATGCGGTAACGGACCATGTCCGCCACCTTCCCCTCGTCCAGGAGGTAGCCGTTCGTGATGAGGCTCGCGCTGTACTCCACGCGGTTCTTCTCGGCTACCTCCAAGAACCCCTGGGATAGCCTCTGGACAACATCCCAGGCCAGGGTGGGCTCGCCGCCAAACCAGGTGACGAAGAACTTGCTAAGGCGGGGGGCTTTTTGGGCAAAGATGTCCAGGAGCTTGGCCTGAACCGCCTCGGTCATGCGGCTGACCCGGTGCCGCTGGAAGCAGTAGTCGCAGCCGAAGTTGCAGTCTATGGTGGGGCAGATGGTTAGGCTCCAAGTCTCCGCGGCGTAGCGTTGCCGCAGGTGGAGGGTCTTAAGGTAGGCGACCTCATCAAAGGCCTCGGGAACCAGGAAACGGCCTTCCAAGAGCCCCTGGTCCACGGGGTTGCTGGGGTCCAGGGGCGCTCCCTTGGCCAGGGCCGTGTAACGCGCCCACCCCTCCGGGTCCAGGACGGCCAGGCCCCCGGAGAGGGAGTTGTAGGCGAGCTTCTCGCCCGTAGGCAGGGTGTGGAAGTGGTTAAAGCGGCTTGGTTTGTAGTTCATCCCTCCCCGGGCTGGTGCCTGGGCGTGTTCCTGGAGGTTCACCACGGGTAGCTGCAACATTCCGTCTTGCATGGCTATCCATCCCCCTGGGTCATCCCTGGGCCCCAGGGTAGCAGGGGGGAGGTAACGCCCGCGTAACTCATGAAGCCCTCATAAAGGCCCTTCGGCGTTACGCGGAGGTTACGTGGGCCCGGGTAACCTTGGGGCATGGGGCTCTTGTGGCTTCTCCTCGCTTTCCTCGGGGGTTCTGGGATGTTTCCCCAGTGCCTCACCCCCCACTGCCTGCCCCCGGGGCCGGGGCTCTAGAGGCCCCATTCCCCCCTGAGCCTCTCCACCCGGGCCTGGGCGATGGGGCGGCGGGGGTCCTGGGGGGGTAGCCTCTCCAGGAGGGCCTCCCACACCTCCAGGTCCTCCCCCAGGCGTTCGGCCAGGAGGAAGAGGCTCTCCGTGTCGCCCCGGGCCAAGACCGCCCGCCTCAGGGCCCCTTCCAGCTCCCCCCTCAGGGCCTCCACCCCCGGGGCCTGGCTTCGGGGGAGGAGGGGGCCCCGGTAGAGGGCCAGGGCCCTCCTTAGGTTCCCTTGGACCAGGGCTTCCCCCACCTCCAGGAAGTCCGCGGAAAGGGCCTGGGCCAGGCGATAGGGGTGGCTTTGCAGGGCAAGCCCCCGCCGCCTCAGGCGCAGCACCTCCATGCGGAGGGCCGGCCCGTTGGCCTCCCCGTAGAGGGCCAGGGCCAGGTCCTCCCCCCTCCACCCCTCCCGCCGGGCGAGGAGGAGGGTGAGGAGCTCCGCCTGGCGCAGGGGCAGGGGCTCCCCGTTAAGCCTGGGCTCCCCCAGGGCCTGGAAGTGGGGCGAGGGGACCGCGGGCCAAAGGAGCCCCCGTCCCCTTTGGGAGACTTCCCCCAGGAGGGGATGGGGCCTTCCCAGGAAGAGCAGCCCTCTCAGGGCCTCCTCCCCCGCCTCCTCCAGGAGGAGGGGAAGGGCCCGGGCCACCCCTTCCTCCTCCTCCCGGTAGAGCCCCTCGGCCAGGGCGAGGAGGGCCCCTGAGAGGCCCTCCTTGGCCCAGGGCCGGGCGGCCTGGAGGAAGGGGAGGGCCTCCTTCCCCAGGAGGCGCACCCCGGCGGGGGCCAGGTAGGGAAGGCTCGGCAGGGGGGCCTCCTCCAGGGCCTTGCGCAGGTAGGCCCTCCCCGAGGCCTCCTCCCCCTGGAGGAAGCGCAGGTGGGCCATGAGGAAGCGGGCGTAGAGCCCCGTGCCCCCCTCCAGGGCCAGGAGTTCCACCTGGCGGAGGAGGTCGGGGATTGGAGGGTCTTCCTCGGCGAGGAGGGTGAGCCAGGCCCACTCCAGGAGGGCGAAGGGGCCAAAGCCCCAGGAAAGGGCCAGGGCAGCGTAGCCCAAGGCCTCCCGTAGGCGGCCGAGCCGCCTCAAGGTGCGGGCCAGGGCGAAGGCGAGCCGGGCCTCCCCCTTGGGGTCCCCCCGGAAGCGGCGCAGGGCCTCCTCCAGGGCCAGGGCCCCCGCCCTTGGGGGCAGGGCCAGGCCCAGGTGGTAGAGGGTGAGGGGGGTCTGGGCCCTTTGGGCGGCCTCCAGGGCCAGGGCCCGGTAGGCGGCGAGGTTCCCCTTGCGGCCCTCAAGAAAGCCCAGGAGGGCCAGGCGCTCGGCCTCCGGGAGGCCTTCTTGGGGGCTTTGGAGGAGGGCTTCCGCCTCCTTTTCCTGGCCCCTTTCCAGGAGTCGGAGGACCGGGGCCAGGGGGCTTGCCGGGAAATCCAGGGCCACGGGGCCATTTTAGCCAGCTGCCAACCCCCCTGGGCCACCAAATAGGGGTTGCTATCCTTTTGGGTTGGGTTAGCCAAGCCCGGGGCCGGGCTCAAGGGTCCCCCGCCGCGGCAAAAGCCGCGGCGGGGCACTCAGCTCCTTACTTCTCCGGCAGGGTCTGCAGGTAGGCCAAGAGGTCCTGGAGCTGGTCTGGGCTCAGGAACCACATGCCGGGCATGACGAAGTTCCCTGGCTGGCCGTTGAGGAGCTTGTGAAGGGTCTCCTGCGGGTTGCTCTTCGCCAGGGTGCCCACGTATTCGGGGGCGTCTGCGGTGCCGAAGTTGATGTTCTTGCCCTGCTCCCCGTGGCACGAGGCGCACACCCGGTAGATGGCCCGGCCCACGGCCAAGTCGGGCTGGGCCTTAAGGGGTTTTTTGGCGCGGTAGTCCACCAGGAGGCGCATGTCTACCGTGCCGTACTTCAGAAAAAGGGCGAGGTCCTCGAGGTCTTCCTGGCTAAGGTAACGGGAGAAGTCGTGCTTCGGGTTGGTGCTCCCCTTCAGCATGGCCAGGATCTCGGCCAGGGGCTGGTCCTTGACCTGCAACACCCCAATGAACCCCGTATAGTGGGAGCCGGAACCGTAAGCCCCGTCCTTGCCCAGGTAGTCCCAACCGTGGCACTCCTTGCACCGCCAGGTGTCCGTGCCCTTACGGGTGTTGGTGCTCTGCAAGGCCCACAGGGGGTGGTCTCCCGCTGGCGTTTCCACGCCCTTGGCCTTGATCCAGTGGTCGTAAAGCGTCCCTCCCCGCATCACGCGCCACGGGTCCACCGCCCCCTGCGCCGCCGCCACCACCATCCCGCCGATCACGCAAAAAAGGAGCCATTTTAGAAAGCGCCCCCTCATACTTTCACCTCCTCCCGCATCCTAGGGGAAAAACAATGTGGGGTACAAGGGACATTTGCCCTTGGCCCAAGACTGGCACCTTCCACATAAGCCCGCACCCGTTGCCCTCAACCCGGTGGGCCAGTCGAGGAAAAGCACCGGCAGGCGGGGGATAAGAACCCCGCCGTCCGTCTCCCCTCCCGCAGCCGGGCCGCACCCCCACACCATGGCCTCGGCCAGGAAGCGTGGTCGAGCCCACCTGGGCCACCACCGGAACGTGGAAGCTCCTCAAGAACCAGGTAACCTAAATTGGTGCCAGACCACTTCCTACCGCCGAAGACGGCGCACGGCCTTAGGGGGGCTGGCCCTCTTGGAGTTCTTGAGGAAAAACCGCTCCCAGTCTCAGTGGTGTTGACCGACCGTGGTCCTTTCGGATCCAACCCTTGAGCTGATATGATGGCTACCATATGTGGTGTAAAGCGAAGGCATGGAGAAGACGACCCTCTACCTCCCTCCTGAGCTTCACCGCGCCCTAAAGGAAGCCGCGCGGCGGGAGGGCAAAAGCCAGGCAGAGCTCATCCGGGAGGCCTTGGCCGCCTACCTTGCCCAGCGCCAAAGACCCACCTTTCGTTCCTTAGGCATGGGCGAGGACGAGGAACTCTCCGGGCGCACCTCCGAGGGGTGGCTGGAAAGGGCTTGGCTTGAGCGATGATCACCCTGGACACCTCCGCCCTCTTCGCCCTCCTGAACCGGAAGGACCCGGACCACGGCCGCGTCAAGGCGCTCCTTCTTTCTGATCCTGGTCCCTACCTGGTGCCCATGGGCATCCTCCCCGAGATCGCCCACCTGGCGGAAAGACGCCTGGGCCTTGCGGCCCTCGAGGCCTTCCTCCAAGACCTCGAGGCCGGGGCCTTCTCCCTGGAGTGCGGGGAAGAGGACCTGCCCCGGGTCAGGGCGCTCGTGGCCCGGTACCGGGACCTGCCCTTGGGCTTCGCCGATGCCGCGGTCATCGCCGTGGCGGAGCGGAGTGGGGGCCTGGTTTTAAGCCTGGACCGGCACTTTCACGTGGTGGCGCAGGAGGGCACCATCCGGGTGCTCCCCTAACCCGCGATCCGGAGGAAGGCCAGGAAGCTCTCCAGTTCCAGGCTCGCCCCGCCCACGAGCCCCCCGTCCACGTTGGGCATGGAGAGGAGGTCGGCGAAGTTCTTGGGGTTCACGCTGCCCCCGTAGAGGATGCGAACCCTGCCCGCGAAGGCCTCCCCGTACCGCCGGGCGAGGGCCTTGCGGATTTCCTGATGCATGGCCTCCGCGTCCTCGGGGGTGGCGTTCCTGCCGGTGCCGATGGCCCAGACGGGCTCGTAGGCCACCACCAGGCGGTCGGGGCTTCCGGGCTCTACCCCCTCCAGGCTCCCCAGGAGCTGGTTTAGGGTGTAGGGCACCGCCTCGCCCCTCTCCCTCACCTCCAAGGGCTCCCCCACGCACAGGATGGGGGTGATCCCCTCCTCCAAAAGCCTTTTGGCCTTCTCGGCCACCAGGGCGTCCCTTTCCCCGTGGTACCGCCTTCTCTCCGAGTGGCCCACGATGGCGTAACGGCACCCCAGGTCGGAAAGCATCCGGGCCGACACCTCCCCGGTGTAGGCCCCTTCCTTGTGGGCGGAGGCGTCCTGGGCCCCGTAGGCCACCTGGGTGCCGGCAAACACCTCCTTGGCCGCGGGGAGCATGGGAAAGGCGGGGAGGACGACCACCTCCGAGGCCAGGGGGGGCAGAAGGCGCTTCAGCTCTGCGAACCAGACCCGGGCCTCCGAGGGAACCTTGTGCATCTTCCAGTTGCCTGCCACCAGTACCCGGCGCATGGGGCCATCATAAAGGAGGGGCGTGGCCTCCTCTACTCCAGCACCTCCAGGCCCGGCAGGGTTCCCTTCTCCAAGAACTCCAGGCTGGCCCCACCCCCGGTGGACACGTGGCTGAAGCGGGCCCCGAGGCCCAGGCGGTTCACCGCCGCCACCGAGTCCCCACCCCCCACCACGGTGAAGGCGCCCTCGAGGGCGGCCACGGCCCGGCCCACCTCGAGGGTCCCCTCGTCAAAGGGAGGGACCTCAAAGACCCCCATGGGCCCGTTCCAGAAGACGGTCCTGGCCCCCGCCAAAGCCTCCCGGAAGGCCTCCCGGGTCTTGGGCCCGATGTCCAGCCCCATGTAGGGGATGGGAATGGCGTCCGCGGGGAAGGTGCGGGTCTCCACCCCCGCCTCTATGCGCTCCGCCGCCACCACGTCCTGGGGAAGGTGGACCCTCACCCCCAAAGCCTCGGCCCGCCGCAGGAGGTCCCGGGCCAGCTCCAACCGGTCCTCCTCCACCAGACTCTTCCCCACCTCTCCCCCGAGGGCGCGGATGAAGGTGAAGGCCATGGCCCCCCCGATGAGGAGGCGGTCTATGCGGGGGAGAAGGCTTTCCAAAACCCCGATCTTATCGGAAACCTTGGCCCCCCCCAGGACCACGGCGTAGGGCCTCTCGGGGTCCATAAGAAGGCGGGAAAGCGCCCGCACCTCCTTCTCCATGAGGAAGCCCGCGTAAGCGGGGAGAAGCCGCGCCACCCCCACCACGCTGGCGTGGGCCCGGTGGGCGCTCCCGAAGGCGTCCAGAACGAAGGCGTCCCCAAGCCTGGCGTAGCGGGCGGCGAGTTCGGGGTCGTTTTTCTCCTCCCCGGGCTCAAAGCGGACGTTCTCCAGGAGGAGGACCTCCCCGGGCCTCAGGGCCTCCGCCTCCCGCCTGGCCTCCTCCGAGCCCGGGGGGAAGGGGGCGAAGCGGGCCTCGGGAATGTGGGCCTTCAGGGCCTCCCCCACGGGGGCCAAGGAGTACTTGGGGTCAGGCCCCTTGGGGCGGCCCAGGTGGGAGAGGAGGACCAAGGAGGCCCCCCCGGCCAGGAGGTGGCGCAGGGTGGGGAGGCTTTCCCGGATGCGGGTCTCGTCCTGGACCTTCCCATCCCCTAGGGGAACGTTGTAGTCCACCCGCACCAGGACCCGCTTGCCCTTGGGGTCCAGGTCCTTGAGGGTGCGCATCTAGACCCCCTTCTTGAGGACCAGCTCCACCAGGTCCGCCACCCGGTTGGAGTACCCCCACTCGTTGTCGTACCAGGCGAAGACCTTCACCAGGTTGCCGATGGCCTTGGTGAGCTTGGCGTCCACGATGGAGGAGTGGGGGTCCATGACGATGTCCTGGAGGACGATCTCGTCCTCGGTGTAGGCCAGGATCCCCTTCAAGGGTCCCTCCGCCGCCGCCTTCAGGGCCGCGTTCACCTCCTCGGCGGTGACCTCCCGCTTGAGAAGGGCGGTGATGTCGGAGATGCTCCCCGTGGCCGTGGGCACCCGGAGGGCAGAGCCGTCAAAGCGGCCCTTGAGGGAGGGGAGGACGAGGGCCGTGGCCTTGGCCGCCCCCGTGGTGGTGGGGATGATGTTGATGGCCGCCGCCCGGGCCCGCCTGAGGTCCTTGTGGGGCAGGTCCAGGACCCGCTGGTCGTTGGTGTAGGAGTGGACCGTGGTCATGAGGGCCTTCTCCACGCCGAAGGCCTCCTCCAGAACCTTCATCACCGGAGCCAAGGAGTTGGTGGTGCAGCTGGCGTTGGAGAGGATGTGGTGCCGGGCCGGGTCGTAGGCCTCGTGGTTCACCCCCATGACGATGGTGATGTCCTCCCCCTTGGCCGGGGCGGTGATGATGACCTTCTTGGCGCCTCCCTCGAGGTGGGCCCGGGCCTTCTCCGCGTCGGTGAAGACCCCCGTGGACTCAATGACCACGCCCACCCCCATCTCCCCCCAGGGGATCTCCTTGGGGTCCTTGATGGCGGTGGCCCGAATGGCCTTGCCGTCCACGTAGAGGTTCGCTTCGTCGTAGCCCACCTGGCCTGGGAAGCGGTGGTAGATGGAGTCGTACTTCAAGAGGTGGGCCAGGGTCCTGTTGTCGGTGAGGTCGTTGACGAGGGCCACCTCCACCCCCCGCTGGTGGAGGATGCGGAAGACTTGGCGGCCGATCCTGCCGAACCCGTTGATGCCTACCTTCATAGTCCACCTCCTGGATGGAAAGGCTCCAAGCCCTTTGTCCCCCGGCGCCGGGGGTGAAGGGGCAAAGGCCACGGCTTCAGTATACCGCCCCTTCCATAAGCTCCTGCCCCCACCGGGTTCAGGGGGGCCTTTCCCTTGACCCGTCAACCACCCTCGCCTATTTTGGTTGACAGCCGCCCGCAGGCGGCACGGGAGGTGCGGATGAAAACGGAAACCCTCGCCTATACCCCCTTGGCCAAGACCCTCTGGCCCCGGCGCTCCCTGGCCCGCGACCTGAGCCTCATCCTGGCGGGAAGCCTCTTCGTGGCCCTCACCGCCCAGATCGCCCTACCCCTTCCCTTCACCCCGGTCCCCATCACCGGGCAGACCCTGGGCCTCCTCCTGGTGGGGGCGGCTTTGGGAAGCCGCCTGGGCTTCCTGGCCCTCCTGGCCTACCTCCTGGAGGGGGCCATGGGCCTTCCCGTCTTCGCCGGGGGCACGGGGGGGGTCGCCAAGATCCTAGGCCCCACCGGGGGCTTCCTCCTGGCCTTCCCCCTGGCGGCGGGCCTGGTGGGGCTTTTGGTGGAGCGGTTCGGCCTGGACCGGCACTTCCTCGGCACCCTCCTCGCCATGCTCCTGGGGAACGCCCTCCTCTACCTGGTGGGGCTTCCTTGGCTGGCCGCCTGGCTCATGGGCGCGGGCAAGTTCGGGGGCGTTTCCGCCCTCTTGGCCATGGGGCTTTTCCCCTTCATCCCCGGCGACCTGGTGAAGGCGGTCCTGGCCGCCCTCCTCCTCCCCAGCGCCTGGCGCTTCCTGGGCCGGAGGTAGATGCGCCTCGCCCTGGCCCACCTGGGCAGGCGGGAAAGCCTGGAGGAGCTCCTTCGGGCCCTCGCCCCCTTGGCCCGGGCCGCCCGGGAGGAGGGGGCGGGGCTTCTCCTCCTGCCCGAGCTCACCCTGGGCAAACGCCCCTCTCCCGAACTCCCCGAGGCCCTGGGGGCCCTGGCCCAGGACACGGGGGTCCTCCTGGCGGTGGGCCACCTGGCGGAGGGGCCCAGGAACCGCCTCCAGGTCTTCCCCGGGGGGCCCCTTTACGACAAGGTCCACCTCTACCTCCCCGAGGAGGAGGAGGGGGACCAGGGCCTCCTCCCCGGGGAGGAGGCCGTGGCCTTCCTCTGGGAGGGGATCCGCTTCGGGCTTGCCCTCTGCTACGACCTGGACTTCCCCGAGCTCTTCCGGAGCCACGCCCTCATGGGGGCGGAGGCCTTCCTGGTGGGGGCGGCCTGGCCCGGGGCCTACGCCGAGCTCATGGAGGTCCTGGCCCGGGCCCGGGCGGCGGAGAACCAGGCCTACCTCTTCCTGGCAAGCCGCGCCGACACGGGAAGCCCCACCCTCTTCATCGGCCCCGACGGGAAGGTCTTGGGCCGCAGGGAGGAGGAGGGGCTCCTCCTGGCGGAACCGGACTGGGGGTTTCTCCGGGCCTACCGGAAGCGCTACCCGCTCTTGGCGCACCGCCGCCCCCAGGCCTATCGGTTAAGATAGGCTCCGTGCTGGAGAACCGCCGGGCGCGGCACGATTACGAGATCCTGGAAACCTACGAGGCGGGGATCGCGCTTCGGGGCACGGAGGTGAAGTCCCTGCGGGCGGGCAAGGTGGACTTCACGGGAAGCTTCGCCAAGTTTGAGGACGGCGAGCTCTACCTGGAAAACCTCTACATCGCCCCTTACGAAAAGGGGTCCTACAGCAACGTGGACCCCCGCAGAAAGCGCAAGCTCCTCCTCCACCGCCACGAGCTCAACCGGCTCCGGGGCAAGGTGGAGCAGCGGGGCCTCACCCTGGTGCCCCTCAAGATCTACTTCAACGAGCGCGGCTACGCCAAGGTGCTCCTGGGCCTAGCCCGGGGGAAGAAGGCCTACCAGAAGAAGGAAGACGACAAAAGGCAGGCGGTGCGCCGGGCCTTGGAGGAGCTATGAGGCTTTTGGCGGTGGCCCTCCTGCTCCTTCCCGCCCTGGCCCAGGCCCCCAAGCCCCTGAAGGTGGGGAGCGAGGTGGGCCAGGCCCTCTACCCTGGGGGCCGGGGCGTGGCCTACGGGGAGGCGCGCCTGGTGGCCCGGGGCCTGGGGCTCGCCCTGTGGCAGGGGGAGGGAAAGGTGGCCCTGGGGCTTGGGAGCCGCTACCGCTCCTTCCCCCTGGTGGAGGACGAGGCCCAGGCGGCGAGGGCGGGGGCCGCCTGGCAGCGGGGCCAGGAGGCCTGGGTTCCCTTGCGCCCCCTGGCCGAGGCCTTGGGCCTCACGTACCGGGCCCAGGAGGGCATCTTCCTGACCCTCCCCTGGGCCCGGCTCCTCGAGGCGGAGCGGGGGGCGGGGAGAATGGTGTTGCGCTTCTCCCGGGAGGTGAACGCCCTCCTCGAGGGCAACAGCGTCCTCTTCCTCCTGGCCCAGGGGGAGGGGGCGGGGCTCGCCCAGGAGGCCCTGGGGCTTCGCCTGGCCCTGGAGGCGCCCCCGAGCCGCCTCTACTACCCTGGGGGTGGCCGGGTGGCCTTGGAGTGGGGCCCCCTGCCCCGGCCCAGGCCCCTGGTCCTCCTGGACCCCGGCCACGGGGGCAGGGACCCCGGCATCGCCCAAGCCGGGCTTTTGGAGAAGGACCTCACCCTGGACCTGGCCCGGAAGGTGGCGGCCCGGGTTCCGGGAAGCCGCCTCACCCGGCAGGGCGACCAGGAGGTGCCCCTCGAGGCCCGCCTGCGCCAGGCGGAGACCGCCTCCGTGGTGGTCTCCCTCCACGTGACCCAAGGGAGCGCGGTGAACCTCTACCTGCTCCAGGCCCGCTCCGCGCCCCTCGGGCGAAACGCCGAGGCCCTCCTGCGCACGGCCCCCCCGGAGCAGGTGGCCCTGCTCAAGGCCCACGCGGGGGACCCCCGCCTCCTGGCCCAGGCCCTGGAAAGGGCCTTCTCCGCCCTCGGCATCGTGGTGGCCAAGGCCGAGGGCCCCTACGCCCTCACCGACGTCCCCGGGGCCGCGGTGTTGCTGGAGGTGGGGGTGGAGCGCCTCAAGACCCAGGCCTCCCGCGACCAGGTGGCCGAGGCCATCGCCCAGGCCATCCGCACCTACTTGGAGTAACCATGCGGCGCGTGCTGACCCTTTGGAACCTCCTCGGCCTCTTCCTCTTCCTCCTGGGGGCCCTGGCCTTTTGGCAAGGCCAAGGGCACCAGGCCGCCGGGGCCCTCCCCCTGCCCTCAGGAGAGCCCGCAGCCCCCAACCAGCTGGCCCTGACCCTCTACCGGCCCAACCCGCCCCAGGGCTTCCTCAAGGAGGTCCGGAACCTGGAGCTGGCCCCCGGGGAAACCGCCGAGGCCAAGGCCCTGGACGTGTGGGCCGAGGCCCTGGGGGCCCCCGTGCCCAAAGCCCTCTTCCGCCAGGGCAAGCGCCTGGTGGTGGACCTCCCCGGCGACTTCGTCCAAGGGCTGGACGCCACCCAGGAGGTCTACCGCCTCTACAGCCTGGCCTACACCCTTCTCGCCACCTTCCCCGAGGGGGAGGAGGTCCTCTTCCTGGTGGAGGGCCAGCCCAGCCCGGGCCTGGCCCACCTGGACCTCCGCCAACCCATCCGCCTGCCATGAAGGACGGGCCCACCTGGCGCATCGACCGCCTGGTCCTCCAGGGGTTCAAGTCCTTCGCGGACCGCACCCTATTGGACTTCCCCGATCCCGTCACGGGCATCATCGGGCCCAATGGCTCCGGAAAGAGCAACCTGGTGGAGGCCCTGCGCTTCGTCACCGGGGCCCGGGCCCAGGAGCTAAGGGGACAGGAGCTCCAGAGCTTCCTCTTCCACGGGGCGGAGGGGCGCCCCTCCCAGGGGATGGCCGAGGTGCGCCTCGAGCTCTCCCGGGGCCGGGAGCGCTTGGTGGTGGAGCGCCGCATTGAAGGGGAGCGCTCCCTCTTCCAGGTGAACGGCCGCCCCTTGAGCGCCAAGGCCCTGGCCCTCCACCTGGCGGGCACGGGGCTCGGCCGGGGCGGGTACGCCATCGTGGGCCAGGGGGAGATTGGGGCCCTTTTGGAGGCCCCGGAGGAAACCCTCCTGGCCCACCTGGAGGAGGCCTCGGGGTTAAGGCCCGTGGCCGAGGCCGCCCGCGTGGCGGAGGCCCGCCTCAAGGAGGCCCACGCCCTCCTCGAGGCCAAGGAGAAGGAACTCCATACCCTCAAGGAAAGGCTTCACGCCCTGGAGGAGGAGGCGGGGCGGGCCGCCCGGGCCCGGGAGCTCGCCGCCTTGGCCGTGGACTTGCGGCGAAGCCTCCTCCTGGCCCGCAAGGAGGAGGCGGAGAAGGAGGCGGAAGGGGCCAGAAGCCGCCTGAAGGCCTTGGCCGAGGAGGAGGAAAGGCTTAAGGCGGAGCGCCAGGCCCTGGAGGCCCGCCGGGAGGCCCTGGCGGGGGAGGAGGAGGCCCTTAGGGGGCGCCTGGAGGAGGTGCGCCTGGGCCTCCGGGAGAAGGAAGCCCTCCAGGCGGAGGCCCGGGAGCTCGCCCGGGTGCTCCGCACCCTGGACCGCCCACCCCCCGAGGACCCGGGCCCCCCACCCCCTCCGCCCCCCTTGGGCCGGGAGGAGGCCCGGCGCCGCCTCAAGGCCCTGCGGGAGGCGGAGGCCAGGCTGCTTGGGGAAAAGCGCCGCCTGGAGGAGGCTTACCGCCGCTACGAGCTGGAGGCGGCCCGCCACCAGGAGCGCCTGCGCGCCCACCAGGAGGCCCTGGCGGAGCGGGCCCGCCTCGAGGCGGAACTCGCGGCCAAGGAGGGGGCCCTTAAGGCCCTGGAGAAGGAGGTGGGGCGGCGGCAACCCCTGGAGGCGCGGCTTCGGGAAGCCCTGGCCCAGGCGGAGGCCCTGAGGCGGGAGGTGGCCCGGCTGCAAGACCTCCTGGCCTCGGGCGCCGACCTCCAGGAAGGCCCGAGGCGGGCCCGAAGCCTTCCCGGCATCCTGGGCGTGGTGGCCGATCTGGTCCGCCCCGAGCCCGGCCTGGAGCTGGCCCTGGAGGTGGCCTTGGGCCCCAGGCTCCAGTGGGTCCTGGCCCAGGACGAGGAGGCGGCCAAGGGGGCCATCGCCCACCTCAAGGCCCACGGGGGGCGGGCCACCTTCCTGCCCCTCACCCTCCTAGACCCCCCACCCCCGCCCCCGCCCCGCCGGGCCGAGGGGCTTTTGGGCCCGGCCTACCGACTGGCCCGGCTGCGGCTTTCGGGCCTCCCCGAGGAGGCCGTCCTCCGCACCCTCCTCGCCGACACCCTGGTCTTCCGGGACCTGGAGGCGGCCCTGGCCTACCGGAAGGCGGGGGGGTGGGAGCGCCTGGTGACCCTGGAGGGCGAGGTCCTGGAGCGGAGCGGGGCCCTCACGGGAGGGAGGGTGCGGGGGGGCGGGGAGGCTCTGCGCCTCCGCCTGCGGCTGGAGGAGGCCTCCCGGGAACTCGCCCGCCTGGAGGAGGAGGCGGGGTCCCTCCGGGAGGCCCTGGCCCCCCTCCCCGAGCCCCGGGCCCTGGAGGGCCTGCGGGTCCAGGTGGCCGCCCTAAGGGGCCGGCTCGCCACCCCGCCCCCCCCTCCTCCCAGGCCCCCAAGCCCCCCCGAGGCGCGCTGGGACGAGGGGCGCCTGGAGGCCCTCTGGCGGGAAAGGGCGGCCCTGGAGGAGGCCCTGGCCCAGGCGGAGGCCCACGAGCGCTGGCGCCTCCTCGCCCAGGCCCGGGAGGCCTGGGAAGCGGCCCAGGCGGAGGCCCGCCGGGTGCGGGAGCGCCTGGAAGGGCTGGAAGCCCGCCTGAAGGCCTTCGCCCCCCTGGAGGCGGAGGCAGGGGCCCTGGAGGAGGCCCTGGCCCAGGTGCGCCGGGAAAGGCGCCGCACGGAGGAGGCCCTGGCCCAGGCCCTGGCCCGCTGGAACGGCCTCCTGGCGGAACGGGAAGGCCTGGGCCTCACCCTGGCCCGAAGGGAGGCCCTGGCGGAGGAACTCGCCCGGGAGGTGGCCGCCCTCCCCCCTGGCCCCCGCCACCCCGGCACCCCTAGGGCCCTGCAGGCCCGGCTCGCCCAGGTGGAGCGGGAACAGGCGGCCCTGGGCCCGCTGAACGCCCTGGCGGAACGGGAGCTGGAAACCCTTAGGCCCCTCCTGGAGGCCAAGGAGCGGGAGGTGGCCGAGGCCTCAGAGGCCCTCCTCCGCCTCGAGGCCGAGGTCAAGGGGGTGGAGCGGGAATACGGGGAGCGCCTGAGGGAAAGCTTTCTGCGCTTCCAGGAAGCTTTTCGGACCCATGCCCTGGCCCTCCTCGGGGCCAGGGCCGAGGCCCGGCGGGAAGGCCCTGGCCTGCGCCTCCTCCTGGTCCCCCCGGGCAAGCGCACCCAGGACCTGCGCCTCCTCTCCCTGGGGGAGAAGACCCTGGGGGCCTTGGCCTTCCTCTTCGCCCTGGGGGAGCTGCAAGGGGGCCTGCCCTTGGCGGTTTTGGACGAGGTGGATGCGGCCCTGGACGAGGCCAACCTCCTCCGCTTCACCCGCTTTTTGGCCTCGGGGCGGCAGTTCCTCCTGGTGACCCACCAGAAGCGCACCATGGAGGCCTGCCACGCCCTTTACGGCGTGACCGCGGAGGGAGGGGTGAGCCGGGTGTATTCCATCCGCAAGGAGGTGGCCCATGACCCTTGAGGAGTACCAGAGGGAAGCCCAGAAGACGGCCCTTTATCCCGAGGCCTACCGCCTCCTCTACCCCACCTTGGGCCTGGTGGGGGAGGCGGGGGAGCTGGCCAACAAGGTGAAGAAGGTGTTGCGGGATGAGGGCGGAAGCCTCACCCCCAAGGCCCGGGAGGCCCTCCTGGCCGAGCTTGGGGACGTGCTTTGGTACGTGGCCCAGGTGGCCACCGACCTGGGGGTGAGCCTCGAGGCCGTGGCCCAGGCCAACCTGGAAAAGCTCCGCTCCCGGTGGGAACGGGGGCAGATCGGCGGCTCGGGCGACTTTCGCTAACGAGAATCACTTGCACACTATACCCCGATGGGGTATAGTGGCCTTCGGCTGGCCCACCAGCCGAAGGAGGAAACCCATGGAGGAAACCTTCACCCTACCCCGTCTGAACGAGCCGGCCCCCGACTTCGTGGCCAAAACCACCGCGGGAGAGCTCCGCCTCTCCGACCTTAAGGGCAAGTGGGTGGTCCTCTTCAGCCACCCCGCGGACTTCACCCCGGTCTGCTCCACGGAGTTCCTGGCCTTCGCCCGGAGGCAGAAGGAGTTTGAGGAGCTGGGGGTACAGCTCGTGGGCCTCTCCATTGACTCCATCCACGCCCACCTGGCCTGGCTCAAGGACCTGGAGGAGATGTCGGGAATCACCATCGGCTTCCCGGTCATCGCCGACCTGGACATGAAGGTGTCCAAGCTTTACGGCATGATCCACCCCGCCGCCAGCGAAACGGCTGCGGTGCGGGCCGTGTTCATCATCGACGCCAACGGCATCCTCCGGGGCATGCTCTACTACCCCCTCACCACGGGCCGCAACATAGACGAGATCCTGCGCTTCATCCGCGCCCTTCAGTTCACGGACCGCACCGGCCTCAACACCCCCGCCGACTGGCAGCCCGGCGACCCCGGCATCGTCAAGCCCCCGGCCACCCTCTCCGAGCTGAAGGCCGACGAGGCCAAGAAGGGCGAGTACGCCGAGTACCGCCGCTGGTACCTGCGGCTTAAAAAGGCGGAGTAGAGCGGCTAAACCCCCGGGGCAAGCTCCCCGGGGGTTCCTTTCCAAGGCCTAGTCCAAGAGGTCAAAGAGGTCAAAAAATCCCCTTTTCTTCTTGTAGGGCTTACCCTCCTTGCGGTAGAAGCCCTCCAGCTCCTCCTCGTAGCGGCGCTCCACCTCCTTGGCCTCGGCAAGGAGCTTTTCCAGCTCCCCCTTGTCCAGCCACACCCCGCCGCACCGGGGGCAGACATCTATCAGGACGCCGCGCCGCTCCACCTCCCTCATGCCCACCTGGCAGTTGGGGCAGAGGAGCAGGGGCATCTACTCCTCCCGCCGGCCCATGAGCAGGCTGGCGTAGTAGAGGATGGTGGCCAAGGAGCTGGCCAAGGCGGCCACGTAGGTGAGGGCGGCCCAGGTGAGCACCTGGCGGGCAGGGCCCATCTCCCCCTGGCTCAGGAAGCCCATGCGCCGGAGGAACTCCAAGGCCCTGCGGGAAGCGTCGAACTCCACGGGCAGGGTGACGAGCTGGAAGAGGGCCACGGCCAGGTAGAGGTAGAGGCCCAGCTTGGCGAGGCCAAAGGCCCCCAGCATCAACCCCGCCAGGACCAGGATGGGCCCCAGGTTGCTCCCGAGGCTGGCCGCGGGCCAGAGGCTTGCCCGCACCCTCAGCCAGGCGTACCCGTGCGCATCCTGCACCGCGTGCCCCACCTCGTGGGCGGCCACCGCCAGGGCGGCCAGGCTCGGCGAGGCGTAGTTGGGCTCGGAGAGCCGCACCGCCTTGGCATGGGGGTCGTAGTGGTCCGTGAGGGCCCCGGGCACCGCTTCCACCCGCACGTGGCTTAACCCGTGGGCGTCCAGGATGGCCCGGGCCACCTGGGCCCCGGTGAGGCCCCGGCTGTTGGCCACCCGGCTGAAGCGGGCAAAGGTCGCCTGCAGACCACCTTGGATGAGCAGGCTGGCCACGAAGACCAACCCCATGAGTACCAGCGCCAGTACGTCCATCGCCACCTCCTTTGGGAGTAGCAAAAACCTCGAGGCCACCCGTACAGGTGGTCTCGCCATGCGCCTTTAGGCGCCCCAGCCGACCGGGGAAACCTCCCGTACTGACGGCCGGCTGGCCCCGTTTCGGGGCGGCTACTCCCCAGGGGTCTTTATACCAAAAACCACCCCCCGCCACAAGCCCTTCTGGGGCAAATGTGAGCCCCGCCATTGCCACCACCTTGCTCAGGGGTATAGTGCCCTGAGGAGGTGAGGCCATGGGCTACGCCCATCCCGAGGTCTTGGTGAGCACCGAATGGGTGGCGAACCACCTGGACGACCCCCAGGTGCGGATCCTGGAGGTGGACGAGGACATCCTCCTCTACGAGACCGGCCACATCCCGGGGGCGCAGAAGATAGACTGGCAACGGGACTTCTGGGACCCGGTGGTGCGGGACTTCGTGGACGAGGAGGGGTTTGCCGCCCTCATGGAGCGTTTGGGCATCTCCAACGACACCACCGTGGTCCTCTACGGGGACAAGAACAACTGGTGGGCGGCTTACGCCTTCTGGTTCTTCAAGTACAACGGCCACCCGGACGTGCGCCTCATGAACGGGGGAAGACAGAAGTGGTTGGAGGAGGGCCGCCCCCTCACCACGGAGGTGCCCAGCTACCCCCGGGGCCAGTACCAGGTGCCCTACCGGGACGAGTCCATCCGCGCGTACCGGGACGAGGTGTTAAAGCACATCCTCAAGGTAAAGGAGGGCAAGGGGGTGCTGGTGGACGTGCGGAGCCCGGAGGAGTACCGGGGCGAGCTCACCCACATGCCCAACTACCCCCAGGAGGGGGCCCTCCGCGCCGGCCACATCCCCGGGGCCAAGAACATCCCCTGGGCCAAGGCGGTGAACCCCGACGGCACCTTCAAGAGCGCCGAGGAACTTCGGGCCCTCTACGAACCCCTGGGGGTCACCCGGGAAAAGGACGTGGTGGTCTACTGCCGCATCGCCGAGCGCTCCAGCCACTCCTGGTTCGTGCTCAAGTACCTCCTGGGCTACCCCCGCGTGAAGAACTACGACGGCTCCTGGACGGAGTGGGGAAACCTGGTGGGGGTGCCCGTGGCCAAGGGCGAGGAGTAGCCTGGCCAAGGGTCTCGGGGCTCAGGAGGGGGTGTCCTCCGGCTTCCCCTCCTGGGCCCTGGCCGCAAGCCTCCGCCCCGTGGGGGTGTCTGCGAGCCCTCCCAGGCCCGTTTCCTTGAGTTCCAAGGGCAGCAAGCGCCCGATCCCCGCCATGGCCAGGATGACCTCGTCTGGGGGGATGACGCTCCGGATCCCGGCCAGGGCCATGGAGGCGGCGCTCACCGCGTGGACCGCATAAAAACCGTTCCGCATCACGCAGGGCACCTCCACGAACCCCCCCACGGGATCGCAGACCAAGCCCAGGGTGTTCTGCAGGGCCAGGGCGGCCGCGTGGGCGCAGGCCTCCGGGCTACCCCCGAGGAGCTCGGTCACCGCGGCCGCGGCCATGGCCGCGGAGGAGCCGATCTCCGCCTGGCACCCCCCGCTGGCCCCGGCGATGTAGATCTGCCGGCTGATGATCTTGGCCACCCCCGCCGCCAGCACCATGGGCAGGAGCAACTCCTCGTCGGGGATGCCCAGGTGGTCGGCCACCCCCAGGAGGGCTCCGGGCAGGGTGCCCGCGCTTCCCGCGGTGGGGGCGGCCACGATGCGCCCCATGCGGGCGTTCTCCTCGTTCACCGCCATGGCGTAGGCCTGGACCCGTTTGAGGAGGGGGTCCCGCAGGGGATCTGGGGCCTCCCAGAGGGTCTTGGCGTTCTTGCCCACCAACCCGGCCACGCTGGGGGCATCCGAGGCCAGGCCCCGCCGGATGGAGTCCCGCATGACGAGAAGGCGCTCCCGAAGCTTTTCCAGGATTACCTCGGGGGCGAGGCCGGTCTCCTCCACCTCCTCCCGGAGCACGTGTTCCGAGGCCCGGCCGGAGAGCTGGGCCAGGCCGTTCAGGGTCAAGGACATGCCTCCAGTATAGGCCCCGCCTTGGCGCGGGTATGCTAGGGGGGAGATGGGGGCCGTGGAAAGCCTCCGGGTGCTCATCGCCGACGACCACCCCCTCTTCCGCCTGGGCCTGCGGGCGGGCCTCGAGGGCGAGGGGCTTCTGGTGGTGGGGGAGGCGGCCACGGGCCAGGAGGCCCTGGCCAAGACCCTGGCCCTAGCCCCCGAGGCCGTCCTCCTGGACCTTAAGATGCCCGGCATGGACGGCCTGGAGTGCACCCGGAGGCTCCGAGAGGCCCGCTACGGGGGGCTCATCGCCCTCCTCACCACCTACCAGGAGCCGGCCCTGGTGCGGGAGGCCTTCCTGGCCGGGGCAGACGCCTACTTCTCCAAGGAGCTCTCCGCCGCCGAGCTGAAAAGGCGCCTGCTGCGGGTGGCTCGAGGGGAAGAGCGCCTCCGCCCCCCGGACCTCCCCACCCTCACCCCCAGGGAAATGGAGGTGCTCGGGCTCTTAGCCCAGGGGCTTTCCGTGAAGGAAATGGCCAAGGCCCTCCGCCTTTCCCCGGACACGGTGAAGGACCACCTGGAAAGCATCTACGGAAAACTCCTGGCCAAGAACCGTGTGGAAGCCCTGGAGAGGGCCAGGGCCCTGGGGTTTCTCAAGGAAAAGAACTAGGGGGCGGCCTCACCCCCTGCGCCCTCCGCACTCCAGAAGCCCTTCGACCGGGGCCCCATGCTGGCCCAAGCCAGCATGGGGTGGTATGAGGTGGCCCCGGGCTATTCCTGGGGCGCTTCCCCTTCGGCGGCGGCCTCCTTGGCGGCCCTGGCCTGCTCCTGGTCCTGGCCGATGCGCTTGCGGTCGGCGCGAAGCTTGCGGCGGATCTCCCTTTCGGAAAGCTCCCGGATGAAGTAGAGCTTGGCCCGGCGGGCCCGTCCCCGCTGGACGATCTCCACCTTCTCAATCAAGGGGGAGTTGAGGGGGAAGATGCGCTCCACCCCCACCCCGTAGCTCACCTTGCGCACGGTGAAGCTGGTGTTGTAGCCGTTCCGCTTGACCTTGATGACGATCCCCTCAAAGTTCTGCACCCGGGTGCGGTTACCCTCCTTCACCCGGTAGGCCACCCGCACGGTGTCCCCCGGGCGGAACTCGGGCAGGTCGGTGCGGGTGTATCGGGACTCCACCACTTTTAAAAGCGCTCCTCGGTTCATCGCTCGCCTCCCGCCCCAGAGGAACCCTAAGGGGTTCATGGGCAACAGCCCTAAGTTTAGCCCTCCCGGTCCAGTTCTGCAAGCCAAAGGGCCTCGGCCGCCCCCAGCCTGGCCTGCCGCACGAGCTCCGGGCGCAGGGCCAGGGTGCGCCTCAGCGCCTCCTTCCGCCGCCACCTCTCCACCTCCTGGTGGTTTCCGGAGCGCAGGACCAGAGGGACAACGAGGCCTCGGAACTCCGGGGGACGGGTGTACTGGGGGTAGTCCAGGAGGCCGCGCACGAAGGAGTCCTGGCGGTGGCTTTCCGGATCGCCGATGACCCCGGGGATGAGGCGGGCCGTGGCCTCCAGGACCGCCAAGGCCGCCACCTCCCCCCCCATGAGCACGTAGTCCCCGATGGAGAGGGCGCGGGTCACGAAGGCCTCCACCCGGGCGTCAAACCCCTCGTACCGCCCGGAGAGGAGGACCAGGTGCTCCCGGGTGGCGAGCTCCTCGGCCACCCTCTGGGTGAAGGGCTCCCCCGCCGGGGAGAGGAGGATCACCTCGTCGGCGGGAAGGACGGACTCCACCGCCGCCACGGCCACGTCGGGCCGGATCACCATGCCCGCCCCACCCCCGTAAGGGGTGTCGTCCACGCTGCGGTGGCGGCCGAGTCCGAAGGCCCTTAGGTCCACCACCTCCACCTGAATCAGCCCCTCTGCCGCCGCCCGCTTCAGGAGGGACTCGGAGAGCCAAGGCCGGATAAGGCCGGGGAAGAGGGTCAGGATGGAGTAGCGCATCTAGTCAAAGAGCCCCGGGATGGGCTCCACGTGGATCCCATCCTCCGCCACCCGCACGTAGGGGGCCTGCAGGGGGACAAGGCGCTCCCGCTGATCGCGGAGCCTCTCCCCCACCCCCCGGATGACCAGCACGTCCTGGGCCCCGGCGTCCAGGATGTCCGCCACCTCCCCCACCTGCCGCCCTTCCACGTAAACGGGGAGGCCCATGAGGGCGAAGTAGTAGTACTGCCCCTCCTCCAAGGGAGGGAGGTCCGCCACCTCCGCGTACACCCGGAGCCCCACCAGGGCCTCGGCCAGCTCCCGGGTGCCGACCCCCGCCAGGTGGACCACCAGGTCCCCGCCCACCGGGTAGAGGTCCTCCACCGCCCGCCAGCCATGCCCTTCCACGTAGACCCGCTCCAGGTGAGCCACCACCGGCTCACCGCGGAACCTTAAGCCCCCCTGGAGGGCGTAGGGGGCACCGAACCGGCCGATCTCCACCAGGCGCATGCCTTTAGCCCAATACGCATTATGGCACAAGGGGGCGCTTCAGCGGACTTCTACCCCCACCTTGCGCTTGGCGTAGGCCCGCACCAGGGTGCGGATGGCCTCGATGACCCGGCCCTGCTTGCCGATCAGGCGGCCCTTGTCCTCGGGAGCCACCTCCACCACGTAGACCGGCCCCTCCCGGGTGCGCCGCTCCTGCACCCGGACCCGCTCCGGCTGGTCCACCACGTTTTTCGCCAGGTACTCCACCAGGTCCCTCATGGCCCCATGCTAACGGGAAAAGGCCGCACGGGAAACCCGTCCGGCGCTCGGGGGCCCCATGCTGGCCCAGGCCAGCATGGGGGGTGTCAGCCTTCCTGCCGGAAAACCCCCGCCTGGCGGAGGAGCCTCCGGGCGGTGTCCGTGGGCTTTGCCCCCACGGAGAGCCAGTACTTGGCCCGCTCCACGTCCACCTTGAGCCAGTCCGGGGTGGTCTTGCGGGGGTCGTAGTAACCGATCTTCTCTATATAGGCCCCATCCCGCTTCTTGCGGCTGTCGCTGACCACGATGCGGTAATGGGGGTTGTGCTTGGAGCCGAACCGGGAAAGCCTGATCTTGACCATTTTCCTCCTACCTCCTGAACATTCCCATGAGTCCCCGGCCACGCTTCTTTTCCAGGGACTTCATCAGGGCTTTGGTCTCCTCAAAGGCCTTGATGAAGCGGTTGATCTCCTGAACCGTGGTGCCGCTTCCCCTGGCGATGCGCTTGCGGCGGGAGCCGTTTAGGATACGGGGGTCCCTCCGCTCCTCGGGGGTCATGGAGAGGACGATGGCCTCGAGGCGCTTCAGGGCCCGGTCGTCCACCTGGACCCCCTGGGGCAAAAGCCGTCCCATCCCGGGGAGCATCCCCAGGACCTCCGAGAAGGAGCCCAGGCGCTTGAGGTTCTGCATCTGCCTGAGGAAGTCCTCCAGGGTGAGCTCCTTGGCGGACCTGGGCGCCTCCGCCTCTAACCCCGCCGCCTTGACCTTCTCGGCCAGGGTGGCCACGTCCCCCATGCCCAGGATGCGGCTCGCCAGGCGGTCCGGATAGAAGGGCTCGAGGCCCTCGGGGCGCTCGGAGACGCCGGCAAAGTAGATGGGCTTCCCGGTGACGTGCCGGGCGGAGAGGGCCGCCCCGCCCCGGGCGTCCCCGTCCAGCTTGGTGAGGACCAGGCCCGTGACCCCCACCCGCTCGTCGAAGGCCCGGGCCACGGAGAGGGCCTCCTGGCCGGTCATGGCGTCCAGCACCAGCAAGACCTCGTCCGGCTTCAGGGCCGCCTTCAGGCGGGCGAGCTCCTCCATGAGGGGCTCGTCGATCTGGAGGCGGCCTGCGGTATCCACCAGAATGAGGTCCCGCACCTCCGCCCTCGCCTTCTCCTCCACCCGGCGGCGGATGGACTCCGGGGGTTCCCCGTCCATCACCTCCAGCACGGGCACCCCCACCTTCTCCCCCAGAAGCCTAAGCTGCTCCCGGGCGGCGGGGCGCTGGGTGTCCGCGGCCACCAAGAGGGGCCGGCGCCCCTTCCCCTTGTAGTGGAGGGCAAGCTTGGCGGCGGTGGTGGTCTTGCCCGAGCCCTGGAGGCCCACCAGGAACCAGAGGTTCTTGTCCTTGAGGACGGGGTAGCGGGGCTCGGCGCCCAAGGCCTCCTTCAGGGCCTCGTAGACCGTGGCCAGGATCACCTCGGCGGGGGTCAGGGACTCCAGGACCTTCTGCCCCAAGGCCCGCTCCCGTACCCCTTCCACGAAGGCCCGGGCCACCTCCAGGTTCACGTCGGCGTCCATGAGGGCGCGGCGGATCTCCCGGAGGGTCGCCTTCAGGTCCTCCTCGCCGATCCGGCCCCGGCCCCTTAGCCGGTCTATGGCCTCCTGCAGTCGTGCCGCCAGCTGTCCGAACATGCGCCTCCCGGCCCCAAGGCCGGGCTCCAGGATAGGGCACACCCCTTGAGCGTGTCAACCTCAATTTTTCCGACATTTCTAGTGGGCGCGGTTGACGCTCCCGGCCCGGCCCCCTAGGCTAGAAGTGGTATGCCAGAGGCTCTGCCCTCGAGTCCTAGGCCCTGAAGGCCGCCCCCGGGCGGCCTTCGCTGAAGAAAGGAGGCCGCCTGTGGAGACGACCCTTTCCCCCCTTCGCCAAGCCCTGGAAGAGGGCGACACCCTGACCCTGCAGAAGCTCCTGGAAGACACCCATCCCCAGGACCTCTTGGCGCTTTGGGACGACCTCCGGGGGGAGCACCGCTACGTGGTCCTCACCCTCCTTCCCAAAGACCGCGCGGCCGAGGTCTTCTCCAACCTCCCACCGGAGGAGCAGGCGGAGTACCTGAAGACCCTCCCGCCCTGGCGGGTGCAGGAGCTTTTGGAGGAGCTCTCCCTGGACGACCTGGCGGACGCCCTCCAGGCGGTGGAGGAGGAGGACCCCGTGCTCGCCCACCGCCTCAAGGAAGCCCTGGACCCCAAGACCCGGGCCGAGGTGGAGGAGCTCACCCGCTACGAGGAGGACGAGGCGGGCGGCCTCATGACCCCGGAGTACGTGGCGGTGCGGGAGGGGATGACCGTGGAGGAGGTGATCCGCTTCCTGCGCCGGGCCGCCCCCGATGCCGAGACCATCTACTACATCTACGTGGTGGACGGGGAGGGCCGCCTGAAGGGGGTGCTCTCCTTACGGGACCTGATCGTGGCCGACCCCAGGACGCGGGTGGCGGAGATCATGAACCCCAAGGTGGTGTTCGTGCGCACGGACACCGACCAGGAAGAGGTGGCCCGCCTCATGGCCGACTACGACTTCACCGTGCTCCCCGTGGTGGACGAGGAGGGGCGGCTGGTGGGCATCGTCACGGTGGACGACGTCCTGGACGTGCTGGAGGAGGAGGCCACGGAGGACATCCACCGGCTGGCGGCGGTGGACGTCCCCGACCTGGTCTACAGCCAAGCCTCCCCGGTGCAGCTCTGGCTGGCCCGGGTGCGCTGGCTCGTGATCCTGATCTTCACGGGAATGGTTACCAGCACCATTCTCCAGGGCTTTGAGAGGGTCTTGGAGGCGGCCACCGCCCTGGCCTTCTACGTGCCCGTCCTCCTGGGCACCGGGGGCAACACCGGCAACCAGTCGGCCACCCTCATCATCCGGGCCCTGGCCACCCGGGACCTGGACCTGAGGGACTGGCGGCGGGTGGCCGCCAAGGAGAGCGCGGTGGGCCTCCTCCTGGGCCTCACCCTGGGCCTCCTCCTCCTGGGCAAGGTCTACTGGGACGGCCACCCCCTCCTCCTGCCCGTGGTGGGCCTCGCCCTCTTCCTCATCGTGCTCTTCGCCAACCTGGTGGGGGCCCTCCTGCCCTTCCTCCTGAGGCGGCTGGGGGTGGACCCGGCCCTCCTCTCCAACCCCCTGATCGCCACCCTCACCGACGTGACGGGCCTCCTCATCTACCTCTCCGTGGCCCAGGCCCTCCTGAGGCTGGTATGAGGCGGCTGAGCATGCGCGTGGAGTGGAGCAAGGATAGCCCCCTGCGCTACGCCTGGAAGGGGGGAAGGCTCCTCTTGGACCGGGTGGAAAGCCCGGCCCCGGTGAACTACGGCCTCATCCCGGGCCTCCTGAACCCCGCCGACGGGGAGGAGGTGGACGCCGTCTACCTGGGGCCTCCCCTTCCCCCGGGAGCGGGGGTGGAGGGCTTTTTGCTGGGCATGGTGGCCCTGGCGGACGGGGACCACAAGCTCCTCCTGGCCCGAAGCCCCCGGGGCCTGGACCCCCAGGAGGCCGCCCGCCTCCTCGCCTGGTTTCCCCCGGAACGCAGGCCCACCCTCTTGGGGCCTGAGGAGGCGGAGGCGTGGGTGAAGGGTCTAAAGGAGGAGCAGGACCGCTACCTGGGGGCCCTCCTGGGCCTGGCGGTGGGGGACGCCCTGGGGGCCCAGGTGGAGTTCCAGGCGAGGGGGACCTTCCCGGAGGTCAGGGAGATGCGGGGCGGAGGGCCCCACCGCCTGCCCCCTGGCTTCTGGACGGATGACACGAGCCAGGCCTTGTGCCTGGCGGAAAGCCTCTTGGAGAAGGGGTTCGACCCCAAGGACCAGATGGACCGTTACCTGCGCTGGTACCGGGAGGGGTACCGGAGCGCCACGGGGACCTGCTTTGACATAGGCCACGCCACCAGGAGGGCCCTGGAGCGGTATGCGACCACGGGCGAGCCCTACGCCGGGGACGAGGAGGGGGCGGGAAACGGCCCCCTCATGCGCCTCGCCCCCCTGGTCCTGGCCTACCGGAAAAGCCCAAGGCTCCGGGAGCTGGCCCGCCTCTCCGCCCGCACCACCCACGGGGCGAGGGAGGCCCTCGAGGCCACGGAGATCCTGGCCTGGCTCCTCCAGGGGGCCCTGGAAGGGGCCTCCAAGGCGGACCTCCTCGCCCTGGAGCCCTTCCGGGAAGCCGACCTCCATCCCGCCCTGAGGCGGGTGGTGGCAGGAGGGTTTTGGGAGGCGCCGGAGGAGGGGCCGGGCTACGCCCCGGGCACCCTGGCCGCGGCCCTTTGGGCCTTCGCCCGGGGGCGGGACTTTGAGGAAGGCATGGTCCTGGCCGTGAACCTGGGCGGGGACGCGGACACGGTGGGGGCGGTCTACGGCGAGCTCGCCGGAGCGTACTACGGCAAGGAGGCCATCCCCGAGAGGTGGCTTAAGGCCCTCCACCTGCGGGAGGAGATGGAGGCCCTGGCCCTCGCGCTCTACAGGATGAGCATGGCGTCCCCCAGGGAGTAGAAGCGGTAGCCCGCCCCCACCGCCAGGCGGTAGGCCTCAAGGGTGCGCTCTCTCCCCAAAAAGGCCGCCACCAGCATGAGGAGGGTGGAGCGGGGCAGATGGAAGTTGGTGAAGAGGGCGTCTATGGCCTTGAAGGTATAGGGGGGGCGGATGAAGAGCTGCGTCTCCCCCTCGCCCGCCACCACCCTGACCCCTTCCCGGTAGGCGCTCTCCAGGGCCCGGACCACCGTGGTGCCCACCGCCACCACCCGCCTCCCCTCCCGCTTGGCCCGGTTGACAGCCTCCGCCACCTCCTCGGGGATGGCGTAGGGCTCGGCGTGCATCTCGTGCTTCTCGGGATCCCCCTTCACCGGGCGGAAGGTGCCGGGACCCACGTGGAGGGTGAGGAAGCGAAGCTCCACCCCCATTTCACGAAGTCTTTCCAGAAGCTCAGGGGTGAAGTGGAGCCCGGCGGTGGGGGCGGCCACGGAGCCCGGCCGCCGGGCGTAGACCGTCTGGTAGCGCTCCATGGGGACCTTGGCCTTGATGTAGGGGGGGAGGGGCACCTCCCCCACCGCCTCCAGGTGGGCCAGGAGGTCCCCCCGGAAGCGGAGGAGGCGGACACCGTCCTCCTCCACCCCCACCACCTCCGCATCGAGGCCCGGGACCGGGGCCAGGTCCTTGGGGGAGAGGAGGAGAAGCCTCGTGCCAAGGGGAGCCTTCCGCGCGGGGCCCAGAAGGGCCTCCCAAAGCCCGGGGACCCTTTCCCGGACCAGGAGGACCTCCACCTTTCCCCCCGTGGGCTTCCTGGCGAGAAGCCTCGCCGGGATCACCTTGCTCTCGTTGAAGACCAGGACGTCCCCCGGGCGCAGGAACTCGGGGAGGTCCCGCACCCGCTTGTGGGCCACCCGGAAGGGGCCTTCCCGGTAGACCACCAGCATCCGGGCCATGTCCCGGGGCTCCACCCCCTCCTGGGCGATCTGCTCCGGGGGGAGGGGGTAGTCGTAAAGGGAAAGGTCCGTCATCCTTGGTTCTTGGGCTCCATGAAGGGGTTAGGGATCTCGGGGAGGTGGGTGAAGCGGTCCACCGCGTCGATGAGCCTCTGGGCCGTGGTCTCCCGGAAGGCGATCACCTCCACCCGGATACCCCGCTCCATGAGGACCTCGAGGATCTCCACGAAGTCCCCGTCCCCGCTCCCCAGGACCACCACGTCCAGGTGGGGCATGAGCCGCACCATGTCCGCGGCGATGCCCATGTCCCAGTTCCCCTCGTAGATGGGCCTGCCCCCCTCCCCCAGCTCCTTCACCGTGAGGTACATGCGCCGCACCTTGTAGCCGATGGTGGAGAGCTTGTAGATGAAGGGCCAGGCGGAGGTGTCCCCCTCCTTCTCCACCACGTAGGCGGTGGCCCGGACCAGGCGCCTTCCCCCCACGGCAAAGCGCAGGAGGCTCTCAAAGTTCACGTTACGCTCGTAGTAGTCCCGGGCCGAGTGGTAGAGGTTCTGGGTGTCCACGAAGACGCCCACCCGCTGCTCGGGGTGCTGGCCGAGGATCTCCATCGGCTCCCATCATACGGGGCCTGGGGGTGGGAGGCCCCTAGCCCGCGTTCCTGAGGCCCGCCGCCACCCCCAGGAGGGAGAGAAGGAGGGCCCGCCTCAGGGCCTCGTCCTCCCGGCCCCCCGGGGCGCGGTAGCGGCGCAAAAGCTCCACCTGCACGAAGTTGATGGGGTCCACGTAGGGGTTGCGCAGGGCGATCTGCCGCTCCAGGGTCTTCTGATTGTGGAGGAGGGGGGCCTGGAAGATGGCCTCCAGGAGGGAAAAGGCCTTCCCATACTCCTCGGCGATGCGGTGGAAAAGGGGGTGAAGCGCCTCGGGCACCAGGCGCAGGTAGAGCCTTGCCACCCCCAGGTCGGCCTTGGCCAAGGCCATGGCGGCGCTCTCCAGGGTGGAGGCGAAGAAGGGCCACTCCCGGTACATGGTCCGCAACAGGTCCAAAGGGAGGACCTCCAGGGCGGAAAGGCCGTACCATCCCGGCAGGAGGAGGCGCACCTGGGTCCAGGCCATGACCCAGGGGATGGCCCTGAGGTCCCGCACGTCCCGCACCCGGCCGTGGCGGTACACGGGGCGGCTGGCGATGGGGAGCTCCCCGATCTCCCGGATGGGGGTGAAGGCCTCGAAGAAGGGAAAGAAGCCCTCCTCGGCGAGGAGGGCCCGGTAGCGGGCCATGCTCTCCTCGGCCGCCTGGGCCAGGGCCTCCCGCCAGGGGGGCTTGGGCTCCACCCCCTCCCCCAGGGCCGCCTGGGCGAAGTGGAAGAGGAGTTGCTCCAGGTGGCGCACCGCCAGGTCCGGGTGGGCGTAGCGGTCCGCCAGGGCCTCCCCCTGCTCCGTGAGCCGCAGGCGGTGGCCCACGCTCCGGGGGGGGAGGCTCGCGATGGCCCGCCCCGCCGAACCCCCACCCCGGGCCGTGGAGGTGCCCCGCCCGTGGAAGAAGTGGACGGAAAGCCCCACCTCCCGCCCCACCTGGCTCAAGGCCTCCTGGGCCTGGTAGAGGGCCAGGTTGGCCATGAGAAAGCCCGCGTCCTTGTTGGAGTCGGAGTAGCCGATCATCACCTCCACCCCGCCCCGCCCCCGGGCGTGGGCCAGGAAGACGGGGTTCTTGAGGAGGCGGCGGAGTACCTCCGGGGCCCGGCGCAGGTCCTCCAGGGTCTCAAAGAGGGGGACCACGTCAAAGGGCAGGGGCCGGCCCGGGCGGTAGAGGCCCACCTCCCGGGCCAGGAGGAAGACGGCGAGGAGGTCTGCGGGATGGTGGGTCATGGAGACCACGTGGGCCCCCTTGTCCTGCCAGGCCCCGAGGGCCCCCAGGGCCCTCCGCAGGGCCTCCCCCTGGGGGGCCTCCCCCACGGGGAGGAGGGGGCGGGCGGTCTTTAGCTCCCGGGTGAGGAGGTCCTCCTGGGCCTCGGGGGAGAGGGCGAGCAAGTCGGGGTGGACCCCACCCCGGGCGAGGAGTTCCGCCGCCGCCTCTAGAAGCTTCCCTGACTCCTCCCTGAGGTCCAAGGGAGCGAGCTCCAGGCCGAAGGCCCATAGGCGGGCCTCCACGGGCCGGAGGAGGCTCGCCGCCACCGCCCCCAGGCCCACCGAGGCCAAACCCGCCTCCGCCACGCGGAAGGCGCGCAAGAGCTCCTCGGTGCTGGCCTCCCCCCCTTCCAGCCGGGCGTAGAGCCGGGCGAAGAAGCGGCGGTAGGGTTCGCCCGGAAAGCGCCCCACCCCCTCGCCCCCCTCCCGCACCTCCCGGGGCACGGGCACCTTGGCCTCGGAGAGGGAAAGGTCCCGCACCAGGTTCTCCAAGGCCTCCAAGAATTTCTCCCGCGCCACCTGGCGGGCGTAGCGGGCGGCGAAGGCGGTGACCTCGGGGGTGACGAAGGGGTTGCCGTCCCGGTCGCCGCCGATCCAGCTCCTGAAGCGTACCGGGCTCCGCAGGCGGGGGCGCTTGCCGTAGACCCTCTCCAGGGCGGCCTCGAGGCCCGCCACCACCTTGGGAATGGCCTGCCACAAGGAGGTGGGCAGGTAATAGAGCCCCCCCTTGATCTCGTCCTCCACGCTGGGGCGCGCCTTGCGCACCTCCTCGGTGGCGTAAAGGAGCGCCACCCTGGCCGCCAAAGGGCCGCGGTCTTCCGCCTCCAACTCCTCCTGAAGCCTCTCCAAGTGGTGCCTGAGGGTGCGGCGGCGGGTCTCCGTGGGGTGGGCGGTGAAGGTGAGGAGGAGCTCCAGGCGGTTGAGGTGGGCCTCGGCCTCCTCCAGGGAGAGCCCCCGCTCCTTTAGGGCCTTGGCCAGGGCCAGGAAGCCCTCGGGCCTGGGGTTTTCCAGGGTCTCCGCCTTCGCCCGCAGGCGGTTCACCCGCACCCGGTGGCGTTCCTCCGCCAGGTTCACCAGGTGAAAGTAGTGGGTGAAGGCCCGCACCAAGGCCTCGGCCTCCTCCACGGACAACCCCTCCACCCGCCGCAGCAGGGCCTCCCCCGCCCCTTCCTCCCCCTGCCGCCGGGACTTGGCCAAAAGCCGGACCTCCTCCACCAGCCGGAAGAAGCGCTCCCCCGAGATGGCCTGGATGGCCTCCCCCAGGAGGCGGCCCAGGAGGTCCACCTCCGCGCGCAGCTGGTCAAAGGCCTGGTCCATCCCCCTCACGGCTCTTCCCAAACGTACGGGCTCAGGGACGCGGGCTTACCCCCCTCAAAGAAGAGCTCCGTGGCGTGGAAGCGGGCCTTGCCCTGGGCGGGCCGAAAGGGCTGGGGGCGCCCCGTGAGGAAGCGGGCCAGGAAGGTTTCCACCTCCCCCCCGATGATGGACTGGTAGGTGCCGGTCATGCCCACGTCCGTCTGGTAGAGGGTGCCCTTGGGGAAGCGGAGGGTGTCCAGGGTGGGCACGTGGGTGTGGGTGCCGAGGACGGCGGAGACCCGGCCGTCCAGGTAATGGGCCAGGGCCATCTTCTCGCTGCTGGCCTCGGCGTGCACCTCCACCAGGATGTAATCCGCCTTCTCCTCCTCCAAGAGGCGGTCCAGGGCGCGGAAGGGGTCGTCCAGGGGGTCCATGAAGACGCGCCCCATCACCTGGACGAAGAGGAGGCTCTCGCCCCCTGCGCTAAGCCGCCACCACCCCCGCCCCGGGGTGCCGGGGGGATAGTTGAGGGGGCGCACCACCGGCTCCTTCTCCAAGAGCTCGTAGACCTCCTTGTGGTCCCAGGCATGGTTGCCCAAGGAGACGAGGTCTACCCCCGCTTCCCTCAGGAGGCGGTAGGCTCGCTTGTCCAGCCCCTTCCCCTTGGCGGCGTTCTCCCCGTTGGCGATGACCAGGTCGTAGCGGTCGCGGATGTCGGGCAGGTGCAGGCTTACCGCCCGGAGGCCGGGCTCGGCCATGACGTCCCCGATGAAAAGAACCCGCATGGGGGCATTATACGCACCCCCAGGGGCCCCGGGAGGTTCACCCTACCTTGATGTAGGCATACCCCTTAGCCTGGAGTTCCCCCAAGGCACCCACCCCAGAGGGCACCCACTTGAGGAAGTCCTCGGGGCGGAGCTTGTCCTTGGGGATGTTGTTGCGGCTGAAGGTGATCTCGCAGAGGTAGTACTCCACCCCCAGCTGGGCCAGCTGTTTCACGCGGCTAAAGAGGGCCTCCCGGTCGTACTGGGCCGAAGCCCAGGGCGTGCCCTCCAGGTCCTTCAGGAAGAACTGCACCCCCGCCCCGTGGGCCACCACCACGATCTTGATCTTGAAGGGATCGTTGTCGTAGACGGACAGGTGGTTGCTGATGTTGGTGAGCATCTGCCCGAAGCGGCCCGGGTCACCGAAGTCCAGGTGATAGACCACGGCTATGGGGGTCTCCTTTTTGAACTCCCGGTACTCCACCCGCTCGTTGGCCTGGGCGCGGAGTAAAGCGCCCGCCCCGAGAAGCGCGCTCAGCCTGAACAAGAACCGGCGGTCAATGGGTCCCATCCCTTCCCCCTTTCGGTCAGAAAGGAGGGTATACCCTTTTGCCATAAGGTGTCAAGGGTTTAGGCGTTCCGCTTTTGCAAGAAGTAGACCACCCCGTAGCCGATCCCCGCCAGGATGAGGAGGGGAATAGCGTACTGGAGAAGCTTCCAGATAAGCCCGGAGAGGGCTAGAAGAACCTTGCCCAAGAAGGTGAAGACCCACCCTCCCACAAAGAGGGCGAGCAGGACCCCCACCACCACCAAAAGGCCCAGGACCACCCACTCCAGGATGTCGCGCAGGCTCCGTTCCATGCCTCCAGCATACACTGGAAAGGTGGAGCGCTACCGCCTGGAGGAGGGCATCGTGGTGGGGCGGCGAGCCCTACCGCAGGGCGACTTGCTCCTCCGCTTCCTGACCCCAAAGGGGAGCCTCGAGGCCGTGGCCAAGAAGGGCCTGCGCCCCTCGGGCCGCTCGGGGCGGCTCTCCCTCTTCCACCACGTGCGCTTCCAGGTGTACGCCAAGGAGGGTAAGGCGGAGGGCCTGCCCACCCTCACCCAGGTGGAGCTCCTGGGCAGGCTCCACGGCCTGGAGGAGCCCCGGCGCTTCCTCCTCGCCTCCTTTCTGGCCGAACTCGCCTACCGCCTGGCCTCCCCGGAGGCGGCCCCCAGGCTCTACCCCGTCTTCGTCTCCGGCCTGAGGGGCATCGCCAAGTGGGAAAACCCCCTCCTTCCCCTGGTCTGGGCGGGCTGGCGGGTGGTGAAGGCGGGGGGGCTCGCCCCAAGCCTCCTGGGCCAAGGCCTCCACCTGCAGGGGGGGCGCCTGGGAGGGGAAGGGGTTTACCTGGGGGAGAAGGGGGTGGAAGCCCTCAGGGCCATCCTCCACCTCCCTGGGGGAGAGGCCCTACCCTACCTGGAAGCGGCGCCTTTGGATCGCCTCTTCCTGGCCCTCAAGGCGCACGCCGAGGAGACCGTGGGCCCCTTGCGCACCGCCTCCGCCCTATAGGGGCCTGATCTCCAGGATGGTGTAGACCTGGGCCCCCCGTTTGCCGCGGATCTCCACCACATCCCCCACCTTCTTGCCCAGAAGGGCCTGGCCCAGGGGGGACTCGTCGGAGATCTTGCCGCTGAAGATGTCGGCCTCGTGGCTGCCCACGATGGCCAGGGAAAGCCTCTCCCCGGCCTCGGTCTCCAGCTCCACCTGGCAACCCAGGGCCACCTGGTCGTAGGAGCCGTTTCCCTCCACCACCACCGCCCGGGCGAGGAGGTCCTCCAGCTGGGCGATCCGGGCCTCGTTCTGCCACATGGCCCGCCGGGCCTCGTCGTAGCCTGCGTTCTCCCTGAGGTCCCCTTCCTCCAGGGCCTGTTCAAAGTCGGCGGAGATCTCCTGCCGCTTGGTGGTCTTAAGGTGGTGGAGCTCCTCCTGAAGGCGCCTGTAGCCTTCCGGGGTGAGGTAGACCGGTTTCTTCATCCCTTCCCTCCGCGTAAAAAGGGGCACCAGCCCAAGGCGCTGGGCTGGAGGTACCGCTACTTAGTATAGCAGCCGGGAAGGAACGCCTGGACCAGGGGAAGAAGCTCCTGGGGGAGGAAGCCCGCCGGCAAGAGGCCCACGCCGCTTCCCGCCAGGAGAAGGGTGCCCTGAAGCCCCTCCGGGCGCAGAAGAACCCGCTCCACCCGGAGGCCCAAGCCCCGGGCGGCCTCCGCCACCTTCTCCCGGGTGATCCCCTCGAGGCCCCCCTCCAGGAGGTAGAGCGTCCCCTCCCGGAAGAGCAGGGGGCTCGTGCGGCTCCCGTCCACCACGTGGCCGAAGGCGTCCAAGAGGAGCCCTTCAAAAGCCCCCTCCTTCCGGGCCTCCTCCAGGGCCAGGCGGTAGGGGAGGTAGTTCCCCGTCTTGTACCGGGCGAGGTCGGGGTGGACCCGGTAGCCCGTGAGCCGGACCCGGACCCCCTCCCGGTAGAGGGAAGGGGGCAAGGGGGCGTAGGGCCTCGCCTCGGAGAGCCACACCCCCTCCCCCACGGTGAGGCGGAGGCGGAGGCAAGGAGAGTCGGGAAAGGCGGCAAGCAGGGCCTCCACCTCCTCCACAAAGACCCGATCCCCGGGGTAAGGGAGCCCCAAGGCCAGGGCGTGGCGGCGCAGGCGGAAAAGGTGCTCTTCAAGCCAAAGGGGCCTTCCCCCTTCCGCCCTTAAGGTGGTGAAGACGCTCGCCCCGTGGTAGACGAGGCTTTCCGGCAACTCCTCCCCAAAAGGCCTGCCCCGGAGCAAGACCCGCCGCATGCCCCATTTTCCCCCCAAGCCCCCGCCAAGGGCCAGGCCCCGTCGCCGGCGTGGTATTAACCCGTTTCCAGGAACCGCGCCAATAGCTCCATCCCCCAGGGGGAGAGGATGCTTTCCGGATGGAACTGCACCCCGTAGGCCCGCCTCCCGTCCCAGATGGCCATGGGCACCCCCGCTTCCGTCCAGGCGAGGAGCCTGAGGGCGGGGGGAAGCCGCCTCAGGGCCAGGGAGTGGTAGCGGGCGAAGGGCAGGGGGTTGGGAAAGCCCCGGAAGAGGGCCTCGCCCCCGTGGAAGACGGCGTGGGCCTCCCCGTGCACGGGGCTTTCCCGGTAGAGCTCCGCCCCCAGGGCCACCCCCAGGGCCTGGTGGCCCAGGCAGACCCCCAGGAAGGGGATGCCCTCCGCCAGGGCCCGCGCCGTCCACTCCAAGACCCGGCCTGCGGTAAAGGGGTCCTTGGGCCCAGGGCCCACCAGGAGGTGGGTGAAGCCCTTGAGGTCCGGCTCCTCCTCCTGGTCCACCACCAAGACCTCGGCCCCCAGGGCGCGGAGGTAGTCCACGAGGTTGTAGGAGAAGGAGTCCCGGTTCTCCAGGAAGAGGACGCGGGCCCCAAGGCGCCGGGGCGGGGGAGGCGGGCTCCAGGCGGAGGTGGGCCTGGGGGGAAGGGGCCTCTGCCCCGGGCTTCCCCGCTCCAGGGCGAGAAGGAGGCTTTGGGCCTTGTGGAGGGTCTCCGCGTACTCCTCTTCCGCCTCCGAGGCGATGACGATCCCCGCCCCCGCGGAGAAGAGGACCTCCTCCCCCACCCTTTGGAAGGAGCGGATGAGGATGTTGAAATCCGCCCCCCGCCCCGAGACGTACCCCAGGCTCCCCGTGTAGGCTCCCCGGGGGACGGGCTCCAGGTCCCTTATGGCCTCCATCACCGTCCCCTTGGGGGCCCCGGTGATGGTCCCCCCGGGGAAGAGGGCGGCGAAGACCTCCCCCAGGGAGGCCCCGGTGAGGCCCTCCACCTCGGAGACCAGGTGCATCACGTGGGCGTAGCGCTCCACGGTGAAAAGCTCCCGCACCCGCACCGTACCCGGGCGGGCCGCCCGGGCGAGGTCGTTGCGCAGGAGGTCCACCAGCATGGCGTGCTCCGCCCGCTCCTTGGGGGAGGAAAGGAGCTCCCGTTCCAGGGCCAGGTCCTCCGCCTCCGTCCTCCCCCTGGGCCGCGTGCCCGCGATGGGGCGGGCCAGGACCCGGGCCCCCACCTTCTGGAAGAGCCTTTCGGGGCTCCCCGAGACCACCGCCCACCCCTCCCCCTCCAGTAGCCCCATGAAGGGGGAGGGGTTCAGGGCGCGAAGCCGGGCGTAGAGGAGGAGGGGGTCCACGGGGCCTAGGAGGCGGAAGCGGTGGGAGAGGTTCACCTGGTAGACCACCCCGGCCCGGATCCTCTCCTGCACCTCCCGCACCCCCCTCAGGAAAGCCTCCCGGGGAAAGTCCGAGACCAGGGGCCAGCCCGGGACGGGCGGGGGCACGTGGGGGAGGGGCCGCAAGGGGAAGGAGGGGGCCTGCACGAGCCTTCCCTCCAGGAGGGCATACCCCTCCGGGTAGTAATAGAAGAAGGCCTCGGGGAGGCCAGGGAGGGGCTTGTGGGCGGGAAGCCCCAGGTGGCGGGCGAACTCGTAGGCGAAAAACCCGATCCAGGCGGGGAAGAAGCCCTTGCCCAGACCCCTTTCCAGGTAGCGGAAGACCTCCCGGGCCTCCCCCACCCGCCTGCCGTCCAGGTAGAGCCTCCCCTCCCAGACCTCGAGGCGGTGCCAAGGCCTTACCCCCAGGAGGGAAAGCCGGGAAAAGGGCGCCCTCGGCCCCAAGGACTCCAGGAGGGCGGGCCTCAGACCCGAGCGCCTGGCGGCGTGGTAAAGCCCAAGCAGACCCCCTGCCACGGGGGCAGTATATTGAGGGCAAGGATGGTCAAGCACCGCTTCACCGTGGAGGCCTACCGCAAGGCCTACGAGGCCGGGGCTTTACCTGAGCAGGTGGAGCTTCTGGAAGGGGAAGTTTATGCCGTGTCGCCCATGGGGAAAAGGCACCGCCTCTACGTGATGCACCTGGACCGGCTCTTCCAAAAGGCCCTGGGAAGCGAGGCCGTGGTCATGGTGCGGTGTCCCCTCCTCCTCTCCGAGACCTCCGAACCCGTGCCCGATCTCGTCCTCCTGCGCCCGCCCCTGGAGGCCTACCGGGAGAGGGACCCGGGGCCGGAAGACGCCTTTTTGGTGGTGGAGGTGGCCGAGACCACCCTGGTCCAGGACCGCGCCCTCAAGCTTCCCCTCTACCAAAAGGCGGGCATCCCCGAGGTCTGGATCGTCAACCTGCTGGAGGAAGCGCTGGAAAGCTACGCCTTCCCCCACTACCTCCCCGAGCGCTACCCCAAGGGGGAAAAGGTGGCCCCCAAGGCCTTTCCTAGGAAGAAGCTCGCCTGGTGGGTTTAGTCCACGCTAAAGTAGCGGGCCTCGGGGTGGTGGACCACGAGGGCGCTGGTGGCGTGCTCCGGGTCCAGCTGGAAGTTCTCCGTGAGGCGCACCCCCACCCGGTGGAAGCCCATGAGCCGGTCCAGCTTGGCCTGGTCGGCGAGGTCCGGGCAGGCGGGGTAGCCGAAGGAGTAGCGGGCCCCCTGGTAGCCCTGCTGGAAGAGCTTCTGGACCTCGGTAGCGTCCTTGTGGGCGATGCCCCACATCTGCCGCATCCTTTTGTGCCAGTACTCCGCCAGGGCCTCGGTCATCTCCACGCTGAAGCCGTGGACGAAGAGATAGTCCTGGTAGGCCCCGGACTCAAAGAGGGCCTTGGCCTTTTGGGAAGGGGCCTCCCCCATGGTGACGAGCTGGACCCCGAGGACGTCCCGGGCCCCCGCTTGGAAGGCCTCCTTGGGCATCCAGGCCGCCTCGTCCCCCAAGGGCGGGGCGAAGCGCGGGCGGAAGTAGTCCACGAGGCTTAGCCCCCCGCCCTTCTGCCGGGGGAAGCGGAAGCTCGTTAGGACCTCCCCCGTCTCCGGAGAGAAGACGAGAAGCTCCTCCCCCTCCCGGGCCACGGGGAAGAAGCCGTAAAGCACCTGCGGCCTGAGCCAGCCCTCCTCCTCGGCTTCCTTCAAGAGCCTCCGGAAGACGGGCTCCGCCTCCCGCGCCACCAGGGCCTGCCACGCCTCCCGGGAAAGCCCTTTCCGGCTGTAGCCCCACTGGCCCCGGTAGAGGGCGAGCTTGTTCACGTAGTGGGCGATGGTGGGAAGGTCCAAGCCCTCCTCCACCCGCACCCCGAAGAAGGGGGGCCTGGGAACAGCGGGGGCCTCCCCCACGGGCCGGGGGCGGGGGGCCACCTTGGGGGCCTCCCTCTTGGGCTTTGGGGAAGCCTTTCGGGTGAGCTCGGGAGGGGCGTGGCCCGTGAGCTCCTCCATGAGCCTCAGGCCCTCAAAGGCGTCCTCCGCGTAGTAGACGTTGGGGTAGACGGCCCTTAGCTCCTCCACGTAGCTTCGGGTAAGGGCGGCCCCGCCCAGGATCACGGGGAGGGTATAGCCCCTATCCCGCATATACTCCAGGTTCTCCTTCATCACCTGGGTGCTCTTCACCAGGAGGCCGGACATGCCCAGGGCGTGGGGCCTGTGCGCCTCCACCGCCTTGAGCATCTCCTCGATGGGCACCTTGATCCCCAGGTTCACCACCTGGTAGCCGTTGTTGCTGAGGATGATGTCCACCAGGTTCTTGCCGATGTCGTGCACGTCCCCCTTCACCGTGGCGAGGACCATCTTCCCCTTGCCCTCCCCCTTCTTCTCCATGTGGGGCTCCAGGTGGGCCACCGCCCGCTTCATCACCTCGGCGGCCTGGAGGACGAAGGGGAGCTGCATCTTCCCCGCCCCGAAAAGCTCCCCCACCTCCTTCATCCCCGCGAGGAGGGGGCCGTTGATGAGGTCCAGGGGCTTGTGCCCCGCCTTCAGGGCCTCCTCCAGGTCGGCCTCGAGGCCCCCCTTCCTCCCCTCCACCACGCGGCGCCTGAGCCTTTCCAGAAGGGGAAGGGCCAAGAAGGCGTCCTCCTTGGCCGCCACGTCCTCCTTGTGGGCCTCGAAGTAGGCCATGAAGGCGAGGAGGGGGTCGTACCCCTCCTTGCGGCGGTCGTAGATGAGGTCCAGGGCCAGGGCGTAGGCCTCCTCGGGGATCTGGCTTATGGGGAGGATCTTCCCCGCGTCCACGATGGCGGCGGTGAGGCCCCTTTTCCTCGCCTCGTCCAGGAATACGGAGTTGAGGACGCGCCTCGCCCGGGGCCTGAGCCCGAAGGAGACGTTGGAAACCCCGAGGATAAACCCCACCCCGGGAAGCCTCTCCCTTAGCTCCTCTATGGCCAGGAGGGTCTCCTTGGCCAGGGGGCGGCTCTCCTCGTCCCCTTGGGTGATGGGGAAGGTGAGGAGGTCAAAGAGGAGGTCCTCGGGGCGGAGGCCGTGGTGCTCCGTGAGGCGCTGGTACATGCGGAGGGCCACCCCCACCTTCTCCTCCCGGGTCTTGGCCATGCCCCGCTCGTCAATGGTGAGGACCACCAAGGCGGCCCCGTGGGCCTTGGCCAGGGAGGCCACCCGGTCAAACTTCTCCAGGCCATCCTCCAGGTTGGCGGAGTTCAGGAGGAGCCTTCCCGGGAGGTACTTGAGGGCAAGCTCCATGGCCTCCGGGGAGGTGGAGTCCACCATGAGGGGGGCGGTGACCGCGGTGGCGAGGTGGGGGAGGAGCCACTTGAGGTCCTGAAGCTCATCCCGCCCCGTCCAGGCCACGCTGAGGTCCAAGGCGTGGGCCCCCTCCTCCACCTGCTCCCGGGCGAGGGCGAGGATGCCCTCGAGGTCGCGGGCGAAGAGCATCTCCCGGAAGCGCTTGCTCCCCGTGGCGTTCAAGCGCTCCCCCACCAGGAAGACGCTCGCCTCCTGCCTCAAGGCCACCGCCTGGTAAAGGGAGGCCACCTGGGGGGGGAAGTCTTCTTTTCGCCTGGGGGCGGGAAGGCCCCGCACCGCCTCGGCCACCTTCTTGATGTGCTCGGGCCCCGTGCCGCAGCACCCCCCCACCGCGTTCACCCCGTACTCCAGGACGAACTTGCGGTGCCACTGGGCGAGCTCCCCGGGGGTGAGGTCGTAGACCACCCTTCCCCCCTCGTTCCGGGGGAGGCCGGCGTTGGGCAGGCAGGAGACGAAGCGGGTGGCGTTTTCGGCGAAGTAACGGATCTTGGCGTCCATCAGGTCGGGGCCGGTGGCGCAGTTCATGCCCACCACGTCCACGGGAAGGCTCTCCAGGGCGGCGAGGGCCGCCTGCTCGTCCGAGCCCACCAGCATGGTGCCCGTGGCCTCTATGGTCACCTGCACCTGGAGGGGCACCTCCCGCCCCACCTCGGCCATGGCCTCCCGCACCGCCAAGACGGCGCAGCGCACCTGGAGGAGGTCCTGGGCGGTCTCCAGGAGGATGAGGTCCACCCCGCCCCTGAGAAGCCCCCTCGCCGCCTCCTTGTAGGCCCGGTAGAGCTCGTCCCAGGTGATCTGGCCCAGGGAGATGAGCTTGGTCCCCGGCCCCAAGGCCCCCGCCACGAAGGCCCCGTGGGCCTCCGCCGCCTCCCGGGCGATTCTGGCCCCGAGGAAGGCCAGCTCCTCGGCCTCGTCCTCCAGGCCGTATTCCGCCAGGACGTGCCTTAAGGCCCCGAAGGTGTTGGTCTCTATGACCTCGGCCCCGGCCTCCAGGTAGGCCAGGTGGATCTCCCGCACCACCTCGGGCCGGGTGCGGTTTAACACCTCGGGGCAGCCGAAGTAGGCCTCCCCCCCGTAGTCCTCCGGGCCGAGGTCCCTTTTCTGCAGCTCCGTGCCCATGGCCCCGTCGAAGACCAGGGGCCGCTCCATGAGGGCCTTTAGGTAGGGGAACTTCCGGGCGCGGGCCTCCTTGTTGTAGCCGAGGCGCACCAAGGGCGCCTCCCCCCACCCCGCCCCTCCCAGGTGGTGGCGGCAACCGGGGCTACAGGTGTGGACCTCCACCATATCCCGCTAGTTTAGCGAAAAGGAGGGGGCTATGCTAGGCCCATGGACCCCTTCGGCATCCTCTACACCGACCTCTACCAGCTCACCATGGGCCAGGTCTACTTCCGCCTGGGGCTCCACGAGAAGGAGGCCCTCTTTGAGGCCTTCTACCGGAAAAACCCCGACTACGGGGCCCACCAGGCGGGCTACACGGTCTTCGCCGGCCTGGATCCCCTCCTCTCCTGGATGGAAAGCGTCCGCTTCGGCGAGGAGGAACTGGCCGCCCTCAGGGCCCTCAAGAGCCGGAGCGGGAAACCCCTCTTCGCTGAGGACTACCTCCGCTATCTGAAGGAGGTGGGGGGCTTCCAGGGCCTCACCCTAAGGGCCCTCCCCGAGGGCCGGGTGGCCCACCCCCAGGTGCCCCTGGTGAGCGCGGAAGGCCCCCTCCTCCAGGCCCAGCTCCTGGAGACCGCCCTCTTGAACCGCATCAACCACGAGACCCTCATCGCCACCAAGGCGAGCCGGGTGCGGGAGGCGGCGGGGGAGGCCTTGGTCTTGGAGTTTGGCCTGAGGCGGGCCCCGGGCAAGGGCGGGGAGGGCGCCACCCGGGCGAGCCTCATCGGGGGGGCGAACCGGAGTAGCGCCGTAAGCCTCTCCCACCTCCTGGGCCTCCCCTCCTCCGGCACCCACGCCCACAGCCTGGTGCAGGCCTTTCTCGCCCTGGGCTACGGGGAGGAAGACGCCTTCCAGGCCTTCGCCGAAGTCTTCCCCGACGACACCATCCTCCTTTTGGACACGGTGGACACCCTCCACTCCGGCCTCCCCCACGCCATCCGGGTCTTCGAGCGCCTGCGGCGTAAGGGGCACCGCCCCGTGGGGGTGCGCATCGACTCCGGGGACCTGGCCTACCTGGCCATCCAGGTGGCCAAGGAGCTGGACAAGGCGGGGTTCCCCGAGGCCCTCATCGTCCTCTCCGGGGACCTGGACGAGCTCGTCATCTGGCAGATCAAAAGCCAGATCCTGGAGGAAGCCCCCCGCTACGGGGTGGATCCGGAGGGCCTCCTTAGACGCCTGGTCTACGGGGTGGGCACCAAGATGGTGGTCTCCTGGGGGTACCCGGCCCTAGGTGGGGTCTACAAGCTGGTGGCCATCCGGGAGAACGGCACCTGGGCCCCCGCCATCAAGATCTCGGACTCCCTGGAAAAGATCCTGAACCCAGGGCACAAGAAGGTCTACCGGGTCTACGACCAAAGGGGCCTGGCCACCGCCGACCTCCTCGCCACCCACGAGGAGGAGGTGCGGGAGGATCGCCCCCTCTGCCTCCGCCACCCCACGGACCCCACCAAGCGGCGCACCTTAAGGCCCGGGGAGTTCCGCTTAGAACCCCTCCTGGAAGAGGTCTACCGGGGGAAGCGGCTCTTTCCCCCCCTGGCCCTGGAGGAACTCCAAAGGCGCCGCCAGCAGGACGTGGCGCGCCTGGACCCCGGGGTGCGCCGCCTGGTGAACCCCCACGTGTACCACGTCTCCCTTACGGAAAGGCTCTTCGCCCTCAAGGAGGAGCTGGTGCGAAGGCTAGAGGGCTAAGCCCCAGGACACCCCTTTTGGGGGCCCCACCCCGGCGCCTAGGAGGCCTGCCTTAGCTTGGCCTCCTCGAGGGCCCGCAAGGGGTTATCCAGGTGGGGGAGGTCAAAGACGAGCTCCCTCACCCCGCTTCCGGGGGCCTCAAACATGAGGTCCACCATGGCCTTCTCCAGGATGGCCCTAAGACCCCTCGCCCCCGTGCCCCGCTTGAGGGCCCGCCTCGCCACCTCCTTCAGGGCCGCCTGGGTGAAGCGGAGCTCAATCCCCTCCATGCGCAAGAGCTCCTGGTACTGCTTCACCAGGGCGTTCTTGGGCTCGGTGAGGATGCGCACCAGGTCGTCCTCCGTCAGGGGATGGAGCTGGACGATGAGGGGCGCCCGGCCCACAAACTCGGGGATCATACCAAACTTGACCAGGTCCTCGGGGATGACCTCCAGGGGCTCCTCCTTGGCCTTGGTGCGGGTGAAGCCGATGGCGGTGCGCTCGGTGCGGGCCTTCACGATGTTCTCCAGCCCCTCAAAGGCCCCGCCCAGGATGAAGAGGATGTTTTTCGTGTTCACCGGGATGAACTCCTGGTGGGGGTGCTTCCGGCCGCCCTGGGGAGGCACGTTGGCGATGGTGCCCTCGATGATCTTGAGGAGGGCCTGCTGCACCCCCTCCCCGGAGACGTCCCGGGTGAGGGAGGGGTTCTCCGACTTGCGGGCGATCTTGTCGATCTCGTCTATGTAGACGATGCCCATCTCCGCCCGCTCCACGTCGAAGTCCGCGTTCTGCAGGAGGCGGAGGAGGACGTTCTCCACGTCCTCCCCCACGTACCCCGCCTCGGTGAGGGTGGTGGCGTCCGCGATGGCAAAGGGCACGTCCAGGAAGCGGGCCAGGGTCTCGGCCAGGAGGGTTTTGCCCGTGCCCGTGGGCCCGATGAGGAGGATGTTGGCCTTGCCGATCTCCGCCTCGGGGTGGAGGAGGCGCTTGTAGTGGTTGTAGACGGCCACGGAGAGGGCCCTCTTGGCCACCTCCTGGCCCACCACGTACTGGTCCAGGTGGGCCTTGATCTCCTGGGGCCGGGGGAGGCGGCTTGGGCCTTTGGGGGTGCGGGGCTCCTGGCGGAGGAGCTCTATGGCCCGCTCCACGCAGTCCTCGCAGATGTAGACCTCGTCGATGGGGCTCTCCAAGAGGCGGCCCGTCTCCGGGGGCCGGAGGCCGCAGAAGCTGCAAAAGGGCTTAGGCTTCCTCACGGGTCACCACCTGGTCGATGAGGCCGTACTCCAGGGCCTCCTGGGCGGAGAGGTAGTAGTCCCGGTCCGTGTCCTTCTCCACCTTCTCCAGGGGCTGGCCGGTGTGCCGGGCCAGGATCTCGTTCAGGAGCTTCTTGGCCTTCAAGATCTCCTGGGCCTGGATGGCGATGTCGCTGGCCGTGCCCCGTACCCCGCCCCAGGGTTGGTGGATCATCACCTTGGAGTGGGGCAGGGCGTAACGCCTTCCCTTCTCCCCCGCCGCCAGAATGACCGCGGCCATGCTGGCGGCCATGCCGATGACGATGGTGGACACGGGGGCGCGCACAAACTGCATGGTGTCGTAGATAGCAAGCCCAGCGTCCACCTCCCCCCCGGGCGAGTTGATGTAGAGGCGGATCTCCTGGTTGGGGTTCTGGGCGTCCAGGAAGAGGAGCTGGGCCACGATGGTGTTGGCCACCTGGGCGTCTATGGGGGTGCCCAGGAAGATGATGCGGTCCTTGAGGAGGCGGGAGTAGATGTCGTAGACCCGCTCGCCGCGGGCGGTCTGCTCTATGACGTAGGGTATGACCATACCAGTCCCCATTGTAGCGGCAAGCCCAGGGGGAACACCCCCCTGGGCCACCAAGCGGCTTAGAGGAGTTTGGCCACCGCTTCCCGGAGGGCCTTGTCCTGGAGGTAGGCGGCCCTGAGGCGCCCCAGGCCCCGCTCCCCCAGGGTGCGCTTCAGCTCCTGGAGGGACTGGCCAGAGGAGCGGGCCACCGCCTGGAGGTAGGCCTGCCACTCCTCCTCCGAGACCTCGGGCTTGAGCTCCTCCGCCAGGCGCTCCTTGGCCAGGGAGCGCCTCACCCGCTTCAGGGCCTCCCCCCTGAGCTCCTCCTGGAACTTCCCGAGCTCGCCCCGCTCCTCCAAGGCCTTGAGGTAGGCCTCGAGGGCGATGCCCTGCCGGGCCAGATCCTCCGCTAGGTGCTCCAGGAGGTGGTGCTCCTCCGCCTCCACCATGGAGGGGGGGATCTCCGCCTCGAGCCCCTCCGCCAGCTTCTCCAGGAAGGCCCGCTCCCGGGCCTCCTGGTACTGGGCCTCTGCCTGGCGCCGCAGGCTCTCCCGCACCTTGGCCCTCAGGTCCTCCAGGCTTTCCGCCTCGAGGGTCTTGGCGAACTCCTCGTCCAGCTCGGGGAGCTCTAGGGCCTTGACCTCCAAGACCTCCGTCCTCACCTCCCGCACCTTCTCGCCCTTTTCGTTCAGGACGGGAACCATGACCACGTCCCCCGCCCGCTTGCCGAGGAGGGCTTCCCGCACGTGGGGCAGGGCCTTGGCGAGGTCTATGGGGAACTCCGCCCCCTCCTCCGTGCGCACGAAGACGTGGTCCTTCTCCTGGGCCTCCCGCTCCACGGGGACGAGCTCGGCGTAGCGGTGGCGGAGCTCCTCCAGGGCCCTATCCACCATCTCCTCCGTGACCGCAGGGGGCTCCACCTCCAGGGCGAAGCTTTGCCAGTCGGGAAGCCTCACCTCCGGGTAGTTCTCCACCTCGGCCACGTAGCGGAAGCCCTCCCCCTCCTTGAGCTCCTCCTCCACCACCCGGGCGGCCACGGGCAGAAGCCCAAGCTCCCGCACCGCCTGCGGGTAGGTGGCCTCCACCAGGCGCTCCTTGAGGTCGGCCAGAAGCTCCTCCCGCCCCAGGCGGGCCTCCACCACCTTCAGGGGCGCCTTTCCCGGGCGAAAGCCCGGAACCCGCACCCGCTTGGCCACGTCCCGCAGGAGCGCCTCGTAGCTCCTCCGTACCTCCTCCGCGGGCACCTCCACGCGGACCTTCACCAAGTATCCGGAACGCTCCAGGATCTCCGCCACGCCTCACCTCTCGCTTCGGGGGGCAAGAGCCCCGCCCGGCTGGTGCGAGGAGCGGGACTTGAACCCGCACGGGTTACCCCACCGGATCCTAAGTCCGGCGCGTCTACCGGTTCCGCCATCCTCGCAAGGGAGGGCGGGGCCCTCCTCTAAAATACCACCCCTTTCGGGGTGGCGGTTTTGGGGTGAGCGATGGGACTTGAACCCACGACCCCCGGATCCACAGTCCGGTGCTCTGACCAGCTGAGCTACGCTCACCACGCTCAGCATCCGCCATTCTAAGGAGCTAGTTGCCCTCCGTCAAGGCCTGGAGGCCGCCCTCCAGGCTCATGGCCTCGTACCCCTCGGCCTCCAGGTAGAGGGCCGCCACCTGGCTCAGGAGGCCCTTCTCGCATACCAGGAGGAGGGGCTCCCGGGGCAGGCCGTGCTCTCCCTTTTGAATCTTCTCCAAGGGTACCCACTCCGCGGGGAAGGGCAGGGGCGTGGTCCTCCGGTCCGGAGGCCGCACGTCCACCACCCTCACCCCCTGCTGGAGGAGGGCCGGGAGTTCCTCGGGGCGCACCTTGCGCATGGCCTGAGTATAGCGCGGGCCCGCCCCAGGGCATCTGCAATATTATGCGCACCAAACCGGCCTCTTCGCATAAGTTCGCCGCAACGCCTTGGCGCCCCCCCGCGCTTGTGCTAAGCTCAACCCTCGGGTACGCGATGCCGCCGAGAAGAGACCTCAGAAAGATCCTCATCATCGGTTCAGGGCCCATCACCATCGGGCAGGCCGCGGAGTTCGACTACTCGGGAACCCAGGCGGTAAAGGCCCTGAGGGGGGCAGGATACGAGGCCATCCTGGTCAACTCCAACCCCGCCACCATCATGACCGACCCGGAGCTGGCCGAGCGCACCTACGTGGAGCCCCTCACCCTGGAGTTTTTGGAGAAGGTGATCGCCAAGGAGGCCCCGGACGCCCTCCTGCCCACCCTAGGGGGGCAGACCGCCTTGAACCTCTCCATGGCCCTCCACGAGGAAGGGGTGCTCGCCCGCCACGGGGTGGAGCTCATCGGGGCCAAGGCGGAGGCCATCAAAAAGGGGGAAGACCGGGAGGAGTTCCAGAGGGCCATGCGCAGGATCGGCCTCGAGGTGCCCCGGGGGAGCATGGTGGCCAGCGTGGAGGAGGGGCTCCACTTCGCCCGGGAGGTGGGCTATCCCGTGGTGGTCCGCCCCTCCTTCACCCTGGGGGGCACGGGGGGCGGCATCGCCAGGAACGAGGCGGAGCTCGTGGAGGTGCTGGGGCGGGGCCTCCTCCTCTCCCCGGTGCACACCGCCTTGGTGGAGGAGTCCGTGCTGGGCTGGAAGGAGTTTGAGCTGGAGGTGATGCGGGACCACGCGGACACCGTGGTCATCATCACCAGCATCGAGAACGTGGACCCCATGGGGGTGCACACGGGGGACTCCATCACCGTGGCCCCGGCCCAGACCCTCTCCGACACCGAGTACCAGAGGATGCGGGACGCGGCCAAGGCGGTGATCCGGGAGATCGGGGTGGACACCGGGGGCTCCAACATCCAGTTCGCCGTGAACCCCAAGACGGGGCGGCAGGTGGTCATCGAGATGAACCCCCGGGTCTCCCGCTCCTCGGCCCTCGCCTCCAAGGCCACGGGCTTCCCCATCGCCAAGATCGCCGCCCTCCTCGCGGTGGGCTACCGCCTGGACGAGCTTCCCAACGACATCACCCGCAAGACCCCCGCCTCCTTTGAGCCCACCATCGACTACGTGGTGGTGAAGATCCCCCGCTTCGCCTTCGAGAAGTTCAGGGACCTCCCCAACACCCTCGGGGAGCTAAGGGACGAGCTTTCCACCCAGATGCGGTCGGTGGGGGAGGTGATGGCCATGGGCCGCACCTTCAAGGAAGCCCTCATGAAGGCCCTTAGGGGCCTGGAGCGGGACGTGAAGGCCCTCGCCGGGGTCAAGACGGAGGCGCTGGAGGGGAAGCTCTACCCCAACCCCGACCGCATCTACGCCGTCCTGGAACTCCTCCGGCGGGGAATGCCCGTGGAGGAGCTCCACCAGGCCACTCACATAGACCCCTGGTTCCTCCACCAGATGAAGGAGCTGGTGGAGGCCGAGGAGTGGCTCAAAACCCACCCCCCCAAGGACCGGGAGGACTACCGCTACTACAAGGGCTTGGGCCTCAGCGACCGGAGGATGGGGGAGCTTTTGGGGAAGGAGGAAAAGGCGGTGCGGGCCGAGAGGAAGGCCTTAGGGGTGGTGCCCGTCTACAAGACCGTGGACACCTGCGCCGCCGAGTTCGAGGCCCACACCCCCTACCACTACTCCACCTACGAGCTGGAGGACGAGGTCTGGGCCACCGCCAAGCCCAAGGTGGTGATCCTGGGCTCGGGCCCCATAAGGATCGGCCAGGGGGTGGAGTTCGACTACGCCACGGTCCACGCGGTCTGGGCCCTGAAGGAGGCGGGGTTTGAGACCATCATGGTGAACTCCAACCCCGAGACCGTCTCCACCGACTACGACACCGCCGACCGCCTCTACTTTGAGCCCTTGACCCTGGAAGACGTCCTGAACCTGGTGGAACACGAAAAGCCCCTGGGGGTCATCGCCACCCTGGGGGGCCAGACCCCCTTGAAGCTCGCTAAGGGGCTGGAGGAGGCGGGGGTTAGGCTCCTCGGTACCCCCTTCTCCGCCATCCACCAGGCGGAGGACCGGGAAGCGTTCCATCGCCTGTGCCAAAGGCTGGGGATCCCCACGCCCGAGGGCCGGGTGGCCCAGACCCCGGAGGAGGCCCTGCGGCTCGCGGAAGCGGTGGGCTATCCCCTCTTGGCCCGGCCCAGCTACGTGCTGGGCGGGCGGGCCATGCAGGTGGTGCGGGACGAGGCGGAGCTCGTGCGCTACCTGGAGGAGGTCTACGCCCCCCTGGAGGAAAAGCCCTCCATCCTCCTGGACCGCTACCTGGAAGGGGCCCTGGAGCTGGACGTGGACGCCCTTGCGGACGGGGAGGAGGTGATGATCGCCGGGGTTATGGAGCACGTGGAGCGGGCCGGGGTCCACTCCGGGGACTCGGCCACGGTGCTTCCCCCCGTGCACCTCCCGCCAGGGGCGCTGGCCAAGGTGAAGGACTACACCCGCCGCCTGGCCCTGGCCCTGGGGGTTCGGGGGCTTTTGAACGTGCAGTACGCGGTGCTGGGGGAGGAGGTGTACATCCTGGAGGCGAACCCCCGCGCCTCCCGCACGGTGCCCTTCGTCTCTAAGGCCATCGGCGTCCCTTTGGCCAAGCTGGCCGCCCTCATCGCCGTGGGCAAGACGCTTAGGGAGCTTGGGGTGCGGGACCTGGACCCCGTCCCCCCCTACTACGCGGTCAAGGAGGTGGTGATCCCCTGGATCAAGTTCCCCGGGGTCATCCCGGTGCTTGGCCCGGAGATGCGCTCCACCGGGGAGAGCATGGGGATAGACGAGGACCCCTACCTGGCCTACTACAAGGCGGAGCTCGGGGCCGGGCAGAGGCTACCCCTCCAGGGCCGGGTGCGCTTCATCGCGGAGGGCCTCCCCCCGGGGGAGGAGGCGCGGGCCGAGGAGGTGAAGCAGGCCTACCTGGTAGCGGGCTTCACCCTTGCGGAAGGGGAGTATGACCTCCTCATCAGCCCTGTACCCCACCCCGAGCTAAGGCGGGCGGTGGAGCGGGGGCTTCCCTTCATCACCACCCTGGAAGGCGCCTGGTGGAGCCTCAAGGCCATCCTCCGCGCCCGGGAGAAGCCCCTCGGGGTCTTGAGCCTCCAGGAGTGGCACGGGGTGTACAATGGGCTCCAATGAAGCTCATCGTGGCCATCGTGCAGGACACGGACGCCCCCGGGCTCACCAAGGCCCTTCTGGAGCGGGGCCTGCAGTCCACCAAGCTGGCCTCCACGGGCGGCTTCCTGCGGGAGGGGAACACCACCTTGCTCATCGGCCTCGAGGACGAGCGGGTGCCCGAGGTCCTGGACCTCATCCGGGAGAAGTGCCGCACCCGCACCCGCCTGGTCACCCGGGGCCTTCCCCTCTCCGAGGCCCCCGACCCCTTCCTGGCCCAGCCGGTGGAGGTTCAGGTGGGCGGGGCCGTGGTCTTCGTCCTGCCGGTGGAAGGCTTCTTCAAGGTATGAGGGCCCTCTGGCGCCTGCCCCCTCTGGGCCTCGGCCGGGTGCTGGACTCCCTGGGGCCCGCCCGCTAAAGTGGGCGGGGTGGAAGGCGAGCTCTACCTCCTCAAGGACCCCAAGGGGCGCGCCTTCCTGGTGCGCCTTAAGGAGGGCGGGGTGTTCCACCACCACCGGGGGACGGTGCCCCACGAGGCCATCCGGGAGGCCGGGCCCGGCGGGGTGGTGTGGACCCACCTGGGGGAGCCCCTCTCCGTCCACCGCCCCACCCTGGAGGAGTACGTGCTCCACATGCGGCGGAGCGCCACCCCCACCTACCCCAAGGACGCCAGCGCCATGGTGGCCCTCCTGGACCTGGCCCCGGGGATGCGGGTCCTGGAGGCGGGCACGGGCTCGGGGGGGCTCACCCTCTTCCTGGCCCGGGCGGTGGGGCGGGAAGGGCTCGTGGAGAGCTACGAGAAGCGCCCGCAACACCTGGCCCAGGCGGAGGCCAACGTGCGGGCCTTCTGGCAGGTGGAAAACGTCCGCTTTCACCAGGGAAGCCTGGAGGAAGCCCGGCTGGAACCCGAGAGCTTTCACGGGGTGGCCCTGGACCTCATGGAGCCCTGGGCGGTGCTGGAGCGGGCCTCGGAAGCCCTCATGCCCGACCGCTTCCTGGTGGCCTACCTCCCCAACATCACCCAGGTGCTGGAGCTCATACGCCGGGCGGAGGGCCTGCCCCTTAGGCTGGAGCGGGTCCTGGAGGTGTCCTGGCGGGAGTGGGAGGTGAGGCTTCCCGTGGCCCACCCCCGGTTCCAGCAGGTGGGGCACACGGCCTTCCTGGTGGCCTTTAGAAAATGGAAGGTCTCCTGATCCACGCGGTCTTGCGGGAGCTTCAGGGGGAGCTCCCCGCCCAGAACCTGGGCCTCGCCTTCCCCGAGGAAGGGGCCCTGGCGGTCCTCCTCAAGGGGAGGACGGGGCGGATCTTCAACCTGGTCCTGCGCTACCGCCCCCCCAACCCGAGCCTGGTCCTGGAGGCGGGCACCCTCTCGGGGGAGCCCAAAACCCCCCTGCAGCGGCAACTGGAGGCCCGGGTGAAGGGCCCCTTGGTGGAGGCGGGCCAGCTCAAGCTGGACCGGGTGGCCTTCTTCCGCTTCGCCGGGGAGAAGGGCTTCGTGGACACCCCCCCTTCGGTCCTGGTCCTGGAGGCCACGGGCCGCAACGCCAACCTCCTCCTCCTGGGCGAGGAAGGGCGGATCTTGGGGGTGGACCGGGTCATCACCAAGGAGGTAAACCGCTACCGGGAACTCCGCCCCGGCCTTCCCTACACCCCTCCCCCGCCCTACGCGAAGCTGGACCCGCGCACCGCCTCCCTGGAAGACCTGAGACCCCTCCTGGGCCGACCCCTCAAGGAGGTGGTGCGCCACGTGGACGGGGTGGGCCCATCCCTCATGAAAGAGCTCGCCCGCCGGGCTGGCCTTACCCCCGAGACCCCCTTGGACGAGGGGGGGCTTAAGCGGGTGCACCGGGCCTTGCGGAGCCTGGTGGAAGACCCCGCCTGGCGCACGGAGCTTTCCGAGGAGTTAAGGCGGCGCTGGGCCGAGGAGGAGAAGGAAGCGCTCAGGAAGCCCCTCCTCGAGGCCCTGGAGCGGGAGCGGAAGACCCTCCTCGCCCGGCTTGCCGACTACCACAGGGCCCTGGAGCGCCTGGAGGAGGCGGAAGGCCTCCGCCGCAAGGCGGACCTCCTCCTGGCGCGGCTCAAGGAGGTGCCCAAGGGGGCGGAGAGGGTGGTCCTGGAAGGCTTTGACGGGGGTCCCGTGGAGGTTTCCCTGGACCCCACCCTCTCCCCCCAGGAGAACGCCAAGAAGCTCTACGAGCGGGCCCGGCGCCTGGAGGCGCTTGCGGAGCGGGCCCTGGAGCTCATCCCCCAGACCGAGGCCCAGGTGAAGGCCCTGGAGGAGGAGATGGCCCGGGTCCAGACCGCCTCCCTGGAAGACCTCCTCCGCCTCTCCGCGCGGCCCAAGGAGGGGAAGGGAAAGGGCCCCGGCCTCCGCTACACCTCCCCTTCCGGATTTCTGGTCCTGGTGGGGCGGAACGCCAAGGAAAACGACCTCCTCACCCGCGCCGCCCACTCGGAGGACCTCTGGTTCCACGCCCAAGGGGTCCCGGGAAGCCACGTGATCCTCAAGGCCGAGGGCAAAAACCCTCCCCTGGAGGACCTCCTCTTCGCCGCCAGGCTCGCCGCCTACCACTCCAAGGCCCGGGGAGAGGCCCAGGTCCCCGTGGACTACACCAGGAAGAAGCACGTGTGGCGGCCCAGGAAGGCGGCTCCCGGGCAGGCCCTCTACACCCAGGCCAAGACCCTTTTCGTCCCGGGCACGCTTCCCACGGAGGCGGCGGAAGGGTAGACTTGGCCTCCGTGAGGCGCGTGATGTTCCACGCCAAGATCCACCGGGCCACCGTGACGGAGGCCGATCTCCACTACGTGGGCTCGGTGACGGTGGACCAGGACCTCCTGGAGGCGGCGGGCATCCTTCCCTACGAACAGGTGGACATCTACGACATCACCAATGGGGCCCGGCTCACCACCTACGCCCTCCCCGGGGAGCGGGGCTCCGGGGAGGTGAAGATCAACGGGGCCGCGGCCCACCTGGTGCGGCCGGGGGACCTGGTGATCCTGGTGGCCTACGGGGTTTTTGAGGAGGAGGAGGCGAGAAGCCTCAAGCCCACCGTGGTCCTGGTGGACGAGAAGAACCGCATCCTGGAGGTACGCAAAGGGTGAGCCGCCTCAAGCTTTACCTGGACCTCGTCCGTTTTGAACACACCCTCTTCGCCCTCCCCTTCGCCTACGGGGGGATGCTCCTGGCGGCAGGGGGGTGGCCGGGGTGGCGCACCTTCCTCCTGGTGACCCTGGCCATGGTGGGGGCCAGGACCATGGCCATGGCCTTGAACCGCCTCATCGACTGGCCCATAGATGCCTTGAACCCCCGCACGCGGAACCGCCACCTGCCCAAGGGCCTGGTGAAGCCCTGGGAGACCCTCCTCCTGGCCCTTCTGGGCCTGGTCCTCCTAATCCACGCGGGCCTTTCCCTAAACCCCCTCACCGCCAGCCTTCTGCCCGTGGCCGTCTTTTTCCTCACCTTCTACTCCTATACCAAGCGCTTCACCTGGCTTTGCCATTACGTGTTGGGCCTCACCATCGGGGCCGCCGCCGCCGGGGGCTGGATCGCCGTGGCGGGCACCTTCCACCCCACCGCCTACTGGCTCTGGGCCGGGGTGGGGCTTTGGATCGCGGGGTTTGACATCCTCTACGCCACCCAGGACTACGCCTTTGACCGAACCCATGGGGTGAAGAGCATCCCCGCCCGCTTCGGCATCCCCCAAGCCCTCCTCCTCGCCCGGGCCACCCACCTCCTTGCCTGGCTCGCCCTTCTGATGGCCGGGATAAGCTATGGCGCCGGGTTTTTCTACTACCTGGGCCTCCTCCTCGTGGGGGGGCTTCTCCTCTTTGAGCACCGCCTGGTCTCCCCGGAGGACCTCTCCCGGGTGGAGGTGGCCTTCTTCCAGGCCAACGTGGGGGTGAGCCTGGGGATGTTCTCCTTCATCGTCTTGGACCTCCTTCTGCGCTAGGGGGTTGACCTTGGCGGGAACCCTCGCATAGGATGCCCTCCTGTCGGAGGGGTGGGCGCTTTTTCGGGAAACGGCGCTTGGGTAGCCGGGGAATGTGAAGGGCCTTCCTCGGGGGAAAGCGCAAGGCCGGGGCACTGGGGGTGCATCCGGGGGGGAGGTGGAGGGGGTAGTGTCAGATAGGGAGCGGGTAGCCCTGGAGGTTCTCCTGCTCCGCCTGTCACGGGGAGACGAGGAGGCCTTGGAGGCCCTCTACCAGGCCCTCGCCCCGCGGATTTATGCCCTCCTCATCCGCATTCTGGGGAGCCGGGAAGAGGCGGAGGAAGCCTTGCAAGACACCTTTCTCAAGCTGTGCCGCGAGGCCTGGCGTTACGACCCCAGGCGGGGCGACCCTGCCACCTTTGCCTACGCCATCGCCCGCAATCTCGCCCTTTCCCGGTTGAGGCAAAGGCGGCGGCTACCTCCCCGGGCGGACCTGGACCCCGACGATCCCGAGGGGGATCGGGAGATAGCCCTGGGTTTCCGGGAAGGGGGCCACGAGGAGAGGGTGGTGGCGAAACAAGCCCTGGAAAGCCTTTCCCCGGAGGAGCATCAGCTTTTAGAAGAAGCGTTCTACTTAGGCTTGAGCCACCGCGAGCTGGCCCAGCGCCACAACCTTCCCCTGGGCACGGTCAAAGCCCGGATCCGCCGGGCGCTTCTGAAACTGCGGGAAAGGCTTGGGGAGACCTAGATGGAGCACGTGGAGGGACTTTTGCCCGATTACCTCACCGGAGGCCTCGAGGCCCAGGAAAGGGCCCGGGTGGAAGGACACCTGCGGGGCTGCCCCCGTTGTCAGAAGGAACTCCGTGCCCTGGAGCAAGCCTTTTACCTGGTAGCCGAGGCGTTGCCCCCCACCCCCCCGCCCCCGGGGACCTGGGCCAGGATCAAGGCCCGCGCCCGCCTGGTGCGCGGAGGGCGCCCCCAGGTGCGGTCCTTCTTCTTGGCCGCCGCCCTGGCCGGGGTCTTGCTGGTGGGAGCGCACCTCTGGCAACGGGCGGCCCGGGGCGAGGCCCTTCTGGAACAGGTGGCCTACTGGGCCAGCGACCCCGGGACCCACTGGCGCTTTCTCCGCTCCGACGGGCAGAGCCTGGGACTCTTGCTATGGCGGGAGGACGGTCGCTGCCTGATCCTGATGCGCGAGCCCCCACCCCCAGGGCGCCGCTACCAGCTTTGGGGGGAGGCGGAGGGCCGGTTCCATCCCCTGGCCCAAACGGGCGCCCGGGTGCTGGAAGCCAACTACGGCCGCTTCCGCACCCTGGCGCTGAGCCTCGAGCCCCCAGGGAAAACCGAGGGACCCCGGACGGGTCCCCCGGAAGCGCTCCTGGTACGTCTCCAGCTTCCTTAACGCACCTCTATGCTCCCCCGCATGCCCGGATGGAAGGTGCAAAAGTAGGGGTGGGTTCCCAACTGGTTCAAGGCGATGGGGTCGGAGGTCTGGCCCGGGTTAAGGGTGCCGGTGTTAAAAGACCCGTTCTCGGCGGTGGCGGTGTGAGGGACAGAGTCCTGGTTCTGAAAACGCACGCTGGCGCCCCTGGCCACAAAACACTGGGACGGATGGTAAGCGAACCCCTGAATCTGGATGACCTCGGGACAGGCTTGTAGACCTCCTCCCCCACCCCCTCCCGAAGGGGGGTAGCAGCCCGCCAGCAACAACACGCCCAGCCAAAGCCCGCGCATAAGACCCCCCTAGTACCGCTCCTTAACCGCCCGCAGGTCGCCACAGGCGAGGCTAGCCCCCACCGGGGTGGGGGTGTTGGTGTGCACGTTCACGTAGGTGGTGCCCTCGGGCAGGCGGGCGCTGGGCAGCCGCGTGTAGGCCACGGCCCGCCCGTTGGCGTCCGGCACCAAGGAGGTGAGGCCTAGGATCTGGTCCCCGTTCTGTTCCCGGCAGTTGGCGTTGCCCGCCCGGTTGAAATGGATGTGGTTGGCGTAGGCCCCGGAGTTGGGCCTTAAGCCCTCCAGAAACAGGAAGACCTCAAGGCCCCCCTGGGGCCACGCCAGGACCACCGCCCGCCCCTTCAACCCTTGCCCCGCCATCTCGCTCAGGTAGACCTCGGGCGCTCCCGGCTGCTGCCCCAGGACCAGCAGGAACGCGAGCGCCAGCGCCATGCCGAACCACCATTTCCGCGCCATACGTCTTCCTCCCTTCACCCTGCACTACGCCAAGCGGGCCCAGCCCGGATGCCTCCCCCCAGGCCAGGGGTAGGCTAAGGGTATGGAGGGCATCCGCAAGGCGGCAGAGCGCGCCATCCGGGAGTTCTTGGATCTCTTTCCCATGGAGCGGGGAAGCCTCTTCGTCCTGGGGGGCTCCACCAGCGAGGTCTTGGGGGAAAGGGTGGGGACAAGGCCGAGCCTTCAGGTGGCCGAGGCCATCCTGGAGGGCCTCCTCCCCGCCCTCCAGGAGCGGGGGGTGTGGGTAGCGGTCCAGGGGTGCGAGCACCTGAACCGGGCCCTGGTGGTGGAGCGGGAGGCAGCCCGGGCCTTTGGCCTGGAGGAGGTCACCGTCTTCCCCCACCCCAAGGCGGGGGGCGCCTTGGCCACGGCGGCCTTCCTGCGCTTTCAAGACCCCGTCATGGTGGAGTCCCTAAAGACCCAGGCCCAGGGGGGCATGGACGTGGGCGGGGTCCTCATCGGGATGCACCTCCGCCCCGTGGCCGTTCCCTTGCGGCTTTCCGTGCGGAAGCTGGGCGAGGCCGTCCTCCTCGCCGCCAAGACCAGGCCGAAGCTGGTGGGGGGGGCCAGGGCCGTCTACACCCGGGAGGAGATGCTCAGGAAGCTGGAAGAATACCGCTAAGGGCTTCCCGGAAAAGGGCCGCCGCCCCCAGGGCCTCGTAGCGGTCGTAATGGCCCATGAGGGAAAGCCGGAAGACCCTGCCCTTCAGGGGCCCCTGCCCCCCGGCGATGACCGCCCCCCTCGCGGCGAAGGCCTCCCTCACCGCCCGGTAGGAAACCCCTTCCGGCAGGTAGAAGGCGGCCACCGCGGGGCTTCGCACCTCGGGCACCGCCTTAAGCCCAAGCTCCTCCCCTACCCGGTAGAGAAGCTCGTTCTGCCAGGCCTTCAGGGCCAGGTGCTCGGCAAGGCGGGGGAGAACCTCCTCCAAGACGGCGGCCACCGCCAGGACCAGGTTGATGGCCGGGGTCCAGGCGCTCTCCCCTTCCCTTTGGGCCTTTAGCTCCCGGCCGAGGTCCAGGTAGTACCCCCTGGGCTTCAGCCGCTCCCGGGCCCTGGGGGAGAGGGCCACGAAGCCCAGGCCCGGGGGGCACATGAGGCCCTTCTGGCTTCCCGAGGCCGCGGCGTCCACCCCCATGGCCTCGAGGGCCACCTCCCCCACCAGGAGGCTCGTCACCATGTCCGCCCCCACCAGGCCCTCGGGGTTCTCCCCCTTGAAGGCCCGGGCCAAGGCGGGAAGGTCCACGAGGGCCCCGGTGGAGGTTTCCGAGTGGACGAGGAAAAGCCCCGCGTAGCCCTTTTGGGCCACGTCCTCAGGGCGGGGCACCCGGCCGTAGGGGTAGTCCAGGCGGTGGGCCTCAAGCCCCGCCGCCAGGGCGATCTCGTAGAAGCGCTCGGAGAACTTGCCGTAGACGGGGACCAAGACCTTCTCCCCGGGGGCGAAGAGGTTTTGCGCCAAGGCCTCCATGGCCAGGGTGCCGCTTCCCGTGAGGATCAGGACCTCCCCCTCGGTACGGAAGGCCTCCCTTAGGAGCCCTCGCGCCCTCAGGAACACCTCCCGGGCGGGCTCGGTGCGGTGGTGGAGCTGGGGGCGGGCCAGGGCCTCCAAGGCCTTGGGGTGCAGGCGGACGGGTCCTGGGGTGAGGAGCCACTCCATGGGGAAAAGCTTAGCGCAAGACCCCGCCCACCAGGCGCTGGCGCACCCGGCCCGCCAGGAGGAGGAGGCCGAAGAGGATGGCGCCGGGGCGAGGGGGGTCGCCGGGGACGTACACGTCCACGGGCACCACCCGGTCCACCCCGCCTTCCACCTCGAGGCCCCCGGCAAAGAGCCCGCCGGAGATGGCCTCGTTGCCCACCGCCACCACCCCCTTGGGCTCGGGGACGGCCTCGTAGGTGCGCAAGAGGGCCTCCCTCATGTTGCGGCTCACCGGCCCCGTGACCAAGAGGGCATCCGCATGCCGGGGGGAGGCCACCACGGAGAAGCCGAAGCGGCCCATGTCGTGGAAGGGGTTTCCCAGAAGGGCGATCTCCGAGTCGGCAAGCCCCGTGTCCCCCGCGCTCACCTCCCGGAAGGCCAGGGTGGGGAGGGCGAGCTCCTTCCGGGGAGGGGGCGGCGGCCCAGGGTCCAGGAAGGTCCCCCGCTCCAGGTCCACCCGCTGGACCAGGTCCTCCTTCCGGGTGACGGCCACCTCCAGGCGCTTCATCTCCCCCACCGCCTCGGGATGGGCTAGGGCGCACCGCCCACAACCCACGCACCGGGCCAGGTCCAGCCCGAAGGTTCTTCCCTCCTGGAAGAAGGCTCCGCTGGGGCAGAGCCCCATGAGGTCCTCCCGTACCGGCTCCGTGAGGCCCTCAGGGCGCAGGAGGGGGTAGCCGAAGGCGTGGTCCGGCACCCGCAGGAGGGCCTCGAGGGGACGGGCCAGAAGGCCGATTTTCCAAGTCTTCAAGAGGCTCATGCTCCACCCCTAAAGGTCGTTCCCGGCGTAGGAGAGGTCAAAGGACTTGTTGCAAAGGGGAAAGTCCGGGAGGCCTTCCCCGCGCACCGCTAGCTCCAAGGCCCGCCAGTTCTTGAAGGAGGGGTCCACCCCCTCCGCCAAGGCCACCTTGCCGCCCTCCAGCCGCACGAACCAGAAGACCTCGCCCCGCCCCGCCTCCACCCGGGCCATGGCCTCCCCGTCCCCCGGGGGAAGGTCCTGGGCCAAGGGGCCCTCGGGGAGGTGGGTGAGGAAGCCCAGGGCGTAGTCCAGGGCCTGAAGCGCCTCCTCCGCGTACACCTGGGCCCGGGAGAGGACGTCCCCCCCCTGGCGCACCACCGGCCGGAACCCGGGGTAGGCGGGGTCGTCCTGCCGCAGGTCCCGGGCCACCCCGCTGGCCCGGGCCGTGGGCCCCACGAACCCGTAGGCCTCCGCCTCCACCCGGCGCACCACCCCCACGTAGCGCATGCGGTCCAGCACCTGGGGGTGCTTGAGGAGGCGGGGCAACAGCCGGGAAAGCTCCTCCCGATAAGTGGCCAAGGCCGCCAGGTCGGGCCGCCCCTCCCGCCACACGCCCCCCACCCGCACGAAGTTCCGCCCGTAGCGGTGGCCGGTGAGGCGGTCCACCTCCCCCTGGAGGAGGGCCCGGATGCGCCCCACCTGGGTGGCCCCGTAGGCGTAGCCGATATCGGTGAAAAGCCCCGCCAGGTGCCCCAGGTGCCCGAAGGCCCGCTCCAGCTCTAAGGCGGCGAGGCGCAGGGCCTGGGCCCGGGGTGGGGCTCTGCGGCCCAAGGCCTCCTCCCAGGCCAGGGCGAAGGCCAAGGCGTGGGCCACGGGCTCGCTCCCGGCCCGTTCCGCCAGGAGGAGGGCCGCCTCAGGACCCTTCCCCAGGAGGCGCCTTAGGAGGCCCCGGTGCTGGTAACCCAACCGGATCTCCAGGTGCAGGATCCGCTCCCCCAGGACGCTGAAGCGGAAATGGCCGGGCTCAATGATGCCCGCGTGCACCGGGCCCACCGGCACCCCGTGGAGCTCGGGGAACTCCCGGAAGGCGTAGGGGAGGTCGTGCCGCCTTAGGGGCTTGGGCCCAGGATGGCCCACCGGGGTGTAGCCCCGCTCCCACAGGGCCCGCTCGAACCAATCCAAGGAGGGGAACTCCGAGGCCAGGCTGGGGAAACTCCCCCCCTCGCCCAGGCGGAAGACCCGGAGAGCCCGCCCCACCTCCACCACCAAGACCGCCTGCCCCCCCTCGGGGAAAAGGGCCACGGGGCGCCCCTCCCGCAGGGCTTCCCTCACCGCGTCCACAGCACCACCTCCAGGGTCTTAAAGGCCCCCACCGGGGGAAACACCCCGAGGGCCAGAAGGAGGGCCAGGAGGAGCCACAGCGCCCACAGGTCAAGCCCCCTGGCCTTGAGGGGTTTTCCCGGGCCAAAGCCCATCTGGGTCATGGGGCCGAGGAGGCCTACGAAGGCGAGCCCGAGCCCGGCCAGGTAGAGGGCAGCCAGGAGGGGAAAGCGCATGGCCGCCTCCACCGCCTTGAACTCCGCGAAGAAGAGGGGGAAGGGAGGAAGCCCCCCGAGGGCGGCCAGGGCCAGGACGAAGGGCACCCCCAAACCGGGAAGGGAGCGGAAAAGGCCCCCCACCCGCCCCACCTCCTTGGCGTGGGTGAGGGCCAGGATCCCGCTCGCCCCCAAAAAGGCCAGGGTCTTGGCCAGGGAGTGGGCCAGGGTGTGGAAGAGGGCCAGCCAGGGCAGGCCCAGCCCCAGGGCGAAGACGGCGAGGCCCATGTGCTCCATGCTGGAGTAGGCCAGAAGGCGCTTGTACTCCTTTTGGCCGAAGAGGAAGAGCCCCGCCGCCAGCAGGCTCAGGAGGCCAAAGGCGAGAAGGAGGCTGGAGGCAAAGGGGAAAAGCCCCGCCGCCTGGGCCAAGGCGGTGTAGCGCAGAAGGGCGTAGAAGGCCACGTTGAGGAGGGTGCCGGAAAGCAGGGCCGAGGCCGGCCCCGGGGCCTCCGCATGGGCGTCGGGAAGCCAGGCCTGCAGGGGGAAGAGGCCCACCTTGGTGCCGAAGCCCACCAGGAGGAGGGCGAAGGCCAGCTTAAGGCCCTCCGGGTTGGCCCCCTTCACCAAGGCCCGGGCCTCCCCCCAGTCCAGGGTGGCCCCGGAAAGCAGGGCGTAGACCAGGATGACCCCCATGAGCCCCAAGGCGATGCCCACGCTCCCCAACATGAGGTACTTCCAGGTGGCCTCCAGGGCCCTGGTTCCCCCCTTGTGGTACACGAGGAGGGCCGAGGCCAGGGTGGACCCCTCCACGAAGATCCAAAGCACCCCCAGGTTGTGGGCCAGGTAGGCCCCGTGGGCCGCCAGCAGGAAGAGGGCACCCGCCCAGTAAAAGCGCCAGGCCTCTTCCTCAGGGAAGTAGCCCCGGGCGAACAGGGCGATGAGGGCATAGAGGAGGTCGGTCAGGAGGAGGTAGAAGAGGCCCACCCCGTCCAGGCGAAAAGGCCCCGCCACCTGCCCCAGGAGGAAAGGGGCCAGGGCCGCCGAGAAGAGGGGCGCCAGGAGGGAAAGCCGCGCCAAGGCGTCCCGCTCCCGTCGGCCCAGGAGGGCCAGGAGGGGAAGGAGCAGAAGGAGCCAAAGCATCCCCTACCCCCTCAGGGCCCGCATGCGGGCCGTGTCCACGTGGCCCATCTCCCCCTTGATGCGGAAGATGAGAATCCCCGCCAGGAACACCGCGGCGAAGGCGTCTAGGGCCACCCCCAGCTCCACGAAGAGGGGCAGGCCGTGGCTCTCCGAGAGGGCCAGGAGGAAGACCCCGTTCTCCAGGGCCAGGAAGCCCAGCACCTGGCTGATGGCCTTCTTTCGGCTCACCATGGAGAGCACCCCCAGGAGGACCAGGGAGAGGGCCACCGGCACCCCTTGGGGCAAGGGCGCCTCGGGCAGCACGAAGACCGCCCCCACCCGGAAGGCCAGGCCGGTGAGCAGGCCCGCCAGGAGGAGGGAGAGGGAGACCGAGAGGTACCCCTCCACCTCGTGGCTGACCTCGAGGCGGTCCAGAAGCCAGAAGAGGTACCAGGGGATGGCCACCCCCTTGATGAGGAAAAGGGCCAGGCCCGCCAGGAGGAAGTGCACCTCGCCCCGGGCCAGCCCGAAGGAGATCAGGGCCAAGAGCACGTTCTGAAGCGCGTAAAGCCTGATGACCGCATCCAGGCTCCTGCGGCTCACCATCAGGAAGCCCGTGGCCAAGACCGCCAGCACCAAGGTGTTCAGAACCTCCATACCGCCCCCAAAAGCGCCAGCACCCCGAAGAGGGTGTTGTAGGAAAGAAAATCGGGAAGCCGCAGGTAGCGAAGCTTCACCCCGAAGGTCTCCAGGTACCCCAAGGCCAGCACCCAGGCCGCGGCCAGCCCCAGGAAGACCAGCACCTTGGGGCCGGGCAGGAGAAGGGCCATGAGACCCGCGTAGAACAGCATCTTCACCGAGGCGGCCAGCTCGTATAGGGCCAGCAAGGGCCCCCCGTGGTCCAGGAGCTGGGCCTCGTGGATCATGGTGAGCTCCAGGTGGGTGGTGGGGTCGTCCACCGGCATCCGCGCCCCCTCCGCCAGAAGGGCCACCGCCAAGGAGGCCAGGACCAAGAGGAGCACCAGGGCGTTTTGCGGGCCGAGCTCCGGGAAGCCCGCCAAGCGGGGCCCCTCCCCGGCCAGGGCCGCGGCCCCCAGGGCCATCAGGGTTCCCGGCTCGGCCAAGAGGGTGACCAGGCCCTCCCGGTAGCTCCCCTGGGCCCCAAAGGCGCTCCCCGTGTCCAAGGCGGAAAGCATCTGGAAAAAGCGGCCCAGGTTGAGGAGGTAGAGGGCCACCAGGAAGTCCCCGGTGAACCCGGGACCCGGCAGCAGGGGAAGGAGGCTTGCCGCCGCCAGGGCGCCCCCAAGGGCTAAAGCCGGGCCCAGGAGGAAGACGGGGGTGCTTAGGGTGGGTCTCACCCAGGCCTTCCCCCAAAGCTTGGCCAGGTTCCGGTATTCCAGGAGAGGGCTAGCCCCCCGGCGGTGGGTGAGCCTAGCCTTCAGCCACTTCACGCTGCCCCCAAAGAGGGGGGCGAGGAGGAGGAGCAAGAACGCCGTCATAGGAGCACCACCCCCAGGACCACCACCAGGGTCAGAAGCTGGAGGAGGAGGTAAAAGTGCAGGCTTCCCGACTGCAGGGTTTGGACCAGGCGCGCGAACCGGGAATAGCCCTCCCCCAGCTGGCGGTAGACCCCCGCCAAGGGCTCCTCCAGCCTCGGCCGCTCCCCCACCTCGAGGCGCAGGAAGGGAAAGAGGCGCAGGGCAGGCTCCGAGAAGCCCAGGCCGTTCGGCTGCATCCTGGGGCTCAAGCGGGGGAAGCCGCAGTCCCAGGTGCCATAGGCCCGGTGGGGCCTCCGGGCAAGCCAGCGAACCAGGCCCAGGGCCAGGAAGAGGAGGGGGAAAACCCCCCAGTTGGGGTACACCTCCTGGGCCAGGGGCTTCAAGAAGAGGTCCGGAAGCAGGCTCAAAGCCCCCAGAGGAACCGCCAGCGCCAAAAGCCCCCCCCGCATCCCCGGGCCGAGCTCCACGCCCACCTCCGCCCGCGCCGCCCCCAGGAAGGCCAGGCCGAAGAGGCGCACGTAGAAGTAAAGGGCGAGCGCCCCCACCAAAGCCAAGGCCCCGACGCCCAGAACCAGGAAGCCGGGGGCGGCGAAAAGGCCCTGGTACAGGGCCCACTCCGCCACGAAGACCGCCCCGGGAGGTAGCCCCGCCCCCACCGCCACCCCCAACAGCCAAAGGCTCCCCAGAAAGGGCTCCTGCCGCCAAAGCCCTCCCAGGCGGGATAGCCGCCGCTCGGCCAAGGCCCCCGAGCCCAGGAAGAGGAGGCCCTTGAAGAGGGCATGCCCCACCTGGTGCAGGAAGAAGGCCGCCAGGAAGAGGGGGGCCCCCGTGAGGAAGTACCCCCCCAAGGCAGCCAGCATCAGGCCTAGGTTCTCCACGCTGGAGTACGCCAGGGCCCCCTTCAGGTCCTCCTCCCCCAAGCCCCGCACCAGGGCGTACACCGCCCCCAGGAACCCGAGCAGGGCCAGGGCCAGGCCCACCCAAGCAGGGGGCGGGCCGAACCAGGCCCAGGCCTGGTAGAGGCCGTACAGGCCCAGCTTGGTCATGGCCCCGGAGAGGAGGGCGGAGACCGGGCTGATGGCCACGGGGTGGGCCAAAGGAAGCCAAAGGTGGAAGGGGAAGAGGGCCGCCTTCACGCCGAAGCCCAGCAGGAGGCCCGCCCAGACCCAGTCCGGGCCCAGGTGCCCCTGGCCCAGGAAGGCCAGGTAAAGCCCGGCCCCCGAGAGCCGGCTCGCCAGGAAAAAGGCCCTGGCCCCCTCCTGGGCCTTGGGCCCCTCCAAGGCCACCAGGAGGTAGCCCAAAAGGGCCATCCCCTCCCAGAGGAAGAGGAAGGCGAACCCCGGGGGCGCCAGGGAGACCCCGGCCATGGCCAGGAGGAAAAGGGGCACGGTCCCGGCGTAGGCCCTGGCCTCCTTGGGGTGGTGGGCCAGGTAGTCCGGGAGGTAGGGGGCAAGGCCGAGGGTCAAAAGCCCCAAGAGCATCAGGAAGAGGCCGCCAGCGCTGGCCTCCGCCCCCCACAGGGCCCCGCCCCCCAGGAGGAACCCCAGGCCGCCCGCCCCCAAGAGCCAGGGGTACGCCCTCCCCTTCCCCGCCCACCCGCCCGCCAAGGCGGAGGCCCCCACGAGCAGGAAAGCGGCCAGGAGAGTCCAGCTCACGCCTCCTCCTTCAGGGCCTCGAGGCGGCCCCGCTCCGCCTCCAGGTGCCGCTCAAAGATCCGCCGGCCCAGGTCCAAGAAGGTGTAGACCTCCGGGTCGCGGGTGCGGTAGTAGACCATCTGCCCCTCCCGCCTGGCCTCCACCAGCCCCCGCTCCCTCAACAGGGAAAGCTGCCGGGAAAGCCCCGACTGCTCGGCGCCGAGTTCCCGCTGCAGCGAGGAGACCGACTTCTCCCCTTCCCGGAGGGCGTCCAAGATGGCCAGGCGCAGGGGGTGGGCCAGGGCCTTGAAGAACTCGGCCTTGTACCGGTGGAGGGCGCTAGGCATATATCCTCCTGTGACCATATGCGCATAGCCACATATTTCCACCCTACGCGGCCCCGCCCCGCCCGTCAACCCCGGAGGTGGTATCATGGCCCGCCGATGGTCTAGCCATGGCACCCCCCCGCTACGCCCTCCGCTACACGGCCCAAGGCCTCGAGGAGGCCCTCCTCCCCCTGCCCCAGGACGGGCCGGGCCAGGAGGTAGCGGAACTCGCCCTCTCCAAGAGGCCCCTGGACGTCTACGCCCACCGGGGAAACCTCCTGGCCCGCTTCCGGCTGGAGCCGGAAGAAACCCTGGAGGTCCGCTTCCGCCTCCGCACCGCCCCTCTCCAGCACGCCCCCCCTTGGGCCAAGGCCCTCTTGCGGGAACCCCCGGAGGCCTGGCCCGGGATCCTGGCCCACCGGGGCCACCGGGTGGAAAGGGCTCTGGGCTTTCTCCTCTCCGGCAGGCCCCACACCTGGTTCCTGGTGGACGGCCTCCCCCTGGACCCCCTCCTCTTCCAAGCCCTTGGGGAACACCCCGCCCACCTCCTTCCCCTGGGGGTGGCGCCGGACCCGGGGCTTTACCTGGGCGGGCACGAAGGCAGAAGGCTCCTCCTCCTCAAGGCCCCCTGGCCCGGGGAAGAGGAACCCCTCTGGCAGGGCCTCAGGCCCCTGGGCCTGGACCCCTTGCCCGCCCTGCGCGGCCTCGCCTTTGCCAGCCTGGGGCTTTCCGCCCTGGGCCTAGCCACGGGCCCCTGGCCCTACCTCCCCTACCTGGGCCTTCTCGCCCTCAGGCAGGGGCCAGCCCTCAAAGACCTCCTTTGGCGAAGCCCCCGCCACGCCCTGGAAAGCCTCCTCTTCCACGCCTTCGCCCTCTCCGTGACCACAAGCCCCAGGCCGGAGCTGGGCCTCGCCTACCTGGCCCTCTTCCTCTGGAACCGGGTCAGGCCCTCTTCCGCAACTCCAGGAGGATCTCCCGAAGAAGCTTGACCTCTTCCGGAGGCTCAGGCGGCGCGGGCGGGGCCGCCCTTTCCTCCCGCTTCAAACGGTTTTGAACCTCCCGCATGGGCACCACCACCAGGAAATAGATGGCCGCCGCCACCACCACAAAGTTCGCCACGGCGTTAAGAAACTTGCCCATGCCCAAAGGCCCAAGTTTCCAGGCAGAAAAGTCGGGCACCCCACCCAAGGTCCCGAGCAAGGGCGTGAGCACGTCGGCCACCAAGGAGTTCACCACCTGGCCGAACGCCCCACCGATGACCACCGCCACCGCCAGATCCACCACGTTGCCCCGCATCAAGAAGTCCTTGAACCCCCTTAACATAAGGCTCCTCCTTTAGAACACTGGCCCAGTTTGTTCGGGCCTCCCCATTCTAAGCGCACGGGGGGTGAAGGCCCTGTTAAAATCAGGCCGTACCCCCGATGGGCCAAAGGGGCTCAAAGCGCGGGGTAAGGGAGGAACCGATGGCCAAGGTAAAGCTGGAGCACGTGTGGAAGCGCTTCGGCAAGGTGGTGGCGGTCAAGGACTTCAACCTGGAGACCGAGGACGGGGAGTTCGTGGTCTTCGTGGGGCCCAGTGGCTGCGGGAAGACCACCACCTTGCGGATGATCGCGGGGCTGGAGGAGATCTCCGAGGGCAAAATTTACATCGGCGACCGCCTGGTGAACGACGTCCCCCCCAAGGACCGGGACATCGCCATGGTCTTCCAGAACTACGCCCTCTACCCCCACATGAACGTCTACGAGAACATGGCCTTTGGGCTCCGCCTCAGGCGCTACCCCAAGGACGAGATTGACCGGCGGGTGAAGGAGGCCGCCCGCATCCTCAAGATCGAGCACCTCCTCAACCGCAAGCCCCGGGAGCTCTCGGGCGGCCAGCGCCAGCGGGTGGCCATGGGAAGGGCCATCGTCCGCGAGCCCAAGGTCTTCCTCATGGACGAGCCCCTCTCCAACCTGGACGCCAAGCTCCGCGTGGAGATGCGGGCGGAGATCGCCAAGCTCCAGCGGAGGCTTGGGGTCACCACCATCTACGTGACCCACGACCAGGTGGAGGCCATGACCCTGGGCCACCGCATCGTGGTCATGAAGGACGGGGAGATCCAGCAGGTGGACACCCCCTTAAACCTCTACGACTTCCCCGCCAACCGCTTCGTGGCCGGGTTCATCGGCAGCCCCTCCATGAACTTCATCAAGGCCCGGGTGGAGGTTCAAGGGGAGAAGCTCTACCTCACCGCCCCCGGTTTCCGGGTGCGGGCCAACGCCACCCTGGCCCAGGCGGCACGGCCCTATGCGGGCAAGGAGGTGTGGATGGGCATCCGGCCCGAGCACCTGGGGCTAAAGGGCTACACGGTAATCCCCGAGGAGGAAAACGTCATCCGGGGCGAGGTGGAGGTGGCCGAACCCCTGGGAGCGGAGACGGAGATCCACGTGAGCGTGGACGGCGCGGTCCTGGTGGCCAAGGTGGACGGCCACGCCCCCGTGAAGCCCGGGGACCGGGTAGAGCTTTTGGCGGACACCTCCCGCCTCCACGCCTTTGACGTGGAGACCGACGCCACCATCGGCCACGCCCAGGAGCGGGAGGCCGTGGCCCGGTAGCCCGAGGGAAACCCGCTTCCCCACCCTTATCATGGAAGGGTGAGCGAGTTTCCTAAGCCCTTCGTCATCGGCATCGCCGGGGAAACGGCGCGCGGCAAGAGCGCCCTAGCCCGCCTGGCGTGGATGGGGGTGGCATGAAGCGCCTCCTGAACCTCCTCATCCTCCTGGCCTTGGCCCCTTCCCTCCTCTCCCTCCTGCCCCGCATGCGGGCCGAGCGCCCTGGCCCCGTAGTCCTGGTGGTGGATGCCGAGGCGGTGCGCGAGGAGGCCCGGGCCCAGGGGCGTGGCCTCCTGGAGGCCCTCGCCGCCTACCGGGCCCTTGGGGTGGAGGGCGTGGCCTTCCCCGAGCGCTTCGTGAAGGACTGGGTGGCCCAGGGGGCGCTCCTTTACCGGAACGGCCGGGAGCTTTTGGAGTCCGGCCTTCCCGCAAGGCCTTCCTGGTACTACCTGAAGGGCGAGCCCTGGCTCTTGGACCTCCTGAAGGGGGCCTACGGGCTCCCCACGGAAAGGCTTGGCCCCTGGCTTGGCTTTCCCGTGGACGTGCAGGCCTTCCCCGCCTTCTACCCCCTGGAGGAGGTCCGGGGGGCCAAGGAGGCGGGGTTTTTCGTGGTGGTGCGCCCCATCAACCACCGCTACCGCCTCCTGGACCCCGCCCTTCCCCTGGTCCCCAAGGAGGCGGATGCGGTGGTCTTCGCGGGCCTCGAGGCCCTGGGTTACCCCTACCGCCTGGAGGAGGCAGAGGCCCTGGTGCAGGTGCCCGTGGCCCTCATCGAGGGCACGCCCCAACCCGGCCTCGCCGCCTTCCAGGAGCGGGGCGTCCTCCGCCTCTTCAGCCTGCGCTACGAGTGGCAGCTCACCCTAGACCCCCTGGAGGCCGCGGACAAGTACGTCCTGGCCGCCAGGGAGCGGGGCCACCAGCTCCTATACCTCAGGCCCTACCCCTACCCCGAGGACACCGTCCGCTTCCTCCAGCGCCTCCTTCAAGGCCTGGAGGCGAGCGCCATCCCCCTCGGCCACCCCAAGCCCCGGGACTTCGCCCCAAGCCCCTGGCGCCACGCCGCCTGGGTAGGGGTGCTGGCAGGGCTTGGCCTCCTCGCCCTGGGCCTACCCGTCTACGGGCCCTTGGTGGCCTTTCTCCTTCTCCTTCTCGCCCTGGGCTATGCGGGAAGCCAGGCCGGGGCCCTCCTCGCCGCCCTGGTCTTCCCGGTGCTGGGCTTTCTGGGGCCCAGGAACGGCCTGTGGTTTTGGCTCCGCACCCTGGGGTATGCCCTGGCGGGGGCGGTTTTCCTCTCCGCCTTGGGCTCCACCCCGGCCACGGTCCTGGGGCTCCAGGCCTTCAAGGGGGTCTCCCTCACCCTCCTCCTGCCCCCCCTCCTGGTGGCCCTAAGCTTCCTGGACCGGGACTTCAAGGGAAGCCTCACCCGGCTCTTCCTCCACCCCTTGCGCCTGGGGGAGGTGGCCCTGGCGGGCCTGGCCCTCCTCCTCCTGGGCCTGGCCCTCCTCCGGCGCGGGAACGATGCCCCCATCGTCCCTGACCTGGAGCTCAAGCTCCGGAGCCTCCTGCAGGAGGTGATGGTGCGGCCCCGCTTCAAGGAGGTCTTCGGCCACGCCCTCTTCCCCCTGGCCCTCCTCCTCCCCTGGCCCCGCTGGATGCAAAACGGCCTCCTCTTCCTGGCCGCCTTGGGCGTGGCCTCCATCCTCAACACCTTCAGCCACTTCCACACCCCCCTCCTCATCTCCCTCTTCCGGGTGGTGAACGGGGCCCTCCTCGGCCTTCTCCTGGGGCTTCTCGGGGTTATCCTGGTAAGGAGGCTAAGGGCATGGTGGTCGGGGTAGCGGGGTACTACGGGTTCAAAAACGCGGGGGACGAGGCCATCCTGGAGGCCATCGCCCGGGAGCTCAAAGCCCGGGGCCACCGGGTTTTAGCCCTTTCCGGCGACCCCAGGCGCACCGCGGGGGAACACGGGATCCGGGCGGCCAACCGCCTGAACCCCCTGGCCCTCTTGCAGGCGGACCTGTGGCTTCTGGGGGGCGGAGGGCTCTTGCAGGACGCCACCAGTTCCCTAAGCCTTCTCTACTACCTGTCCGTCCTGCGGCTCGCCCGCTTCTTCCGCAAGCGGGTCGTGGTCTTCAACCAGTCCCTGGGCCCCCTTTCCCCCTGGGGGGAGCGCCAGGTCCAGCGGGCCCTAAGGGACGTCCCCCTCATCCTCAGGGACCAGGATTCCCTGGACTACGCCAGGCGGCTTGGCCTTCCCGCCACCTTGGGGGCCGACCCCGCCCTGCTCCTCACCCCCCCGCCCGTGAAGCGGGAGGAGGACCTGGTCCTGGTCATTCCCCGGGCCGGGGTGGGCCAGGAGGCCCTGAAAAACCTCTACATCACCGCCAACCACCTGGTGCACGAGGGCAAGCAGGTGCTGGTCCTCCTCCTGCAACCCGGCTACGACGACGAGGTGGCGGAGGTCTTCTACCTCCACCGCATTGAGAAGACCTCGGACCCGCGGCGGGTGCTCTACCTGGCCGCCCAGGCGGGATATGTGATCTCCATGCGCCTGCACGGGCTCATCCTGGCGGCGGCGGCCGGCACCCCCTTTGCCGCCCTCTCCTACGACCCCAAGGTGGCGGCCTTCGCCAAGGAGGCCGGAGCCTACTTCCAGGAGCTTCCCGGCGATCCCATCAAGCTGTCCAAGGCGGCCATGTACGGCCGCATCCCCGACTGGGAAAAGGTGGCGGCCCTGAAGGAGCGGGCCCGCCGAAGCTTTGACCTGGCCTTGGGGGAGGCCACCTTGGTCAAGCGCCCCCACGGACCCGGCTGAGGCGGTCCTTCAGCCCCTGGGCAAAGGCCTGCAGGTCGGAAAGGGCCTCCTCCACCTCCTGGCGGAGCAAGAACTCCCCGGGGGACAGGCGCTTGAGCACCAGGAAGGGAGGCTGGGCGAGAAGCTCCACCCCCTGGCGCACCACCTCGGGGATGAGGCCCTCCTCCAGGGCCTCGGCCTCGAGGTCCGCCAAGAGGAAGACCTCTCCCATGGGCTTTTGGGCCAGGAGGAGGAGGAGGGCGGCAAAGGCCCCCCGCTCAGAGAGTTCGGCCACCAGGCGGTCCTCCAGAGCCTCCACCGCCTCCAGGTCCACCCGCCCTTGGCAGAGGAGGTCTTCCAGGTCCAGAGGGGAAAGGGGGAAACGGGCCTTGAGGCGCACCAGGCGGTTCACCGCCTCGGGGGAAAGGTAGCCGAGCCCCTCGGGCACCGCCTCCTTCTGCGACTCCGGGGCCAGGAGGGCCGCGTAGGACCCAGGCCCCCGGTAGGGCTTGAGGAGGGCCAGTTCCCCTTCCCCCGGGCGCAGCAGGGCGAGGACCACCTGGCGGCGCCCCAAGGGAGCCCGGTACACCCAAGGGGGCCCTCCCTCCAGGTGGAAACCCAGCCGCCTCAGGTCCTCGGTCACCCCCGGAGGCTCCAGGACCCTTTGCGGCTCGTGGGGGAAGAGCACCTCCTTGGGGTAAGGGGTGACCCGGACCCGCCGCTTTTCCAACCTGGGCTCGCTACCCCCTTGGGCCTCCTCTTCCCTTCGCCCCACCTCCCGGACCTCCCCCGGCACGCCCGCCCGGGGCAGGTTCCTGGGGGCCGCCTTGAGCTCCACCTCCTCGCCCCTGAAGTAAAGGAGGATGGTCTCGTTGGCGGAAAGCCGCCTTTTCTGGTAGTAGGGCAAAAGCCCCCGCACCACCCCTTGCCGCCAGTCCACCTCGGCCTCGTAGACCTCCCCCTCCTCGTCCACGAAGCGCACCCGCTCCTTGCCGAGGAGGTTCTGGCGCAGGGAGAGGGTGAGGGCCATGGTCCCGGTCTGAATACAGGCGCTGGTCAGAACATAGCGCGCGGTCATATCACCTCCCGAGGTCCCGAAGCGGACGGGGGCTACCTGAAGTGAGCATATAATACACCTCGTAGGCCACGGCAAGCGTGCGCTCCACGTCCTCCAAGGCCCGGTGCTCCCCCCGGGGGGGAAGCTCCAGGACCTGGGACAGGGCGTCCAGGCCATAGCGCGGCAGGCCCCGCATGGCCCGCTTGGCCAGGCGGAGGGTGTCCACCACCGGGTTTTCCAAGCGGAAGCCCAGGGCCTCCAGGGCCGGGCGGAGGAAGGAGAGGTCAAAGGGGGCGTTCTGGATGACCAGGGTGGCCCCCTCCAAGAGGGGGTGGACTTCCTCCAGCACCGCCTCCAGGGGCGGGGCCTCCTCCAGCTCCCAGGTTCTTATGCCCGTGAGCCGCTGGATGAAGGGGCTGGGGGGGCGCTTGGGGCGCACCAGGCTCTGGAAGGCCCGCCTTTCTCCCCCCTCCAGGCGCACCAGGGCCACCTCGATAATCTCGTTCAGCCCCGGGGCCAGGCCCGTGGTCTCCAGGTCCAGGACCACCACCGCCTCCCCGGGGTGGGGAAAGGGGTAGCGCCATTCCCAAAGCCCCACCTCCTCCCCGGGGATAAAGCGCCCGTCCAGGAGCGGCCGCAGGATGGGCCCCACCGGCCCCTTGAGCCCCAGGGCCTCCCCCAAAAGGGGCACCGGCAGGGGCCGCCCCTCGGCCCTGAGCCTCCGGGCCAGGCGCGTGGCCATGCGGTAGCGGAGGGTGGCGTCCACTAGAGGGCCTCTCCCAGCGGGGCCTTGAGGAAGGCCCGTCCCGTGGCCTCCTCAAAGGCCAAGGCGGCCCGCAGGAGCCGCTCGTCCTGGCCCCAGGCGGCGAGGAGCTGGAGCCCCAGGGGAAGCCCCTCCTCAAACCCCGCGGGGAAGGAGAGGGCGGGAAGCCCCGCCAGGTTCGCCCCCACGGTGTAGAGGTCCTCCCGGTACATGGCGAGGGGGTCGGGACGCCCCCCCAAGGGGAAAGCGGGGTGGGGGGTCGTGGGGAGGAGGAGGAGGTCCACCTCCTGGAAGAGGGTTTGGGCCTCGGCCTTGAGACGCCTCCGGAAGGCCTGGGCCCGGCCGTAGTAGGCCTCGTAGTAGCCGCTGCTGAGGACGAAGGTTCCCACCAGGATGCGCCGCTTCACCTCGAGGCCGAAGCGGGCCCGGGTGGCCTCCACCACGGGCCAAAGGGCTTCGCCCTCCGCCCTCGCCCCGTACAGGGTTCCGTCGTAGCGGGCCAGGTTGGAGCTGGCCTCCGCGGGGGCCAGGATGTAGTAGGCGGAGAGGGCCAGGGGCAAGGAAGGCCAAGACACCTCCTTCACGGCGAGGCCCAGGCCCTGGAAGACCCGGAGGGCCTCCTCCAGGGCCCGCTCCACCCCCTGGCTATTTCCGGAAAGCCCCTCCCGCACCAAGCCCAAACGCAGGGGAGGCAAGGGTTCTTGCAAGGCCTCCTGGAAGCGGGGGGGGAGGTCCAGGCTGGTGGCGTCCAGGGGATCGGGTCCGGCCACGGCGTCCATGAGGAGGGCCAGGTCCCGCACGGAGCGGGCCATGGGGCCGATCTGGTCCAGGCTCGAGGCGTAGGCGATGAGGCCGAACCGGCTCACCCGGCCGTAGGTGGGCTTGAGCCCGTACACGCCGCAGAAGCTCGCGGGTTGGCGCACGCTCCCCCCGGTGTCCGAGCCCAGGGCCAAAGGGGCCAGGTCGGCCGCCACCGCCGCGGCGCTGCCCCCGCTGCTCCCCCCGGGGACCCGGGAAGGGTCAAAGGGGTTCCTGGTGGGGAAGAAGGCGGAGTGCTCCGTGGAGGAGCCCATGCCGAACTCGTCCAGGTTGGTCTTGCCCAGGACCAGGGCCCCCAGGGCCTTGAGCCGGGCCACCGCCGTGGCCTCGTAAGGGGGCACGAAGCCCTCTAAAAGCCGGCTTCCCGCCGTGGTGGGGAGGCCCTTGGTGACGATGTTGTCCTTGACGGCCACCAGGAGGCCCGCCAGGGGCAAGGCGGGGTCCACCCTCCGGGCCTCCTCCAGAAGGTTCTCGTTCAGGCTGAGGAAGGCCCCCAGGCCCGGGTCCAGGCGGCGGACCCGTTCCAGGTAAGCCTCGGCCACCTCCAGGGGGGAGACCTCCCCTCGGGCCACCTTGGCGCGGATCTCGTGGGCCAGCATGCCCCCACTATAGCCCGAAGTGGAGGCGGAGCCAGTCGCGAAACCCCACGTAGGCCTCCTCCCCACCCCGGGGAAGGTAGGTCACGTCCCCGGGCTCGTGGCGGAACCAGGTGTACTGGCGCTTGGCGTAGGCCTTCACCGCCCGGATGTCCCGCAAAAGGGCCTCTTCCAGGCTGTACTCCCCCTTCAGGTAGCCCACCACCTCCTTGTAGCCGATGGCCTGGAGGGCGGTGGGGATGCGGGGGTAGTGCGCCAGAAGGGACCTCACCTCCGCCACCAGCCCCCGGGCGAACTGGCGCCTGGCCCTCTCCTCCAGCCGGGGGAAAAGCCAGGCCCGCTCGGGCCAGAGGACGAGCTTCTTGTAGCGGAAGCGGGGCGGGCGCCGGGGAAAGCGGGCCGGCGGGGTGCCCGTGCGCCGGAGGACCTCCAGGGCCCGCACCAGCCTCCGGGGGTTCCCCGCCACCCGGGCGGCATCCTCGGGGCTGGCCCGGAAAAGCGCTTCCATCAGGGCCTCCCGACCCTTGGCTTCCAGCTCGCGCCAGATCTCCCCCTGGACCTCCTCATCGGGCGGGGGAAGCTGGTGAAGGCCCTCGGAAAGGGCCCGGATGTAGTACCCCGTCCCCCCCACCACCAAGGGCACCCGCCCCCGGGAGAGGACCTGGGCGATGGCCGCCTCCGCCAGGTCCAGAAACCGGGCCACGCTCATGGCCTCGGAGGGGGGCAGGACGTCCACGAGGTGATGGGGCACCCGCTCCCGTTCCTCGAGGGTGGGCTTGTCCGTGCCGATGTCCAGGCCCTGGTAGACCATGGTGGCGTCCGCGGACACCACCTCGAGGGGTAGCTCCTCCCCCAACCGGAGGGCCAGGAGGGTTTTGCCGCTCCCCGTGGGGCCTGCCAGCACGGGTAGGACTTCCACATCCCTTATGCTAAGGGCATGCTGGAGCGCCTGGACCGCCTGGAGACCCTGCGCAAGCTGAAGGAGCTGCAGGAGCGCATCAACGAGCTGGCCTATCAGCTCGCCGGCATCGGACCCGAAGGCTACCCCCTGGAACCTGCCGCCTGGACCCCCCGGGTGGACCTCCTGGAGGAGGACGAGCACTACGTGCTCCTGGTGGACCTCCCCGGGGTGCGCCCCGAGGACTTGGAACTCTTAGAGGAGGGAAACCGGGTCACCTTGGCCGGGGTGCGCCACCCCCTCCCCGGGGTCTACCTGCTGGAGGAAAGGCCCATGGGCACCTTCCGCCGCACCTTGGACCTACCGGGGCCCATAGAGGAGGGCACCGCCCAGGCCAGCCTGCGTCAGGGCGTACTGGAAATCCGCTTTAAGAAGCGGAAGGGCACGGCGCTCCCCTTGGCTCAGTAGACCACCTGGTGGCAGGCCCGGCACCTGGGCTCGTAGCGCTCCTTTGCCCCCACGAGAATGATGGGGTCGGAGTAGCGGGCGGGCAGGCCGTCCACCAAGCGCTGGGTCCGGGTGGCGGGCGCCCCGCACCGCACGCAGATGGCGGTGAGCTTTTCCACGAACTCCGCCCGGGCCAGAAGCTCGGGCATGATGCCGAAGGGCTCGCCCCGGAAATCCAGGTCCAGCCCCGCCAAGATCACCCGCACCCCTTGCTGGGCCAGGCGCTCCGCCAGACCCACCAGGCCCCGGTCCAGGAACTGGGCCTCGTCCACGGCCACCACCTGCGGCAGGGAGGCAAGGTGGGCCTCCATCTCCGCGGCGCTGGCCACCGGAAGCGCCTCCACCCGTTCCCCATCGTGGCTGACCACGTGGCTTTCGTGGTAGCGGTTGTCCAGCCTGGGCTTGAACACCGCCACGCTTTGCCTGGCGATCAGGGCCCGCTTGACCCGCCGGATAAGCTCCTCGCTTTTCCCGGAGAACATGGGCCCCACGATGACCTCAATCCATCCTTGGCGGTGAAGGGTGGGCGGCATCCTTCCTCCCGGGGCATTCTACGCCCGGCCTGGGACGGAGAAAAGCCCGGAGGGGCTGGCCCCTCCGAGCCTCCACGCGCTTTGGGGCCCCCGCCGAGGGGGAAGCCTCGGCGGGGTGGTTAGCGGCCCTTGCGGTAGCTGTCGCCGAAGCGGCGCTGGAAGCGCTCCACCCGGCCCTCGGTGTCCACAAAGCGCTGCTGCCCCGTGTAGAAGGGGTGGCACTTGCTGCAGACCTCCACGTGGATCTCCGGCTTGGTGGAGTAGGTGTGGATGACGTTGCCACAACCGCAGATGATGCGGGCGGGCACCAGCTTGGGATGGATGCCTTCTTTCACGGTGTCCTCCTGGCGCACGGTCTTGGCCGTGCGAAAGCCATCTATTAGTCTAGCCCCCTCCGGGCCTTCCCGCAACACCTGCCTTAGGGCGGAGGCAGGCGCCGCCACGGGGGGCCAAAGAGGCGGCGAAGGCGCTTCCAGGCCATGGCCAAGCCGCCCAGGGCGAGGCCCAAAAACCCGAGGAGCCAGAGGAGCCCCAGCACCCCAAGCCCCACCAGGGCCAAGAGCAAGAGGAGCCAGGGGGCGTACCAGGGTAGCCGCACGCCTTCACTTTAGCCCGCATCCCTGGTAAGATGAAAGGTGCCCCAGGACAGGGGTGCGGTCGCGCCCGAGGGCCAACCCCCTTGGGTGAGGAAAGTCCGGGCACCATAGGGCAGGGTGCCAGCTAACGGCTGGGCGGGGTAACCCGACGGAAAGTGCCACAGAGAAGAGACCGCCAGCGGCCGGGGCCTCCCCGGTGCGGGCAAGGGTGAAACGGTGGGGTAAGAGCCCACCGCGCCTCCTGGCAACAGGGGCGGCACGGCAAACCCCACCCGGTGCAAGGCCCAGTAGGCAGGAAGGGCTTGCCCGGCCCGTCAAAACCTGCGGGATGGGCCGCTTGAGGCCGGTGGCGACACCGGTCCCAGAGAGATGACCGCGGAAAACAGAACCCGGCTTACGCCCTGTCCTGGACCCCGAGCTTCGGCTCGGGGTTTTGTTTTCCCCGGGGGTGGGGCCCTGGTGGGTCATAGGTGGGACGTGGTGGAAAACTGTGGGAGGACCATGGTATACTTTGGGCCGAAAAGCCTTTCCTGGGTACGGCCAAAGGCGCCCTCACAGGCCCAGGGCCCATACCCCGGAAGGTGGGAGCGGGTGGGAGATGCCCTTCGGCGAGTACCAGTACAGCCTGGACGACAAAGGGCGGGTGGTCATCCCCGCCCCCTTCCGGGACTTCCTCGAGGACGGGCTGGTGCTCACCCGGGGCATGGAGGGTTGCCTCTACGTCTTCCCCTCGGATCGCTGGCGCAAGATTGAGGAACAGCTGGTGAACCTCCCCCTCACCGACGCCCAGGCCCGGGCCTTCGTGCGCTTCTTCTACTCGGGGGCCCACAAGACCCGCATGGACAATGCTTCCCGGGTGCTGATTCCTCCGCCCTTGCGCCAGTTCGCGGGCCTCGAGGAGGGCGGGGAGGTGGTCATCGCCGGGGCTCCAGGCCGGTTGGAGATCTGGAGCCAGGAACGCTGGTGGAAGGCCATTGAGGAGATCATGCGCAACCCGCCGGCCCCCGAGGCCCTGCGGGGACTTATCGGATAGGGATTTATGGAGACCACTCCCCAGCACACCCCCGTCCTCTACAAGGAGGCCTTAGACCTCCTCCAGGTGCGGCCTGGGGAGGTGTACGTGGACGCCACCCTGGGAGGCGCGGGCCACGCCCGGGGCATCCTGGAGCGGGGCGGCCTGGTCCTCGGCCTGGACCAGGACCCGGAGGCGGTGGAAAGGGCCCGCGCCCTGGGGCTTCCCGGGCTTAAGGTGCTAAAGCGGAACTTTCGCCACCTCAAGGAGGCCCTGGCCGAGGCCGGGGTGGACCGGGTGGCGGGCATCCTGGCCGACCTCGGGGTATCCAGCTTCCACCTGGACGAGCCCAGCCGGGGCTTCAGCTACCAGAGGGAGGGCCCCCTGGACATGCGCATGGGGGAAGAGGGACCCACCGCGGAAGAGGTGGTGAACCGGCTCCCCCTGGAGGCGCTTTACCGCATCCTGCGGGACCTGGGGGAGGAAAAGCAGGCCTACCGCATCGCCAAGGCCATCGTGGCCGCCCGGGAGAAGCGCCCCATCCGCACCACCACGGAGCTGGCGGAGATCGTGCGCCAGGCGGTGGGCTTCCGCAAAGCCGGCCACCCCGCCCGCAAGACCTTCCAGGCCCTGCGCATGTACGTGAACGAGGAGCTTCCCGCCCTGGCCGAGTTCCTGGAGCAGGCCAAGGAGGTGCTGGCCCCGGGGGGGAGGCTCGTGGTCATCACCTTCCACTCCCTGGAAGACCGCCTGGTGAAGCGCTTCCTCAGGGAAAGCGGCCTTAAGGTCCTCACCAAGAAGCCCATCACCCCAAGCCCCGAGGAGGTGGCCCAGAACCCCAGGGCCCGGAGCGCCAAGCTCCGGGCCGGGGAGAAGGAGGGGGCATGAGGGCCGCCTGGCGCTTCGGCCTCCTCTACCTGGTGGGCCTCCTCCTGGTCTTGGCCGCCGGGCACCGCAACCAGGTGGAAAAGGCAGAGCTCCAGGCCCTAAAGGAGCGGCTCGCCCGGCTAGAGGCCAAGGAAGAGGCATTGCTCCAGGAAAAGTGGCGGCAGACCCAGCCCCACCGGGTGCTGGAGTGGGCCGAGAGCCAGGGCTTCGTGCCCATGAGCCGGGGGAGGTGGGCCCCGTGACCACCGGGGTCAGCCGGGTGCCCTTGGTCCTGGCGGGGCTGGCCGCCTGGTCCCTCCTCTTCCTCCTGGGGGTCTACGCCCTGGTGAGCCACCCCCCCAGGCTCCAGCCCGCTCCCCCTCCCCCGGCCCCGGTCCGGGGCGCCCTCTACGCCCAGGACGGGACGCCCTTGGCCCTGACCCTAAAGGGGGGCCGCCACTATCCCTTGGGCCAAAGCGCCAGCCAGCTCCTGGGCTTTGGGGAGCGGGGGTCCGGGAGGGGCCTCGAGGGCCTGGAGCGGGACCTGAACGGGGCCCTCTCCGAGGGCCGGTCCTTCACCCTGACCCTGGACCCCTGGGTGCAGGCCATGGCGGAGCGGGCCCTCTGGCAAGGCCTGGCCCGAAGCCGGGGGGCCTTCGCCACCGCCTTGGTCCTGGACGCTGAGGGTCGCCTCCTCGCCGTGGCCAACGGACCAGCCTTTGACCCCCTGGCCCCCCGCAAGGACCCGGAACAGGACATCTCCTGGCGCAACCACGCCTTCCTGGTGCCCCTGGAACCCGGTTCCACCCTCAAGGCCCTCACCGCCGCCATCCTCTTGGAGGAAGGGGCCGCCTCCCTCACCACCCGGGTGGAGGCCCCGCCCTTCCGGGTGGTGGACGGCTGGACCATCCGCGACGCGGTGCCCCACCCCCCGGTCCTCACCCTGGCGGAGGTGCTCAAGTACTCCTCCAACGTGGGGATCAGCCAGCTGGCCGAAGCCCTTCCCAAAGAGGTCTTCCACACCTACCTGGAAAGGCTGCATCTCACGGACCCAAAACCCCTTCCTGGAATCCGGGTGGCCCCGCCCCTGGTGCGGCCGCCCCAGACCTGGAGCCGGGCCGCCTACGCCAACCACACCTTCGGCCAGGGCCTCCTCATCACCCCCTTGCACCTGGCCGCGGCCTTCGCCACCCTCCGGGACGGCCTTTACCGGCCGCCCCGCCTCTTCGCCCACCAGGAGGCCAAGGCGGAGCGGGTCTTCTCGGAAAGCACCGCCCGAAGCGTACGCCAGGCCCTGGCGGAAGGCCTGGCCCCCAGGGCCCACCTCCCGGGCTACCCCCTGGCGGGAAAGACGGGGACGGCCCAGGTGGTGGTGGAGGGGCGCTACTCCCGCGAGGTCTTCACCGCGTGGTTCGCCGGGTTCGTGCCCGGGGACCGGCCCCTCTACACCGTGCTGGTGGCCGTGCACCACCCCAAGGGCGAGATCAACGGGAGCCAGGTGGCCGCCCCCATCTTCCGGGAGATCGCCGCCTCGCTCTTGGCCTACCGGGGCCTGCCCCCCTATGCTGGAGGACGGTGAGTGGCTTGTGTATCTTACTCATGTTAGGCAACTGACGCCGGAGTGGGTGGCCGAGGCCGTGGGAGGAAGGCTCCACCCCGGGGGCAAGCCCGTCCACGACCTGCACTGGGACAGCCGGGAAGTGGGCCCCGGGAGCCTTTTTGTGGCCCTTCCGGGGGAGAGGACCCATGGCCGCGCCTTTGCGGGCGAGGCCCTGGCCCGGGGGGCCCACCTGGTCCTCTCGGACCGCCCCGGGGAAGCCACGGTGGAGGTCCGGGATACTCGCCAGGCCCTCCTCCACCTGGGGCGGGCCCTAAGGGGTCTCTTCCCCCGGGTGGTGGTGGCCGTGGGGGGCAGCACGGGCAAGACCACCACCAAGGAGGCCCTGGCCCAGGGCCTGGGGTTTCCCGCCCCTCCGGGAAACCAGAACACTGCCCCCCCCCTGGCCCGCTTCTTCCTGAACCTTTCCCCCGAGGCCCCTGGGGCCGTGGTGGAGCTGGGGATCGACCGGGTGGGGGAGATGGCGGAGCTTATGGACCTGGCCCGCCCCGCCCTCGCCGTGCTCACGGCCTTGGGGGAGGAGCACCTCCTGGCCTTCGGGAGCCTCGAGGGGGTGGTGCGGGAGGAAAGCCTCCTCCTAAAGGCTCCCCAGGCCCTGGTGAGCCTGCAGGCGGCGGAGGTGCTCCGGGGCTTCGGCTACCCCCAGGCGCACCCCACCTACGGCTTCGGCGAGGCCACCTTCCCGGGGAAGGACCTGGAGCTCCTCGCCACGGAGAGCCGTTTCCGCTACCGGCGCTGGGCGGTGCGCCTACCCTACCCCGGCCTGGGCCCGGCGCTGGCCGCCCTCGCGGCCCTGGCGGTGGCGGAACTCCTGGGCCAAGACCCCGGGGAGGTGGCGGCAAGGCTTTCCTCCTTAAGCCTTCCCCCCGGGCGCATGGAGCGGAAGGAGAAGGGGGGGGTCGTCTTTCTCAACGACGCCTACAACGCCAACCCCCTTTCCGTCAAGGCGGGGCTGCGCTGGCTCGCCAGCCAGCCGGGGCGGAAGTGGGTGGTGCTGGGGGAGATGCGGGAGCTGGGCCAGGAGGCCAGGCGGCTTCACCTGGAGGTGGCGGAGGAGGCGGCCCGGCTCGGGCTTAAGCCCCTCTACCTGGGCCCCCACGCCCAGGCCCAGGCCGCCTTGGGGGGGGAGAGGGCGGAAAGCCTGGAGGAAGCCCTCTCCTGGCTGAAGGCGCGGGTGAAGCCCGGCGATCTGGTGTACCTGAAGGCCTCGAGGGCCCTTAGCCTGGAGCGGATCTTGGAACTATGGGACGCCTAAACCCCATCCCCTACCTGGCCCTGCTCGCCGCCTGCGCCCCCCTGGCGGCCACGGCCCCCACCCTCCCCTACCCCGGGGGCTTCGCCACGGGCGGCCTGGTCACGGGCCGGTTCCAGGTGGCCCTGCCGGGGAGCCCCCTCTTCCTGGACGCGGACGGAAAGACCCTTTACGCCGCCTACCCCTACCAGCTCCTGCGCTACCGGGAGGGCACCCTGGAAAGCCTCCCCCTCCCGGGGGTGCCCCGCTTCCTGCGGGCCACGCCCCGGCTGGCGGTGGGCCTGGGAAGCGGGGTCTGGACGGAGGAGCGCCTCTACCCCTACCCCGCCTTGGACGCGGCCCTGACCCCGGAGGGGCTTTACTGGGTGGACGGGGAGGGGCTCCACCTGGGGGAGGCCCTGGTGCGGCCCGGCCCCTTCCGCCAGGTGGTGGTCTGGGAGGAAAGGGTGGTGGCCCTGGGCCAGGAGGCCTACTTCCACCCCGAGGGCCTCACCCTTCCCCTCCCCCACCCGGCCCGCAAGGCCCAGGCCGGCGCCTGCGGGGTGGTGGCCCTGCTGGACGGGGTCTACCTGGTGCGCCCGGAAGGGGTTAAGCCCCTGGCCCAGGCGGAGGACTTCGCCCTCTGGGGGGAAGCGGTCTACCTAAGCCCCGGCGAGCGGGTGGTTTCCTGCAAGGAGGTGGTATGGCCTTAGCCCTGCTCCTCTCCTGGCTTCTCACCGCGGTCTGGATCGGCTTGATGAAGGGCCTGGGCCTGGGGAAAAGGGTGCGGCAGGACGGGCCCAAGAGCCATTTGGCCAAGGAGGGCACCCCCAGCATGGGAGGGGTGGCCTTCCTCTCGGCCGCCTTCCTGGCCTACCTCCTCCTGGGGCGGGACGCCTTTTGGAGCCTTTGGCTTTTGGGGCTGGGCTTCGCCCTCCTGGGCCTCCTGGACGACCTGGGGGGAAGCCGCGAGCGCCCCATGAGGGCGCGGGAAAAGCTCTTCTACCAAGGGCTCATGGCCCTGGTCTTCGCCCTCTTCGCGGTGCGGCAGGTGGCCTACACCCCTTGGCCCATCCTGGACGTCCTCCTGGTGGCCCTGGCCGTGGTGGGGGCCGCCAACGCCTTCAACTTCACCGACGGCCTGGACGGGCTTTTGGCCAGCGTGACCGCCATCCTCCTCCTCCCCTTCTACCCTTACCCCTTCGCCCAGACCCTCCTGGGGGGCGTCCTGGGCTTCCTGTGGCACAACGCCCCCAAGGCCAAGGTCTTCATGGGGGACACGGGAAGCCAGGCCCTGGGGGCCATGGTGGCCGGGCTCTTCGTCCTCACGGGGAAGCTTTGGCTCTTGCCCCTGGCGGCCATCGTGCCCGTCATGGAGGTGCTCTCCGTGGTGGCCCAGGTCCTCTACTTTCGGCGCACCGGGAGGCGGCTTTTCCGCATGAGCCCCTTGCACCACCACTTTGAGCTTTCGGGCTGGGGGGAGGCCAAGATCGTCTTCCGCTTCGCCCTCCTCACCGCCCTGGCCACGGCCCTGGCCTTTGGGGGTTGGGCATGATCCTGGTCTACGGCCTGGGAAGGAGCGGGCTTGGGGTGTTGGCCTTCCTGAGAAAGCGGGGGCTTCCCGCCCGCTTTTACGATGACCGGCCCAAGGAAGCCGAGGTGCGGGAGGCCCTGGCCCTGGGGTTTACCCCGGACTGGGACCTGGAAGGGACGTACCCGGAGGTGGTGGCCGCCCCCGGGGTGCCCCTTGACCACCCCCACCTGGAGCGCCTGCGGGCAAGGGGGGCGCGGGTTCTGGGCGAGGCAGAGCTGGCCTACCGCCTCGCCTCCACCCCCATCATCGGGATCACCGGCACCGCGGGGAAGACCTCCACCACCCTCTTCACCGCCCACCTCCTCCGGGGCCAGGGCTTAAGGGCCCTGGAGGGGGGCAACGTGGACCCCCCCCTGGTGAGCGTGGTGGATTTGGCGGAGGTGGCGGTGGCCGAGCTTTCCAGCTTCCAGCTGGAGCGCATCCACGGCTTCCGCCCCAGGGTGGCGGTCCTCCTGAACCTGGGGGTGGACCACCTGGACCGGCACGGGAGCCTCGAGGCCTACCACCAGGCCAAGCTCAACCTCCTGAGGAACCTGACCCGGGAGGAGGCCCTGGTCTACAACGCCCAGGACCCCCGGGTGCGGGAGGCGGCGGAGCGCTCCCCCGCCCGCCCCTACCCCTTTACCCCGGGGCCGAACCCCCGGGAGACCAACCTGCGGGCCGCCCTGCAGGCCCTTCGCGCCTACCTGGACCTCCTGGGCAGGAAGCCTGACCCGGAAGCCCTCCACCAAAGCCTCCAAAGCCTTCCCAGCCCCCCGCACCGCTTCCAGGTCTTCGCCCGCAAGGGAGAGGTGGTCTTCATAGACGACTCCATCGCCACCCGCACCCCCGCGGTGGCCGCCGCCCTAGAGGCCGCCCCCGCCCCCATCGCCTGGATCCTGGGGGGGGAGGACAAGGGGGCGGACCTCGAGGCCCTCAAGGCCCTTCTCCCCCGGGTACGCCTCATCCTGGCCATCGGCCGGGACGGGCCCAAGATGGCCCGGGCCCTGGGGGAAGGGACCGAGGTGGTGGAAATCCCCGAACCCGAGGGGCGCCAAGCCCTAAGACGGGCGGTGGCCGAGGCCCTGAAGCGGCTGGAGCGGGGAAGCGTCCTCCTGGCCCCCCTGGCCGCCAGCTTCGACCAGTTCAAGGACTACAGGGACCGCGCCCAGGCCTTTCGGGAAGCGGTCTTCGCCTTGGGAGGTGAGCCGTGGACCCCGTCCTCCTCCTGAGCGCCCTCCTCTTGCTGGCCTTCGGGCTCCTGGGGGTAGGGGCGGCAGAGCCCGGGCTCCTCGCCGACCACCTCCTGCGGGTGGCCCTGGCCCTGCTGGCCCTCCTCCTGGGGGTCCTCATCCCCCCCCGGTTCTACCTGCGCCAGGGGCGCCTGCTCCTCCTGGGCACCTTCGCCCTCTTGCTCCTGGTCCTCGTCCTCGGGGGTGGCCCGGGCGGGGTCCGCCGCTGGTTCTACCTGGGGCCCGTGGCCTTCCAACCCTCGGAGCTGGCCAAGGTGGCCCTGGTCTTCTACCTGGCCTCCTTCGTGGGGCGGAAGGGGAACGACTACCCCATCGTGGGGGCCGCCGTCCTGGCGGCAGGGGTGGCAGGTCTCGTGCTGGTGGAGCCGGACTTCGCCACCGCCCTCTTCCTCCTCACCCTAAGCGGCCTCCTCTTCGTTTTCGCTGGCGTTCCCTGGCGGAGGCTCATCACCGTGACCCTGGCGGGGTTTTTGGCCTTCGCCCCCTTCTCGGGGTACTACTTCGCCCGCTTCCGCTACGTTTCCGAACGCTTCACAAACTTTCTGGACTATCTACAGGGGGAAGCCAGCCCGGCCCACACCGCCTACCAGGTCACCCAGGCCCAGAAGGCCTTGGTCCTGGCGGGGCCCCTGGGCCAGGGGCCCGGGGGGACCCTCCCCCACCTCCCCGAGGCCCACAACGACATGGTCTTCGCCAGCGTGGTCTTCGCCACCGGCTGGCTCGGGGGGCTCGTGGTCCTCTTCCTCTACTTCCTCATCTTCGCCCGGGGGCTCGCCCTGGCCCTCAGGCTGAAGGGCCCGGAAAGCCTGGTGGCCCTGGGCCTCACCCTCTACCTCACCCTGCAGGCCGCCTTGAACATCGGGGTCACCGTGGGCTTCCTGCCCGTGACCGGGGTGCCCCTGCCCCTGGTGTCCTACGGGGGGAGTTCCCTCCTGGTTTCGGGCCTGGCCGTGGGGGTGCTTTTGCGGCTGGCCCGGGAAGCCCAGGGCAAGGAGGTGGCAGGATGGTCCTCCTGACCGGGGGCGGCACCGGGGGCCACCTCTTCCCCGCCCTGGCGGTGGCCCAGGAACTCCGGCGCCGGGGGCATGAGGTCTTCTACCTGGGGGCCGAGGGGGGCCTCGAGGCCAGGCTCCTCCCCGCAAGCGGCCTGCCCCACGCCCTCATCCCCGCGGGCAAGCTGGACCGGAGCGCCCTGAGGCCGGGGGAGGCTTGGAAGCTCCTCCGGGGCCTGGGGCAGGCCCAAGCCCTCCTGCGGAAAAACCGCCCCAAGGCGGTCCTCTCCACCGGGGGCTATGCGGGCTTCCCCGGGGCGTTCTGGGGGGAGCTTTGGGGGGTGCCCGTCCTCCTCCACGAGCAAAACGCCAAGCCGGGCCTGGCCGTGCGGGCCCTGGCCCCCCTGGCCAGGGGCCTCGCCCTCTCCGTGCCCGTGGCCCTGCCCCCCTGGCTTGCCCGCAAGGCGCGGGTCACGGGGTACCCGGTGCGGGAGGTGCGCTACCCCCAGGCCGAGGCCAAGGCCCGCCTGGGCTTTGACCCCAGAAAGCCCCTCCTCCTGGTCCTGGGGGGAAGCCAGGGAAGCCTTGAGCTCAACGAGAACCTCCCCCCCCTCCTCAAGCCCTTGGGCCTTGCCGTGCTCCACCAGGTGGGGGAGCGCTGGCTTGCCCGCTACCGCCACCTGGAGGAGGAGGACTACCGGGTGGCGGGTTTCCTGGACACCCCCCTGGCCATGAGCGCCGCCGATCTCCTCCTCTCCCGGGCCGGGGCGGGCACCCTGGCGGAGGCCGCCTTCCACCGCCTTCCCGCCCTCCTCTTCCCCCTGCCCCCAAGCCTGGACGGCGGGGCGCAGGCGGCCAACGCCCGGGCCTACCGGGAGGCGGGGGCGGCGGAGCTCGGGGTCTACGAGGAGCTCCCCCGCCAGGTGGAGGCAATCCTGGCGCGTCCGGAGCCTTACCGCGAGGCCATGGACCGCCTCTCCCCCAGAGGGGCCGCCGGACGCATCGCGGACTGGTTGGAGGAGTACCTATGAGGCGCGCGCACATCATGGGCATTGAGGGGGTGGGCATGAGCGCCCTGGCCCGGCTCCTACAGGCGGAGGGGGTGGCGGTCACCGGGTGCGACCTGAGGCCGGGAAAGCGGGCCCAGGCCTTGGGCGTACCGGTCCATTCCGGACACGACCCGGCCCACCTGGGGGCGGAGGACACCCTGGTGGTGCCCACCCCCATCCCCCTGGACCACCCGGAGGTGGCGGAGGCCAGGAGGAGGGGGATGCGGATCCTGAGACGCATGGAGCTCCTGGCCCACCTCTTGGCCCAGGGGCCCTCCTTGGGGGTGACGGGGACCCACGGCAAGACCACCACCACGGGGATGCTGGCCAGCATCCTCCTGGCCGCGGGCCTGGACCCCTGGGTGCTCCTGGGAGGGGAGCTTTCCCTCTTGCCGGGGAACGCCCGCCACGGGAAGGGCCCAAGGCTTGCGGAGGTGGACGAGTCCGACCCCCTCTTCCAGGGGGTCCGGGTAGGGGTGGCGGTGGTCACCAACCTCGAGGCCGACCACATCGCCCCAAGCGGCGAGAAGGCCCCCAACTACCACGGGAGCTTCGCGGAGCTCATGGAGGCCACCCAGGGCTTCCTGGCGGGGGCCCAGGTGGCGGTGGTCCCCGCCTCCGACCCCACCCTCCTGGCCCTTTCCCAGGGGCTACCCCGGAGGCTCTTCGGGCCCGGGGGGGAGCTCTGGGCGGAGGAGGTGGTCCTGGAGGCCACGGGAAGCCGCTTCCTCCTGGTGCACCGGGGCAAGGCCCTGGGAAAGGCCCGCCTGCAGGTGCCGGGGGCCCACAACGTGCAAAACGCCCTGGCCGCGGCCCTGGCCGCCCTGGCCTTCGGGGTGGCGGAGGAGGCCATCCTCACGGGCCTCGCCCGCTTCCCCGGGGTAGGGCGGCGCTTCCAGCGGGTGGGGGAGGTGGGGGGGGCCCTGGTGGTGGACGACTACGCCCACCACCCCACGGAGGTGCGGGCCACCATCGAGGCCGCCCTCCTCCTGGGCCGGAGGGTGCGGGTGCTCTTCCAGCCCCACCGCCTCCTCAGGACCCTGGCCCTGTGGGAGGCCTTCGCCCAGGCCCTGGAGGGGGCAGAGGAGGTGGTGGTCCTCCCCGTCTACACCGCGGGGGAAAAGGCGGGGGTGGACCCCGAGGAGCTGGCAAGAAGGATCGCCCACAGGCTCCAGACCCGGGGCAAGGCCGCCCGCTTCCTGACCCAGGAGGAGGCCCTGGCCTACGCCCGGTCCACGGCAGCCCCCGGGGACCTCTGGCTGGCCCTGGGGGCGGGAGACGTCACGGAACTGGCCCGGAGGCTTGCCCATGAAGGTTAAGCGGGTGCTCCTCAAGGACTACACCACCCTGGGGGTGGGAGGACCGGCGGAGCTTTGGACGGTGGAAAGCCGCGAGGAGCTGAAAGCGGCCACGGAGGCCCCCTACCGCGTCCTGGGGAACGGCTCCAACCTCTTGGTCCGGGACGAGGGGGTACCGGAGCGGGTGATCCGCCTGGCCGGGGAGTTCCAGGCCTACGACCTCCAGGGCTGGGTGGGGGCGGGGGTTCTCCTCCCCCTCCTGGTGCAGGAGGCGGCGCGGGCGGGGCTTTCCGGGCTCGAGGGGCTTCTCGGCATCCCCGCCCAGGTGGGGGGGGCGGTGAAGATGAACGCGGGCACCCGGTTCGGGGAAATGGCCGACGTCCTCGAGGCGGTGGAGATCTTCCACCAGGGCCGCTTTCAGGTCTACCTCCCCGAGGAGCTGGGCTTCGGCTACCGGCAAAGCCGCCTCCCCCCAGGGGGGATTGTGACCCGGGTGAAGCTCCGGCTGGAAGAGCGCCCGAGGGAGGAGATCTGGCGGCGGATGGCCGAGGTGGACGCGGCCAGGAAGGGCCAGCCCAAGAAGAAGAGCGCGGGCTGCGCCTTCAAAAACCCCCCGGGCCAGTCCGCGGGCCGCCTCATCGATGAGCGGGGCCTGAAGGGCCTGCGGGTGGGGGACGCCATGGTGTCCTTGGAACACGGAAACTTCATCGTCAACCTGGGCCAGGCCACCGCCAAGGACGTGCTGGCGCTCTTGGAGCGCATCCAGGAGGAACTCCCCCTGGAGCTGGAGTGGGAGGTCTGGCCATGAGGTTTAACGGCCTGTTCACAGGGAGGGATTAAGATGGGCACCATGAGAGCCCTCCTGGCCCTGCTCCTCCTCGCCACCCTGTACGTGGCCAGCTTGGTCTCCTTCCCGGTGGATCGGGTAGAGGTGGAGGGGCTCAGGTACCTCAAAAAGGAGGAGGTGCTGGCCCGAACCCGCATCCTCCCGGGGGAGCCCTGGCTCTGGGTGCTCCCGAACCGCTTAAAGCCCCTGGTGGCGGACCCCTGGGTGGCCGAGGCCAGGCTGGAAAAGCCCCGGATAGGAACGGTGCGCCTCCTCCTCCGGGAGCGGGAGCCCTTCCTACCCCTGAGCGACGGGGCCGCCCTCGCTCAGGACGGCACCCTCCTCCCCGGCGGGGCCCCCTGGGCCAAGGGGCCCAGGGTGGAGGGCAAGGGGCCCCTCCCCACCCAAGCCCTCCTGGCCCTGGCCCGGGCCTACCCCGAGGCCAAAAGGCTCCGCTACACCCCCGCCGGGTTCTGGGTGGACCTGGCCGAGGGGAGCCTTTTCGCCCCGGATCCGCAACTTCTGTTAGAGTATGCCCAAGCCGGACGGCCCAAGGGCAAGGTTTTCCTGTATTCTTGGGGGGTGAGCGCAAGCCCATGATTATCGCCGGATTGGATGTAGGCACCAGCAAGGTCACCACCGTGATCGGGGAGCTGGCCCCCGACGGTGTGCTGGACATCATCGGGGAGGGCACGGTCCCTTCCCAAGGCCTGAAGCGGGGCGTGGTGGTCAACCTGGAGCGGACCACGGAGGCCATCCGGCAGAGCCTCCACCAGGCGGAACGGGTGGCGGGGGTCAAGGTGGAGCGGGTGCTCCTGGGGGTAGGGGGGCCCCACCTCAAGAGCGTGACCAGCCACGGCCTGGCGGCCATCCGGAGGGGCCAGAGCATCTCCGAGGGCGACGTGGAGCGGGCCATCGAACAGGCCAAGGCCTACCCCTTTGACAGCGAGCTGGAACTCCTCCACGCCCTGCCCCTGGAGTTCAAGGTGGACGGCCAGGAGGGGATCCGGGACCCGGTGGGCATGGCCGGGGTGCGCCTCGAGGTGGACGTGCACCTGGTGGCCGCAGGCCGGGGGCCCCTGGCCAACCTGCGCCGGGCGGTGGAGGAGGCGGGGCTGGAGATCGAGGCCCTGGTGGCCCAGACCCTGGCGAGCGGCCTCGGGGCCTTGGGCCCGGAGGAGGAGCACATGACCGTCCTCCTCCTGGACGTGGGCGGGGGCACCACGGGGGTGGCGGTGTTCCGGGAGGGGCGCCTGGCCCACTCCTCGGTCCTGCCCCTGGGAGGGGACCACGTGACCCAGGACATCGCCCAGCTCCTGAAGATCCCCTTTGAGGAGGCGGAAAGGGTCAAGCGGAAGTACGGGGCGGCCCTGCCGGAGCTGGCCGACCCGGAGCTCGTCCTGGAGATCAACCAGGAGGGGGGCTCGTTGGGGGAGGTGCCGGCCCCGGAGCTGGCCCGCATCATCCGCCCCCGCCTGCGGGAGATCCTGCACCTGGCCCGCCAGTCGGTGGACGAGGCCCTGGGGCCTTTGGAGATCAAGGTGAACCGGGTGATCCTCACCGGGGGGACCGCCCTGCTCCGGGGCTTTGACCTGTTGGCCCGGCAACAGTACGGGCTCCCGGTCCGGGTGGGCAAGCCCCACGGGGTCTCCGGCCTCACCGACGTGGTGGCCACCCCCGCCCACGCCACCGCGGTGGGCCTGGTGCGCTTCGGCACCACCTTACCCTTGCGGCCCCCCGAGCCCCGGCGGGCCCGGGAGAGGCGGGAGGAGAAGGCCAAGGGCGAGGGCCTTTGGGCCCGGATCAAGGAGATTTTGAACAACCTATTCTGAGCGGAGGGTTTGGGGAGAGGAGGCGGTCATGGAGGGAGCGGTCATCAAGGTCATCGGTCTGGGAGGCGCGGGGAACAACGCGGTGAACCGCATGATCGAGGCGGGGCTTTCCGGGGTGGAGTTCATCGCCGCCAACACCGACGCCCAAGTGCTGGCCAAAAGCCTCGCGGACGTGCGCGTGCAGCTGGGGGAGAAGCTCACCCGGGGCCTGGGGGCGGGGGCCAACCCGGAGGTCGGGGAAAAGGCGGCCCTCGAGGCCGAGGACCTCATCGCCGAGACCCTGGAGGGGGCCGACCTCATCTTCATCACCGCGGGCATGGGGGGGGGCACGGGCACGGGGAGCGCCCCCGTGGTGGCCGACATCGCCAAGCGCCTGGGGGCCCTCACCGTGGCCGTGGTCACCCGGCCCTTCAGCTTTGAAGGCCCCAAGCGCCTGAAGGCGGCGGAGGAGGGGATCCGGCGCCTCAAGGAGCGGGTGGACGCCATGGTGGTGGTCCAGAACGACCGCCTCCTCTCCGCGGTGGACAAGAAGGTCTCCCTCAAGGACGCCTTCCTCATCGCCGACCGGGTGCTCTACCACGGGGTCAAGGGCATCACCGACGTCATCAACCTCCCGGGGCTCATCAACGTGGACTTCGCGGACGTGAAGGCCCTCCTGGAGGGGGCCGGGCAGGTGCTCATGGGCATCGGGGCCGGCCGGGGGGAAAGCCGGGTGGAGGAGGCGGCCAAGACCGCCACCATGAGCCCTCTCCTGGAGCGCTCCATCGAAGGGGCCAGGCGCCTCCTCCTCAACGTGGTGGGCTCGGAGGACCTCTCCCTCATGGAGGCCTCGGAGGTGGTGGAACGGGTGCGGGAGGCCACCGGCAACGAGGACGTGGACATCCTCTACGGGGTCACCTACGATGATCGGGCCCAGGACGAGCTCCGGGTCATCCTCATCGCCGCGGGCTTCGGGGAGAGCACCGTGGTGCCCAGGCCCGTGCGCCCCCTGGACTTCCCCACCCACGCCGACCCCTACAACTTTGACATCCCCGCCTTCATCCGCTACGGGGACGGGGACTATCCCCCCAGGAAGGGGAACTGACTCCCCCTTGTCCCCAGGACCCGGCCATGGTGGTGGTGGGCATTGACCCGGGGATCACCCACCTGGGGCTTGGGGTGGTGGAGGTGGAGGGCAAGGGAAGCCTGAAGGCCCGGCTTCTCCACGGGGAGGTGGTGAAGACCTCTCACCAGGAGCCCGCCAGGGAGCGGGTGGGGCGCATCCACGCCCGGGTGAAGGAGGTGCTCCTCCGCTTCCGCCCCGATGCCATCGCGGTGGAGGAGCAGTACTTTTACCGGCAAAACGAGCTGGCCTACAAGGTGGGCTGGGCCCTGGGCGCGGTGCTGGTGGCGGCCTCCGAAGCCTTGGTCCCCGTCTATGCCTATGGTCCCATGCAGGTGAAGCAGGCCCTGGCCGGGCACGGCCACGCGGGCAAGGAGGAGGTGGCCCTCATGGTGCGGGGGATCTTGGGCCTGAAGGAAACCCCCAAGCCCAGCCATCTGGCGGATGCCCTGGCCATCGCCCTCACCCACGCCTCCTTTGCCCGGATGGGGGCGGGAAAACCCCTTTAATACCACCCCATGCTGGCCCAAGCCAGCACGGGGGCCCCGGGGGACAAACCTCCCCGGGTACGGGTGTTATGGTGCTGTCAGGGGTAAGGAGGTGATGCATGGTACGGGCCTTCAGGAGCGCACAGAACCAAACCCAGTGGGCCCTGGAGTTCATCCGGCTGGTGATGCTCCTCCTCTGCCTGGTGGGGTGGGTCCTGTACCCGCTGGAGCTTATCCTTCTGGAGCACTGGACGGAGAGCTGGCAGAGCAGGATCCCCTTCTTCGTGGCCGTGCCGGGGTTTGTCTTCACCCTCTGGGTGCTTTTTGACCGGAAAACCCCTTGGGTGCGGTGGGCCTTCATCCTCACCATGTGGGCCTCGGTCCTGACCGGGGTGCTGGGGGCCTACTTCCACCTCCTCTGGAACTTCGAGGGGGAGGTGGCCTTTGCCTTTGAGGCGACCATGGAGGCCATGGCGGGAAGCAGGCCGGTCCTGGCGGCCCTGGCCTTCACCCACATGGGGGTGACGGGGCTCCTCGCCATCTACCGGGCCAGGTAGGAGGTGGGATATGATCGAGGCCCTCATCAAAGCCAAGACCGAAGAGGAAAGGCTCTTGGAGTTCCTGCGTTCCACCTTCCTCCTCATCGCCCTGGTAGGCTTCGCCTTCTACGGCATGGAGCACTGGGTGCTGGACCACTGGACGGAGAGCTGGCAGAGCCGGATCCCCTTCCTCGTGTCCTGGGTGGGCTTTCCCCTGACCCTCCTCATGTTCTTCCACCGGGGCAAGTGGGTGCGCTACCCCTTCCTCCTCTGGATGCTGGTAAGCATCCTCACCGGGGTTCTCGGCGCCTACTACCACCTGCTCTGGAACGCCCAGGACGCGGAGGTGAACCTCTTTAGCCTCGAGGGCTTCCTGGAGGCCTTTAAGGGAAGCCGTCCGGTTCTAGCAGCCCTAGCCCACACGCACGTGGGGGCGGTGGCTTTTGTGGTGGGCATCACCATACGGGAGTAACGGGAGGTAGGCCATGCGAAAAAGCGCGGTCTGGTTTCTGGTCCTGGCCCTGGGTGTGGCCCTGGCCCAAGCCCCCAAGGTGGACGGCCGGGTGGCCGGCGGCGAGTACGCCAAGCGCTTCGTTCACGAGAAGAGCGGCTTCACCCTTTACTGGAGCGTGGTGGGGGACACCCTCTACCTGGCCCTCGAGGGCGAGAGCAAGGGGTGGATCGGCCTCGGCTTCCTGGCCGAGAAGACGGACAAGAAGAAGGGGGCAGACCAGTACCTCTTCTACGTGGAAGAGGGCAGGCCCGTGGCTTTGGACATGTACCAGGTGAAGCGCACCGGGGCCCCGGTGCCCGATGAGAAGGAGGGGGGCAAGAACTCCATTCTGGCCTTCGCCGCCACCTACGAGGGGGGCAAGTGGACGGTGGAGTTCAGCCGCAAGCTCAAGACCGGCGAGGCCACCGACGTGGAGATCGTTCCTGGCAGGAAGCTTATCCTCATGCTGGCCCACGCGGGCAAGATGGACCCCAAGGAGGAGCACAAGAAGACGGAGCGCTGGTACGTGGAGGACTTCGCCTTCTAGTCAAGCCCCCGCCTAGGGGCCCTGGGACTCCAGGGCCCCTCCCTCGGCGCAGGCCTTATACCCTTGACCTTACTAGACTCATGGGTAATATGGGGGCATGGAGCGGTCGGCGAGACCCCAACCCTTAGCCCTGGCCCTCTTCGCCCTTGGCTCTGCGGGCCTTTCCCACCTGGTCTACCAGGCCTCCGGCCCCCGGCTCCTCCTCGCCTTCTGGGTGGCGGTCCTCCTGGGGCTTACCCTCTTTCACGCCAAGTTCGGCTTCGCCTCGGGGTTCCGCCGCTTCCTCCTCACCGGGGAAAGCCGCCTTTTACGGGCCCACTTCCTCCTCTTCGCCCTCACCGCCCTCCTCTTCTTTCCCTTCCTGAAAGAGGGGGAGGCCTTCGGCCTCCCGGTCCAGGGCTTCCTGGTGCCCCTAGGGGTGGCCCTGGCGGTGGGGGCCTTCCTCTTCGGGGTGGGCATGCAGCTTGGGGATGGGTGCGCCTCGGGGACCCTCTACCACACGGGAAGCGGGGACACCCGGGGGCTTTTGGTGCTCCTGGGCTTCATGGCGGGCTCCCTCCTCGGGGTCTACCATCTCCCCTACTGGCAGGGCCTGCCCGCCTGGACCCCGGGAAGCGCCCTCACCTGGTTCCCCTCCCCCTACCTGGGCCTTGCCCTCTGGATGGGGCTTCTCGCCGCCTTGTACCTGGGGGTGAGCCAGGTGGAGCGGAGGAGACGGGGGAGGCTCGAGCCCCTCCTCCGCCGGGAGGCCACCCACCCCCTCTTCGGCCCCTGGAGCCTGGCGGGCGGGGCCCTCCTCCTGGCCCTGGGAAGCCTCCTTCTCCTCCTCCTCCAGGGCCGCCCCTGGGGGGTGACGGCGGCCTTCGCCCTCTGGGGGGGCAAGCTGGCCCAGGCCCTGGGCATCCCCGTGCTGGACTGGGCCCTCTTCCACAACCCCCCCTTCGCCGAGAGGCTGCAGGAGAGCGTGCTGAGGGACGCCACCAGCGTCACCAACTTCGGCCTCTTCCTGGGGGCCTTTCTGGGGGCGGCCCTAAGCGGAAGCCTACGTCTGAAGGACCTTCGCCGAATTCCCTGGAGCACCCACCTGGGCGTCTTCCTAGGCGGGGTGCTCATGGGCTATGGGGCCCGGCTTGCCGGGGGGTGCAACATCGGGGCCTACCTGGGGGGTACCGCCTCCTTCAGCCTCCACGGCCCCCTCTGGGGAGTCTTCGCCCTATTGGGGACGGCCCTAGGGGTGCGGCTTAGGCCCGTCTGCCGCTTGGAGAACGAAGGGGGATCCGCACCGCAGGCAGGTGGGAAGGAGGGCCTCGAGGCCCACAGGCTCTAAGTACCCCACCGCGGCTTTCGCCGCGGTGGGGGCCCCAAAAAGACCTTCCCAAGCCTTATTTCGGGCCACCCGTGTTGCGGAATCAACGTGCAGCCGCTTAGCAGGACGGCCCTTAGGGCCCCGGGAAAGGGGGCGTCCTGAGCATGGGGCACGGGTCCATAGCCAGGAGGCAGCCACAAGGCGCACCTCGGCACCCAGGGGCTTCCACGCAGCGTAGGCCCGGCTACTTTTGGAAGTTCTTTGTGGTTCAAACCCAGGTTCTCCCGAGGCCTCCCGGCTAGGCTCAAGGCCTGGAGGTGAACAGGCATGAAACGCGGGTTTTTCGCTATGGTTTTGACGGGCTTGGTGGGTCTGGCCCTAGGCCAAGGGGCCATGGTGCGGGTGGCCCACCTCTCCCCGGACGCCCCGGCGGTGGACGTCCTGGTGAACGGGCAGCGGGCCATCACCGGCCTGGCCTTCAAGGAGGTCACCCCTTACCTCCCCCTCCCCGCCGCCAAGGTCCGGGTCCAGGTGGTGCCTGCGGGGCAGGACGCCCCCGTGGTGATGGACGCCGAGCTGGACTTGAAGGAAGGGGTCTACTACACCGTGGCCGCCACGGGCTTCCTGGCCCAGATCCGGCCCCAGGTCTACACGGACCTCCTCGCCGGCTTCTTCCCCAGGGCGGGGTACGCCCGGATCCGGGTGGTCCACGCCTCCCCCGACGCCCCGGCGGTGGACGTGGCGGTGAAGGGGGGCCCCGTGCTCCTCGCGGGCCTTCCCTTCCCCCAGGCGAGCCCCTACCTCTCCGTGGCCGCGGGGACCTATGACCTCGAGGTCCGGGCGGCGGGCACCGACACCGTGGCCCTGAGCCTTCCCGGGGTAGAGCTGGAGCCGGGCAAGGTCTACACGGTCTTCGCCGTGGGGAGCCTCAAGGAGGGGACCCTCACCGTGGTCCCCGTGGTGGACGCCACCGTCCTCGGTGGGAACCGCTGAGGCTCCCAAGCCCCCCTTCCCGGGGCCTCCCGGGGAGGGGGTTCCCCCTTGGCTCCCTCCCCTCCTCGCCTGCCCCTTCTGCCGGGGGCCCCTCCTCGAGGAGGGATGCCCCGGGTGTGGCCGGGCGTTCCCCTGGAAGGGGGGCTTTCTGGACCTCCGGGCCTTCCGGGAAAGGCCCCTCCTCGCCCTCGTCAACCGGTTTCCCCCCGTGGCCTTGGGCTACGACCTCTGGCGCACCCGCTCCACGGGCCTCCTCTCCGGGGGGCGCCTGGACCTCGCCGGGGAGCTCGCCCTCCTCCGGGAGTGGCTTCTTCCCACGGGAGGGCCTTTTTTGGACGTGGGCACGGGGACCGGGGTCTACCGGGAGGCCCTGGGGGAGGGGATGGTGGGGGTGGACCCTTCCCCCGCCTTCCTGAGGGTGGCCCGGAAGCGCCGCCCGGGAGCCTACCTCCTCGCCCACGGGGAGAGGCTTCCCTTCCGGGAGGGGGCCTTCGGGGGCGTGGCCATCGGGCCCACCTGGAACGAGTTTTTTGACCCCATGGCGGCGGCCCGGGAGGCGAGGCGGGTCCTAAGGCCTGGGGGGAGGCTTTTCGGCCTCCTCCTCCTCGGCCCCGGGGCCTCCCTCGGGCTTTTCCGCCCCTCCCCGGAAGCCCTCCTCCGCCTCTTGGAAGGGGCGGGCTTCCAGGCCGAGGTCCGGAGGCTAGGCCTCATTGGCCTCGTCCTCGCCGAGGTAGGGTGAGGGGCATGAGGCGGCTTTTGGCCTTTTCCCTCGCCCTCCTCCTGGCCCAAGGCCAGGAGTACCGGGCCCTCCCCGGGGCGGACACGGGGCGGCCCGACCTGGACCATAGTTACGCCCTCGTCTACCCCGCCCCAAGGCCCAAGGCCCTCCTCCTCCTGGTGCCGGGGCTTCTCGGGGGAAGCACCAACTTCGCCCTGTTGGCCGAGCACCTGCGCGCCCTTGACCCGGACCTCGAGGTCTGGGCCTGGGAGAGGCGGGCCAATGGCCTCGAGGACCGCCGGGGCTTCCTTCAGGAGGACCCCGTGGCCTACTACCGGCGCATGCCCCTCCCCGACCTCACCCCCTTAAGGGCGTGGGGCTTGGAGGTGCACCTCAAGGACCTGGACCTGGCGGTGGAGGAGGCCAGGAGGCGCGCCCCCGTGGTCCTCGGGGGCCACTCCCTGGGGGCGGCCCTCGCCGGGCTTTACGCCCTCCTCCACGGGGAGAAGCTTTCCGGCCTCGTCCTCCTGGACGGGGCCCCCGGGGTGGCGCGCCTCACGGAGGAGGCCTTTTATGAAGGGACAGACCTCCCCTTTGGCCGCTTCGTGGGCTACCGGGCCTTCCTCCGAGGGGAGGGAAGCCCTGTCGTGGAGTTTTTGGGCCTTGGGCCTGAGGCGCTCGCCCTGGCCGAGGCCGAGGCCTTCCTGGCGGCGAAAAGGCCCGAGGAAGTCCTTCCCTTCGGGCCCTACCGGGCCACCCGGGAGGCCTTGGCCCTCCTCCGGGTGGACGACGACTACAGCCTCCTTCCCGTCTTCAGCGTGAGCGTGGGCCGGGCCTGGGCCAGGGAGGGCTTTAGCCTTTTTGGCCTCCTCCAGGGGCGGCTTGTGCGCACGGTGCGGGGGCCGAGGGCGGGCCCCGTCGCCTGGCGGGACACGGGGGAGGCCACGGACCCCAGGGCCTTCCTGAGGGCCTTCGCCCTCCCCGAGACGGGCTTTTCCGAGTGGTACTTCCCCTACCGGCTCCTCCTGGAGGTGGGGGGGTACCCCTACGTCCTCCGGGGCCTCAAGCCCCGGGCCCTGCCCTACCCGGTGCTCGCCTTAGGGGCCGGGCGGGGCCTCTACCCGAGGGCGGAGAACTTCCTTCTGGGAGAACTCTTCCCGGGGACGGAGGCCCGCGCCCAGGTCCTCCCCGGCCTCACCCACCTGGACCTCCTCACGGAGAGGGAGGGAAGGACGGCCGGGCTTCTCCTTCGCTACCTGCAAGGCCTAGGGCTTCTAGGGCCAGGCGGGCCGCCCTGAGCCCGGAGAGGGCTGCCGCGGGGACGCTCTGCCCCGGGAAGACCCCTTCCCCCACCCGGAAGACGTTGGGAAAGGGCCGCACCCGGGGGAAGCGGAAGGGGTGGGTCTGGGGATACCCCCCCACCCAGGCCCGCCCGGCGAAGCGGGCGTAGGTCCTGGGGGTGCCGAAGAGGAGGAACTCCGCCTCCCTCAGCCCCGGGAGAAGGGCCTCCCCAAGGCGTAGGGCCATCTCCCCCCACCGGGCCTTGAGCCTTCCGTACTCCTCCCGGGAAAGCCCCTCCCAGAGGGCGAGGGGGGTGTGGAGGCTTAGGGCGAAGGCCGTCTTCTCCCCCTCGGGGCGCAGGGAGAGGAAGGCGAAGGGCTTTTCCCTGGCGTTTTGCCGGAAGTAGGGGGGAGGGGCCCTAAAGGGCAGGACCCCGTGGACCACGAAGGCCCCCCAGGCGTCCTTGGGCGCCTTGAGGGGAAGGCCGAGAAGGGGGGCGAGGGGGACGTCCAGGACGAAGAGGTCGGCCTCCACCACCTCCCTTTCCCCCCGCCTTCTTCCCCCGTAGGCCACCTCCACGGCGAAGGCCCGCCCCTCCCGGAGGAGAAGCCTCTCCGCCCGGGCCTTGTAGCGCACGGGAAGGCCCTCCGCCAGGGCCTCCGCCACCCGCCCCACGCCTTCTGGGGCGAGGGCTGAGCCCATGTGGGGGAGGTCCAGGGCCAAAGCGGCGTAGAGGGCGTAGGTGCGCCCCGCCTCCGCCTGGCTTGCGATGAGGAGCTGGGCGTCCAGGAAGCGGAGGAAGTGGGGGTCCTGGGGGGCCCGGTGGACCGCCTTCAAGAAGAGGTCGGGGAGGAGGGGGAGAAGCTCGGGCACGAGGGCGAGGAGGCGGGGAAGCTCCTCCCTCTCGGGGGGCCAGGGGAGGCGGGGAGCGAGGCGGAGGAGGGCCTTGGCCCTCTCCTCCTGCCAGCGCCAGAAGGGGAGGACCTCTGGCCCGAAGAAGTCCCGCTGGGCCTCCCGCTCCGCCTCCCGCCCCACGGGCCGCACCACCCTTCCCCGGGGCAGGTGGACCTCGAGGAGGGGGAAGCCCTCAGGGAGGGGCTCCACGGGGAAGCGCACCTCCAGGGCCTCCGCGATGAGGGCCATGGGGCCTTCGGGAGCGAAGCCGGAAAGCAGGGTGGCCCCGGCGTCCAGGCGGTGCCCCCTGTGGGTGAAGGTTCCGGCGAGGCCCCCCGGGTAGGTGTGGGCCTCGAGGACCAGCACCTCTAGCCCGGCCTTCTGCAGGGCCCGGGCCGCCACGAGCCCCCCGATCCCCGCCCCCACCACCAAAGCCCGCACGGGGGCCAGGGTAGCGCCTCTTTTCCGGCAAGACCTTGGCCTACCGCCCTTTTCCCGGGGGAAGAGGGGTGTAGGCTTGGGGCGTGCGCGTCCTGGTCACGGGGGCCACGGGGTACGTGGGGGGGAGGCTCGTGCCCCGCCTCCTGGAGCGGGGGCACGAGGTGCGGGTCCTGGTGCGGGACGAGGCGCGGCTTGCAGGAAGGCCCTGGGCCAAGGGGGTGGAGGTGGTCCAGGGGAGCCTGGAGGACGAGGAGGCCTTGAGGCGGGCCCTGGAGGGGGTGGAGGCCGCCTACTACCTGGTCCACGCCATGCTCTCGGAGAGGGCCTTCCAGGAGGCGGAGCGCCGCCAGGCGGAGGCCTTCGCCCGGGTGGGCCGGGAGGTGGGCCTTGCGCACGTGGTCTACCTCGGGGGCCTCCTGCCCAAGGAGGGGAAGCCCTCCCCCCACCTGCGAAGCCGGGCCCAGGTGGGGGAGGTGCTGAGGGGGAGCCTTCCCGCCACGGAGTTTCGGGCCGGGCCCATCGTGGGCTCAGGGTCGGCGAGCTTTGAGATGGTCCGCTACCTCACGGAGCGCCTGCCCGTCATGCTGGCCCCCCGCTGGGTGCTGAACCCCGTCTCCCCCATCGCCATCCGCGACGTGCTGGCCTACCTCCTCCTGGCCCTGGAGAGGGGGCCTTCCGGGGTGGTGGAGATCGGCGCCGAGCCCCTCTCCTTCAAAGCCATGATGGAGACTTACGCCGAGGTGCGGGGGCTTAAGCGGGTCATCCTCCCCGTCCCCGTCCTCGCCCCGAGGCTTGCCGCCCTCTGGGTGGGCCTCGTCACCCCCATTCCCAACCGGCTTGCCCTCCCCTTGGTGGAGGGGATCCTCCACCCCCTGGTGGCGGACACCGCCCGGGCCCGGGCCCTTTTCCCCGAGGTCTCGCCCATCCCCTACCGCAAGGCGGTGGAGCTCGCCCTGGAGAGGATCGCCCTGGGGGAGGTGGAGACGCGCTGGTCGGGGGCGCTTTACGGCGGGGGGTTCCGCCTCGAGGACCGGGAGGGCCTCATCCGCGAGGTCCGCGCCCTCCGCACCCAGGCCTCTCCGGAGGCCCTCTTCCGGAGCTTCGCCTCTTTGGGAGGGGAGAGGGGCTGGCTCGTCTGGAACTGGGCCTGGGCCTTGAGGGGCCTTCTGGACCGCCTCCTCGGGGGGCCGGGCCTGAGGCGGGGGAGGCGCCACCCCACCGAGCTCCTCCCCGGGGAGGCGGTGGACTTCTGGCGGGTGGAGGCGGTGGAGCCCCCGAGGCTCCTCCGCCTAAGGGCGGAGATGCGCCTGCCCGGACGGGCCTGGCTGGAGTGGGAGGCCCGGGAGGAGGAGGGGGGAAGCCTCCTCGTCCAGACCGCCTACTTTGAGCCCAAGGGCCTCACGGGCTTCCTCTACTGGTGGGCCCTTTACCCCATCCACCGGCGCATCTTCAGCGACCTGGCGCGGGCCATCGTCCGCGAGGCCGAAGCCGCCCATGCGCCACCGCGAGGTGGGGCGGGGTGAGAGGAGCCCTTTTCTCCCTGCCCTACAAACCAAAGCCGCCCCAGGCCCTAGCCTGAAGGCCATGCGGGTCCTCATCGCCGGAGCCACGGGAGGCCTGGGGGGCGCCTTCGCCCGGGCCTTTAAGGGGCACGAGCTCTTCCTCTCGGGGAGGCGGGCCGGGGCCCTCTTGGAGCTCGCCCGGGAGCTTGGGGCCAGGGCGCTTCCCGCAGACCTCGCCGACGAGCTGGAGGCCAAGGCCCTCCTGGAGGAGGTGGGGCCCTTGGACCTCCTGGTCCACGCCGTGGGAAAGGCGGGGCGGGCCTCCGTGCGGGAGGCGGGGCGGGACCTCCTGGAGGGGATGCTCGCCGCCCACCTCCTCACCGCGGCCTTCCTCCTGAAGCACGCCCGCTTCCAGCGGGGAGCAAGGGCGGTCTTCTTCGGGGCCTACCCCCGGTACGTCCAGGTTCCCGGCTTCGCCGCCTACGCCGCGGCCAAGGGGGCCCTCGAGGCCTACCTCGAGGCCGCCCGGAAGGAGCTCGCCCGGGAGGGGGTGCACCTCGTCCTGGTGCGGCTTCCCGCCGTGGCCACGGGGCTTTGGGCCCCCCTCGGGGGGCCGCCCAAGGGGGCCCTCTCCCCGGAGGAAGCGGCCCGGAAGGTCCTGGAGGGGGTCCTCAAGGACCCTCCCCCGCAGGTTCTGGAGGTCTAGGTGTACCGGAGCTTCTTCTACCCCATGCGCCTCGCCCTCCTCTCCTCGGGGGAGAACTTCATGCCCATGGCCTGGTGGACCCCCGTTTCCAAAAGCCCCTTCCGCTTCCTCCTCGCCGTGGACCGGAAGAACCACACCCTAAGCCTTCTGCGGGAGCTTTCCGAGGCGGCCCTTTCCTTCCTCCCCTGGGAGGAGCGGGCCTGGGTGGTGCGGGCGGGCTACCTCACGGGGAGGAAGGCCCGGAAGGCGGAGAGGCTCGGGGTGGCCCTTAGGCCTGCCCGGAGGCTCGCCCACACCTTGGTCCCGGAAAAGGCCCTGGCGGTGTTTGAGCTGAAGGTGACGGAGTGGCCCATGGACGGGGACCACGCCCTCTTCCTGGGGGACGTGGTCCACGTGGAGGGAAGCCCCGAGGCCAGGCTCAGGCCCATCCTCTTCCTGGGCTTCCGGGACTACGCCACCTTGGGGGAGCGCTGGCGCTTCTCCCCCTCGGGAGGGGGTGGGCCGTGAGGGGGGCTTTCCTCCTCGCCTTCCTCCTCCTGGCCCAGGCCCAGGCCCCCCTGGCCGTGGAGGGGGTGGCCCGCTACCGGGGGTACTACCCCTTGGGAAGCTGGGAGGGGGTGAACCCCACGGCCCGGGGGGAGGTGCTTTGGGACGGGCGGGAGAAGGCCTCGGGAAAGGTCTGCCTAAAGCAGGCGGCCTGGGACTCGGGGAACGCCGAGCGGGACGAGAAGGCGCGGAAGATCCTGAAGGCCGAGGCCTACCCCGAGGCCTGCCTCTACCCCCAAAGGGCCTACCGGGAAGGCTCCGGGTTCGTGGTGGAAGGGGAGCTGGAGATGGCGGGGAAGAAGCTTCCCGTGAGGGTCCTTGGGGAGCTTCGGGAGGAGGGAGGGGGGTACCGCTTCTCGGGGCGCTTCGCCACCCGCTTTTCCCAGTGGGGCCTGGAGCGGCCGAGGTTCCTCTTCCTCGAGGTCCGGGACGAGGTGGAGGTCTACCTGGAGGCGAGGCTTCTCCGGTGATCCGCCTGGGCTACCCCTGCGAGAACCTCACCCTGAAGGCCACCACCAACCGCACCCTGCGCCTCGCCCACCTCACCGAGGAGCGGGTGCGGGAGAAGGTGGCGCAAAACCTAAAGGACCTGGAAAGGATCCTCCGCTTCAACGCCGAACACGGCTTCGCCCTCTTCCGCATCGGCCAGCACCTCATCCCCTTCGCCTCCCACCCCCTTTTCCCCTACGACTGGGAAGGAGCCCACAAGGAGGCCTTGGGGCGCCTCGGGGCCCTGGCCCGTGCCCTCGGCCAGCGGCTTTCCATGCACCCTGGGCCCTACGTGAACCCGGGAAGCCAAGACCCCAAGGTGGTGGAGCGCTCCCTAATGGAGCTCCGCTACTCCGCCCGGGTCCTCTCCCTCCTCGGGGCGGAAGACGGGGTCTTGGTCCTCCACCTGGGCGGGGCCTACGGGGAGAAGGGGAGGGCCCTCCGCCGCTTCGTGGAAAACCTCCGGGGGGAGGGGGAGGTCCTGCGCTACCTGGCCCTGGAGAACGACGAGAGGCTCTGGAACGTGGAGGAGGCCCTGGAGGCGGCGGAGGCCCTGGGGGTGCCCGTGGTGGTGGACACCCTTCACCACGCCCTAAACCCCGGGAGGCTCTCCCTGGAGGAGGCCTTCCGCCTCACCTTTCCCACCTGGCGGGGCCGGCCCAAGGTGCACCTGGCAAGCCAGGACCCTAAAAAGCGCCCCGGGGCCCACGCCTTCCGGGTAAGGAAGAGGGACTGGGAGCGCCTGCTTGCCGCCTTGCCCGCCCCGGCCGACGTCATGGTGGAGGCCAAGGGCAAGGAGCGGGGCCTAAGTACCCCGCTCTGGCTTGCGCCAGAGCGGGGGCCCCAAAAGAGCCTTCGCAAAGCCCTACCCCCGGCGTCCCATGTGGCGAAATCAAGGTGCGGGCACTTAGCAATGGAGGTACTGGGGCAAGACCTCCTCCGGGGCCTGGGGCGTGGGCAGGATTTCCTTAAGGGCCTCGGGGAAGGGGGCGGTGTTCCCCTCCTTGAGCATGAGGTACTGGTCCAGGGTGAGGGGGCTGAAGGGGAGGAGGGAAAGGAGGGGCACGAGGCGGTCCATGAGCCAAAGGGGTAGGGGCAGGAAGGGCTTCTTCCTCCCCAAGGCCTCCATCACCAGGAGGAGGAGCTCGCGGAAGGTGTACTCCTTAGGCCCCACCAGGTCGTAGGTGCCCTCGAGGCCCCGCTCCAAGGCCTCCACGAAGGCCTCCGCCACGTCCCCCACGTACACGGGCCGGAAAGGAAAGCTCCCGTCCCCGATGAGGGGGACGAAGGGAAGGGGGGCGCAGACGAGGCCCCTAAGGACCCCCCCGAAGAACCCGTCCCCGGGGCCGAAGATGAGGCTTGGGCGGAAGATGGCGTGGCTCAGGCCGCTTTGGCGCACCAGGGCCTCCCCTTCCGCCTTGGTGCGGTGGTAGCGGCTTGGGGCGTCTGGCCTTGCCCCCAGGGCGGACATGTGGAGGAGCCGGCCCACCCCGGCCCGCTCCATGGCCCTTAGGAGGTTCCTCACCCCCTCCACGTGCACCGCCTGAAAGGTCTGCTCCCCCTCTCGGATAAGGCCCGCCAGGTAGATGGCGGCCTCCGCCCCCTGGAGGTCCGGGGCTTCCTTGGCGATGTCCCCCTCCACCAGGACCGCCCCCTCGGGGAGGGGCCTGGACCTGCGGGCGAGGACCAGGGGGGTGTGGCCCCGCTTAAGGAGGGCCCGCACCACCTCCTGGCCCACGAACCCCGTCCCGCCCACGACGAAAACCCGCATGGGCGCTAGGCCGCCTCCAAGGCCCCTTCCGCCTCGGCCTCGAGGGCCTGAAGGTTCAGGAGGTACACCTTGCGGTAGGCGGTGGCGATGAGGCCCCCTTGGCGGAGGTCGGAGAGGATCTTGGACACCGACTCGCGGGTGGAGGCGGTGGCGTCGGCGATCTCCTCGTGGGAGACGGTGACGTAGAGGCCCTTCTCGTCCCGGTAGGAGGCCGGGGTGTCGGCGAGGAAGAGGAGGTAGCGGGCGATGCGGGCCCGAAGCTCTCCCGTCTGCAGGTGGGCCTCGTAGGCGTGGACCCGCCGCATCTGCCGGGCGAGGTTCTTCGCCACCTGGTGCAGGGCCTCGTGGGACATGGCCTTGGGGTCAAACCCCTGGACCACGGCCTCCGTCATGGCCTCCGCGGTGTAGCGGTAGCGCTTGCCCTCCAAGGCCTCCTCGCCAAAGAAGTCCCCCGGGAGGACGTGGCGCAGGGTGAGGATGCGCCCGTCGGGCAAAAGCTCCACCACCCGCACCAGCCCCTCCTCCAGGCGGTAGAGGGTGTGGGCGTTCTCCCCCCTCAGGTAGATGGTCTCCTTGCGGCCAAACCTCTTCATGCTTCCTCCTTTTCCGTCTCCAGCCAAAGGGCCTCGGCGAGGGCCTCGGGCGCCTCCAAGTGCTCGGCGCCAAGCCTCCTGGCCTCCTCCGGGTCCGCCCCCTGCCCCCCGAGGAAGACCCGGGGGGCGAGGTCCTTGAGGGCCCCGTCGGGAAGGGCCCTCAAGGGCTCAGAGAGGAGGGCGGAGAGGACCACGGCCCTCGCCCCAAGCCGCCGGGCCAGGGCCCTGAGGTCGGGCAGGGGGGTGTCGGGGCCCAGGTAGAGGGCGGGAAGCCCCCGGCGGCGGAGGTGGTAGGCGGCGAGCATGGCCCCCATCTCGTGCCGCTCCCCGGGGGGCGTGGTGACGAGGACGGGGGGCCCCGGGGGAAGGCCCGCGAGGTCCAAAAGCTCCTGGAGCCGCGCCCGGAGGAAAGTGGAGGCCAGGTGCTCCTCCGCCACCCCGATCTCCCCCCGGTGCCAGGCCTCCCCCACCTCCCGGAGGACGGGGAGGAGGAGGTGCTTCAGGGCGCCCTCCGGGCCCAAGAGCCTGAGGCCCCGGCGGAAGAGGGCCTCGGCCCCGGCGAGGTCCCCCCGGAGGAGGGCCTGGATGAGGTCGGCCCCCAGGCCCTCGAGGCGCACCTCCTGGGCCAGGTAGCGGCGGATGGCGGCCTTGGGCGTGGCCCCCTCCTCCAGCCAGCGCTTGATGGTCTTCAGGGCCTCCACGTCCTCCAGACGGTAGAGGCGGTGCCCCCCCGGGGTGCGCAGGGGCTTGGGGAAGCCGTAGCGGCGCTCCCACTGGCGGAGCACCTCGGCGGAGAGGCCGGTCATGGCCTCCACCTCGGCGATGCTGTACACCCCGGAGGAGGTCATGGCCTAAGGGTAGCAGGTTGTACAACTCCTGTCAAGGTCTTGTACAGCTTGGCCGAGTGTGGGCGGGACAAAAGTCCCGTAAAAGGGGTACACTAAAACTGAACTCAGTATGGAGCCCGATTGGAAAGCCCTCCTCCGGATCCTCCGGGCCCACTCCGCCACCTTCTACCTGGGAAGCCTCCTCTTCCCCAAGGAGGCCCGCAAGGGGGCCTGGGCGGTCTACGCCGCCTGCCGCCTGGGGGACGAGGCGGTGGACGGGGAGGGCGGGGGCCCCAAGGCCCTAGAGGCCTGGTGGGCGGGGGTGGAGCGGGCCTACCGGGGGAGGCCCCTCGCCGAGTGGGAGAAGGGCCTCGCCTGGGCCCTGGAGCGCTGGGACATCCCCTTTGAGGCCTTCGCCCACATGCGGGAGGGCTTCCAAACCGACCTCGGCCCCGTGCGGCTCAGGACAGAGGAAGAGCTCCTCCGCTACTGCTACCAGGTGGCGGGCACCGTGGGGCGGATGATGGCCCCCATCGCCGGGGGGAATGGGGAGGCGGAGGCCCGGGCGGTCCAGCTGGGCCAGGCCCTGCAGCTCACCAACATCCTCCGGGACGTGGGGGAGGACCTGAGGCGGGACCGGGTCTACCTGCCCATGGAGCTCCTGGAAGCCTACGGGGTGCGCCTGAGCGACCTTATGGCGGGGCGCATCACCCCGGAGTACCGCGCCCTCATGGCCCACCTGGAGGGGAAGGCCCGGGCCCTCTACCGGGAGGGGCTTGCGGGCCTGGGCCACCTCAAGGTGGGCCGGGCGGCCATCGCCCTTGCCGCCTTGCAGTACCGGGGGATCCTGGACAAGCTCAGGCTTTCGGGCTACGACAACCTGGGGAGGCGGGCCCACCTCAAGGCCTGGGAAAGGGCCTTCCTCGTGCCCAAGGCCTTCCTTGCCGCCCGCTTTCCCCCAAGCCTGGAGGAAAGCCCCTGATGGGCCCCTTTCTCGTCTGGCACCGGGGCGACCTCCGCCTCCACGACCACCCGGCCCTCCTCGAGGCCCTGGCCCGGGGGCCGGTGGTGGGCCTCGTGGTCCTGGACCCCAACAACCTGAAGACCACCCCGAGGCGGCGGGCCTGGTTCCTGGAGAACGTCCGGGCCCTTAGGGAGGCCTACCGGGCCCGGGGCGGGGCCCTTTGGGTCCTGGAGGGCCTCCCTTGGGAGAAGGTGCCCGAGGCGGCGAGGAGGCTTAAGGCCCAAGGGGTCTACGCCCTGAAGGGCTACACCCCCTACGGCCACCACCGGGACGCCCGGGTGGCCGAGGCCCTTCCCGTCCCCCTCCACCTCCTCCCCGCCCCCCACCTCCTCCCCCCCGACCTCCCCAAGCCCTACCGGGTCTACACCCCCTTTAGCCGCCTCTACCGGGGAGCCGCCCCGCCCCTTCCCCCTCCCGAGGCCCTGCCTAAGGGGCCGGAGGAGGGGGAGATCCCCCGGGAAGACCCGGGGCTTCCCCTCCCCGAGCCGGGGGAGGAGGCGGCCTTGAGGCGGCTTTGGGGCTTCCTCGAGGCCAAGCTTCCCCGCTACGCCGAGGAACGGGACCGGCTGGACGGGGAGGGGGGCTCGAGGCTTTCCCCCTACTTCGCCCTGGGGGCCCTCTCCCCGAGGCTTGCCGCCTGGGAGGCTAAGAGGCGGGGCGGGGAGGGGGCGAGGAAGTGGGTGGCCGAGCTCCTTTGGCGGGACTTCTCCTACCACCTCCTCTACCATTTCCCCTGGATGGCGGAAAGGCCCCTGGACCCGAGGTTCCAGGCCTTCCCCTGGGAGGAGGACGAGGCCCTCTTTCAGGCCTGGTACGAGGGGAAGACGGGGGTCCCCCTGGTGGACGCCGCCATGCGGGAGCTCAGGGCCACGGGCTTCCTCTCCAACCGGGCCCGCATGGCCGTGGCCCAGTTCGCGGTGAAGTACCTCCTCCTCCCCTGGAGGAGGGCGGAGGAGGCCTTCCGCCACCTCCTCCTGGACGGGGACCGGGCGGTGAACCTCCAGGGCTGGCAGTGGGCGGGAGGGCTTGGGGTGGACGCCGCCCCCTACTTCCGGGTCTTCAACCTGGTGGCCCAAGGGGAACGGCACGACCCCGAGGGGCGTTGGCTCAAGCGCTGGGCCCCGGAGTACCCCTCCTACGCCCCCAAGGACCCCGTGGTGGACCTGGAGGAGGCGAGGAGGCGCTACCTGCGCCTGGCGAAGGGCCTCCCCCGAGGGTAGGCGGGGGTACACTCCTGGGAGGGGCTTCCCCGGTAGAGTGCGGGCATGTTCAAGGTGAAGGACCCGGAAAAGGCCCTCAAGGCCATCGCCCTCTTCCGCTACGCCCTGGCGGCCCTCTTCCTCCTCCTCGCCCTCTTCCGCCCCGAGAAGCTCCTCTTCGGGGGCCTGGCCCTCCTCGCCCTCCTCATGGCCCGCTCGGGGTACTGCCCCCTGGTGCGCCGTTAAGATGCTCCCATGAAGCGCCTTTCCCTGAGGGAGGTCCAGCCCTACCTAAGAAACCTCCAGCAAGATCCCCTCGCCGTCCTCCTGGAGTGGGGCCGGGCCCACCCCCGGCTCCTCCTTCCCCTGCCGGGCTTCCCCCTGGCCCTGGTCTTTGACCCCGAGGGGGTGGAGGGGGCGCTCCTCGCCGAGGGGACCACCAAGGCCACCTTCCAGTACCGGGCCCTCTCCCGCCTCACGGGAAGGGGCCTCCTCACCGACTGGGGGAAAAGCTGGAAGGAGGCCCGCAAGGCCCTCAAGGACCCCTTCCTGCCCAAGGCGGTCAGGACCTACCGGGAGGCCATGGAGGAGGAGGCCCGGGCCTTCTTCGGGGAGTGGCGGGGGGAGGAGCGGGACCTGGACCGGGAGATGCTCGCCCTCTCCCTACGCCTCCTCGGGCGGGCCCTCTTCGGAAAGCCCCTCTCCCCAAGCCTCGCGGAGCACGCCCTTAAGGCCCTGGACCGGATCATGGCCCAGACCCGAAGCCCCCTGGCCCTCCTGGACCTCCCCGCCGAGGCCCGCTTCCGGAAGGACCGGGCCGCCCTCTACCGCGAGGCGGAGGGGCTCATCGCCCACCCGCCCCTCTCCCACCTCCCCCGGGAACGGGCCTTAAGCGAGGCGGTGACCCTCCTGGTGGCGGGCCACGAGACGGTGGCGAGCGCCCTCACCTGGTCCTTCCTCCTCCTCTCCCACCGCCCCGACTGGCAGGAGAAGGTGGCGGAGGACGGGGCCATGGCCCTCGCCGCCTTCCAGGAGGCCCTGAGGCTCTTCCCCCCCGCCTGGGTCCTCACCCGGAGGCTGGAGAGGCCCCTCCTCCTGGGAAAGGATCGGCTCCCCCCGGGCGCCACCCTGGTCCTCTCCCCTTACGTGACCCAGAGGCTCTACTTCCCCGATGGGGAGGCCTTCCGGCCCGAGCGCTTCCTGGAGGAAAGGGGGACCCCTTCCGGGCGCTACTTCCCCTTCGGCCTGGGGCAGAGGCTCTGCCTGGGGCGGGACTTCGCCCTCCTCGAGGGCCCCATCGTCCTGCAGGCCTTCTTCCGCCGCTTCCGCCTAGACCCTCTCCCCTTCCCCCGGGTCCTCGCCCAGGTCACCTTGAGGCCCGAAGGCGGGCTTCCCGCGCGGCCTAGGGAGGGGGTGCGGGCGTGACCTACCTCGCCTTCCACCTCGTCTTCCTCCTCCCGCCCCTCCTCCTCCTCCTGGCCACGGGCCTTCCCCGGCCCCCTAGGCTCTGGGCCTACCTCCTCATGCCCCTCATCGCCCTCCTTTACACCACCCCCTGGGACAACTACCTGGTGTGGAAAGGGGTCTGGGGCTACCCAGAAGGGAGGGTGCTCCTGCGCCTCGGGTACGTGCCCCTGGAGGAGTACCTCTTCTTCCTCCTCCAGCCCCTCCTCACCGGGGCCTTCCTCCACCGGGTGGCGGGGGCGCCGCCTTCGGCGGGGCGGGGCCTCGCCCGGGTGGTGGGGGGCGGGGTGGGGCTCCTCGTGGCCGCCCTGGGGGTCCTCCTCCTCGCCCTCGGGGGGAAGGGGCTTTACCTGGGGCTTATCCTCGCCTACTTCGCCCCCGTCTTCCTCCTGCAGTGGGCCTTCGGGGGAGACCTCCTCTGGGGCTGGCGGCGGGCCCTCCTCCTCGGGGTGGCCTTCCCCACCCTCTACCTCTGGTTCGCCGACGCCTGGGCCATCCGGGAGGGGATCTGGTGGATCTCCCCCCAGTACACCCTAGGCCTCGGGGCCTTCGGGCTTCCCCTGGAGGAGATGGCCTTCTTCCTCTTCACCAACCTGGCCGTGGTCCAGGGCCTCCTCCTCGCCTGGCACCCCGAGGCCCTGAGGCGCCTAAGATAACCCCGTGGCCGACCTCTGGGAACGCCTGAAGGAAAGGCCCACGGGCAAGGCCCTGGGCCTCCTTGTGGAGGCCCTCCTCCTGCGAAGCCTCAAGGGGAGCCTCCGGGGGGTCTACCTGAGGGGGGAGGCGCCCGCGGGCCCCCTGGTCCTCGTCCTGAACCACCACGGCTTCTTTGACGGCCACCTGGCGTGGCTTCTGGGGAAACTCTACCAGAGGCCCCTAAGCCTCCTCGTGGCCGAGGAGAACCTGCGGGCCTTCCCCGTGCTGAAGCTTGTGGGGGCCTTGGAGGCGGGGCGGGTGCGGGAGGCCCTGCGGAGGCTTAAGCGGGGGGAGTGGGTGGCCCTCTTCCCCGAGGGGGCCATGCGCTACCCGGGGCCCCTGGGGCCCCTTCGGGAAGGGGCTTCTTGGCTTGCGGAAAAGGCGGGGGTTCCCCTCCTCCCCGTGGCCCTAAGGGTGGTCCTCCGGGGGTACGAGCACCCCGAGGCCTTCGTCTGGATCGGGAAGCCCATCCCCCCCAAGGAGGCCAGGGCCCTGGGGGGGCTTCTCCAGGGGCTGGACGCCCTCCTCGCCCAAACCCACCCCCGGGAGGTGCCAGAGGGCTTCCGGGAGGTGCTTCGGGGGAAGAGGAGCCTGGAGGAAAGGGTGCTTCCCCTGGTGAGGCTCTTTCGGCCATGACGGGGGACTTCTTCTTCGGGGTCTTCCTCTTCCTCCTCCTGAGGTGGCTCGCCCTCCTCCATAACCTCCTCGCCTTCCCCCGCCTAAGGCCTCGCCCCACGCCCCCGAGGCCCACGGCCTCCCTCCTCGTGCCGGCCCGGAACGAGGCGGAAAACCTAAAGAAGACCCTCCCCGCCCTCCTCCGGCAGGGGGCCCTCGAGGTCCTCGTCCTGGACGACCTCTCCGAGGACGGCACCGCCCAGGCCGCCCTGGAGGCGGCGGGGCACCACCCCGCCTTCCGCCTCCTCCGGGGCGCCCCCCTGCCCCCGGGCTGGACGGGGAAGAACTGGGCCTGCTTCCAGCTCGCCCAGGAGGCGCGGGGGGAGGTCTTGGTCTTCACCGACGCCGACGTCCTCTGGGAGGAGGGGGCCTTGGGGGGGCTTCTGGAGGCCCTGGAGGGGAAGGAGATGGTCTCCGCCCTCCCCCGCCAGGAGGTGGGCCTTAGGGAGGGCGCCCTGGTGGCCTTCGTGATGCACGGGCTCCTCTCCTTCCTCCCCCACCCTCTTCTAGAAGGGCTACGGGTGGCGAACGGCCAGGTCCTGGCCTTCCGAAGGGCGGCCTACCTCGCCCTCGGGGGGCACGAAGCGGTGAAGGGGGAGGTCCTGGAGGACGTGGCCCTGGCCCGAAGGGCGCGGACCTACGGCCTCTTCCTGGGCAGGGGGCTTTTCCGGGCGCGGATGTACCGGGGCTACGGGGAGGCGGTGGCGGGCTTCGCGAAGAACTTTCTGGCGGTCCACCTGAAGAACCCCGCCGTCCTCCTGGGCTCGGCCTTTTACCACCTCGCCCTCTACACCCTGCCTTGGCTCTTTGGGCGTTGGGAACTTGGGCTTATGGGCCTTCTGGAGCGGCTTTGGGTGCAGAAGGCCCTCGGGGGGCCCCTCTGGTCCGCCCTCCTCACGCCCCTCGCCCCCCTTCTCCTCCTCCCCGTCTACCTCCTGGCCCTCCTCCCGGGAAGGCGCTGGAAGGGGCGGAAGGTGTGACGCTGGCTGGTCCCCCGGGAAAGGCTGGAGTGGACCCACAGCCTGGTCACTCCCGGGGGCAGCCCCCTGTGTGGGCCAGGCCCAACTCGGCGGGACGGAAAGCCTGGTAGACTCCTCTCCATGCGGGCCATCGTCATCGGAAGCGGGGTGGGAGGGCTCTCGGCGGCCATCCGCCTCGCCGCCATGGGCCTTCAGGTCCTGGTCCTGGAAAAACTGGACGGCCCCGGGGGAAGGGCCTTCGTGCACCGGGCGGGGGGCTTCACCTTTGACATGGGGCCCACGGTGATCACCGTCCCCCCCTTCCTGGAGGACCTCTTCGCCACGAGGCCCGGGGACCCCAGGCTCTACCCCGACTTTCCCCAGGAGGAAGGGCTTAAGCACACGGAGCGCTACGTGAAGCTCGTCCCCCTGGACCCCTTCTACCGCCTCCACTTCCCGGACGGCACCTACTTTGACTACAAGGACGACCCCGCGCACCTGGAGGGGGAGATCGCCCGCCTCGCCCCGGAGGACCTCGAGGGCTACCGCCGCTTTGAGGCCCACGCCAGGGCCCTCTTCCAGAAGGGCTTTTTAGAGCTCGGCTTCACCCACTTCGGAAGCCTCCTGGACCTCCTCAAGGTGGCCCCGGACCTCCTCCGCCTGGACGCGGTGCGGCCCCTTTTCGGCGTGGTCTCCCGCTACTTCAAGAACCCCAAGACCCGGCAGATCTTCTCCTTTGAGCCCCTCCTCATCGGGGGAAACCCCCTCCAGGTGCCCGCCCTCTACGCCATGATCCACTTCGTGGAGCGGCGCTGGGGGGTGCACTTCGCCATGGGGGGGACGGGGGCCTTGGTGCGGGGGCTCGTCCGGAAGCTGGAGGAGCTCGGCGGGCAAATCCGGTACAACGCCCCCGTGCGCCGCATCCTCACCAAGGGGCGGCGCGCCGTGGGGGTGGTCCTCCAAGATGGGGAAAAGATAGAAGCCGACCTCGTGGTCTCCAACGCCGACTACGTCCACACCTACGGCGAGCTCCTCGCCCCCGAGGACCGCACCTGGAACGGCGACTGGCGCCTCAAGCGCACGAGGCTTTCCATGAGCCTCTTCGTGGCCTACTTCGGCTTCAAGGCCCGGGGGGACGAAGGGGAAAGGCTTAGGCACCACAACGTCCTCTTCTCCCACCGCTACGAGGGGCTTCTCCGGGACATCTTCCAGCGGAAAGCCCTCCCCGAGGACTTCGCCCACTACCTCCACCTCCCCACCCTCACCGACCCCTCCTTAGCCCCCCCGGGGCACCACGCCGCCTACACCCTGGTCCCCGTGCCCCACAACGGGAGCGGCCTGGACTGGGGGAGGCTCGGCCCCCTCTACCTGGAGAAGGCCCTCCGCTACCTGGACGAGGCGGGGTACCTCCCCGGGCTCATGGACCGCCTGGTCTACACCCACTTCATCACCCCGGACTACTTCCAGTGGACCCTCAATAGCCACCTGGGCAACGGCTTCGGCCCCGAGCCCGTGCTCTGGCAGACGGCCTCCTTCCGCCCCAAGAACCGCTCGGAGGACGTGCGGGGCCTCTACCTGGTGGGGCAGAGCTACCAGCCGGGGGCGGGGCTCCCGAGCGTGATGATGTCCGCCAAGATGACCGCCCGGCTCATCGCCCACGACCTGGGCCTGGAAAAGGTCCCCAAGGGCCTTCTGGAGGCGCTGGGGTGACCCTCCGGGAGAGGAAGCGAAAGCACCTCGAGGCCTGCCTCCGGGAAGAGGTGGCCTACCAGAGGACCACCACGGGCCTCGAGGGCTTCCGCCTCCGCTACCAGGCCCTGGCGGGCCTTGCCCTAAGCGAGGTGGACCTCACCACCCCCTTCCTGGGGAAGACCCTGAAGGCCCCCTTCCTCATCGGGGCCATGACCGGGGGGGAGGAAAACGGGGAGAGGATCAACCTGGCCCTGGCGGAGGCCGCGGAGGCCTTAGGGGTGGGGATGATGCTGGGCTCGGGCAGGATCGTCCTGGAACGCCCCGAGGCCCTGAGAAGCTTCCGGGTGCGCAAGGTGGCCCCCAGGGTCCTCCTCATCGCCAACCTGGGCTTGGCCCAACTTAGGCGCTACGGGCGGGAGGACCTCATCCGCCTAGTGGAGATGCTGGAGGCGGACGCCCTCGCCTTCCACGTGAACCCCCTGCAGGAAGCGGTGCAGAGGGGGGACACGGACTTCCGGGGGCTTCTGGAAAGGCTTGCCGGGCTTTTGCCCCTCCCCTTCCCCGCCATGGTGAAGGAGGTGGGGCACGGCCTCTCCCGGGAGGCGGCCCTGGCCCTTAAGGACCTCCCCCTGGCGGCGGTGGACGTGGCCGGGGCCGGGGGGACGAGCTGGGCCCGGGTGGAGGAGTGGGTCCGCTTCGGGGAGGTGCGCCACCCGGAGCTTTGCGAGATCGGGATCCCCACGGCGAGGGCCATCCTGGAGGCGCGGGAGGTCCTGCCCCACCTTCCCCTGGTGGCCTCCGGCGGGGTCTACACGGGCACAGACGGGGCCAAGGCCCTGGCCCTGGGGGCGGACCTCCTGGCGGCGGCGCGCCCCCTTCTCAGGCCCGCCCTGGAGGGGACGGAACGGGTGGCGGCCTGGATTCAGGACTACCTGGAGGAGCTCAGGACCGCCCTCTTCGCCATCGGGGCGAGGAACCCGAGGGAAGCCCGGGGGCGGGTGGAGCGGGTGTAGGAGGATCGGCTTCCGCCACCTCCTGGTGCACGAGTACCTGGACATTGACCGCCGCATCGTCCACCGGGTCCCCCGGGAAAACCTCGAGGCCCTGGGCCGGGTCTTCGCCCGGTTCCTCTAGGCCCCGGGGATGTGCATCAGCGCCCGGGGGTACGGCTCCAGGAGGGCCTGGGCCTCCACGTAGGGCTCGGCGAAGCGCCGGGCCCAGGAGGCGAGGAGGGCCAGGGGGGCCTCGAGGGGCAGGCGCTCCTCGCGGAAGTCCGCAAGGAGGTCCAGGAAGTGGGCCTTCTCCCTTGGGGTGAGGGCCTTCTTGAAGTAGCCGAAGGCGTGGAGGAGGGCGTCGGCCATGGCTCCCAGGCGCCAAAGCCTCTCCGTGGCCCGCAAGAACCCCTCCTCGTAGGCCCCACGGACCTCGGGAAAGGGCCTCCCCTGGGCCTCGGCGAGGAGGCGGCCCAGGGCCCTCGCCTCCTTCTGGCTGTAGGCCAGGAGGAGGAGCTTGTAGCGGGCGTGGAAGGCCATGAGGCCGGGGAGGTCCTCCACCCGCCGAAGCCGGGCGAGGGCGAAGATGCGGGTGAAGAAGTGGGCCCGGATGCGGGGGTTGGTGAGCCTCCCCTCGTCCTCTTTGGGAAGGAGGGGAAAGGCCTCCTCCACCGCCCTGGCGAAAAGCCCCGCCCCCTTCCCCACCACCCCGCCCCCCTCAGGGTGGGCGTAGACCTTGGCGTCCTTGAGGGCGCAGGAGGGAGAGCGGTTCTTGAGGAGGAAGCCCTCCACCTCCCCGAGGCCCTGGAGGAAGCCCAGGCTGAAGGCCCGCATCCTCTCCGTGAGGTCCTCCCCCGTCTTGGGCTGGACCATCCTGGCCCCCCCCTCCCCCCGCACCAGGCGCACCACGGGCCTCGGCACCCCGAGGCCGATCTCCACCTCCGGGCATACGGGGAGGAAGTCCACGTGGGCTCTTAGGGCCGCCACCACCTTGTCGGGGATGAGCTCCCCCGAGTAGCGCACCGCGGCGAACCCCAAGCAGGCGCTCACCACCACGCGGGGCCTGGGCCAGGGCTCCATGCCCCTATGGTACCCCCTTCCCTGGTAAGGACTTACCATGAGGGCGTGGCGGAGGTCCGGGTGGGCACCGCGAGCTGGACGGACGAGACCCTCCTCGCCTCGGGCTGGTACCCCCCGGAGGTGAGGCGCCACCCGGAAAAGCGCCTCCGCTACTACGCCCAGCACTTTGACACCGTGGAGGTGGACAGCACCTTCTACGCCCTGCCCCGCCTCGAGGTGGTGCGGAAGTGGGCGGAGAGAACCCCCAAGGGCTTCCTCTTCCACATCAAGGCCTACTCCGCCTTCACGGGGCACGGCCTCGAGGCCCGCGCCCTCCCCAAGGACCTGCGGGCCCTCCTGCCCCGACAGGAAGGGCACCTGGCGCAGCGGGAGGTGCCCGAGGAGGTGGTGGAGGAGGCTTGGGGACGCTTCTTCCAGGCCCTAGAGCCCCTGAGGCAGGGGGGAAAGCTGGGTTACCTCCACTTCGGCCTTCCCCCCTGGACCGAACCCAAGCCCCGGAGCTTCCGGTACCTGGAGCGCCTGGCGGAGAGGACCCAGGGATACCTGGTGGCGGTGGAGTTCCGCAACCCCAAGTGGTACACCGCCTGGGGCTTCGTGAGGCAGGAGCTGAAGCGGCTTGGCCTCGTCCACGTGAGCGTGGACGCCCCGCCCCACCCCGAGGCCCCGCCCCGGATCCTGGAGCCCACCCACCCCGTGGCCGTCCTCCGCTGCCACGGCAGGAACGCCAAAGCCTGGAAAGGGCCCCACCAAAAGCCCTACGAGCGCTTCAACTGGCGCTACACCGAGGAGGAGCTCCTGGACTTGGCGGAGGCCACCCGCACCCTGGCGGAAAGGGCTGAGCGGGTCTTCGTCATCTTCAACAACAACTACGGCACCCAAGGGGTGGAGGCCGCCTTGGGCCTGAAGCGCCTCCTCGGGCTTAGCCCCTAGGGGAGAAGCTCCAGCAGGCCCCCGTAGAGGGTGAAGGCCTTGAGCTCGTCCACCCCTTCCCCGTTCCAGACGAAGGCCACGCAGTAGCGGCTTTCCCCCCGGAAGAGGGCGTGGACCAGGCTCAGGGCCCCGGGCCTCGAGCCCCCCTTGTAGGCCACCCGGTCCCAGGCGAAGGGAGCGACCCCCGGGTTGATGCCCATGAGGGGAAGGTCCGCCACCTCCCCCATCCAGCGGCAGAGCTCCCTCGGGGAAAAGCGCCAGTCCGCCTCGGGAGGCCAGTTCCCGGGGTCTACGGGCAGGTCCGCCACCTGGGGCAGGCCCCGCCCGGCCAGGGCCTCCAGGACCTGGCGCTTCGCCTCCAGGTTTCCCTCTCGGAAGGCCCCTAGGAGGTCCCGGTTCCCCCGGGCGGCGAGGCTGAAGGCCTCCCGGGTGGTGAGGAAGGGGCGGTGGTGGGGGGCGAGGGCCTCGAGGCGCTCCCGCCCAAGAAGAGCGATCAGGGCGTCGGTGGCGGTGTTGTCCGAGACGGAGATCATGAGGGAGGCCAGGGTGTGGAGGGTCAAGGGGCTTCCCTCCGGCCAGCCCTGGAGGAGGCCCGAAGGCAAGCTCTTCCACGCTTCTTCCAGGAAGACCACCTCGTCCCAGGCCCGCCTTCCCACCTCCACCTCTTCCCGTAAGGCGGCGAGGACCAGGAGCTTGAAGGCCGAGGCCACGGCCAAGGGTGTGTCTTCCCCCAGGGCGAGGATGGCCTTGCCGTCCCGCTCCACCCAAAGCCCCACCCGCCCCGGAAGGGCCCGGAAGGCCTCCAGGGCCTCCTCCAGGCTTCGCAGCTTGGCCACGGGGGGCTCAAAGAAGAGACCCGCGATCCGCCCCTCCCGGTCCAGGCTGATGCGGGTGGGCACGTACCCCCGTTCCAGTTCCAAGAGGTACCTCCCGGGCTCCAAGGGCCGCACCCCCTTGGGCGCCCCCAGGTTCGCCTTCAGCTGGGCCACGATGGCCGCCACCTGGGCCACGGGCACCTGGGCAAGGAAGCTCGGGGCGAAGGCCTCCTCGCGGACCTCCTCCGTGAAGAGGCGAAGGAGCACCTCCGCTCCCCGCCCCAGCCTTCCCGCCATGGGGTCGCCAAGGCCCTCCGCCCCGCCAAAGCCGCCCAGCAGGGCGAACATTCCTAGAAGGAGCCTCTTGGTCTTCATAGCTCCAGACTACCACGGGGCAAGTCCCTCGTGCTACCTTGAGGAGGATGGCGCGCCCTCCCCTGACCGAGGCCCAGGAGGACTACCTGAAGCACCTTTTCCTCCTGGAGGCGGAACACCAGGCCCCGGTATCCACCCAGGCCCTCTCGGAGCGCCTGGGGGTCAGGCCTCCCTCGGTGACCGAGATGCTGAAGAAGCTCACCGCCTTGGGCCTGGTGGAGCACGCCCCCTACCGGGGGGCCAGGCTCACGGAGGCGGGGAGGAGGGTGGCCCTGGAGGTCCTGCGCCACCACCGCCTCCTCGAGGCCTACCTGCACCAGGCCCTGGGCTACGGCTGGGAGGAGGTCCACCAGGAGGCGGAGCGCCTGGAGCACGTGATCAGCGAGGCCTTCGAGGAGCGCATCGCCGAACTCCTGGGCCACCCCCCCTTTGACCCCCACGGGGACCCCATCCCCACCAAGGAGCTGGCCTTGCCCGAGGTGCGGGCAATCCCCCTCCCGGAAGCCCCCTTAGGGGAAGCGCGGATGGTGCGGGCCCTGGCCCAGGACCAGGGGACCTTAAACCTCCTCTTTCGGCTCGGCCTGGTCCCGGGAAGGCCCCTCCGCATCCTGGCCAAGGAAGGGGGGGTGCGCGTGGAGGTGGGGGGCGAGGTCTACCTCCTGCCCCAGGAGCTGGCCCAGGCGGTGGGAGTGGAAGGGATAGCCTAGGGGCATGCGCCCGATCGACCTCCGCAGCGACACCCTTACCCGCCCCACCCCGGCCATGCGCAAGGCCATGGCCGAGGCCGAGGTGGGGGACGACGTGTACGGGGAAGACCCCACGGTGAACCGCCTCCAAGGCCTGGCTGCGGAGATGCTGGGCTTCGCGAGGGCCCTCTTCCTGCCCTCGGGCACCATGGCCAACCAGGTGGCCCTCCTCCTCCACCTCCGCCGGGGCACGGAGGTGCTGGCCCCGGAAGGGGCCCACCTCTACGAGTACGAGCTTGGGGCCCCCGCCCTCCTCGCCGGGGCCCTGGTGCGGAGCGTCCCCGCCCCCCGCGGGGCGCCGGACCTGGAAGCCCTGAAGAAGGCCATCCGCTCCGGCCCCTTCCAGGCCCCCACGGGCCTCCTGGCCCTGGAGAACACCCACAACCTGGCTGGGGGCACCGTGGTGCCTTTAGGGGTGCAAGAGGGCTTCCTGGCCTTGGCCCAGGCCCACGCCCTGCCCACCCACCTGGACGGGGCCCGCCTCTTCAACGCCGCCACCTTCCTGGGGGTGGAGCCCGCCCGCCTGGCCCGGGGCTTCACCACCGCCATGGTCTCCCTCTCCAAGGGGCTTGGGGCCCCGGTGGGAAGCCTCCTCCTCCTGCCCAAGGAGCTGGAGGCCGAGGCCCAGCGCTACCGCAAGCTCCTGGGAGGGGGGTGGCGGCAGGCGGGGGTCCTGGCGGCGGCGGGGATCCTGGCCCTGGAGGAAGGCCCCAAGCACCTCAGGCGCGACCACGAGATGGCCCGCGCCCTGGCCCTGGGGCTTGCCCGCCTGGGGCTCTGGGTGGACCCGGAGGCGGTGGAGACCAACATGGTCTACGCCCAGGTGGACGATCCCCCAGGCTTCCTGAAGCGCCTCGAGGCCCGGGGGGTCCTGGCGGGGGCCGTGGGGGGGCGGGTGCGCTTTGTGACCCATCGGGACCTCAGGGACGAGGACATCCCCCTGGCCCTGGAGCGAACCGAGGCCGCCCTTCACTCCAGGCCCAGGTAGACCAGGGTGCGGAAGGCGTGCTGGAGCCTGGCCCCAAGCCGGGAGTGGAGCGCCCTCTCCGGCTCCAAGACGGAAAGGAGGTTCGGGGCCTGGGTGAGGTAGAGGGCCGTAACCTCCCGGAGGGGGTCCACGAAGAAGTAGGTCCCGCCGAAGCCCGCCCAGGTCCACTCCCCCAAGGCACCCGGGGAGTAGCCCATGGGCTCCACCCGCACCGCCACCCCAAGGCCGAAGCTGTACCCGGGCCCGGGCATGTACTCCGGCCCCCGCTTGAGGGCCTCGGGGTAGAGGCTTCCCAGGTGGTCCTTCACCATGAAGCCCGCCAGGGTGGGGGAAAGCAGGCCCCGGCCCAGGCGGATGGCCTCGAGGAAGGCGAGGTAGTCCCCCGCGGTGCCCACGCCCCCCATCCCCCCGGCGTACCGGGGCGGGGGGCCTTCCACGGGGAGAAGGCGGAGGCTCCGGCCCGTCTCCGGGTCCTTGGGGAAGGGCTGGGCCAGGCGGGCGGGGTCCTTGGCCTGGAAGCCCGAGTCCTTCAGGCCAAGGGGAGCGAAGACCCTCTCCTCCAGGAGCCGGTCCAGGGTCTTGCCGGAAAGGGCCTCGAGGAGGTGCCCCAGAACGTCGGTGGAAAGCCCGTACTCAAAGGCTTCCCCCGGCTGGAAGCGGAGGGGAAGACCGGCGAGGCGCTCCAAGAAGGTCTCCCGGTCCAGGTCAAAGCGGTCCACCCCCGCCTCCAGGTAGAGGCGCTTCACGGGGGAACGGAAGAAGACCCCATAGGTGAAGCCCGCGGTGTGCCTCAGGAGGTCGTAGACCGTGGGGGGGCTCCGCAAGGGCTCCAAGACCACCTCCTCCCCCACCTCCCGCCCCACCTTCAAGGCGGCAAAGCCGGGGAGGTAGGCCTCCACCGGGTCCAGGAGGGAAAGCTTCCCCTCCTCCACGAAGGTCAGGGCCAGGGCGGAGACCCAGGGCTTGGTCATGGAGTAAATCCGGAAAAGGGCGTCCTCCCGCATGGGGAGGCCCTTTCCCGGGTCCAAAAAGCCGTAGACCCCCTGGAAGGCCACCTCCCCTTCCCGGGCCACGAGGACCACGGCCCCGGGGATGAGGCCCTCCTCCACCAGGCGCCGGAAGTGGGCGTCAAGCCTCCGGAAGTCCACCCTCACCACCCCCCAGGAACGGGCCTCCTCGGGCTCAAAAGAAGCCAGAGGGCGAGGAGAAGCAGGCCCAAGGGGAGGAGCCACTTCACGAAAAGACCCAAAAGGCTCAAGGCCGCCCCCAGAACCGCAAGGAGCAGGGCTACGGGGAGGGCCAAGGCGGCGAGAAGGAGAACGAGGGGCAGGGCGAAAAGGGCAAGGACCAGGGCCACGAAGGGGCTCAGGAGGAACCAGGCGAGGACGAGCCCGAGAAGGAGGAGGAGCCAGCCTAGGATCCGCATGCCCCAAGCCTACACCCTCTTCCGCTTCCCGCGCCCTGGTTGATGCCCGAACGAAGGCTAGGCCTTTTGGGGGCCCCCACCGCGGCTTTCGCCGCGGTGGGGTACCTATCAGGCGGGGGCCGCCCCGACAGTCCTCCCCCCGTCCACGAAGAGGACCTGCCCGGTGATGAAGCTGGACTCGTCGGAGACCAGAAAAAGGGCGGCGTAGGCCACCTCCAAAGGCTTCCCCGCCCGCCCCAGGGGCGTGGCGGCGATGGCCTTCTCCCGCACCTTCTCCGGCACCTTGGCCGTCATCCGGGTCTCAATGAACCCCGGGGCCAATGCGTTCACCCGGATGCCCCACCGCCCGAGCTCCAGGGCCAGGGTCCGGGTAAGCCCCACCACCCCCGCCTTGGAGGCGGCGTAGTTGGCCTGCCCCAGGTTCCCCAGGTACACCCGGCTCGCGGTGAGGACGATGCTCCCCGGGTTCTTCTCCCGCATGGCCTCGGAGGCCGCCCGCGCCACCAGGAAGCTTCCCGTGAGGTTCACCTTGAGGACGAGCTCCCAGTCCTCCAGGGGCATCTTCCAGTGGAAGTGGTCCCGGGTGATGCCCGCATAGTGCACCACCCCGTCCAGGCGGCCAAACGCCGCCAGGGCCCGGGCAAAGCCCGCCTCTACCGAGGCGGCATCCGCCACGTCCATCCCCACGGGCAAGGCCCCCGTGGCCTCCGCCGCCTCCTTTAGAGGCCCTTCCTCCACATCGCAGGCCACGAGCCTCGCCCCTTCCCGGGAGAAAAGCTCCAGGGTGGCCCGGCCGATGCCGTGGGCCGCCCCCGTGATGAGAACCACCTTGTCCTTGAGCCGCATGCGCCACCCTCCTCACGACCGAACGGTCGGTAAGGCCACCCTACCCCTTCCCGGCCGAGGGCGTCAAGCCGCCAAGCCGCCAGGCGTAGTAGGGGGTTTCCACGAAGGGCGGGGCTCCCCCCAGGTACACCCTGAGGCCCGGGAAGACCAAGGTATCCCCCTCCCACTCGAAGTCCAGGGGGTCCACCCGCAAGGGGTAGTGCAACACCCCGTGCCGGGGCAGGCCGAGCCGTAGGGCTTCGGGCGGGGAAAGCCGCCCCACCAGGAGGTAGCGGGCCCGCCTGGGGCCGCTTTCCGTGTAAAAGGCCACCTCCTCCCCCAGGTCCAGGAGAAAACCCCGGCCCCGCACGTAGATCCTGGCCCTATCCGTCCAGGTAGACATGGGGCCTATTCCCCTCCAGCTTGGCCACCCGCACCCGGGGACCGTAGAGGCGTTGCAAGAAGGCCTCGAGGAGGACGGCCCCAGGCGGCCCCTCGGCCAGGAGCCGCCCCCCCTCCAGCACCGCCACCCGGTGGGCCAGGGCCGCCTGGTTGGGATCGTGCAGGACGGAGAGCACCCCCACCCCCAGGCCGGAAAGCCGCCGCAGGAGGGCGACCACCTCCCCTTGGTGCTCGAGGTCCAGGAAGGTGGTGGGCTCGTCCAGGAGAAGGTACTTGGGCCTCCCGGCCAGGGCCCGGGCCAGGAGGACCCGCTGGCGCTCCCCTCCCGAGAGGGTGGCGAGGGTCCGGCGGCGGAGGGGCGAGGTGCCGGTGACCTCCAGGGCCCACTCCACCGCCTCCCGGTCCTCCCGGCGCTCCTGGCCCCAAAGGCCCTGGTGGGGAAGCCTCCCCAAGCGCACCACCTCCTCCGCCCAAAGCCCTTCGGGGTAAGGGCCGTTCTGGGGCAGGTAACCCAAAAGGCGACCCCGGTGGTAGCTCCCGTAAGCCCTGAGGGGCCTCCCCTCCAGGAAGACCTCCCCCTCCTTAGGGCGCAAAAGCCCCGCCAGCACCCGGAGGAGGGTGCTTTTCCCCGAGCCGTTGGGGCCCAGGAGGGCCACCCACTCCCCGGGCCTCAAGGCGAGGTCCACCCCCTGAAGGGCGTAGGGCCCCACCACTCCCCTGGCCTCAAGCCCGTCCACGGCGCCTCCAGAGCAGGTACAGGAAGAAGGGCCCCCCCAGGAGGGTGGTGACCACGCCCACGGGCAACTCCGCGGGCCGGGTGAGGGTGCGGGCCAAGAGGTCGGCCAGGGCCAGGAGGAGGGCCCCGCCCAGGGCGCTGGCGGGGAGGAGGACGCGGTAGTCGTCCCCCACGAGCCGCCGGAGCAGGTGGGGGGTGATGAGCCCCACGAACCCGATGATCCCCGCCTGGGCCACCGCGGCCGCGGTGAGGAGGCTGGCCGCCATCAGGAGGAGGAGCTTCACCCCCTGGAGGGGCACCCCCAGGCTCTTGACCACCTCCTCCCCCAGCTGCAGGGCGTTCAGCATCCGGCCCAGGAGGAGCAAGGGGGGCAAGGCCAGGGCCAGGAAGAGGAGGAGGAGGCGCACCGAGGGCCAGCCCAGAAAGGCCAGGTTGCCCAGGGTGTAGGCGAAGACCGCCCGCACCCGGTCGGCGTCCTGCATCATCAGGTAGGTGGTGGCCCCGGTGAGGACGCTCCCCACCACCACCCCCGCCAGGACCAGTTCCCCGGTGCGGGCCACCCCGCCCGCCAGGACCAGGGTGAGGAGGGTGGCGAAGAGGGCCCCCAGGAAACCGAAAAGGGTGGCGGAAAGGGGCAGGCGCTGGAAGACCGCGTGCTGGGCGAAGGCGGGGGAAAGCTCCCCCAGGAGGGCGGCGAGGAGGGTCACGCCGAAGGCCGCCCCCGCCGCCGACCCCATGAGGTAAGGGTCGGCCAGGGGGTTGCGGAAAAGGCCCTGGAAGCTGGCCCCCGCCACCCCCAGGGCGGCCCCCACCAGCATCCCCCCCAGGACCCGGGGCAGGCGCATCTCGGTGACGATGGGGTTTTCCCCCTGCCCCAAGAGGGCCCGCACCACCTCCAGGGGAGGGAGGGCCACCGTCCCCAGGGCCACCCCCAGCACCAGGGCCAGGAGGAGGGCGAGGAGGAGCCAGGCGAAGACCAGGCTCCGCCTGAGGCCGAGGGGCAGGGCCCGGGTCATGGCCTAGCGCCCGTGGAAGCAGTCCACCAGGAGCCTGAGGCCCTGGGCCACCCGGGGGCCGGGGCGGGAGAGGAGGCTGTCCTCACCCCCGGTGAACACGCAGATGTGCCCCTTCTGCACCGCGCTCACCCGGCTCCACCCCGGCCGGCTCCGGATGGTCTCCAGGGCGTTCGGGTAGGTGGCCACGATCACCTCCGGGTTCCTCTCCACCACGAACTCGGGGGCGATCTTGGGGAAGAGGCCGAGCTCCTTGGGGACGATGTTCACCCCCCGGGCCTTCTGGATGAGGACCCCGATGAAGCTCTCCGGGCCCACGGTGTAGGGGGTGGGGTCAATCTCGTAGTAGACCCGGGGACGGGCCTTGGCCTTAGCCGCCCGGGACTCCTCCTGGTAGACCTGGCGCTGGATCTCGGCCACAAGCCGCTCCGCCTGGCCGGAAAGGCCCAAGAGCTGCCCCAGGGTGCGCACGGTCTTGAAGATGTCCTGGTAGGTCTCCGTGCGCACGGCGAACACGGTAAGCCCCGCCCGCTCCAAGGTCTCGTACAGGCGGCCGTACTTGGAAACCAAGACCAGGTCGGGCTTCAAGGAAACGATGAACTCGGGGTTGGGGTTGTAGAGGCCGCCCGCCTTGGGCAGGCGCTTCACGCTCTCCGGCCAGTCGGAGTAGTCGTCCGTGGCCACGATCCGGTCGCAGGCCCCCAGGGCGCACACCGTCTCCGTCACGGAGGGCAACATGGTGACGATGCGCTTGGGCGGGGCCTTGACCGTGACCGTGCGCCCCAGGTCATCGGTGAGGGTAAGGGGAAAGGCGAAGGCCAAAGCCCAAAGGACCGCAAGAAACGCCAGGATCTTCCTCATGCCTACCTCCCTAAGGCCGCTAGGGCCAGGCCCGGGGGAGGTAGGGAAAACCCCTGCCGGAAAGCGGCAGGGGCAAAAAGGCTCTTCTTGCCCCCATCGCTCCCCCATCCGCGTGAGGTGCCCGCCGTGGGGTCTGGCGGGCGGCCCTGGCAGGTATTCGGGCTTCCGGCCTACGGAGCAAGGCACGAGGCTTGACCGGTTACCGTTGCGGGACAGCGCCGGACTTGCACCGGACTTCCCCACTTTAAGCCGGGGCTACGCGCCCAGGCACCAGGGCAACGGGACCTGGCTTTGGGCCCTAGCGGGCCTCGAGGAAAGGCTAAGGCCTCCGGGGGCAAAAGGCAAGGGCTTGACGCCGCGCGAGGGGCGTGCTTTACTTAGTCCCGAGAACGAACTAAAGGGGTGGGGTGTGCGCAAGGGGGACACGCAGGAGATCCGCAGGCTGAACCGCAGGGCCATCCTGGGGCACCTGCGCCGCGCCCCCCTCACCCGCGCCGACCTCTCCCGGCTCACCGGCCTGGCCAAGAGCGCGGTGAGCCGCCTGGTGGACGAGCTCCTGCAGGAGGGACTCCTGGAGGAGGGGGCTTCCACCTCTCCCCCCTTGGGCCGGCCCGGCACCCTCTTGCACCTGCGGCCCCGGGCCCGCTTCGCCCTGGGGGCGGAGCTGGGCGTGGAGGGGACCGTCCTCCTCGCCCTGGACTGGCGCGGGGAAGTCCTCTGGGCCCGGGAGTGGCGGCATGACCCGCACGCCGGACCCGAGGAGCGCCTGGACAGGCTCCGGCAGGAGGTCCTGCCCCAGGCCTCGGGGGCGTTGGGCCTGGGCTTCACCCTGCCCGGGGTGGTGGTGGGAGACCGCCTCCTCCTGGCCCCGAACCTGGGTTGGCGGGACCTGGACCTCAGGCCCCTCCTCTCCGGTTTTCCCCTGGCCGTGGCCCTGGAAAACGATGCCAAGGCCTCGGCCCTTTCCGAGGTCTTCTTCCACGGGGAGGCCAACCTGGCCTACGTGGTGCTGAGCACGGGGCTGGGGGTTGGGGTGGTGGCGGAAGGCCGCCTCCTGCGGGGGGCCAACGGGGCAGCGGGAGAGCTCGGCCACTGGCTGGGGCCGGGGGGAAGGGCCTGCGCCTGCGGCCGCGTGGGGTGCCTGGAAACGGCCCTGGGCCTGGGCACCCTCCTGGCCCACCACCGGGCCCTAGGGGGGAGGGCGGAGGACCTGGAGGACCTCCTCCGGCAAGCCCGGGAGGGCGAGGCCCTGGCCCTGGAGGCCATCCGCCACCTGGGGGAGGGCCTGGGCCGCTTCTTGGCCAACCTCGCCGTGGCCTACGACCCCGCCCTGGTGGTGGTAGGGGGCAAGGCGGCGGAGTTTTTCCCTTTCCTGGAGGCTTCCCTGCGCCAGTCCCTGGAAGCCCACGCCTTCGTGGAAGCGCACCGGGCCCTCCCCGTGCGGCCCTCGGTCTACGGGCACCTGGCCCCGGCGGTGGGTGGGGCCAGCCTCTTCCTGGCGCGCTTTTTTGAGCTGGGCGGCCTGTGGGCGGAAAGCCCACGTCGCAATGGAGGTAGGTATGAGGAAATGGCTTTGGGCAATCGGCGTGGTCCTGGGGCTTAGCGCCCTGGCCCAGACGGGCAAGCTGGAGATCTTTTCCTGGTGGGCGGGGGACGAGGGGCCGGCCCTCGAGGCCCTCATCAAGCTCTACAAGCAGAAGTACCCCGGGGTGGAGGTCATCAACGCCACCGTGACGGGAGGGGCCGGGGTCAACGCCAAGGCGGTCCTGAAGACCCGCATGCTGGGCGGCGACCCGCCGGACACCTTCCAGGTGCACGCGGGGCAGGAACTCATCGGCACCTGGGTGGTGGCGGACCGGATGGAAGACCTCACGGGGCTCTTCCGTCAGGAGGGCTGGCTGCAGGCCTTCCCCAAGGGCCTCATTGACCTCCTCTCCTACAAGGGCGGCATCTGGAGCGTGCCCGTGAACATTCACCGCTCCAACGTCATGTGGTATATGCCCGCCAAGCTCCGGGAGTGGGGGGTGACGCCTCCTAAGACCTGGGCCGAGTTCCTCTCCACCTGCCAGGCCCTGAAGCGGAAGGGCCTCCAGGCTCCTTTGGCCCTGGGGGAAAACTGGACCCAGCAGCACCTGTGGGAGAGCGTGGCCCTGGCCATGCTGGGACCGGACGGCTGGGCCAACCTCTGGAGCGGCAAGCTGAAGTTCACCGACCCCAAGGCGGTGGCGGTGTGGGACACCTTCGGCAAGGTGCTGGACTGCGCCAACAAGGACGCCGCCGGCCTCTCCTGGCAGCAGGCGGTGGACCGGGTGGTGCAGGGCCAGGCGGCCTTCAACATCATGGGGGACTGGGCCGCGGGCTACATGGCCACCACCTTGAAGCTCCGCCCCGGCACCGACTTCGCCTGGGCCCCTTCCCCCGGCACCTCCGGGGTCTTCATGATGCTCTCCGACTCCTTCGGCCTGCCCAAGGGGGCCAAGAACCGCCAGAACGCCCTCAACTGGCTCAGGCTCGTGGGCTCCAAGGAGGGGCAGGACACCTTTAACCCCCTCAAGGGCTCCATCGCCGCCCGGCTGGACTCTGACCCCGCCAAGTACAACGCCTACGGCCAGTCGGCCATGAAGGACTGGAAGTCCAACCGCATCGTGGGCTCCCTGGTCCACGGGGCGGTGGCGCCCGAGAGCTTCATGAGCCAGTTCGGCACCGTGATGGAGATCTTCCTGCAGAGCAAGAACCCCCAGGCTGCCGCGAACGCCGCCCAGGCCATCGCCAACCAGGTGGGTCTGGGCCGCTAAGGGCCCTCTGCCCGTGGGGGCAGGAGCCCCCACGGGCTTTTCCCCGAGGCACCATGCGCGACCGCATCACGGCCTTTTTGGTCCTCCTGCCCTCCTTGGTGGCGGTGGGCATCTTCGTCTATGGGTTCATCGCCCAAAACCTCTGGGTCTCCCTCAGCGACTGGGGGAAGAACCCGGCCCAGGCCCTGGCCTTAAGGCCCGAACTCCACTTCGTGGGCCTGGAAAACTACCGGGAGCTCTTCACCGGCTTCGTGGACACCCGCTTCCGCCAGAGCGTGGTGAACCTCGTCTTCTTCACCCTCTTCTTCATGGGGGGCAGCCTGGGCCTGGGCCTCCTTTTGGCCATAGCCCTGGACCGGGGGCCCCGGGGCGAAGGCTTCTTCCGCACGGTCTTCCTCTTCCCCATGGCCCTCTCCTTCGTGGTCACGGGCACCATCTGGCGCTGGCTCCTCCAGCCCCACGGGGGGGTCAACGTCCTGCCCAGCCTCTTCGGCCTTCCCCCCCTTTCCTTCCCCTGGCTCACCACCCGGGAACAAGTCCTGGTCTTTGACTGGAACGCCCTCCCCTTTTACACCGCCCTGGTGGTGGGCCTCGTCCTCCTCTACCTGGCCTGGCGGGCCCACCGGGAGGGGGAGCCCAAACGCCTCGCCTGGAGCCTCCTCGCCGCGGGGGTCCTCTTCCTCTGGGCCTTCACGCTAGGGCGGGGCCTCCACCTTCTCCCCTACCCCGAGCCCCACGGCTTCAGCCTGGCCCTGGTGGGGGTCATCCTGGCGGCAGTGTGGCAGATGTCCGGGTACACCATGGCCCTCTACCTGGCGGGCCTCCGGGGCATCCCCGTGGAGGTGCTGGAGGCCGCCAAGGTGGACGGGGCCAGCGAGTGGCAGACCTACCGCCACGTGATCTTCCCCCTTCTGGCCCCCATCACCCTCTCGGCCATGATCGTCCTGGGGCACATCGCCCTGAAGATCTTTGACCTCATCTTCGCCATGGCGGGGCTGGACTACGCCCCCACGGACGTGCCCGCCATCTACATGTACCTCTTGGCCTTCCGGGGGAACCAGTTCGCCAAGGGGGCCGCCATCGGCATCCTCCTCCTCCTCTTGGTGGCGGTGGTGGTGATCCCCTACCTGGCGAGCCAGCTCAGGAAGGAGGTGCGGCGCTGATGGGGCGGGCCTTCCTCTACGCCTTTCTCCTCCTGGCCACCCTCTTCTTCCTCATGCCGGTGTACCTGGTGGTGCTCACCGCCCTCAAGGAGCCCGCCAAGATCACCCTGGACACCGTTTGGCGCTGGCCGGACCCGGTCTACTGGGAAAGTTTCCGGATAGCCTGGGAAGCCTTCCGGCCCAAGTTCCAAAACTCCCTGGTCCTGGCCCTTTCGGCCACGGCCCTCTCCGCCCTGGTGGGGGCGCTAAACGGCTACGTGCTGGCCAAGTGGCCCTTTAGGGGCGCCAACCTCCTCTTCGCCCTCATGCTCTTCGGCATGTTCATCCCCTACCAGAGCATCCTCATCCCCCTCTTCCAGTTCGTGAAGGCCATCGGCCTTTACGGGACGCTTTGGGGTTTGATCCTGGTCCACGTGGTCTACGGGATCCCCATCGTGACCCTCATCTTCCGCAACTACTACAGCGAGGTCCCGGACGAGCTGGTGGAGGCGGCCCGCATAGACGGGGCGGGGTTTTTCGCCATCTTCCGCCACGTGATCCTGCCCCTTTCTGCCCCCGCCTTCGTGGTGGTGGCCATCTGGCAGTTCACGCAGATCTGGAACGAGTTTCTATTCGCCGTGACCCTCACCCGGCCCGAGAGCCAGCCCATCACGGTGGCCTTGGCGCAGCTGGCCGGGGGCGAGGCGGTGAAGTGGAACCTGCCCATGGCTGGGGCCATCCTGGCCGCCCTGCCCACCCTTTTGGTCTACATCTTCCTGGGGCGGTACTTCCTGCGGGGGCTCCTGGCGGGGTCCGTCAAGGGCTAGGGCTCAAGCCGGCCAGCATGGCAGCGGCCTGCTCCTGGGCTTTTTCGGCAAAGGCCTGCGGGTCCTGGCCCAGGGCCACGGCCAGGGCCTCGAGGTAGGAGCGCAGGTACTCCTCCGCGATGAGGGCCATGACGGTGAAGGCCAGGCGGCGCCAGGCGTCCTCCAGGGCCTGGGCCTCCGCAGGGGGGAGGCTCTGCCTCGCCTTCTCCGCCACCTTTTCCGTGAGCCAGTTCCACATGGAGGCCATCATGGCGTTGGTCACGCCCCGGCGCACATGCACCAGGCCCACCAGGGCCTGCCAGGCGAAGTAGACCCCGTTGAAGGGGCCCCGGAGGGTGCGCAGGTACCAGTCCCTCAGGGTCTTTTCCCGCTCCTTTCGCTCCCCCTCCCGGAAGACCGCCCGGGTGGCGGCGTGGGCGAAAAGGGTGTCGTAAAAGCCCTGGACCAGCTCCTCGGTCCAGCCCTCCATCAAGGGCCCATGGCGGGCCAGCACCTTCCCGTCCTCCACGGGGCGGAAGCGGGCCTGGGGGGGAAGCTGGCTCCAGGTGTCCTGGGCCACCTGGTAAAAGCGGCCGAGGTTCTTCTCCGTCATGGCCCTGAGTTTAGCAGGCGGGGCCAGGGGACGCCTAAAGGCCCAGGTAGGCCCTTGCCGCCGCCAGGTCAAAGAGGGCGTGGCCCACGCTCTTGAAGAGGACGAACCGCCCCTCGCCCCTCTTCCCCAGAAGGGCCTCCCGCAAGGGGATGACGGGCCCCGTGACCCCTTGGAACTCCCCGGCCTCCGCCAGGGCGTCCTCGGTGTCGCAGTAGCGGGCCGCCTCCCGGACCAGGGCCTCGGGGACCTCCCGCATCCCCGGGCGGAAGGACCCCACCGCGGCCAGGAAGACCCCTTCCGGCACCCTCTCGGGCAGGACGGGGGTGGGGCTTGGGGTGGCGGTGACGAGGAAGGCCACGTCCTCCGGGACCTCCCCTTCCCTCCACTCCTGGGCGGGAAGGCCTAAGGAGCGGGCCTTGGCCAAGAAGGCCTCCACCCTTTCCCGGCCCCTCCCCCGCACCAGGACCCGGGTGAGGGAAAACCCCTCGGCGAAGGCCTCGAGGTGGGCCTCCCCCTGTGCCCCAGGGCCCACCACCAGCAAAGCCCCCTCCCGCCTGGGGGCGAGCTCCCGGGCGGCCAGGAGGGAAAGGGCGGCGGTGCGCCGCTTGGTGAGCTCCTCCCCGGGCAGGTGGAACACCTCCCCTGTGGCGAGCCGCCGCACCCAGACCTCCGCCTGGACCGAAGGGGTCTTCCCCGGCTCCACCGTCACCAGCTTGCACAAAGCCAGGTCCTGGTCGGCGGCGGGCATCACCAGGAACTGGCCCCCGGGGATGGGAAGCACCTGCCGCCTCGGGGCCTCAGCCCCCCGCAAGAGCACCCCCTTGATGGCCTCGGCCAGGGCCAGGTAGGAAGGCATACCCTTAGAATGCCCCACATGCAGGCCCTTCTCAACACCGTGGTTCCCGTGGCCCTGGTGGTCCTGGCGGGCTACCTCCTGGGCAGGCGCCTGCCCATGGACCTCACCACCCTGAGCCGCCTGACCCTCTACCTCCTGGTGCCGGCCCTCATCTTTGACAGCATGTACCGGGCGGAGTACTCCCGGGAGGGGATCGTGGGCCTGGCCCTGGGCTTCACCCTCACCTACCTCCTCCTCTTCCTGGCCATCCGGGGGGCGGGCAGGGCCCTGGGCCTTTCCCCGGAGGCCGCCAAGGGGCTTTTGGTGTGCAGCCTCTTCCCCAACTCCGGCAACATGGGCCTCTCCCTGGTCTACTTCGCCCTGGGCGAGGAGGGCCTGCGGCGGGCCGTGGTCTACTTCATCCTCTCCAGCGTGCTCATGTTCGGCCTGGGCCCGGCCTTCATCCGGGGGGGAGGGCTTCGGGAGGGCCTCCTTTTCACCCTCCGCCTCCCCCTCTTCTACGCCCTCCTCCTGGGCCTCCTCCTCCGGGCCCTGGGGGTGGCCCTCCCCTTCCGCCTGGACGAGGGGGTGCGCCTCATGGGCCAGGCGGCCATCCCCGTCTTGCTCCTCACCCTGGGGATGCAGATGGCCCAGACCCGCTTCGCCCTGGGGGCGTTTGAAGGGGTGGCGAGCGCCTTAAGGCTTCTCCTCAGCCCCCTTCTCGCCTACGGGGTGGGGCTCCTCCTGGGCCTTCCCCGCCTGGAGCACCAGGTCCTGGTCCTCCAGTCCGCCACCCCGGTGGCGGTGAACGCCTTCCTCCTCACGAGGGAGTTCGGCCACGACGCCATACGGGTGGCGCGGAGCGTGGTGGTCTCCACCGCCTTGGCCTTCCTAACGCTCCCCCTGGTCCTCTACCTGATCGGGGTCCGGTAGCCTGGGGCTTCCCAGGTCCAGCTGGAAGAGGGCCTCCCCCTCCCAAAGCCCCACCAGGCGGTGGTACCCCTCGCCCAGGGGAAAACGGGCCTCATGGCGGCCAGGGCCCTCCAGAAAAAGGGCCTTCTCCGCAAGGAGCGCCTCCTCCCGGAACCACTTGAGGTGCAGGTAGCCGGGCCGCGGAAGGCGCTCCACCCGGAGGTCCAGCCGGGCCTCCCCCCCTTCCGGGTAGAGCCTGGCCACCAGGAAGGGACGCTCCGGCCCCATGGGCCTCCCCGGGTCCAAGGGCAGGAAGGTGTAGCGGCATCCCCCCAGGAGGAGGAGAAGGAGGAGCCCGGCGAGCCGCATGGCCCTACCGCCCCTCCCCCGCGGTGCACAAGGCCAAAAGGGCGGCGGCCGCGGTCTCCGCCCGCAGGATCCTCCGCCCCAGGGTGACCGGGACAAACCCCCGTTCCCGCAAGAGCTCCACCTCCTCCTCCGCGAACCCCCCCTCGGGCCCCACCGCCAGGGCCAGGGGCCTGGCCGGGTCCAAGGCCTCCCGCACCAGGAGGGCAGCCCCCACGTGGGCCACCAGCCCCTGGGGCACCGCGGGCACCGCCTCTAGGGGGATGGGGGGGAGGACCTGGGGAACCTTGAGCCTGCCCGACTGCTTGGCCGCCTCGAGGGCGACGGCCTGGAGGCGCTTCAGCTTTCCCTCCCCCATCTCCTTGGGGACGCTGTGCCGGGTCACCAGGGGCTGGATGCGGGTGGCCCCGAGCTCGGTGGCCATGCGCACCACGTCCGCCAGCTTGTCCCCCTTCAGAAGGGCCTGGTAGAGCACCACCTCCACCCCCACCTCCCGCTCCGGCTGCCGCTCCTCCAGGAGGCGGTAGCGCACGGGGGGCCCCAGGTCCACGATCTCCGCCAAGGCCTCCCGCTCCGCGTCAAAGACGGTGAAGCGGTCCCCCACCCGGGCCCGGAGGACCTCCAGGAGGTGGCGGCTTTCCCGGGGGGAAAGCACCCCGGTGAGGCCCGGACTGTAGGCGCGGTGGGGGCGCACCCTCACCTCCGGTAGACGAGGAGGGCCCATTCGCCCTCCTCCTCCGCTTCCACGGGGGAAAGCCCCGCCCTTTCTAGGGCCTCCCGCACCCAGGGGGCCTTTTCCTTTAGGATCCCGGTGAGGAGGAGCCTTCCCCCCGGGGCCAGGGCCTCGAGGTAGCGGGAAGCCAGGTCCCGGTGGAGCTCGGCGTAGAGGTTGGCCACCACCAGCCCGAAGGGCCCATGGGGCAAGGCCTCCGCCAGGCTCCCCTCCAGGAAGCGCACCGCCACCCCGTTCCTACGGGCGTTCTCCTCCGCCTGGGGCAGGACGGAAGGGTCCACGTCCACCCCCAAGGCCTCACCCCCGAGCTTGGCGGCGGCGATGGCCAGGATGCCGCTTCCCGTGCCCAGGTCCAAAACCCTCTCCCCGGGGCGGAGGTGACGGGCGAGCCCCCTTAGGGCCAGGCGGGTGGTCTCGTGGTGCCCGGTGCCGAAGGCCATGCCCGGCTCTATGACCAAGGGGATTTCCGGCCCCTCCCAGGCGTGCCAAGGGGCCAAGACCACGAAGGGGGGAAGGAGAACGGGCTTTAGGTCGCGCCGCCAGGCCAAAAGCCAGTCCTCGTCGGGGAGTTCCTCCCAGACTCCCCCAAAGGGGAGTTCCAGGGGGGCGGGGAAGTAGGCCAAGACCTCCCCCTCCCGCTCCCAAAGGCCCCGCGCCCCCCGTTGGAAGAGCTCGGGGATGAGGGGGTCCAGCTCCCAGGGGGTGCCCTTCAGGCGGTAAACCCACACCCCGCTATTCTACCCGGTAGCGGCAACAGCTTCCCCCCTGGGCGATGCGCTCCTCCCGCACCAGGGGAAGGCCCAAAAGCTCCTGGTAGGCCAGGAGCTCGCTCTCGCACAAAACCTCGTGCTCCCTAGAGAGGGCGAGCTTGGGGCAGCGGTGCTGGCACAGGTACAGGTGCCCCCCCTCCTCCACCACCTCGGCCTCGTAGCCCTGTTCCCGGAGGAAGGCCGCCAAGCGGGCGAGCCTTTCCCGCAAGGGGAGGTCCTTAAGGTGCAAAGGGGCGAAGAGGGTGCGGTTCCTCGCCAGGAGAAGCCGCACCACCCCCTCCCGCCCCAAAGCCCCCTCCAGCCCCTTGAGCACGTCCCCGCAGAGGGCGGCGTAGGGAGCCCCCTGGTCCTGGGCGCGGTAGAGGCGGTAGGGACGGCCCCGGCCCGGGCACTTCCGCACCTCGGAGCGCACCAGGCCCCGGGCCTCGAGGTCCTGAAGGTGCTTCAGGATAGCGGCCCGGCTCACCCCCAAGGCCTCGGCCATCTCCTTAGCGGTGCGGGGCCGGGCCCGGAGCAGTTCCAAGACCCGTTCCTTGGTGCCTTCCAGGACTAAGGCCATACTAGGCCATGGGCAGGGCGATAAACGCCTGCACGCTTAAGGCGGCCGCCAGCTCCCGGGCCGCCTTCAGGAAGGCCTGGGCCTCCTCCCCCTCGGGGGCCTCCGCCAGGATGGGCACGCCCTTGTCCCCGCTTTCCCGCAAGGCCAGGGTGAGGGGGATCTCCCCCAGAAAGCGGGTCTTTAGCTTCTCCGCCAGCCGCCTCCCGCCCCCTTCCCCGAAGATGGGGGTGGGCTTGCCGCAGTGGGGGCAGAGGAAGAAGGACATGTTCTCCAAGACCCCAAGGACGGGCACCTGCACCTTCTTGAACATGTCCGCGGCCCTTTCCGCGTCCAGGAGGGCCACCTCCTGGGGCGTGGTGACGATGACCCCCCCGGAGACCTTGGTGAGCTGGGTGAGGGAGAGCTGCACGTCCCCGGTCCCAGGGGGCAGGTCCACCACCAGGTAGTCCAGCTCCCCCCAGTTCACGTCCTCCAGAAACTGCTTCAGGGTGCCGTGGAGGATGGGGCCGCGCCAGATCATGGCCTGGCCTGGGGGGACGATGTTGGCGATGGAGAGGACCTTGAGGCCGTGGGCCTCGAGGGGAAGGATCCGCCGGTCCTGGTCCACCTTGAGGCGCTGCCCCTCCAGCCCGAACATCTTGGCCTGGCTGGGCCCGTAGAGGTCGGCGTCCAGGAGGCCCACCCTGGCCCCTTCCCGGCTCAGGGCCAGGGCCAGGTTGGCGGCCACGGTGCTCTTCCCCACCCCGCCCTTGCCCGAGCCCACCGCCACCACGTGCTTGACCCCAGGGATGGGGTACTGCTCCGGGGGCCGCACCCCGCCCCCGAAGCGCACCCGCACCTCCGAGACCCCCAGGGGCAGGAGGGCCCGGCGGATGTCCGCCTCAATCTGGCCCTTCAGGGGACAGGCCGGGGTGGTCAGGTTGATGAGGAGGTCCACCCGGCCCTCCTCCAGGCGGACCTCCCCCACCATGCCCAGGGAAACCAGGTCTTTGCCCAGCTCGGGATCCATCACCGTGCGCAGGGCCTCGAGGACCCTCTCTTCGGAGAGCGCCATACCGGGCTTAGGGTATACCCGGATATAGCTTTGGGCAAGAGGTGAAGGCACAATGAGAGCCCCAGGCCCCCTATACTGGTCCCGTGCACCCCGAGTGGCGGAAGCACCGCTTTTACGAGCTCCACCTGGCCTGGCTGGTCCAGGGGCCCAGGGGGTACGACCTCCTCTTCAAGGTGAACCCCTATAGCCTTTACCAGACCCGAGAGGAGGCCCTGGAAGCGGCAAGGAGGCTGCTTCAGGAAGGGCGGCTGGACCAAGACCCCCGCGTGGGGCGGCATAGGGCCCCCCTCCTCCTCTCGGAGGAGGACAAGGGGCGCTTCCTCCTCCTCCTGGAAAGCGGCAAGGCCCTCCTCCCCTTGGACCGCTACGCCCTCTTGGGGGAGGTGGCGGAGGTGGAAGAGCGCCTCCTCCACCGGGCGGCTTTCCGGGACCCCAGCAACGTGCTCCAAAGCCTTCAGGGCCTCCCGGTCCGCCTCCTCTACACCCCCTTGAACGACCCCGAGGAGGAAAGCGAAGCCCTCGCCCAAGGCCCCTTGGCCCTCCTCCCCGAGGGGATCCGGGTGGGGGAGGTCTTCCTCCGGATCCCCCCCGAAACCCCCATAGAGGGCCTGGCCTACGAGGAGGCCTTCTTCCACCTGGGGGAAGGGCGGTACTACCTCTACGCCCTCGCCCCCGCCTAAGCCCCCCGCCCCCGGGAAGGCCCCGGTGGGCTTGCCCGCGGGGTTTTGGGTAAAGTGGAGGGTAGCATGGACCTACCCAAGGCCTACGACCCCAAGTCCGTGGAACCCAAGTGGGCGGAGAAGTGGGCCGCGAACCCCTTCGTGGCCGACCCCAAGAGCGGCAAGCCCCCCTTCGTCATCTTCATGCCACCCCCGAACGTCACCGGCTCCCTCCACATGGGCCACGCCCTGGACAACTCCCTCCAGGACGCCCTCATCCGCTACAAGCGCATGCGGGGTTTTGAGGCGGTGTGGCTTCCCGGCACCGACCACGCGGGCATCGCCACCCAGGTGGTGGTGGAGCGCCTCCTCCTCAAGGAGGGCAAGACCCGGCACCACCTGGGGCGGGAGAAGTTCTTGGAAAGGGTCTGGCAGTGGAAGGAGGAGTCCGGGGGGACGATCCTGAGGCAACTTAAGCGCCTGGGGGCCAGCGCCGACTGGAGCCGGGAGGCCTTCACCATGGACGAGCGGCGCTCCCGGGCGGTGCGCTACGCCTTCAGCCGCTACTACCACGAGGGCCTAGCCTACCGCGCCCCCAGGCTCGTGAACTGGTGCCCCCGGTGCGAGACCACCCTCTCCGACCTGGAGGTGGAAACCGAACCCACCCCCGGCAAGCTCTACACCCTGCGCTACCAGGTGGAGGGGGGTGGCTTCATAGAGATCGCCACGGTGCGCCCCGAGACCGTCTTCGCCGACCAGGCCATCGCCGTCCACCCCGAGGACGAGCGCTACCGGCACTTAATCGGCAAAAGGGCCCGGATCCCCCTCACGGAGGTCTGGATCCCCATCCTCGCCGACCCCGCGGTGGAGAAGGACTTCGGCACCGGGGCCCTCAAGGTGACCCCCGCCCACGACCCCACGGACTACGAGATCGGGGAGCGCCACGGCCTAAAGCCCGTCTCCGTCATCAACCTGGAAGGCCGCATGGAGGGGGAGAGGGTCCCCGAGGCCCTCCGGGGCCTGGACCGCTTTGAGGCCAGGAAGCGGGCGGTGGCGCTTTTCCGGGAGGCAGGGCACCTGGTGAGGGAGGAGGACTACACCATCGCCCTCGCCACCTGCTCCCGGTGCGGCACCCCCATTGAGTACGCTCAATTCCCCCAGTGGTGGCTCAAGATGAAGCCCCTGGCGGAGGAGGTCCTAAGGGGCCTCCGGCGCGGGGACATCGCCTTCGTCCCCGAGCGCTGGAAGAAGGTGAACATGGACTGGCTGGAGAACGTCCGGGACTGGAACATCTCCCGGCAGCTCTGGTGGGGGCACCAGATCCCCGCCTGGTACTGCCAGGACTGCCACGCGGTGAACGTTCCCAAGCCGGAGCGGTACCTGGAGGACCCCACCTTCTGCGAGGCCTGCGGAAGCCCGCGCCTCAAGCGGGACGAGGACGTCTTCGACACCTGGTTCTCCTCGGCCCTTTGGCCCCTTTCCACCCTGGGCTGGCCCGAGGAGACGGAGGACCTCAAGGCCTTCTACCCCGGGGACGTCCTGGTCTCGGGGTACGACATCCTCTTCCTCTGGGTTTCCCGCATGGAGGTCTCGGGCTACCACTTCATGGGGGAAAGGCCCTTTAAAACCGTCCTCCTCCACGGCCTGGTCCTGGACGAGAAGGGGCAGAAGATGTCCAAGTCCAAGGGGAACGTCATAGACCCCTTGGAGATGGTGGAGCGTTACGGGGCGGACGCCCTCCGCTTCGCCCTCATATACCTGGCCACGGGGGGGCAGGACATAAGGCTTGACCTCCGCTGGCTGGAGATGGCCCGGAACTTCGCCAACAAGCTCTACAACGCCGCCCGCTTCGTCCTCCTCTCCCGGGAAGGCTTCCAGGCCAAGGAGGACACCCCCACCCTGGCGGACCGCTGGATGCGAAGCCGCCTAAGCCGGGGGGTCCAGGAGGTCACCACCCTCTACGAGGCCCTGGACCTGGCCCAGGCGGCCCGGGAGGTGTACGAGCTCGTCTGGAGCGAGTTTTGCGACTGGTACCTGGAGGCCGCCAAGCCCGCCCTCAAAGCGGGGAACGCCCACACCTTAAGAACGCTTGAGGAGGCCCTCGCCGTCCTCTTAAAGCTCCTCCATCCCCTGATGCCCTTCCTCACCAGCGAGCTCTACCAGGCCCTCACCGGCAGGGAGGAGCTCGCCCGGGAGCCCTGGCCCGAGCCCGGCCCCCAGGAGCCGGAGGCCGAGGCCCGGTTTGAGGCCCTGAGGCAGGCGGTGACGGCGGTGAGGGCCCTGAAGGCGGAGGCCGGGATTCCCCTCGCCCAGGAGGTGCGGGTCCACCTGGAGGGGGAGGCGGGGCCCGTTTGGGAAAACCTCGAGGCCTTCCGCTTCCTGGCCCGGGCCGACCTCCTCCCCGCCACCCCCGAGCGGGCCCTGGTGAAGGCCATGCCCAAGGTGACGGTGCGCATGCCCCTGGAGGGGCTCCTGGACGTGGGGGAATGGAGAAGGCGCCAGGAAAAGCGCCTGCAGGAGCTCTTGGCCCTGGCGGAGAAAAGCCAGCGGAAGCTCTCCGCCCCCGGGTTCCGGGAGAAGGCCCCCAAGGAGGTGGTGGAGGCGGAGGAGGCCCGCCTGCGGGAGAACCTGGAGCAGGCCGCCCGCCTTAAGGAGGCCCTCAGCCAAATAGGGTGAGCCGGGGGTCTTGGGCCTCCCCCGGGGCCTCGGCCAGGCGCAGGTTCACCGTGACGAAGGGGAAGGCCTCTTGGGGCGCAAGCTCCACGATGGGCCGCCCGGGGGTTAGGGTGTAGAGCTTGGCCTCGAGGAGGGTCTGGAAGGGCTTGGCCTGGGAAAGGTGGTCGGAAAGCCGCACCCCCCGGGGCACCAGGAGCTCCCCCGCCAGGAGGTAATCGCCAAAGAGGAAGGCCAGGCGCTTCCGCTCCAGAAGGGCGGGGCTGGTCCGGGGCTCGGAAGGCCTTCCCCCCACCGCCCACTGGATGCGCTCCTTGCGCAGGGCCAGGAAACCGGTGCTCGCCTTGAGGTCCTTGGCCTCAGGGGGGTGGAGGTAGCCTGCGGTGTAGAGAAGGGCCCCGGTCACGGGAAGGTAGGCCTTTTCCTGGTTGAGGAGGTCGGCGGTCCCGGCCCCGGGCACCAGGTAGATGACCCCGTACACCCGGTAGGCTTGGGTGTAAATCCGCGCCTCATGGGCTTCCCGCGGCTGCTTGTACACCGTTCACCTCCCAGTAGGCCAAAAGGGCCTCGCTGAAAAGCCCCGGATGCCGCCTCTCGTAGGCGAAGAGGAGCCTTTGGGCCACGTGGGCCCGAAGCCTTTCCTCGGGGGTGGCAAGGGCCAAAGGGGCCAAAAGGCGCCTCCTGGCCTCCCTCCCCAAGGCCACCTCCACCCGCTCCGGGCGGATTGGGTAGGGCGGAAGCCCAAGCCAAAGGGAAGCCTCCTCCGGGGGAAGGAGGCGGAAGCCCTGCTCCTTGGCGTAGGCCAACCCCTCCCCGTTCTCCTGGGGGACGTAGACGCCCTCCCCCAGCCTCGCCCGGGCCAGGGCCTCCCCCAGGGAGAGGGGAAAGGCGAAGGGCTGGGCCTCGGCCAGGACCTCCCCGGGCTCCCGGAGGTCCAGGACCTGGGCCTCGTAGCTCACCTCGCCGCCGAAGCGGTTCTCCACCAGGAGGGCCGCCACCTCCACCGCCTGGGGAAGGGGCCTTTCCCCCATGCGCCAGGCCACCACCCGCACCCCCTGGAGCCGGAAGGCGAGCCCCTTGTTCTCGCCCAGGGTCCTCGCCCCTTCCGGGCTTCCCTGGAGGAGGAAGAGGGGCTCGGGGTTGCCCGCCCCGAAGGGCTCGAGGGCCTTAAGCCCCTCGTGGACCTCGGGGAGGAGGGCAGGGGGCGGGAACGGCCCCAGGAGGGGCACCTCCCGCACGGGGTCGGGAAACCGGGCGGCGAAGGCCTCTATCCGCCTCCGGAACTCGGGGAAGCGGGCCTCCTCCAGGGCGAAGCCCGCCGCCTCCCGGTGGCCGCCGTAGCGCAAGAGCAGGTCCTCGGCGCTCCTTAAGGCCTCCACGGCGCTGATGGGGTGGAGGCTCCGCACCGTCCCCTTCCCCTGGGCCACCAGGAAGACGGGCCGAAGCGTGGCCTCCAGGAGGCGGCTCGCCACGATGCCCATCACCCCGGGGTGGCCCTCGGGGTCCTGGAGGACGATGGCCTTGGCCCCAGGGTCCGCCTGGGGAAGGAGCCTCTTCAGCGTGGCCTCTTCTATGGTTTGCCGCCTGGCGTTCAGGCGGTTTAGCTCCTCCACCAAGGCCCGGGCCTCCGCCTCGCTGTCCGTGAGGAGGAGCCTTAAGGCCTTCTCCGCCTCCCCCAGGCGGCTTGCCGCGTTGAGGCGGGGGGCGATGCGGAAGGCCACCTCCACCGCCTTCCCCGTGTAGCCCACGGCCTCGGCGAGGAGCCGAAGGCCTACCCAGAAGGAGGTGGGGATGCGGGCCAGGCCTTCCCGCACCAGGGCCCGGTTCCAGCCCCAGAGGGGGGCCACGTCGGCGATGGTGCCCACCGCCGCCAGGTCGGCGTACTCCAGGGGCGGGGGGAGCCCCAGGCGCTGGTGCAGGGCCCAGAGGAGGAGGAAGGCCACCCCGGCCCCCGTGGGGTGCTCCTCGAGCCCCGGGGTGTAGGCGGGGTGGACCACGAGGCCGGGGGGCGGGGTGTCCTTGGGGGTATGGTGGTCGGTGACCAGGACCTCCACCCCGTTTTCCACCAGTTCCCGAAGCTCCGCGTGGTTGGCGATGCCGCAGTCCACGGTGAGGAAGAGGTCGGCCGCCTCCAGGTGCTCGGGCACGCGCTCCATCAGGACGCCGTAGCCCTCCTCCAGCCGGTGGGGGATGAAGGGGTGGACCCTAGCCCCCAGGGCGGAAAGCCCCCGCACCAGGATGGCCGTGCCCGTGAGGCCATCGGCGTCGTAGTCCCCGTGGACGCGGATCCGCTTCCCCAGGCGGAGGGCCTCTTCTAAAAGGACCGTTGCCTCCTCCAGGCCCTTTAGGGGAAGAAGGCGAAGGGGGGGGTCCAGGTCCTCCTTAAGCCTCACCCCCCGGTGCCAGTAGACCAAGGCGGCCTCCGGCCCCACCCCGAAGGTCTCCATGAGGCCCCGCCACGCCGCCAGAGGGGGCAGGGGGAGAAAGCGCCAGACCGTCCGGTCCCTCATGCCTCTTCCCGGTCAGGGATCCTGGGGATCTCCTCTATGCGTTCCCGCTTCAGGGCGTTCACCTCCCCTTGCAGCCGCCGCACCTCCCTGAGGAGGGCGCGCCGCTCCGCCAAGCCCGCCCACCAGAAGGCCAGGGCATAAAGCCCCCCCACCAGGAACCCCAGGGCATAGGCCCCGGGGAGGAGGAAGTAGAGGGGCCACGGGCCCCACGGGGTGGGCACCTGGAGGTAGGGGAGGGAGAGGTACAGGTAAAGCCCCGCCCCCATCACCGCCAGGGTGACCAGGAGGAAGACCCAGTGCGCGAGCTTCATATGCCCTATAGCATACCTTCCTGCCCCCACTCCCGGAGGCGGATCCGCCCCTCGTAGAGGGCCTTGCCCAGAAGGGCCCCCTCCACGCCCAGGTGCTCCAAGCCCCGCAGGTCCTCAGGGCCCGCGATGCCGCCCCCCGCGATGAGGGTGAAGGGCCAGGCCTCCCGCACCCGGGCCACCACCTCCAGGTCCAGGCCCTTCAGGGTCCCATCCCGGCGCACATCGGTGTAGATGACCGTGCGCACCCCCATCTCCCCCCAGGCCTTGAGAAGGTCCAGGGCCGGGATGGGGGCGGCCTCCTGCCAGCCCGAGACCACCACCTCGAGGCCCCTGGCGTCCAAGGCCACCGCCAGCCGCTCTGGCCCCACCAGGGCCAGCATCCTCTCCAAGAGGCCCCGGTCCCTCACCGCCACCGTGCCCACCACCGCCCGGCTCGCCCCCAGGGCCAGAACCTCCCCCAGGGCCTCCAGGGAGCGGATCCCGCCCCCCACCTGGAAGGGGATGCGGAGGGCGGCGGCGATGCGGGCCATGGCCTCCCGGTTGTCTCCCCGCCCCAGGGCCCGGTCCAGGTCCACCAGGTGGAGGAGGCCTGCCCCCTCCTCCTGCCACCTTAGGGCCAGGGCCACCGGGTCCCCGTACACGGTCTCGCGGTCGGGGTCCCCCTCGTAAAGGCGCACAGCCCGGCCCCCCTTCAGGTCCACGGCGGGGATGAGCCACATGGGGCTATCCTACAAGCTCCCGCAGGGCGGCTTCCAGGTCCCTTGCCCGCATCAGGCTCGTGCCCACGAGGACCGCGTCAAAGAGGCCCTCCAGGGGTTTGAGCTCCTCCTTTTGGCCGTAACCCGACTCCGCCACCAAGACCCCGGTGAAGCCCCGCGCCCTGGCCAAGCGGCCCAGGCGGGGGGCGGTGGCCAGGTCTATGCGCAGGGTGGCCAGGTCGCGGTTGTTGATCCCCAGGACCTCCGCCCCCGCCTCGAGGGCCACCTCCAGCTCCCGCTCGGTGTGCACCTCCACCAGGGCCTCGAGGCCAAGCCGCCTCGCCGCCTCCAGGTAAACTCCCGTAAGCTCCCCCAGGAGGGCCACGATGAGGAGGGCGGCGCTCGCCCCAAAGGCCCGGGCCTCCTCCAGCATGAAGGGGTCCACCACGAAGTCCTTGCGGAGGAGGGGGAGGGCCACCGCCTTCCGCACCCGCTTGAGGTCCAAAAGGCTTCCCCCGAAGTGGTGAGGCTCGGTGAGGACGCTAATGGCCCTCGCCCCGCCCCGCCCGTAGGCCCGGGCGGCCTCCGCCGGGTCCACCTCCCGGATGGCCCCCTCGGAGGGGCTTTGCTTCTTGACCTCGGCGATCACGGAAAGCCCCGGGAGGAGGAGGGCTTCCTTGAAGGAAGGCACCGGGGGAGGTTCGGGAAGGGGGTAAGGGGCCACCTCCAAAGCCCGCTTCCTCGCGATCTCCCCCAGAACCCCGGGAATGCGGGAGAGGTCCGGCCGCATGGGAGCATTTTATGCTGGGAATGTGCGCGGCGTCGCCCTGGCCCTAGGCGGAGGGGGCGTTCGGGGGTACGCCCACCTGGGGGTGCTCGCCGTCTTAGAGGAGGCGGGCGTCCCCATCCGGGGCCTTGCGGGAAGCTCCGCGGGGGCTCTGGCCGCCGCCTGCTTTGCCTTTGGCCACAAGGACCCTTGGAAGGTGCACGAGGCCATCTTCGACCGGGAGGTGGCGGAGCTTCAGCGGGCGGGAAGCCTTAGGACCTTGGCCCGGCTCTTCACCGCCTTGAGGCGTCCGGCCGTGGTGGAGACGGCCCGGGTGGCGGAGGGGCTTAGGGCCCTTTTGGGGGAGGCGCGGCTGGAGGAAAGCCCCATCCCCCTCGCCATTCAGGCGGCGGACCTCCTCACGGGCGAGGCGGTGGTCCTGAGGGAGGGGCCCGCGTGGAAGGCGGTCCTGGCCAGCATGGCCATCCCCGGCCTCTTTCCCCCGGTGGTCCTCCAGGGCAGGCTCTTGGTGGACGGGGACGTGGCGGAAAAGGTGCCGGTGCGGGCGGCCAAGGCCCTCTTCCCCAAGGTGGTGGCCGTGGACGTCTCCAACCCCCCGCCCCAGGAGCCGCCGAAGACAGCCCTGGAAGCCGCCCTCCTCTCAGGAGAGGCGAGCCGCAGGCGCCTGAAGGAGCTGGCCTTGCGGGAAGCCGACCTGGTCATCGCCCTGGACCCCCCCTTCCCCATCGGCACCTTTGACCACGAAAAGCTCCCCCTGGTCCTTGACCTGGGGAGAGCCCGGGCGCGAGAACGGCTTAAAGAGGTGCAGGCCCTGGCCCGGGTGCGCCTCAAGGACCTGGCCCGGGCCCTCCGCCTTCCCCCTTGAGGGCCCCCTCCGCCCGCCGCACCAGGTGGAGGAAGCCCCATAGCCCCAGGGGAAGGAGGCCAAGGCCCAAGGGCCGCAGGAGGAGGCCCATCACCCCCAGGAAGAAGAAGAGGGCCGCCCCCAAGCCCACCGCCAGCAGGGGGCCTAGAGGGCCTCCCTCCTTAAGGCCCCTCAGGGCCTGGAGGAAAAGCCACCCCGCCCCCCCCAGGGCCAGGAGGAGAAGAAGGGGATGCCCCGCCCGGGGAAGGGCCAGGGCCAGGAGGAGGAGGAAGACCCCCTGGAGAAAGAGGAGGAAGAGGGCGTAAAGCCAGAGGCCCTGCCGCCTCTTGCCGGGCTTTCCCTCGGGGTCCAAGAGGGCCCGGAGCGCCTCCCAAGGGCCCTTTTCCTCGGGTGCGGGCATGGTGCTAGTGGTGGAGCACCCGTTGCAGGAAGCTCCGGGTGCGCTCCTCCTTGGGGGCGGTGAAGATCTCCCCCGGCCTCCCCTCCTCCACGATCTGCCCCCCGTCCATGAAGATCACCCGGTCCGCCACCTCCCGGGCAAACCCCATCTCGTGGGTCACCACCAGCATGGTCATGCCCCCACGCGCCAGGTCCCGCATCACGTCCAACACCTCCCCCACCATCT
>NZ_BAAHSC010000165.1:0-746 GCF_054655095.1 Thermus sp. FJN-A
GGAGCCCATCATCCGCATCCGGAACCTGCACAAGTGGTTTGGTTCCCTGCACGTGCTCAAGGGGATCCACCTGGAGGTGGCCCCCGGGGAGAAGCTGGTCATTATCGGCCCCTCGGGCTCGGGGAAGAGCACCCTCATCCGCTGCATAAACCGCCTGGAGGACTTCCAGGAGGGGGAGGTGGTGGTGGACGGCCTGAACGTCAAGGACGACCGGGCCCTGGGGGCGGTGCGGCGGGAGGTGGGCATGGTCTTCCAGCAGTTCAACCTCTTCCCCCACATGACCGTCCTGGAGAACATCACCCTGGCCCCCGTGCGGGTGCGGGGGTGGTCCAAGGAGAAGGCGGAGAGGAAGGCCCTGGAGCTTTTGGAGCGGGTGGGGATTTTGGACCAAGCGCACAAATACCCGGCGCAGCTTTCCGGGGGGCAGCAGCAGCGGGTGGCCATTGCCCGGGCCCTGGCCATGGAGCCGAAGGTGATGCTTTTTGACGAGCCCACGAGCGCTTTGGACCCGGAGATGGTGGGGGAGGTGTTGGACGTGATGCGGGACCTGGCGCGTGGGGGCATGACCATGCTGGTGGTGACCCACGAGATGGGGTTTGCCCGGGAGGTGGCGGACCGGGTGATCTTCATGGACGGGGGGCAGATCGTGGAGGAGGGGAGGCCGGGGGAGATCTTCACCGCCCCCAAGGAGGAGCGCACCCGGAGCTTCCTGCAACGGGTGCTCCACCACTAGCACCATGCCCGCA
>NZ_BAAHSC010000166.1:0-262 GCF_054655095.1 Thermus sp. FJN-A
ATGGAGGGGCCGGAGCTGGTGGTGCACGGGATCCTCCTCCACGCCGACGGAAGGAGGTTCGTGGTCCTCGTCCAGCCCAAGAGCGGGGAGGCCTTCAGGCTCGTCCTGGGCCGGGCCCGGGGCTTCACCGCCTTCCTGGAGCCCAGGAAGGCCTACCGCCTCGAGGGGGCCCTGCGGGGGGGGAGGCTCCTCGCCGAGCGGGCCTTCCCCTTGGGGAAGTGGGTCCTGGCCCGGACGGGGGAAAGGCCCCTCCCCGAGCCCA
>NZ_BAAHSC010000167.1:0-254857 GCF_054655095.1 Thermus sp. FJN-A
CCGTTGGGAAGTGGAGAACCGGTCCTTTTGGGTGCGGGACGTTCTCTTTCGCGAGGACGCTTGCCAAGTGCGGGGGAGAGGGGCGTGGGTCCTGGCGGTGCTGCGGGGGTTTTTGGTCTCGCGGCTAAACCGGGAGGGGGTTAAGGGGAAGAAGGCGGCCTTGGAGGCTTTCTCCTTCAACCCCCTCTCCGCCCTCCGCTTCCTGGGGCTCTATGCAGTATAGCGGTCAAGTCTGGCCCTGGGGCTGGCCTCGCGGTTTCCCTACGGGGCCAGGGGATAGAATGCCGGGGGTAGAGCATGCGGGTGGAGTTTGGGGATGCCTTGCAGGGAAGCCGCCTCGAGGTGGCCGTGGCGGCCGCCTCCTCGGAGCCCGTTTCGGGAGGGTACCGGCTGAAGGGGAGGGAGGTGCGGGTCTTCCCCCCCTTTAGGGGAGAGGGGTTCTTCCGCCACGGCTGGCAGAGCTGGAGCCTCGCCGCCTGGGTGGACCTGGAGTCCTCCCCGCAGCCCCTTTACCCTGAGGCCCGCAGGCCCCAGGCGGATGACCCCTTCCTGCTGGAGGCCGGGGAGTGGTGGGGAAGCGGCGTGGGGGCCCTGAAGGGGCCAGGGGGGAAGGTGCTCCTCTTGGGCGCCCTGGGGGTAGGGGCGCGCGTTTTGGGACGGGAGGACCTCCTCCTGGGCCGTTACGCTTGGGGAGAGGGGGAGTGGTTTCTGGGCTACGGCGAGGAGGAGGAGGTCTTCGCCGCCTACGCCCGGCTCCTTCCCCGGCGCCTTTCCGGGAAGCCCCCCAGGGTCTGGTGCTCCTGGTACGGTTTCTACACCCGGATCGGGGAGGGGCTTCTCCTCGAGGTCCTGGAGGAGGTGGCCGGGCTTCCCTTTGAGGTCTTCCAGGTGGACGACGGCTGGCAGCGGGCCTTAGGGGACTGGGAGCCCAACGACCGTTTCCCCCGGGGCATGTCCTTCCTGGCGGCGAGGATCCGGGAAAAGGGCCTGAGGCCGGGGCTTTGGCTCGCCCCCTTCCTCGTCACCGCGGATAGCCCCCTCCTGAAGGAGCGGCCCCACTGGCTCCTGAGGGACGGGGAAGGGAGGCCCGTGCGGGCGGGGTTCAACTGGGGGAAGCCCCTCTTTGCCCTGGACTCCGGGAACGAGGAGGTGGTGGAGTGGGCCGCAGGCCTCCTCAGAAAGGCCCTGGCGTGGGGCTACGACTACCTGAAGCTGGACTTCCTCTACGCCGCCGCCCTCCCTGGGGCCGAGGGGGAGGCCCGCTACCGGGAGGCCATGGCCCGCCTGCGGGAGGCGGTGGGGGAGGCCTACCTCCTCTTCTGCGGGGCCCCGGTTCTTCCCTCCTTGGGCCTCGCCGATGGCCTTAGGGTGGGGCCCGACGTGGCCCCCTACTGGGACAACGAGGACCGCTCCCTCTGGCTTTCCGACCCCACGGGGCCCGGCCTCAAGAACGCCCTCCGCTCCACCCTGCACCGCCTCTGGCTTAGGGAAAACGTCCATGTGGACCCCGACGTGGTCTACTTCCGCACCCGCTTTAACCTGCTTTCCCCCGAAGAGATGCGGCTTCAGGAGGTTTTGGCCCACTTCACCGGCTTCAAGGCCACCTCCGACCCGCCCTCCTGGCTTACCCCGGAGGAGCGGGGGCGCCTTACGGCCTTCCTGGCCCGGGAGGTGCCGGTGCACCGCCTCGGTTCCTACCGCTTCCGGATGGGAGAGGAGGAGGTGGACTATGCCCCCCTTCTATAGGCGCCTCCACCGGAAGGCGGACGGGCGGGAGCTTCTCCTCTACGGCCTGGCGCCCCACGAGGACCCCCCTTTCCCGGAGCCCGCCGAGCCCTTCCGCCCCGCCCCCCACCTCCGCTACCACCCCTTGAGGGGGGAGTGGGTGGTCTACGCGGCCCACCGCCAGGAGCGCACCTTCCTGCCCCCCAAGGAGCACTGCCCCTTGTGTCCGAGCCGGGAGGGGGGCTTTCCCACGGAGATCCCCTTCCCCCGCTTCCAGGTGGCGGTCTTTGAGAACCGCTTCCCCTCCCTCGTGGAAGAGGCCCCTCCCCCTCCCGAGGGGCTTCCCGTGCCCGGGGGGGAGGCGAGGGGCCGGTGCGAGGTGGTGGTCTACACCCCGGCCCACGTGGGAAGCCTCGCCACCTTGAGGGAGGAAGAGCGGCTCCTCCTCGCCTGGGTGTGGCGGGACCGGTACCAGGCCCTCTACGCCTTGCACGGGGTGCGCTTCGTCATGCCCTTCGAGAACCGGGGGGAGGCGGTGGGGGTAACCCTCCACCACCCCCACGGCCAGATCTACGCCTATCCCTTCGTGCCGCCCGTCCTGGAGCGGGAAAGCCAGGCTTTCCGGGAGAGGCCCGTGCTCCTCGAGCTTTTCCCGAAGCTTGGGCCCTACGCGGTGGACGAGGAAGGGGGCTTCCTCGCCTTCGTCCCCCCCTTCGCCCGCTACCCCTTTGAGGTCTGGGTGGCCCCAAGGGCGCGGCACCCCGGCCCCTGGACCTTCTCCGAGGGGGAGATGGCGGCCTTCGCCAGGCTCTTGGGCCGGGTGGTGGCCCGGTACGACGCTCTCTTTGGGGAGCCCTTCCCTTACGTCATGGTCTTCCACGCCGCGCCCTTGGGGGAGGAGCGCACCTTCCACTTCCACGTGGAGTTCTACCCCCCGAGGCGCACCCGGGACAAGCTCAAGTTCCTGGCGGGCACGGAGCTGGGGGCGGGCACCTTCGTGGTGGACGCCCTGCCCGAGGAGGCGGCAGAGAGGCTTAGGGAGGTCCTATGAGGTATCTTCTGGCCCTGGACCAAGGCACCACCTCGAGCCGGGCCCTCCTCTTCACCCTGGAGGGGAAGCCGGTGGCGGTGGCCCAGCGGGAGTTCCGGCAGCTTTACCCTGAGCCAGGCTGGGTGGAGCACGACCCCCTGGAGCTCTGGGAGACCACGCTTTGGGCGGCGCGGGAGGCGCTCCGCCGGGCGGGGGCAGATCCCAGGGAGGTGTTGGCCCTGGGGATCACCAACCAGCGGGAGACCACCCTGGTGTGGGAGCGGGGGACGGGAAAGCCCCTTTACAACGCCATCGTCTGGCAGGACCGGAGGACGGCCCCCCTGTGCGAGCGCCTGCGGGCGGAGGGCCTGGAGCCCCTTTTCCGGGAGCACACCGGGCTTCTTCTGGACCCTTACTTTTCCGGGACGAAGCTTGCCTGGCTGTTAGCGAACCTCCCCGGGCTTCGGGGGCGGGCCGAGCGGGGCGAGGTGGCCTTTGGGACCGTGGACACCTGGCTCATCTGGAACCTCACGGGGGGAAGGGTCCACGCCACCGACCCCACCAACGCCAGCCGCACCCTCCTCTTCAACCTGCACACCCTGGCCTGGGACGGGGAGCTCCTGGAGGCCCTGGGGGTCCCATCCCCCCTCCTCCCGGAGGTGCGCCCCTCGGACGGGGACTTCGGGGAGACGCTTCCCGAGCACCTTGGGGCCCCCATCCCCATCCGGGGGGTTTTGGGGGACCAGCAGGCGGCCCTCTTCGGGCAGGCGGCCCTTCTAGAGGGGGAGGGGAAGTGCACCTACGGCACGGGGGCCTTCCTCCTCCTGAACACGGGGGAAAAGCCCGTGCCCTCGGGGAAAGGCCTCCTGGCCACAGTGGCCTGGAGCCTTGGGGGAAAGGCCACCTACGCCCTGGAGGGGAGCCTCTTCGTGGCGGGAGCGGCGGTCCAGTGGCTTAGGGAGGTGGGGCTTATCGGGGAAGGCGCCGAGGTGGAGGCCCTGGCGGGGAGCGTGGGGGATAGCGGCGGGGTCTACTTCGTGCCCGCCTTCGCCGGGCTTGGCGCTCCCTACTGGGATCCCTACGCCCGGGGGGCCATCCTGGGCCTCACCCGGGGGACGGACCCGGGCCACCTGGCCCGGGCGGCCCTGGAGGGGGTGGCCCTCTCGGTGCGGGACGTGGTGTCGGCCATGGAGGAGGAGGCGGGGATCCAGCTCCAGGCCCTCAAGGCGGACGGGGGCATGGCGCAGAACCGCCTCTTCCTGCAGATCCAGGCGGACCTCCTGGGGGTGCCGGTGGTGGTGCCGGCGGTGACGGAGACCACGGCCCTGGGGGCGGCCCTGATGGCGGGGGTGGGGGCGGGGGCGCTTTCCCCGGAGGCGGTGCGGGGGCGTTGGCGGGAGGCGGGGAGGTTTACCCCCGGGATGCCCCCCGAGAGGCGGGAAGCCCTCTACCGGGGCTGGCTTAAGGCGGTGGCCCGGGCCCGGGACTGGGCGAGGGAGGCATGACGGACCGCGAGGCCCTCTTCGCCCGCCTGGAGGAGCCCTTTGACCTCCTCATCCTGGGGGGTGGGGCCACGGGGGCGGGGGTCCTGTGGGAGGCGACTTTGCGGGGCCTGAGGGCGGCCTTGGTGGAGGCGAAGGACTTCGCCTCGGGGACCAGCTCCCGCTCCACCAAGCTCCTCCACGGGGGCGTGCGGTACCTGGAGCTTGCCGTGAGGCGCCTGGACCGGCGCCAACTCAAGCTGGTGGTGGACGCCCTCCACGAGCGCAAGGTGGTGATGGGCCTCGCCCCCCACCTGGCCCGGCCCCTCACCCTCATCACCCCCCTCTTCCGCCCCCTGGAGATCCCCTATTACTACCTGGGCCTCAAGGCCTACGACCTCCTCGCCGGGAAAATGCGCCTCGCCCCAAGCCGCTACCTTCCCCCTGAGGCGGTGGCGGGGCTCTTCCCCGACCTGCCCAGGACCTTAGGGGGCGTGGCCTACCAGGACGGCCAGTTCGCGGACTTCCGCTTTAACCTCGCCCTCGTCCTCTCCGCTTTGGAGCGGGGCGCCGTGGCGGTGAACCACGCGGAGGCCACCGCCCTCCTCCTGGAGGGGGGGCGGGTGCGGGGGGCGGTGGTGCGGGACCGGCTTTCGGGGAAGGAGGTGGAGGTGCGGGCCAAGGCGGTGGTGAACGCCACCGGACCCCTCGCCGACCGGGTGCGCCGCCTTCTGGACCCCCATCTTCCCCCCCTCCTCACCGCCTCCAGCGGGGTCCACCTGGTCCTGGACTACCCCCTAGAGGCGGGCCTCCTCCTCCCCAAGACCAAGGACGGCCGGGTCCTCTTCCTCCTTCCCTACCAGGGCCTGGCCCTCCTCGGCACCACCGACCTTCCCGCCGAGCCCACCTTCTGCCCCCTTCCCCGGGAGGAGGAGGTGGCCTACCTCCTGGAGGAGGTGCGGCCCTACCTGGGGGACCTCGCCTCCCGAGTGCGGGCGGTCTGGTCGGGCCTGAGGCCCCTGGTGGGGAAGGGGGAGACGAGGCTTCTGGTGCGCGACCACTACATAGAGGAAAGGCGGGGCCTCTACACCCTGGTGGGGGGGAAGTGGACCACCTTCCGCCTCATGGCCCTGGACCTCTTGGAGCGCCTCGCCAAGGACCTGGGGCTTTCCCTGCCCCCCTCGGCGAGCCACGCCACGCCCCTCCTCGGGGCGGGGCCGCGCCCCGAGCTTCCCCTCCCCGAGGAAACGGCACGGCACCTCTACGGGACCTACGGCGCCCTGGCCCCCAAGGTCTTGGCCCTGGGGGAGCGGCCCCTCCTTCCCGGGCTTCCCTACCTGGAGGGGGAGGTGGTGTGGGCGGTGCGGCGGGAGCTGGCCAGGAGGCCCCTGGACGTCTTGGCGCGGCGGATGGGCCTCGCCTTTTTGGACCGGGAGAAGGCCCTGGAGGCCCTTCCCCGGGTGGTGGAACTCATGGCGGGCCTCTTGGGCTGGGGGGAGGCGGCGCAACGCCTGGAGCTGGAGGAGGCCAGGGGGAGCCTGCCCGCGCTTTGCTAAGCGTCCGCGCCTTGATTTCCCTGTGCGCTTGCCCTTTTGGGGCCCCCGCCGAGGCTTTCGCCTCGGCGGGGTACTCAGCTACTCTTCCGAGGTGCGCTGGACGGGGGCGCTTTCCTTTAGGATGGCCCGGACCCTCTCCCCGGGGATGGTCTCCTCCCGGAGGAGTTCCTCGGCGATCCGGTGCATGGCCTCGGCGTGCTCCAGGAGGACCTGGCGGGCCTTGGCGTAGGCCTCGTCCAGGATGCGCCGGATGTCCTCGTCGATGAGGCGGGCCGTCTCCTCGGAGTGGTCCTTCTTCTTGGCGATCTCCTCCCCCAGGAAGATGGGGCCGGAGTCGGAACCCCAGGCGATGTTCTTGAAGTGCTCCCCCATGCCCCAGTCCAGGACCATGCGCTTGGCGATCTGGGTGGCCCGCTTGAAGTCGTCCTGCGCCCCCGTGGTCACGGTGCCGGTGAAGAGCTCCTCGGCCACCCGGCCCGCCATGAGCACGGCCAGCTCGTCCATGAGGTGCTCCCGGGACACCAGGACCCTCTCCTCGGGCTTGCTCCAGCGCGCCCCCAAAGCCATGCCCCGGGGGACAATGGAGACCTTTTCCGTCTTGTCCGCGTGGGGCAGGACCTCCCCCACCACCGCGTGCCCCGCCTCGTGGTAGGCCACGGCCCGGCGTTCCTCCTCGGAAAGCTTCAGGGCGGGCCGCTCCAGGCCCAGGACGATCTTGTCCAGGGCCCTGAGGAAGTGGTCCTTGCGGATCCTTCTTTCCCCGTCCCGGGCGGCCAGGAGGGCGGCCTCGTTCACCAGGTTCTTGAGGTCGGCCCCGGAGAAGCCCGGGGTGAGGTGGGCGAGCTCCAGGGGGTCCACGTCCTCGGCCACGGGCTTGCCCCGCATGTGCACCAGCAGGATGTCCTTGCGCTCCTCCAGGGCGGGGAGGCCCACCACCACCTGGCGGTCAAAACGCCCGGGCCGGAGAAGGGCCGGGTCCAGGATGTCGGGCCGGTTGGTGGCGGCCAGGACGATGACGGAGGTGTCCTTCTCAAAGCCGTCCATCTCCGAGAGGATCTGGTTCAGGGTCTGCTCGCGCTCGTCGTGTCCCCCCCCGATCCCCGCGCCCCGCTTGCGCCCGATGGAGTCCAGCTCGTCGATGAAGATGATGCTGGGGGCGCTCTTCCGGGCGTCGTCAAAGAGGCTCCGCACCCGGCTTGCCCCTACCCCCACGAACATCTCCATGAACTCGCTGGCGGAGACGGAGAAGAAGGGCACCCCCGCCTCCCCGGCCACCGCCCGGGCCAGGAGGGTCTTGCCCGTGCCGGGGGGGCCCACCAGGAGAACCCCCTTGGGGATCTCCGCCCCCAGCTCCAGGTACTTCTTGGGGTTCTTGAGGAAGTCCACCACCTCCATGAGTTCCCGCTTGGCCTCCTCATGGCCCGCCACGTCCTTGAAGGTGGTGGCCACCCGCTTCTCCTTGCCGTAGAGCCGGGCCCGGCTCTGGCCGAACTGCATCACCTGGCCGGCCCCGCCCTGGGCCCGCATGAAGAAAAACCAGAAGAAGAGGATGAGAAGGAGCGTGGGCCCCACGTAGAGGAGGACCTGGGGCCACAGGGAAGGGGGCTTGGTGACGATCTTGACCCCGTTTTCCTCCAGGAAGCGCAAAAGCTCGGGGTCGGCCACCTGGGCCGGGGGCAGGGGCACGGCGAAGCGCCGGGCCACCTGGCTTCCCCCTTGCGGGGTGGGGAAGCGCTCCGGCTCCTTTAACTGGCCCAGGATGCGGGTTTCCTCCAGGGTGACCTCGGCCACCTTGCCCTCGCGCACCAGGGTGCGGAACCCGGTGTAGGAGAGGGTGGGGGCCGGGGGCCCGGTGAAGGCGGTGTAGGCCAAATAGCCGAGGAGAAGCAAAAAGACAAGGGTGAAGGGGTTGATCCGCTGCGGCAACATCTACCTCCCTGGTCTTATGGTAAGGCCTTTTAGGGAACGAAGGGGGAGGGGTGTGGTATCCTCTAGCGGCGATGAGGGGGGTCCTCGAGGCCCTGCACCAGGGGGACTACGACACCGCCATTGAGCGCCTCACCCGCAAGGCCCTGTTTGGGGCCAGGGAGGAGGCCAGGGAGGCCCTCCTCCTCCTGGCCGAGGTCCACAGCCTCTACGGGGAGGAGGGGCTGGAGCGGGCGCACCGGGCCCTGGAGGAGGCCTACGAGCTTGGGGGCTTGGAGCATAACCCCCTCTACCGGGCCCTTCTGGGGGAGCTTTTGGCCCTCGAGGGCCGTTCGGAACGGGAGGTGCTCCCCCTCTTTCTGCCCAGCGAGGACCCCCGGGCCCGCTACCACCAGGCCCAGGCCCTCTTCTACCTGGGCCGGTTTGAGGAGGTGCTGAAGACCCTGAGGGAGGGCCTGCCCGCCTTCTTGGCCTGGCGGGCGGAAGGCCTGAAGGGGAGGGCCCTGGAGCGTCTGGGCCGCCACGGGGAGGCCGCCCTTGCCTACGAGCGGGGGGCGGAGCTGGCCCTCGGCCTGGAGCGCTACTGGCTCCTCCTGGACGCCGCCGCCATGTGGCTGGAGGCGGGGGAGGGGGAGCGGGCGCTTTTGGCCCTGGAGGAGGCCCTGGCGGCGGTGGGGGAGGAGGACCCCGAGGACGAGGCCACCCGCCGCTACCTCCTGGCCCGGGCCCACCTCCTCCTGGACAACCCCAACCGGGCCCTGGAGGAGGTGCAGGAGGCCCTGAGGTTGGAGGAGGAAAGCGGCCATAAGGCCTACGGAACGCCCCTGCTCAAGGGCCAGATCCTCCTGCGCCTGGGCCGCTACCCCGAGGGCATGGCCGCCTTCCGGGAAGCCCTCTCCCGGGCCGAGGGGGCGGAGCGGGGCTACGTGCTCCACGAGATGGCGGTGGCCGCCTTGGACCAGGGGGCCTATCTGGAAGCCGAGGAGCACCTCCAGGCCCTCCTGAAGGAGGAGGGCTACCCCTACCGGGCCCAGGCCCTGGCCGACCTGGCGGAGGCCCTCTACCGCCAGGGGCGCTACCAGGAGGCGGAGGGGGTGGCCCGGGAGGCCATGGCCCAGGGGGCGGAGGCCGCGGGGGAGCTCATCCTGGGGCACGTGGCCTACGACCTCATGCACCTGGAGGAGGCCCTGGCCCACTACCGGAAGGCGGCGGAGCTGGCCGAGGAGGGGAGCCGGGAGTGGGTGGGGGCCCAGGAGATGGTGGTGGACACCCTGGCCCAGCTGGGCTACCGCTCCCCGGAGGAGATCCTGGCCCGCGCCGAGGCGGTTCTGCCCCACGTGCACCCCGCCGACGAGTGGCACCAGACCCTCCTGGCCTACCGGGAGCGGGCCGAGGCCCTGCTCAGGGGGGGCAGGCGGCCCAACTGATGCCCTTCTTCCCCCTTTCCTTCGCCCCGCTGACCCTGGATATCCTCTACCGGCCCCCTTTACCGGGGCCCCCGTGCCGGCGCAAGCCAGCACGGGGCGGTATCACCCCGTTCCCCGGCGCAGGGGGGCCAAGGCCCTAAGCACCTCCTGGGCCCGCAAGGGCTTGGGCAGGTGGAGGACCCGCAAGGGGCGGAAGAGGAGGCCGGGCGGGGTGTCGCTCACCAGGTACAAGGAGGCGAGCTTTCCTTCCGGGTGGGCCCGGAGCCTGCGGGCCATCTCCAAGGCCTTCTCCCCCTGGAGGACGATGCCCTTGGGCCGCTCCTTGAGGAGCCTCAGGGCGCTTTCCAGGTCCCGGGCGAGGAGGACGCGAAAGCGGTGGGCCTCGAGGAGGTAGAGGAGGAGGCGCCGCACCACGCTGCTCTCCACCAGAAGCAGGACCAGGGGGTCTTCCAGGAGCAGGGTGGAGGGCCGGACCAGGCCCCGGCCCTTGAGCTCGTAGAGGAGGTGGTAGACCGCTTCCTCGGGAAGGCCGGAGAGGAGGGCGATGCTCCTCGCCCGCCGCACCCCGTCCAGGAGCTCCAGCACCGTCCAGGCCTCCGGGGTGAGGGGGTGGCGGGTGGGGTCTTCCACCAGGTGGAAGACCGCGTCCGGGTCCACCTGGCCCCGCCGCCACTCGTCCAGGCGCCTGGCCGCCTCCATGAGGGCCGCGTCCGTGTCCAGGGTGTGGGGCAGGGCCACCTGGCTTCCCTCCACCAGGGGCTCGGCCAGGACCTCCCCCTCCTTTTCCCCCAGGAGGGTGGCCAGGGCTTCCAGCACCTGGGCCTCCAGGGCCTCCTTAAGCTCCTCTTCCCCGATGAGGCCGAGCTCCAGGGCCAAGGCCCCCAGGGGCGTACCGGGGTTTTCCCGCCCCTGACGCTCCACGAGTTCCTGCACTTCTTCCAGGGAAAGGTGGCCGAGGCGCACCAGGTACTCCCCCAGGTGGGGGCCTGGCTCGGTGCGGGCGTAGAGGATGCGCCCCTGGAGAAGGTGCACCCGGCCGTAGATGCGCCCCTGGAAGCTCACCACCGCGCTCTTGCGGTTCGCCGCCAGGGCCTTTAGAAGCTCTCCCAGGTCCATCTCCTCCAGGGTGGCCCGGATCACGGCTCCCATTCTCCCGGGGGGCGGGTGGGGGCGCAACCCTAGAGGAGGGGTTCCACGGGCGGAGGGTAGCCCAGGTGGCGGTAGGCCCGTTCCGTGGCCACCCGGCCCCTGGGGGTGCGCTTGAGGAGGCCCTGCTGGATGAGGTAGGGCTCGTGCACCTCCTCCAGGGTGCCCGGGTCCTCGGAGAGGGCGGTGGCCAGGGTGGTGAGGCCCACGGGCCCGCCGCCAAAGCGGAGGATGAGGGCCTCGAGGATCTCCCGGTCCCGCTTCTCCAGCCCCAGCTCGTCCAGGCCCAGGGCGGCCAGGGCCTCTAGGGTCCTGTCCCGGCCGATGACCTCCTCCCCCGCCACCTGGGCGAAGTCCCGCACCCTACGGAAGAGCCGCTTGGCGATGCGCATGGTGCCCCGGCTCCGCTTGGCGATCTCCAGGGCGGCCTCCTCCGTGATCCCCACCCCCAGGAGCCGGGCGTCCCGCCTAACCCCTTCCGCCAGCTCCTCCAGGGAGTAGTACTCCAGGTGCTCCACGATGCCGAAGCGGCTCCTCAGGGGGGCGGTGATGAGGCCGGGCCGGGTGGTGGCCCCGATGAGGGTGAAGCGGGGAAGCTCAAGCCGGATGGTCCTTGCCGCCGGGCCTTGGCCGATGACGATGTCCATGACGAAGTCCTCCATGGCCGGGTAGAGGTGCTCCTCCGCCTGGCGGCTTAGCCGGTGGACCTCGTCTATGAAGAGGATGTCCCCTTCCTCCAGGGAGTTGGCCAGGATGGCGGCCAGGTCCCCGGGCTTCTCTATGGCGGGGCCCGAGGTGACCCGCAGGTTCACCCCGAGCTCGTGGGCGATCACGTGAGCCAGGGTGGTCTTGCCCAGGCCGGGGGGGCCAAAGAGGAGGAGGTGCTCCAGGGGCTCCCCTCGGGTTTTGGCGGCCTCGAGGTAGACCCTGAGCTTCTTTTTCAGGCGCTCCTGGCCGATGTACTCGTCCAGGGTCTTGGGCCTTAGGGCGAGGTCCGGGTACGCCTCCACGCCCCCTCATGATAGCTTTGGGACATGCGCACCGTGAAGGACTTCCGCGAGGCCAAGGGGAAAAGGCTCGTGTACCTCACCGCCTACGACCACCCCACGGCCCGCCTGGCGGAGGCGGCGGGCGTGGACGCCATCCTGGTGGGGGACTCCCTGGGGATGGTGGTCCTGGGCTACCCCAGCACAGGGCCCGTGACCCTGGAGGAGATGCTCCACCACACCAAGGCGGCCCGGCGCGGGGCCCCGGGCACCTTCTTGGTGGCCGACCTCCCCTACCTCTCCTACGCCACCTTGGACCGGGCCCTCTTCGCCGCGGAGCGCCTCCTCAAGGAAGGGGGGGCGGATGCGGTGAAGCTGGAGGGGGGCGAGGAGGTGGCGGAGATCGTCCAGGGCTTAGTGCGGGCCGGGGTGCCGGTGCTGGGGCACGTGGGCCTCACCCCCCAGACGGCGAGCCAGCTCGGGGGCTACCGCCTCCAGGGCAGGCGCCCCGAGGAGGCGGAGCGCATCCTGCGGGGAGCTTTGGCCCTGGAGGCGGCGGGGGCCTACGGGGTGGTCTTGGAGATGGTCCCCGCCCTCTCGGCCAAGGAGACCACGGAAAGGCTTTCCATCCACACGGTGGGCATCGGGGCCGGGCCCCACACCGATGCCCAGATCCTGGTCTTCCACGATGTGGTGGGGCTTTACGGGGCCTTCAAGCCCCGCTTCGTGAAGCGCTACCTGGAGGGGGAGCAGCTTTTCCTTCAGGCCCTGGGCCAGTACGTGCGGGAGGTACGGGAAGGGGCCTTCCCCGGGGAGGAGCACAGCTTCTAGCTCCTCTGCCGTGGAAAATCTGCGAGCACCTCGCGGTTTTTCTGCGACATGGGGTGGGAAGGGCGGGTGGGGGTGGAGGTCAAGGCGGCCCGCACCCTGGGCCTCCGGGACTTTGCCGACCTGAAGGCCCTTAGGTCCTTGGCGGGGGAGCGCTTTCTCCGGGGGGAGGAGCTTCTGGCCGTGGAGGAGGGGCTTTACGCCGTGCCCATCCCTGCCCTCTGGCGCCTACAATGAGGGGCGTGGTGCGTTTTCGCGCCGAAGGGGTGCGCCTGGACCAGGCGGTGGCCGAGGCCTGCGGCGTAAGCCGCGCCCGGGCCCAGGACTGGATCGCCCAGGGCCGGGTGCGGGTGGGGGAGAAGGTGGTGGCCAAGGCCTCCTACCGCCTCAAGGGGGAGGAGGTCCAGGTCTTTCCCCCTGAGGAGAAGCCCCTGGTGGTGCCCGAGGACCTGGCCATCCCCGTGCTCTACGAGGACGAGGACATGCTGGTCCTCAACAAACCCCCCGGGCTCCTCACCCACCCCGCCCCAGGGGTCTACAGGGGCACGGTGGTCAACGCCCTGCTGGGCCGCTACTTCCCGCCCGAGGCGGCCGAGCGGCCCGAGCTGGTGCGCCCGGGCATCGTCCACCGCCTGGACAAGGACACGAGCGGGGTGCTGGTGGTGGCCAAGCACAAGGGGGCCCTCGAGGCCTTCGCCCAGGCCTTCCGGGACCGCCTGGTCCTGAAGCGCTACCTGGCCCTCACCGAGGGGATGCCCAGGGAGGGCACCCTCATCGCCCCCGTGGGCCGCCACCCCGTGGAGCGGCACCGGATGCACGTGGGCGGCATCGCCCCCCGCTACGCGGAAACGGACTTCCGGGTCCTGGCCACCGCCGGCCCCTACGCCCTGGTGGAGGCGAGGCCCCACACGGGCCGCACCCACCAGATCCGCGTGCACCTCAGGCACCTAAGGGCCCCCATCCTGGGGGACGAGCTCTACGGGCGGAAAAGCCCCCACATCGGGCGGCAGGCCCTCCACGCCTACGAGCTTCGCATCCCCCATCCCCGCACCCGAAAGGTCATGGAGTTCCTGGCCCCCGTGCCCCAGGACATGGCCCGGGCCTGGGAGGCCTTAGGGGGGGAGTGGCCGGAAGAGGTGGTGCGGGAAGGGTATACTGGGGCGCAATGAGGTCCTTTCCAAAGCCTAAGGAGGCCTTCTCAGAGGGGGAAGAGGCCCCCTTTGGAGTTCACCGCCTTCACGTGGGGGACGCCCGGGAGGTCCTCGCCACCTTCCCCGAGGCCTCGGTGCACCTGGTGGTGACCTCCCCGCCCTACTGGACCTTGAAGCGCTACGAGGACGTGCCTGGGCAACTTGGCCACGTGGAGGACTACGAGGCTTTCCTGGACGAGCTGGACCGGGTGTGGCGGGAAGTCCACCGGGTTCTGGTGCCTGGGGGAAGGCTCGTCATCGTGGTGGGGGATGTGGCCGTGGCGAGGCGGCGCTATGGGCGGCACCTGGTCTTTCCCCTCCACGCCGACATCCAGGTGCGGTGCCGCAAGGTGGGCTTTGACAACCTGAACCCCATCCTCTGGCACAAGCACACCAACGCCAGCCTCGAGGCCGACCGCCCGGGCTTCTTCCTGGGCAAGCCCTACGAGCCTGGGGCCATCATCAAGACCGAGGTGGAGTACATCCTAATGCAACGCAAGCCCGGGGGCTACCGCAAACCCACCCCGGAGCAGCGGGAGGCCTCCCGCATCCCCAAGGAGCTCTTCGCCCGCTGGTTCCGGCAGATCTGGGACGACCTCCCGGGGGAGAGCACCAAGGACCACCCGGCCCCCTTTCCCTTAGAGCTCGCCGAGCGGCTGGTGCGCATGTTCAGCTTCGTGGGGGACGTGGTCTTAGACCCCTTCGCCGGGACCGGGACCACCCTCATCGCCGCGGCGAGGTGGGGGCGGCGGGCCTTGGGCGTGGAGCTCGTGCCGCGGTACGCTCAGCTTGCCAAAGAGCGCTTTACCAAGGAAGTTCCTGGGTTTTCCCTGGAGGTCTTGGATGGAGCCACCCATCCTCGCCGTTAGGTTGAAAAAGCTTTTAGAAAACATGATACGGACCTCTTCCCAGGATAGCGGGCGCCAGGGGGTTTTGGCGGGGTATTTGGAAGAACGTTTGCGGGAGCGCTTACCTCCACATCTTTGGCCCCACTTGGAGCAGGAGATTTCCGTACCCGGTTTGGCCCGGGAGAAAAAATGGGACCTGGGGTTGGTGTACCCCGCGGGTTCATCCTTACCCAAGAAACCGCGGCTTCTCATTTCCCTGAAGTCCATCCTGAAAAATCCCTCGGGGTCCTGGCCTAACCGCCTGGACGATCTGGTTGGGGAGGTCTCCTCTGTCCAGCTCCTTTTTCCCGAGGTGGTCGTAGGGTATGTGGTGGTTCTGGACTACGGGGCGCCTACTAAGCGAAGGGGAGGCGTTTACCGACCTCCCCAGGGGAATGAGCTTGACCCTATCTACGCCCGCTTCAAGCAGGGGCTCGCCGCCCTTGCTCAAAGACGCCCTCCTCTCTGGGCTCAAGGCCTCGTAGAGGGTTGCTGGGTTTTGGAGATAGACACCCGCCGGGCGCCCCTTTTGCTGAGGCCCGAGGAAGCGGTGGCGGAGGGTGAAGCCTTTTTGGACGCCCTGGTGGGGGAGCTGAGAAGAAGAGAGCCCCTCCTCTTCCTAGACCACAGCCAAAAGCCCCTTTAGCGCCCGCCCGAGCCGCCGTATCCCCTCCGCGATCCCGGCGGGGTCTAAGGTGGCGTAGGAGAGCCTCAGGGTGTTCTCCCCACCCCCGCCCGCGAAAAAGGGCCCCCCCGGCACGAAGGCCACGTTTTCCTCCAGGGCCTTGTGGAGGAGGGCTTCGGCGGAAAGCCCCCTGGGGAGCTCCATCCAGATGAACATCCCCCCTTGGGGCCGGGTGTAGCGCACGCCTTCGGGCATCTCCCGCGCCAGGGCCTCCAGCATGGCCTGGGCCTTGGCGCGGTAGGTGGCGCGGATCCTCTCCAGGCGCTTGGGGAAACCCTCCTTCACCAGCTCGTGCACCAGGATCTGGTTGAGGGCCGGGGTGTGCAGGTCCACCCCCTGCTTGGCCTGGGTGAGCTTGAGGACCACCTCGGGGTGGGCGGCCACGAAGGCCACCCGAAGCCCCGGGGCCAGCACCTTGGAGAAGCTCCCCAGGTAGATGACCCCCGGGTAGCCCGCTTCCCGGGCCAGCTCAAAGAGGCTGGGAAGGCGCCTCTCCCCGAAGTAGAGCTCCCGGTAGGCGTCGTCCTCCGCCACCACAAGACCCTGCTCCATGACCAGGGCCAAGAGCCTTTCCCGCGCCCTTTGGGGCATGAGACCGCCCGAGGGGTTTTGGAAGGAGGGGATGAGGTAGAGGAAGCGGGGGCGCTCCCTCCGGAGCACCTCCGCCAGGGCCTCCAGGTCCGGGCCCTCCTCCCCGGCGGGCACCGTGAGGAAGCGGGGCCCGTAGGCCCGGAAGGCCTGGATGGCCCCCAGGTAGCTGGGGGCCTCGAGGAGGACCGGGCTCCCCTCGTCCAGGAAGATCTTGCCCAGTAGGTCCAGGGCCTGCTGGCTTCCCGTGGTGATGAGGACCTCCTCCGGGGCCACCCCGAGCCACGCCGCCACCCAGGCGCGAAGGGGAGCGTAGCCCTCTGTGGGCCCGTACTGCAAGGCCACCTCGCCCTTCTCCCGCAGGATCGCTGCCGCCTTTTGCGCCGCCTCCTCCTTGGGGAAGAGCTCCGGGGCGGGAAGCCCCCCCGCGAAGCTGAGGACGCCCGGGCGCTGGGTGAGCTTGAGGAGCTCGCGGATGGTGGAGGCCTGGATGCGGCCTGCGCCTTTGCCGAACGCCTCGGACCAGTTTAGGGTTTTCACCCCCATAGTCTATACCGCCCCCCTTCGCCCCGCCGGGATTTTCCGCCGGGGCCCCCAAGCGCCCGCACCTCGGTTTCGCCACCTGGCTGGGCTTACCGGGAGGCCTTTTGGGGCCCCCGCTCTGGCGAAAGCCAGAGCGGGGCACTTAGGGGGAGAGCCTGCGGTAGGCCTCGAGGGCGTAGCGGTCCGTCATGCCCGCGATGTAGTCGCACACCGCCCGCTCTAGCCCCTCCTCGGGGATTTTGGCCTGCACCTCCCGGGGGAGAAGCTCGGGGTAGCGGGTGTAGGCGAGGAAAAGCCCCTCCAGCACGGCTTCTGCCTTGCGCCTCTCCCTGAGGACCTCGGGGTGGCGGTAGAAGCGGTCCATGAGGAAGGCCTTGAGGGCCTTAAGGGCCTTTCCCGCCTCTTCCGTGAGGGCGGCGAGGCGCTCCGGGTGGTGGCGCACCGCCTCCGCACTTTGCACCCCCGCCTCCTCCACCCGCCGGTGGGTGGCCAGGATGGCGGCGGTGATGAAGTAGCCCAAAAGCTGCCGCACCAGGATGCGGCGGGAAAGCTCCGTGAGCCTAAGGAGGTCCAGCCCCTCCTCCCGGGCCAGGGCCTGGAGAAAGGCCACCTCGGCAAGCTCCTCCGGGGCCAAAAGGCCGCTTCTCAGCCCGTCGTCCAGGTCGTGGGCGGCGTAGGCGATGGCGTCCGAGAGGTCCACCACCTGGGCCTCGAGGGTCCCCTGCCCGGGGTAGAGGGGTTTGAAGCCGGGGGCGTAGGCGGCCTCGTGGGTGGCGATGCCCTCCCGGACCTCGTAGGTGAGGTTGAGCCCCCGGAAGCGGGGGTAACGTTCCTCCAGGTGGGTGAGGATGCGCAGGGCCTGGGCGTTGTGCTCAAACCCCCCGTGGTCCCGCATCAGCGCGTTGAGCACCTTCTCCCCGGTGTGGCCGAAGGGGGGGTGGCCCAGGTCGTGGGAGAGGGCGATGGCCTCGGTGAGGTCCTCGTTGAGGCCTAGGGCGCGGGCGATGGAGCGGGACACCTGGGCCACCTCCAGGGTGTGGGTGAGGCGGGTGCGGTAGTAGTCCCCGGCCCAGTTGGGGAAGACCTGGGTCTTGTACTCCAGGCGGCGGAAGGCGGTGGTGTGGAGGATCCGGTCCCGGTCCTTCTGGAAAGGGGTGCGGTAAGGGGACTCGGGCTCGGGGTACTCCCGCCCCCGGGTGTCCCCGGCCCTTTGGGCGTAAGGGGCGAGGTTTTGCGCCTCCAGGGCCAAGAGCCTCTCCCGGGGGAAGAGCATGGCTAAACCCGCTTGAAGAGGAGCACCGCGTTCTGCCCCCCGAAGGCGAAGGAGTTGGAGAGGGCGTAGTCCACCCGGGCCTCCCGGGGTTCGGGCACGAAGTCCAGGTCCAGCTCGGGGTCGGGGTCCTCGAGGTTGATGGTGGGGGGGATGACCCCGTGGTAAAGGGCCTGTACCGTGGCGATGGCCTCAATGCCCCCCGCCGCCCCCAGGAGGTGCCCGGTCATGCTCTTGGTGCTGGAGACCATGAGCTTCTTGGCGTGCTCCCCGAAGACCTCCTTGATGGCCAAGACCTCCGCCCGGTCCCCCACGGGGGTGGAGGTGCCGTGGGCGTTGATGTAGCCCACCCGTTCCGGGGCCACCTTGGCGTCCTCCAGGGCCCTGGCCATGGCCAAGGCCGCCCCCTTGCCCTCGGGGTGGGGCTCGGTGATGTGGTGGGCATCGGCGCTACGGCCAAAGCCCACGAGCTCGGCGTAGATGCGAGCGCCCCGCTTCCTCGCGTGCTCGTACGCCTCCAGGACCAAGACCCCCGCCCCCTCCCCCATGACGAAGCCGTCCCGGCTTAGGGTAAAGGGGCGGCTCGCCTTGGTGGGCTCCTCGTTCCGGGTGGAAAGGGCCCGCATCACGGCGAAGGCCCCGATGGCCATGGGGGTGATGGCGGCCTCCGTGCCCCCGGCCAAGACCACCTCCGCCTCCCCCAGCTGGATCATGCGGAAGGCGCTTCCGATGGCGTCCGAGCCCGTGGCGCAGGCGGTGACGGCGGTGGAGGAGGGCCCCATGAAGCCGTAGCGCATGGCGATGTGGGCCGAGGCCATGTTGGCGATCATCATGGGGATGAAGAAGGGGCTGATGCGGTTCGGGCCCCTTTCCAGGAAGACCTTGCTCTGGGCCTCCCACGTCTCCATGCCCCCAATCCCCGTGCCCACCAGGGTGCCCACCCGCTTTGGGTCCAGCTCCTCCGGGGAGAGCCCCGCGTCCTCCAGGGCCAGGTGGGCGGCGATGAGGGCGTACTGGACGAAGCGGTCTAGGCGCCTGAGCTCCTTCTTGTCCAGGTAGTCCTCGGGGTTCACGTCCACCTCGGCGGCGATGCGCACGGGAAGGACCGAGGCGTCAAAGCGGGTGATGGGGCGCACCCCGCTTTTGCCTTCCAGCTGGGCCCGGTGGTAGGCTTCCGCCCCCACGCCGATGGGGGTGAGGGCCCCTAGGCCGGTGACGACCACACGTCGCATGGGGGTAGTATACCCGGTGGGTCTAAGGGAAAAGGGGGCGCTTTGCGCCCCCTCGGCAAAGAGGCGGGCCCTCAGCCCAGTTTGCTTTGGATGTAGGCCACCGCGTCCCGCACGGTGCGGATCTTTTCGGCTTCCTCGTCGGAGATCTCCAGCCCGAACTCGTCCTCCAGGCCCATGATGAGCTCCACGGTGTCCAGGCTGTCGGCCCCGAGGTCCTCAATGAAGCGGGCCTCGAGGGCAATCTTCTCGGGCTCCACGGAGAGCTTGTCCGCGATAACGGCCTTGACCTTTTCAAAGATTTCCTGCTCCGTCATGGAAAACCTCCCGCAGGGATTTTAGCACGGAAACGCCTCAGTGGGGCGTGAGCCCCCCGTCCACGCACAGGGTCTGGCCGGTGATGTAACCCGCCTTCTCCGAGACGAGGAAGGCCACGGCCTCGGCCACCTCCTCAGGCTTGCCGAAGCGCCCGGCGGGGATCTCTCTCAGGTAGGCCTCCTTCACCTCCTGGGGGAGCCTTTCCGTCATCTCCGTCTCAATGAAGCCCGGGGCCACGGCGTTCACCGTGATGCCCCTTTGGGCGTACTCCTTGGCCACGGCCCGGGTGAAGCCGATGAGCCCCGCCTTGGAGGCCACGTAGTTGGCCTGGCCGGGGTTGCCCAGGAGGCCCACCACGCTGGTGATGTTCACGATGCGCCCGAAGCGGGCCTTCATCATGAGCTTGATGGCCTCCCGGGTGGTGCGGAAGGCGGCGGAGAGGTTGGCCTCGAGGACCGCCTCCCAGTCCTCGTCCTTCATGCGCACGAGGAGGGTGTCCCGGGTGATGCCCGCGTTGTTCACCAGGGTGTCCAGGCCCCCCAGGATCTCCGCCGCCCCGTGGACGAGGGCCGTGGCCGCCTCCGCTTCCAGGAGGTTGGCCCCCAGGACGCCCACCAGGGGGCTTCCCCGCCTCCTCGCCTCCTCCGCCACCTCCTCCGCCTTTTCCCGGTTATGCCCGTAGTGGATGACCAGGGCAAAGCCCTCCTCCGCGAGCCTCAGGGCGATGGCCCGCCCGATGCCCCGGCTTCCTCCGGTGACGAGCGCCTTACGCATCCTGCACCTCCAACGCCTTCCTTAGGCTCTCCGGGTCCTGGACGCTCAGGGCCTCCGCTTCCCTCAGGGTGCGGCTCACCAGGCCCTTCAGCACCTCCCCGCTCCCGAACTCCAGAAAGCGCTTGACGCCCCTCGCCTCCATGTCCCGTAGGATCTCCACCCAGCGCACCGGGGCGGTGATCTGCTGGAGGAGGAGTTCCCGGATCCTTCCCGGGTCCTCCTCGGGCCGCGCTGTCACGTTGCTGTAGACGGGGAAGCGGGGCCGCCTCAGGGAGATTTGGGCCAGGTCCTGGGCCAGCCGCTCTTGCGCGGGGGCCATGAGGGAGGAGTGGAAGGGGGCGGAAACGGGGAGGAACACCACCCGGGCCCGCAGGGCCTTAAGCCTTTCCGCCGCCCTTTCCACCGCCTCCTTCTTCCCGGAGATCACCGTCTGCTCCGGGGCGTTGAGGTTGGCCACCTCCACCCCTTCCAGCCCCTCCAGGGCCTTTTCTATCTCCCCCAGGGGAAGCTTCAAGACGGCGGCCATGGCCCCTTCCCCCGGGGGCACGGCCTCCTGCATGTACCGCCCCCTGAGGCGCACCAGGCGGAGGGCGTCCTCCAGCTCAAGGGTGCCCGCGGCCACGTGGGCCGTCCACTCCCCCAGGGAGTGCCCGGCGGCCAAAGCGGGCTCGCGGCCCCCTTCGGCCAGGAAGGCCCGGTAGGCGGCGTAGCCCACGGCGAGGAGGGCGGGCTGCTGGTTTTCCGTGAGGGTGAGGGCCTCCTCCGGGCCCTCCCACATGAGCTTGAGGAGGCCGGGGAGGGTGGCCTCGGCCCGGTCCAAGACCTCCTTGGCGGCGGGGAAGGCCTCGTAGAGGCTTCTTCCCATGCCTAGCCGCTGCGAACCCTGCCCGGGGAAGAGGGCGGCGTACATCAGGCACCCCCCCAGGTGAGCACGGCGGCGGCCCAGGTGAGCCCGGCCCCGAAGGAGACCAAAAGGACGTGGTCCCCTTCCCGGATCCGCCCCTCGTCCACCGCCTCCTTCAGGGCCAAGGGGATGGAGGCGGTGGAGGTGTTGCCGTAGCGGTCCACGTTCACCACCACCCGCTCCCAGGGGAGGCCCAGGCGTTCCCGGGCGGCGTCAATGATCCTCAGGTTCGCCTGGTGGGGCACGAAGGCCTTGATCTCCTCGGGGGTGAGGCCCGCCTTCTCAATGGCCTCGAGGGTGGCGGTGTTCATCACCCGCACCGCGAACTTGAACACCTCCCGCCCGTTCATGTAAAGGCGGTTTTTCATGGAGGTGCCGTCGGGCAGGCGGGGGGCCACGCAGGCGTGGAAGAGTTCCTTGGCCCCGGTGCCGTCCGCCCCCAACACGAAGGACTTGAAGCCAAACCCCTCCCTGACCCTCCCCACCACGGCCGCCCCGCCCGCGTCCCCGAAGAGGACGGCGGTGGCCCGGTCGTTCCAGTCCAGGATCTTGGAAAGGGCCTCCGCCCCCACCACCAGCACCTTGCGGGCTAGCCCCGCCTCCACCAGGGCGTGGGCCTGGGCCAGGCCGTAGATCCAGCCCGGGCACCCCGCCAGGAGGTCAAAGGCGAAGGCCTTGAGGCCGAATCGGGCCTGGACCAGGGCGGCGGTGTCGGGGAAGAGGGCGTCCGGGGTGTTGGTGGCCACGATGACCCCGTCCACCCCCTCGAGGGCCCCCGGGTGCCTCCCCAAGAGGTCCTCCACCGCCTTGAAGGCCAGGTCCGAGGTGTACTCGTCCTCTGCGGCGATCCGCCTTTCCCGGATCCCGGTGCGGGTCACGATCCACTCGTCGGAGGTGTCCAGGTAGGCCTCGAACTCCTCGTTTTTCATGACCCTTTGGGGCACGTAGGCCCCAAGGGCCAGGATGCCGCTCATGGCCGACCTCCCGTCATGGGCTCCACTATACCCTCCGGGAGTGAAAAAAGTTGAGGCCCCGGGGTGCGGGGCCCCGGAGTCTTGACCCGGTCTAGACTTCCAGCACCTTGCGCCCGTCGTAGTAGCCGCACTCCGGGCAGACGGTGTGGGGGGGCTTCATCGCCTTGCACTCCGGGCAGGGGACGAGGGTGGGGGGTGTCAGGGCGTGGTGGCTCCTCCGGGCGTCCCGCCGCGCTTTAGAGGTCTTCTTCTTGGGTACAGGGTGCTTGGCCATCTCCAGTCCTCCAAAGGGGGGCTTGCCCCCCGCTAAACCCCTGGTAGTATAGCAGACCCGCTAGAGTTCGGGAAGGAGGTTCTTGAGGCCGAGGAGGGGGTGGTGGGCCTCCACCTGGTGGCCGCAGTCCACCAGGTTGCGGTCCGCCCCGCAGACGGGGCAGAGCCCCTTGCACCCCTCCTCGCAGAGCACGGTGTAGGGCATCTCCGTCACGAAGGCCTCGGTGAGGAAGGGAAGGAGGTCCAGGTCCGGCGCGCCGAAGGCGTAGTACTCGTCCTCGTCCTCCTCGTGGAAGGCCACCCCCTCGAGGCCCTGCTGGTAGCGGAGCATGTGCTGGAAGTGGGCGTGCACGGGGGTAGGGGTGGGCTTGAGGCAGCGGCGGCACTCCATGAGCACCACCCCCTCCACCTCCCCGGAGAGCCAGTACTCCCCCTCCCCCACGGCGGAGACCGCCACCTTCCAGGCGGCCTCCCCCTGGAGGGAGAAGGTCTCCTGGCCCACGCGGAAGGCCTCCCGCACCACGCCCGCAGCGCGGGTGGTCCCCCCCTCCTTCAGGAGGCGGGCCAGGTTGATGCTTGCCACCTCGCGGTACTCCATCCTTCCAAGTATAGCGCCGAAAGGTCCCTTTTCCTAGGGGGGTGCCTTTCTTCCCGCTGCTGGCCCCGAGAACCCCCTAAAGCCCCTCTCGCCGGGGCGGCAGGGGGGCATAAACTTCCCAAGCGGTGCATGGGGCTTTTTGCTACCATGCCCCCCATGGAGCGGGTGGTGGTGGTGGGCGTGCCCATGGACCTGGGGGCGGGACGGCGCGGGGTGGACATGGGGCCTTCCGCCCTGCGCTACGCCCGGCTTTTGGAGGAGCTGGAGGCCCTGGGGCTGGAGGTGGAAGACCTGGGGGATGTCCGGGTCCCCCTGGCCGAGACCTTGAGGAAGCGAAAGGGCCCCTACACCGAGGAGATCCGCCAGGCGGCCTTGGAGCTTCGGGACCGCTTAAGGGGCCTTCCCGAAGGGGTATTCCCCATCGTGCTCGGGGGGGACCACTCCCTGTCCATGGGCTCGGCCTCCGGGGTGGCCCGGGGCCGGGTGGGGGTCATCTGGGTGGACGCCCACGCAGACTTCAACACCCCGGAGACCAGCCCTTCCGGGAACATCCACGGGATGCCCCTGGCGGTCCTGTGCGGCCTAGGCCACCCCCGGCTCACGGAGGCCTTCGCCGCGGTGGACCCCAAGGACGTGGTCCTGGTGGGCGTCCGGAGCCTGGACCCGGGCGAGCGGCGCCTGCTTAGGGAGGCGGGGGTTTCCGTGTACACCATGCACGAGGTGGACCGCCTGGGGGTGGCCAGGATCGCCGAGGAGGCCTTGGAGAAGCTCTCCGGCCTGCCCCTTCACGTCTCCCTGGACGCGGACGTGCTGGACCCCACCCTGGCCCCGGGGGTGGGGACCCCCGTGCCCGGGGGCCTCACCTACCGGGAGGCCCACCTCCTCATGGAGATCCTGGCCCAGTCGGGCCGGGTGCGAAGCCTGGACCTGGTGGAGGTAAACCCCATCCTGGACGAGAAGAACCGCACCGCAGAGATGATGGTGGGCCTGGCCTTGAGCCTTTTGGGCAAGCGCATCCTGTAGGGCACTTAGCCGGGCGGGCGCAACCGCCTTCCCAAGGCCAGGCCCCGGGCGAAGGTTTCGCGCAAGGCGGCGTAGTCCGGGAGGCGCCGCTTGCGGAGGAGGGCCTCGAGGGCCTCCCGGGCCCACTCGCTCACCAGCACGGGGAAGTCAACCCCGGTCTCCAGGAAGTAGGCCTCCGCCTCCCGCCAGGCGCCCTCCATGCGGCGGAAGAGGGCGGGGAGGTCCTTGGGGGGCGGGGCCTCAGGCCAGAGAAAGCCGCTTACCACCCCCAAAAGCCAGGCTCCCCTGTGCGCCTTGGGCAGGGCCTCGGCGCCTTGGGCCACGTAGGCCAAGGGGTCCTTGCGCAAGAGCTCCTGGGGCAGGCGGGCCAGGGGGTCGTCCATGGTTTGGTCCCACTCTAGACCCCACGAGGCCAGAGGGCAAGGGGGTCTCTAGGCTCCTATGCGTGCGCCCGCACCCCCGTTCCCCAACCCGGGAGGCCTCGGCTACCGCTCTTGGGGTCCCCGCTCTGGCGAAAGCCAGAGCGGGGTACTTAGCCCCCCTGGGCCAAGGCGGGGAGGACGAGGCCGGGGAAGAGGCCGAGGAAGAGGAGCAGGAGGGCCACCAGGAGGGCCACGTTGCGGGCCAGGGGCCGGGGGGCCACCTCCGCTTCCCCCTTCTGGAACACGGCGAGGCCCAGGCCCAGGTAGTAGTAGGCGCTTACCGCGCTGGTGAGGAGGGCGAGGACTAAAAGCCCCCACTCGCCCACCCGGGCGGCCTCGGTGAAGACCAGGTACTTGCCCCAAAAGCCCGCCAAGGGCGGCAGGCCCAGGAGGGAAAGCGCGGCCACGAAGAGGGCGAGGCCCAGGAGGGGGTCCCGGTGGAAGAGGCCCTTGAGCCGCTCCAGGGGCACCCGGTCCGGGGAGACCTCGGCGAGGACGGCGAAGGCGAGCCCCGTGGCCAGGACGTAGGTGAGGAGGTAAAAGCCCAGGGCCTCGAGGCGCCCGGTGTAAAGGGCGAGGGCCATGTACCCGGCGTGGGCGATGGAGGAGTAGGCGAGAAGCCGCTTGGCCTCCTTCTGCGCCAGGGCCGCCAGGTTCCCCACCACCACGGAGAGGGCCACGAGGAGGGCGAGGGCCTCGGGGGGTGCGGCCACCCGGAGGAGGGCGGCGAAGGCCGCGGCCTTCACCGAGGTGGCCATGAAGAGGACCACGGGGGTGGGGCTTCCCTGGTAGACGTCGGGGGTCCAGAAGTGGAAGGGGGCGAGGGCCGCCTTAAAGCCCAGGCCCACGAGGAGCAGGCCCAGGGCCAGGGCGTAGAGGGGGCCTTCCCCGGGGGCGCCCAGGACGAGGCTCCCCGTGGCCCCGTAGAAGAGGGCCGCCCCGTAGAGGAAGAAGGCGGCGGCCAAGGCCCCCAGGAGGAAGTACTTGAGGGCGGCCTCCAGCCCCTCCCCCCGCCGCCAGGTGGCCAGGGCGTAGAGGGGGAGGGAGAGGGCCTCGAGGGCCACCAGCATCAGGACCAGGTTCTGGGTGGAGGCCAAGAGGTGCATGCCCGTGGCGGCGTAGAGCACCAGGAGGTGGAACTCAAACCGCCCCGAGCGCACGAGGCCCACGGTCCACAAGGCCCCCAGGAGGGCGAGGAGGGTGAAGACCTGGGAGACGCCGTCCACCGCGTAGGGCCCGAAGGCGAAGGGCCTCCCCCAGGTGAGGAGGAGGCTTACGAGGGCCAAGGCCAGGCCCAGGAGCGTGGCCCGCTTCACGCCCTGGGGCGGGAGGACGAAGCCGAGAAGGGTCAAGGCCACGGAGAAGACCGCGAGGATCGCCAGGGTCATGCGCCACCTCCAAGAAGCTTGGCGAAGGCCTCCGCCAGAGGGTGGAGCCCCCGGGCGAAGTAGCCGGGGAAGACCCCCATGAGGAGGAGGGCGAGGACGCTAAGCAGGGCGAAGCCCCACTCCGCCCCCGCGAGGTCCTTCACCCCAGACCCTCCCTCCTCCCAGAAGGTCTTCTGGAAGGCGGTGAGGGCATAGGCCGCGGAGGCGATCACGGAGAGGAAGGCCAAGGCGGCAAGCCAGGGGCTGGCCTTGTAGGCCCCGAGGAGGGTCAGAAACTCCCCGGGGAAGCCGGAAAGCCCGGGAAGGCCCACCATGGCGAGGAAGAGGATGAGGGCCAAGGCGGCGAGGCCCGGGGCGCTCTCTGCCAGGCCCCGGTAGCGCCCGATCTCCAGGGTGCCCGTCCGCTCGTAAAGCCTTCCCGCGAGGAGGAAGAGCCCCCCGGTGTAGACCCCGCTGGCCGCCAGGAGGTATAGCCCCCCCATGGCCCCTTCCGGCGTGCCCGAGAAGACCCCCAGGGCCGCCACCCCCATGTGGGAAAGCCCGGCGTAGGCCAGGAGGGTCTTGAAGTCCTTGGCGGCGAAGGCCACCCAGGCGCCGTAGAGGGCGGAAAGGGCCGCCAGGAAGAGGAGGAGGCCCTGGGCCTGGGCGAAGCCCTCGGGGGCCAAGGGGATGGCGAAGCGGAAGAAGGCGAAGACCCCCACCTTGTAAAGGGTGCCGAGGGCGTCGGCGAGGCCCGAAGGGTGGTTTTCCTGGTGGAAGGGAGGAAGCCAGGCGTGGAGGGGGAAGAGGGGCGTCTTGATGGCGAAGGCCAGGGCGAAGCCCAGGAAGACCCAGAAGGCGGCCTCTCCCTGGAGGGGGTGGGCGAGGAGGTCCTCCAGGAGGAAGGTGGGGCTGCCCGAGAGGAGCCTGGCCCCGAGGACGGCGGCGAGCATGGGCAAGGAGCCCACCAGGGTGAAGAGGACGAAGGTGTAGAGGGCCCGCGTCCGCCCCTCCCCCCCGTAGAGGTAGAGCATGAGGAGGGCGGGGATGAGGGCGGCCTCAAAGAAGACGTAGAAGACGAGGAGGTCCCGGGCGGCGAAGAGGCCGAGGAGAAGCCCCTCCATGAGGAGGGCGAGGCCCAGGAAGCGCCCTTCCACCCTCGCCACCAAAGCCCCTAAGAAGACGGTGAGGGCGATGGTGAGGAAGAAAAGCGCGGAAAGCCCGTCCAGACCGAAGGCCCAGTACACCCCCGCCCCGGGGAGGAGGGGGGCTTGGAAGGCGTGGGCCACCCCGCCCGGGTGGGTGAGGAAGAGGTAGAGGTTGAGGAGGAAGGAAAGCCCCGCCCCCAAAACCCCGAGGGCCCGGGGCAGGCCCAAAAGGAGCAGGGCCCCGAAGACCACCGGTAGAAGGACCGCCAGGACTACCACCGCATCACCCCCAGAAGGAGAAGCGCCCCCAGGACGAAGAGGAGGGCGTAAACCCTAAGGTAGCCGGTCTGCAAGCGGGCGAGGCCCTGACCCAGGCTCCGCGCCGCCCCGCCCAGGCCGAAGTAGCCGCTTAAGAGGCCCCGGTCCCCGTAGAAGAGGGCCTCCGCCAGGGCCTTCAAGGGGTTTACGATGAGGGCGTTGTAGGCCCGGTCCACGTAGAAGGCCTCCCGGCTCGCCGCCTCAAAGGCCAGGTACCAGGCGGGGAAAACCTTGCGCTGGAAGAAGACGAAACCCGCCCAGAGCCCCAGAAGGGCCACCGCCGCCGAGAGGGCGATGAGGCCCCACTCCGTCCCCAGGGAGAGGTGGTGGGCCTCTACCTCCGCCAGGGCCGGCTTCAGGAAGGGTTCCAGGACGTTGGGCAAGGGGTGGGGCAGGGCCAGGTAGCCTGCCAGCACCGAGCCCAGGGCCAGGAGGTGGTTGGGCCAGAGCATCACCGGCGGGGCCTCGTGGGGGTGGTGGTGGCCCCTCTCCTCCCCCAGGAAGACCAGGACGAACCAGCGCATGGCGTACATGGCGGTGAGGACCGCCACGAGGAGCGCCCCCACGTAGAACCCCACCCCCCCGAAGGGGTAGGTGAGGGTGGCGGTGAGGATGGCGTCCTTGGACCAGAAGCCGGAAAGCAGGGGAAGGCCGCCCAGGGCCAGGGCCCCGATGAGGGCGTGCCAGCGGGTTTGGGGCAGGTGCTTCCAGAGGCCCCCCATCTTGCGCACGTCCTGCTCGCCCCCCAGGGCGTGGATCACGCTCCCCGAGGCCAGGAAGAGGAGGGCCTTGAAGAAGGCGTGGGTGAAGACGTGGAAGAGGGCCACCCAGTACGCCCCCACCCCGGCCGCCAGGAACATGTACCCGAGCTGGCTGATGGTGGAGTAGGCGACGATTTTCTTGATATCGGTCTGGCCGAAGGCGGATAGCGCCCCATAAGCCGCGGTGAGGAGGCCGATGACGGCGATGGCGTAGGAGACGTCGGGGAGGTTGGCGTAGAGGAAGGAGCTCCGGGCCACCAGGTAGACCCCCGCCGTCACCATGGTGGCCGCGTGGATCAGGGCGGAGACCGGGGTGGGGCCCGCCATGGCGTCGGGGAGCCAGACCATGAGGGGGATCTGGGCGCTCTTGCCCACGGCCCCGAGGAAGAGGAGAAGCCCCGCCAGGGCGAGGAGGTCGGGGTTCTTCAGGGGGCCCTCCATCGCCTCCTTGAGCTCGCTGATGGAGAGCGTCCCGAAGAGGGCCCAGAGGATGGCCATACCCAGCATGAAGCCCAGGTCGCCGATCCGGTTCACGATGAAGGCCTTGCGGGCGCTGTCGGCGTACTGGGCGTTTTTGTACCAGAAGCCGATGAGGAGGAAGCTCGCCAGGCCTACCCCCTCCCAGCCGATGAACATCACCGGGTAGCTGTCGGCGAGGACCAGGGTGAGCATCATGGCGATGAAGAGGTTGAAGTAGGCGAAGAAGCGGCTGTAGCCCGGGTCCCCCCCCATGTAGCCGATGGCGTAGACGTGGATGAGGAAGCCCACGCCGGTGACGATGAGGAGCATGAAGCCGGAGAGGTTGTCCAGAAGGAGGCTGAAGGGGATGCCGGGAAGCCACTCCGCTTCAAAGCGGGCCCCGCCCGAGAGGAGAAGCCCCGTCCCCAGGAGGAAGGAGGCGAGGACGAGCCCCGAGGCCAGGACCCCGGGGAGGGGCTCTTTTAGCCGCTTGCCGAAGAGGCCGAGGAGGGCGAAGCCCAAGAAGGGCAGGAGAATCGTCCCGAGAAGCGCCATGCTTACCCCCGAAGCTCCGAGAGGTCGTCCACCGCGGTGCTCTCCCGGTGGCGGAAGATGGCCACGATGAGGCCGAGGCCCACGGCCACCTCGGCGGCGGCCACGGCGATGACCATGAGGGCGGCCACCTGGCCGTCAAGCCCGTAGGCCCGGGCGAAGCCCACCAGGGAGAGGTTGGCCGCGTTCAGCATGAGCTCAATGGAGAGGAAGACCAGGATGGCGGTCCTCCGGGTGAGGACCCCGTAGACCCCGAGGGCGAAGAGAAGGGCGGAGGTGAGGAGGTAGCTCACCGCGCCACCTCCTCCCGGTTCTCCGCCTCCTTGGCCCTCGAGGCCTTCCCGGGCTCCACCAGGGCCACGGCCACCACCGTGGCGGCCATGAGGAGGAAGCCCGCCGCGAGGAGGACGAAGAGCCAGTCGCCGTAGAGCAGGGGCCCCAGGGCCTGGGGAAGCCCGCCCTTCAGGTCCTGGGTGAAGGCGAGGTCCAGCCCCCAAAGCCCCGCGGCCAAGATCCCCGCCACCCCTAAGGCGAGGAGGGCGGCGAGGGGCTTGGAGCGCACCAGGGGGTCAAACCCGATCTCCCCTTGGGCGGCGAAGAGGAGCATGATGACGAAGAGGAAGAGGACCACGATGGCCCCGGCGTAGACGATGACCTGGATAAAGCCCAGAAAGCGGGCGTCCAGGGCCACGTAGACCCCGGCGAGGACCAGGAAGTTGAGGATCAGGGCCAGGGCGGCGTGGATGGCGTTCCTGAGGGTGACCACCAGGACCCCGCTCAGGAGGAGGAGGAAGAGGGCGAGGCCTTCAAGAAGGCTCATCGCTTCCCCCCTTCCGTGGGGGCCTTGAACCCCTCCAGCTCGGGCCGCACGTAGGGCACCACGTAGCCCACCTTCACGGGCTTGCCCGTCCGCTTGGCCTCGCGGCGCTGGGGCTTGGTGCCCACCACGTCCACCAGCATGTCCTCCTTGCCGTAGACGAGGTCGGAGTACTCGTAGTCCGCCATCTCAAAGTCGTACCCCAGGACGATGGCCCCCGTGGGGCAGGCCTCCTCGCAGAGGCCGCAGAAGATGCACCGGAGCATGTTGATCTCGTAGACCTTGGCGTACCGCTCCCCCGCGGAGACCGGGTTTTCCGGGTCGTTCTCCGCCGGCTCCACGTAGATGGCGTAGGCGGGGCAGGCGGCGGCGCAGAGGGAGCAGCCGATGCACTTCTCTAGCCCGTTCGGGTGCCGGGTGAGGACGTGCCGCCCGTGGAAGCGGGGCTTGAGGGCCACGGGGGCGTCGGGGTAGGGGACCGTCACCGGCTTGGAGAAGAGGTACTTTAGGGTGATGCCGAGGCTTTGGGCGAGGGCCTTCAGGGTCATGCGCCACCTCCTTTGCGGGCGGGCTTAGGGGTGTAGAGGACCGCTCCCAGGAGGACGAGGAAGCTTAGGGCGGAGAGGTAGAGGAGGTAGGTCTTGGGGAGGTCCAGGGCCACCACGAGGGCGGTGACGAGGAACCAGAGGAGGGCCACCGGGAAGAGGAAGCCCCAGCCGAAGCGGAGGAGCTGGTCGTAGCGCAGGCGGAACCAGGTGGCCCGGATCCAGATGAAGAAGAAGAGGAAGAAGGCGAGCTTGAGGAACATCCAGAGGTAGGGGACCTCGAGGACGGGCATGGTCCAGCCGCCCAGGAAGAGGGTGGGGATGAGGGCGCTGGCGGTGATGAAGTGGATGTACTCCGCCATCTGGAAGAGGGCCCACTTGATGGAGCTGTACTCCGTGTGGTACCCGCCCACGAGCTCCTGCTCCGCCTCGGGGAGGTCAAAGGGGGTGCGGGCGGCCTCGGCCATGCTGGCGATGAGGTAGACCAGGAAGGCGGGGAAGGCGTAGAGGAAGAGCCAGCCGTGCTCCTTCTGCCAGTTCACGATGTCGTTCAGGTTGAGGCTGCCCACGAGGAGCACGGGGGCGAGGAGGGCGAGGCCCAGGCCGAGCTCGTAGGAGATGAGGCTCGCCGAGGAGCGGAGGGAGCCCAAGAGGCTGTACTTGCTCCCCGAGGCCCACCCGGAGAGGAAGATCCCGTAGACGGCGAGCTCGCTCACGGCGAAGAGGTAGAGGATCCCCAGGTCCAGGTTGATCACCCAGGGCTGGTAGCCGAAGAAGCTTCCCGGCGGGCCAAAGGGGATGAGCCCGAAGGCGAGGAGGGCGAAGACCACGGAGATGAGGGGGGCGAGGACGAAGAGGAACCGGTCCGCCTGGGCCACCACGATGTCTTCCTTAAAGATGCTCTTGATGGCGTCGGCGAGGGGCTGGAGGAGGCCAAAAGGCCCCACCCGGTTCGGCCCCATGCGCACCTGGAAGCGGGCGAGGAGCCTCCTTTCAATGAGGGTCATGAAGGCGAAGGCGGTGAGGAGGCCCACCACCACCAAGAGGGCCTTCAGGGCCACCATCCAGTAAGGGTCTACGGGGTAGGACCAGGTCACGCTTCACCTCCCGCGGGCACCAGGACGCGCCCCTCCATCCGGAGGCCCGCCGCGGGCCCCAGGGCCGAGAGGTAGAGGTGGCCTTTGGGCACGTCCTCCCGGTGGACCACCCGGGCCTCCACCCGGCCGAAGGGGGTCTCCACGGCCACCTGGGCCCCCTCAGGCAGGGCCTCGGCCCGCGCCGTCTCCGGGTGGGCCCAGAGTTCCGCCCGGGCCGCCTCTTGGGCCTTGCCCACCGCCTGGTGGGCCTTCCACATGGTGGGCCGGAGGTAGAAGGCGCCCTCCCGCTCCTTGGGCCGGAGCTCCTTGAGGCGGAAGGCGAAGCGGCCCATGGCCTCCGGGACCTTCCTGGCCTTCAGGGCCTTCTGCGCCTCGAGGTGGAGCCGGAAGGGGGGCTTGACCCCCAGGGCCTCGGCGAGGAGGGCCAGGACTTGGAGGGCGCCCTCCGCCTCCCCGTTTTCGATGGGGGCGGGGCTTAGGGGGAGGACCCGGCCTTCCAGGTTCACGAGGTGGCCCCGCTTCTCGTAGAAGGTGGGGGCGGGGAGGACCACGTGGGCGTAGCGCTCCGCCAGGGGGTGGAGGTGGCTTAGGTGCATCACCACGAAGCGCTTGCCCTTAAGGGCCTCTTCCGGGGGCACGAAGCCGTAGTAGGCGTAGAGGGCCCCGGGCTCGTCCCAGGAGGCCCCCTTCGCCCCGGGGAGGACCCCCATGGCCTCGAGGCCCCGGGCGTTGGCCGCCGGGGTCATGGCGAGGACCTTGGCCCCCTTGCGCTCGGCGAGGAGGCGGGCCCTCTCCGCAGCCACCGCGTCCTGGAGCACGGAGGCCCCCAGGAGGAGCACCGGGCTTTGCGCCTTCTCCCAGGCCTCCTTCGCTTTCGCCACCGCCTCGCTTCCCTCCTTCTCCCCCAGGAGGGCGAGGAGGATCTCCCGCTCCTCCCCGGGGCGGTGGACCCCGTGGATGGCGGCCCACTTCATGAGGGGGGCGCGGTAGGGGGCGAAGAGGGCCATCTTGTCCGTGCGCCGCGGCATCCTCTCCTTGATCCCTAGGTCGGCGAAGGGGGTGCCGTGGCCAAAGCGGAAGGGGGGCTTGAGGTCGCGCACGAACTCGCTGAGGCGCAGGTGGAGGATGGGGGCCTCCTCCGTGGGGTCGCCCAGGACCAGGGCGAAGTCCGCCCGCAGGAGGTCCTCCAGGGTGGCCGCGGGGAAGAGGCTCGCCGGGGCGGCGGTGCGGCCCTGGAAGTCCAGGTGGGGGGTCTTGAGGGCCTGGGCGAGCTCGGAGGCCAAAAGGCCCTCCTCCAGGGTGGCGTCGTGGGCCAGGTAAAGCCCCACCTCCTCGCCTCTCGCCCCCTTCAGGCCCTCCTTGATGGCCAGGAAGGCCTCCTCCCAGGTGGCCTCCACCAGCCTCCCCTCCCTACGGACCAAGGGGGTTCTGAGCCGGTCCGAGTCCGCCCACTCGTGCCCGAAGCGGCCCGCGTCGCAGATCCAGATCTCGTTCACCTCGGGCACCTCCCGGGCCCGCACCCTTAGGAGCTCGCCGCTCCGGGTGTCCGCGGTGATCCCGCACCCCACGGGGCAGAGGGCGCAGGTGGTGGGGGTCTCCTCCATCTCCCAGTTGCGGGCCCGGAAGCGGGCGGTGAGGTCCAAAAGGGCCCCCACCGGGCAGATATCCGTGATGTTGCCGGAGAAGCCCGAGGGGAGGCCGAAGTCCATGGTGCCGATGAAGGTGTGCACCCCGCGCTCAATGAAGTCCAGGACCTCGTCCCCCGGAACCTCCTCAAAGTAGCGCACGCACCGCTTGCAGTGGATGCACCGCTCCCGGTCCAGGACTACGAAGGGGGAGAGGGGGTGGTGCTTGTCCACGTGGCGGCGGGTGAACTCAAAGCGGGTGTAGACGGGAAGCTCCAGGGGGCCCTTCTGGTAGTACTTCTCGTAGAGGCCGTACTCCACCGTGCGGTCCTGGAGCTCGCAGGCCCCGCCCTTGTCGCAGGTGGGGCAGTCTAAGGGGTGGTTTAGGAGGGTGAACTCCACCATCCCCGCCTGGGCCTCCCGCACCACCTCGGAGAGGGTGTCCACCACCATCCCGTCCGCCACAGCGGTGACGCAGCTTGCCGCGAGCTTGGGCTGCCAGGCGATCTCCGGCTCACCCGCCTCGTTCAAGACGGGCTTCCCGTCCGGGCCCCTCTTGGGGAGGCCGATCCGCACCAGGCACATGCGGCAGGCCCCGATGGGGGAGAGGTGCTTTTCCGAGCAGAAGAGGGGCACGTCGTACCCCGCGTGGAAGACCGCGTCCATGACGCTCGTTCCCGGGGGTACCTCCACGATGCGGTCGTTGACCTTGACCCTGACCACCTTCACCTCCAGAGCACGGGCCTGGGCACGGGCTTCTTCTCCCGCGCCAGGGCCAGGTACTGGTCCTTGAAGTGCTTCAAAGACCCCTTCACCGGCCAGACGGCGGCGTCGGCCAGGGGGCAGAAGCTCCGGCCCTCAATCAGGGGCAGGAGGGCTTCCAGGTGCTCCACGTCCTTTTCCTCGCCCTGGCCAGAGCCGATCTTGGCGAAGAGGTTCACCATGAAGCCCGCCACGCCCTCGCGGCAGGGGGTGCACTTGCCGCAGGACTCGTGGGCGTAGAAGCGGGTGATGTTCCACATGGCGTCCACCATGCTCACCCGCTCGGGGATGAGGATGACCCCGCCCGTCCCCAGCATGGAGCCCTTGGCCTGCAGGTGCTCGTAGCTCATGGGCGTGTCCAGGACCTCGTCGGTGAAGGGCAAGGGCGGGGTGGAGGACCCTCCGGGGATGAGGGCCTGGATGGGCTCCAAGGGGCCTCCCGCCCACTCGTAGAGGAGCTCGCGGAAGGTGGTGCCCATGGGGAGTTCATACACCCCGGGGCGCCGCACGGGCCCCGAGACCTGGTAGAGCTTCATCCCCTTGGACTGCTCCGTGCCCATCTGGGCGAACCAGTCCGCGCCCCGCTCCAGGATGGGCACCACGGCGGCCAGGGTCTCCACGTTGTTGATGGTGGTGGGCTTGCCCCAGAGGCCCGCCTGGGCGGGGAAGGGGGGCTTCAAGCGGGGGTTCGCCCTGAGGCCCTCCAGGGAGTTCATGAGGGCCGTCTCCTCCCCGCAGATGTAGGCCCCGGCTCCGCGGTGGACGTGGAGGTCAAAGGAGAAGTCCGTGCCGAAGAGGTTTTTCCCCAAATAGCCCCGCGCCCGGGCCTCCCTTATGGCCGTCTCCAGCCGGTCCGCCGCCCGGCGGTACTCCCCCCGGACGTAGATGTAGCCCACCGTGGCCCGTATGGCGTACCCGGCCAGGATCATGCCCTCAATGAGGAGGTGGGGGACGTCCTCCAGGATGTAGCGGTCCTTGAAGCTCCCGGGCTCGGACTCGTCGGCGTTGCAGATGAGGTAGTGCTGCTTCCCGTCCTTGGGCATGAAGCCCCACTTGACCCCCGTGGGGAAGCCCGCCCCGCCCCGGCCCCGTAGCCCCGAGCGCTTCACCTCCTCGATGACCTCCTCCGGGGTCTTTTCCTTGAGGACCCGCCTGGCGGTCTCGTACCCCCCGTGCTTGAGGTAGTAGTCCAGGGTCCAGGACCCTTCCTTCCCCACGTGGGCGTAGAGGGTCCGTTCAAAGCGGGGGTCCAGCCCGGAAAGAATCGGCCCGGTCATACCTCCACCTCGTGCACGTGGTGGCCGCACTTGCCGGGAAGCGCAATCTCCTCAAGCCGCTTCCCCGCCCTGAGGCCTTCCAGAAGCGCCTTAAGCCTCTCCCGGGTCACGCATTCCACGTAGGGCTCATCGTTCACCTGGACCACGGGGGCGGTGTGGCAAGACCCAAGGCACTCCACCTTCTGCACGCTGAAGAGCCCGTCCGGGGTCACCTCCCCGGGGCCGATGCCTAGCTCCTCCGTCAGGTGGTCCCAAAGCTCGTCCGCCCCCGCAAGCTTGCAGCTTAGCGTGGCGCAGACCTGGAGGTGGTAGCGCCCGGTGGGCACGAACTGGTAGTAGGAGTAGAAGCTCGCCACCCCCAGGACCTCGGTGGGGGTGGTGCCCACGAGGCGGGCGATCTCCTCTATGCGCTCCGGGCGGATCCAGCCCTCCTCCTGCTGCACCCGGCGGAGAAGGGGCATGATGGCCGAGCGGCGCCCCTCGGGCGGGTACTTGGCGAAGGTCTCCTCCAGGAAGTCCTTTTTGTCGTCAAAGAACCCCATCTTCCCTCCTAGCGGTCCACGTCCCCCATCACGGGGTCAAGGCTTGCGATGATGGCCACCATGTCCGGCACCTGTTCCCCCTTACAGGCGTAGGGGAGGCTTTGCAGGTTGACGAAGCTCGGGGCCCGCACCTTCACCCGGTAGGGCATGCTCCCCCCGTCGGAGACGATGTAGTAGCCGAGTTCCCCCCGGGCCGACTCCGTGGGCACGTACACCTCCCCCTTGGGGGGGTGAAAGCCCTCGGTGTAGTGCTTGAAGTGGTAGATGACCGCCTCCATGGAGGTCTCCAGGAGGTGGCGGGGGGGCGGGGTGATCTGGGGGTTGGGGTCGCGGATGGGCCCGGGCTCGAGGCGCTCCAGAGCCTGCTCTATGATCTTCACCGACTCCCGCATCTCCCGGATGCGGATGATCATCCGGTCAAACACGTCCCCGTGCTCCCCCAGGGGCACCTCAAAGCGGTATGTCTCGTAGCCCGCGTAGGGGTAGGCCTTGCGCACGTCGTAGTTCACCCCGCTCGCCCTCAGAGACCCCCCGGTGAGGCCGAGGTGGATGGCCACCTCAGGGGGAATGACCCCCACGCCCCGGGCCCGTTCGTGGAAGATGGGGCTTTCGGCGAAGAGGGCCTCGTACTCGTCGATGCGGTGGGGTAGGACCTCGAGGAGCTTCTTGAGCTCGGGGACGAACTCCTCGGGCAGGTCCTCCTTGACCCCGCCGATGCGGATGTAGTTGTGGTGGAAGCGCTGGCCCGTGACCCACTCGAAGAGGTCCAGGATGGTCTCCCGCTCCCGGAAGGCGTAGAAGAAGGGCGTGAGGGCCCCGAGGTCCAAAAGCCCCGTCCCCAGGAAGACCAGGTGGCTGGCCAGGCGGGAGAGCTCGTTGAGGATGACCCTTATGGTCTCCGCCCTGGGCGGCACCACGGCCCCCACCAGCTTCTCCACGGCGAGGGCGTAGGCCAGGTCGTGGGCGAAGGAGTGGAGGTAGTCCATCCGGGGCGTATACGTGATCACCTGCGTATACGTCCGGTGCTCCATGTTCTTCTCAAACCCCGTGTGGAGGTAGCCGATGTGGGGGACGAGGTCCAAGACCTCCTCGCCCGAGAGGGTGACCACCACGCGAAGCACCCCGTGGGTGGAGGGGTGCTGGGGCCCCACGTTCAGGGTCATGACCTCGGTGCGGAGTTCTTTGGGTTCCTCCACCACCTGGGGGTCCAGGTCCAGGTAGTCCTTCATTTGACCTCCTTGGCCTTGACGAGGTCGGCCCAAAGCGCCTTGTAGCCCTTGCGGGCTCCCCCCCGGTAGGTGGTGAGGCCGGGGTCTTGGCCGGTGAGGGCGGCCCGGAACTCGCTCGGGATGATGTACCGCCCCTCGCGGAAGAGGGTGGGGGTTTCCCCTAGGGGGAAGTCCTTGCGCAGGGGGTGGCCCTCGAGGTCCTCCGGGGTGAGGATTTTGCGCAGGTCCGGGTGGCCCTCAAAGACGATGCCGAAGAGGTCGTAGACCTCCCTTTCCAGGAAGTTCGCGCTTCCCCAGAGGTCGGTGACCGTGGGGAGCCTCGGGTCCTTCTCGGGCACGTAGACCCGGGCGAAGAAGCGGCTTCCGTCCCCGTCCTTCCACCCGGGGAGGGAGACCAGCTCGTAGACCACGGCGAAGCGCTCAGGCTTCTTCTCCGGGTAGGTCAGGTAGTCCAGGCCCACGATGTCCGCCAGGTAGTTGAAGCCCATCTCCTTGTAGCGGGCCATGGCCTCCTTGAAGCGCTCCTTTGGCAGGACCACCCAGAGGTTGCCGAGGCCGTTGTCCTCCACGGGGTAACCCTGGGCCCTGGCCTCCTCCAAGACGCGCTCAAGCCGCATGCCTCACCCCCTCGCCCGCTTCCAGGCCGCCACCGGGGGGAGCTTCTCTCCCCGCTCGTTGTAGGCCTGGCCCCGCACCTTCTTCTGGAGTTGCATCACCGCGTAGATCAGGGCCTCGGGGCGCGGGGGACATCCCGGCACGTAGACGTCCACGGGCACCACCGAGTCCACGTTCTGCACGATGGCGTAGTTGTTGAACATCCCGCCCGAGCTCGCGCAGGCCCCCATGGAGATCACCCACTTGGGGTCGGGCATCTGCTCCCAGACCCGGCGCATCACCGGGGCCATCTTTTTGGATAGCCTGCCGGCCACGATCATCACGTCCGCCTGGCGGGGGCTTGCCCGGAAGACCTCGCTCCCGAAGCGGGCTAGGTCGTTTCGGGCGTCCGTGGAGGCCATCATCTCTATGGCGCAACAGGCGAGGCCGAAGGTGGCGGGCCACAAGGAGTTGCTCCGCCCCCAGGCCACCAGCTTCTCCAGGGTGGTGAAGAGGATGCCCTCCCGCTCCAGCTCCTGCACGTCCCTTTCGAAGAGGTCCTTCAGTGCCACCGCATCACCCCCTTCCACCACTCGTAGAGGAAGCCCACGAAGAGGAGGAGGGTGAAGCCCAGGGCCCCCCAGAACCCGTAGAGGCCAAGCCCCCCCGCGCTCACCGCATAGGGCCAGAGGAAGGCCACCTCCACGTCAAAGAGGATGAAGAGCATAGCCACCACGTAGAAGTGGACGGGAAAGCGCCGCACCTCCCCCGCGGGGTCGTTCCCCGACTCGTAGGGCATCAGCTTGGCCCTGCCCGGCTTCTTGGGACCCAGGAGGGCTCCCACCAAGAGGGCCGCTACCCCGATGAAGAGGGCCACCCCCAGATAGATGAGGACGTTCACATACTCCGCAATCGGCGCCAAGGTCCCCTCCTTTCGTGCATCTCTTCACGAGGTGGGAGCCCAAAACCCCACGGCCCCCCCTCATTTCCCGCCCATCTTACCACCCTCCTTTCCGGGCAACAGGGGTGGGCTACACCGGGGAGGGGGCTAATCGGTGTAAGGAGCTTACTTATCAGGGAATGAAAACCTACACGCCTGTGTAGAGAAGCTCCTTCAGGCGGCGAAACTGGTCCAGGTCCAGGCTTTCCCCCCGCACCTGGGGGGGAAGGCCCAGGGACCCCAGGGCCGCCTCCACCCGCTCCTTGGGGTAACCCGCGGCCAGGAGAGCATTCCTTAGGGTCTTGCGCCGCTTAGCGAAGGCGGCCTCTATGACCCGGAAGAGTTCCGGGTCGTCCGGCGTCCCCTTTGGGGTGAGGCGCACCAGGCTGCTCACCACCTTGGGCGGGGGGAAGAAGGCGCCCGGGGGGAGGTCAAAGAGCTTCTCCGCCTCGGCGTGGTGGGCCACCCGCAGGGAGAGGAGGCCGTACTGGGGGGTGCCGGGCCGGGCCACCATGCGCTCCGCCACCTCCTTTTGCACCAGGAAGACCAAGCGGGCGAAGCGGCCCGTCTGTAAAAGCCGGGTGACGAGGGGCGTGGCCACGTTGTAGGGGAGGTTGGCCACGAGAAGGCTTCCCTGGGGCACCTCCTCCCAGGGGTAAAGGAGGGCGTCCTGGAAGACCAGGCGCACGGGGAAGCCCTTAAGGGTCTCCTCCAGGACCGGCTTCAGGCGGAGGTCCTTCTCGATGGCGGTGACCTCCGCCCCGGCCTCGAGGAGGGCCCGGGTAAGCACCCCGAGGCCCGGGCCCACCTCGAAGACGGGTCCCGTAAAGGGCTTGGCGGCCTCCACGATGCGCCTCAGGTAGGCTTCGGACACCAAGAAGTTCTGGCCAAACCGCCTGTCGGCGAAGAGGCCGTGGCGCAGGAGCAACGCCCGCACCTCCTTGGGCGAGGTGAGCCTAGGCATGGGGGAGGCGCTTGATGAGAAGGCGCAAGGGTTCCTCCTCGGGAAAGAGTTCCAGGTACTGCCCCAAGTCCAGGGCGTCGATGAGGGCGAAGCGCTCCTTGAGGAGGATGCCGTCTTTCATGGGGATGTGCCCGTACACGCCAAAGCGGTGGCCCATGCGCTCCACGTAGTCCGGGGTGCGGAACCACCAGGTCTTGGGCTCGCTTTGGGCGTAGAAGAGGTCATCGTACTCCTGCAACCAGGGCACGGGGCCCACGTGGGCGAAGTGGACCCCGAGGAGGGAGACCTCCCGGGGGAAGCTGGCGAACCAGGCCTTTAGGGCCTCGGGCAGGGGCTTGCCCCCGTGCTCGGGGTGGAACTCCAGGTGCTTGAGCTGGCGGTTGCCCAGGAGGGGTTCCCCCTTGAGGGCCGCCTCGTCGTGGTTGCCGAGGAGGATGGTCACGTGGCCCGCTGCCGCCTCCTGAAAGGCCTTGAGGCGGAAAAGCTCGCGGATTTGCCAGCTGGCCGCCAGGCGCAGGTGGGCGGGGTCGTGGGGGTCAAAGGGGGTCAAGCCGGTGAGGCGCTCGTAGTCCCAGAGGGTCTTGGGGTGGACCAGGTCCCCGAGGAGCACCACCCGGGCCCTTCCCGAGCGTAGCTCCTCGCTGGGCTTAAGGCCAGGGTCCGCCAGACCCTCTGCCTTGAGGATGCGCCAGAGGGCGGGAAAGTTTCCGTGGAGGTCTCCGACGGCGATGACCCTCATCCCTTGAGCAGGGCGCGGAGCTCCCCGTAGAGGCGCTTGGTTTCCTCGGGGGTTCTGCCGTACCCCCCGTACTTGGTGACGATCCGGGCCGCCTCTTTCCCCATGCCCTTTTCCTTGAGGCGCTCCATGAGCTGGTCGATGAGGCGGTAGGCCTCGGGCTTTCCCTCCTCCTGGGCTTCCCCGCCTTCGGGTTCGGGGAGCTTGGGGGGAGTAAACCGGCCCCTTTCCGCATCGTAGTCCACCCACTGCTTCTCCAGGCGGTAGAGGTAGCGCCCCACCCCGAACTTCACCGCCGCCCGCTTCAGGGCATCGGAGAAGGCGGCCTTGAGGGAATCCCCCTCCCCCACGTCCTCCTTGCTTACCCCCAGGACGGTGAGGCGGCACCTCACCTCGCAAAGCCGCTCCCGCCGCTCGCCCCGCTCGTCCTTGACGGTGCGCTCCTGGTCGGAAAGCACCTCGTAGGTATCCTGCCAGCCCTCGGGGCCCACGGTGCGGTCCAGGCGGTCCAAGACGGTGCGGGCGTCCACGTAGGGCACCACCAGGGCCCGCTTCTTGTCCCGGGAGAGGGCCTCCACGCGCCACTGCACCTCCTCCGGGGGGAAGGGTTCGGCGAGCTTTTGCCAAACTTCGTCCATGCTTAAAGTGTACTTTAGCCTGCACTCACGGGGGTAGGGGGGCTTTGGGCTAAGCTAGGGGCATGCGCTGGGTCTGGATCCTACCCCTCTTGGTCTCGGCCTGGGCCTTGGAGGTGCGCCTCACCGCCACCTTTTCCTTTGACCTCTTTCCCCATGCGGTGGTGGTGGAGCAGGTGGCGGAGCCCCGGGGCGTGGTGGTGGTCTACAGCTATTCGCGGCCCGAGGCCATCTTCCGCTATCACGATGAGGACCTCCGCCGCCGGGGCTGGGTGCGGGTGAAGTACGAGGTCAAGAAGGACGAGTGGAAGGCGGAGTACCGCAAGGGCAAGGCCAAGGCCAAGCTTTCCGTGAAGGACCAGAAGGGCCGGGTGGAGGTGCGGCTCAAGGAAGGGGACTAGACAAGGCCATGGCCCCTTGCTACCCTAGAGGGCGCGTGGGGCCGTGGCGCAGCTGGGAGCGCGCCTGAATCGCACTCAGGAGGTCACGGGTTCGAGTCCCGTCGGCTCCACCAGGAAACCTCCCGCCTCTAGGCGGGAGGTTTGGTTTTTCCGCTCAGTAGCCCGTGGAGGAGCGGGGGTTCAGGAGGGGAGCGAGGCCCTGGGGGGCCACCTGGCCCCGCTGGGGTGCCACGTAGTTGAGGGGTAAGGGCGTGGGGTCTATGGTGGCCACCGCCGAGAGGACCTTGGAGTTGGTGGAGTCGTAGTAGAGGGGGTAGTCGTTCGGCCCAGGCACCAGCACCGAGGAGCAGGCCATGGTTACGTTCGTCATGCCCTGGGTGATCTGGTGAGGGCGCAAGGAGGCCTGGGGCAAGGTGTTGTAACCGCAGTCCACCGCCTGGCCGGTGTTGGTCATCACGGCCCCCATCTTGCCCAGGAAGTCGTTCTCCAGGGTGATGGCGTCGTAATAGCCCTGCCACTCGCCGATGAAGACCACGCGCCCCCCTTCGTCGGCGAACTGTTTGAGCACGTTGATCTCCGCGTTGGTGAAGGTCTCGCGGGGGTTCCAGAGGAAGATGACCTTGACCTCGAGGGGCAAGGCGGTGATGGATCCCTGGGTGGAGTTGAGCTCCTCAATGGTGAAGCCCTCGCCTTGGATCACGTTCCGGAACGTGGCTAGGCCCGCATCGCTACACTCCCCCGTGCCCCCGCACACGGAGTTGCGGCCCCGGTCAAAGAGCACCTTGGTGCCTGCGCCCCGGGGGCCCGCGGTGGTGTAGTTCACCAGGTTGCGGGCCATGAGCTGGTTGTTGGGGTTGGCCATGGCGGTGTTGTCAAAGGGGTTGATGTCGTTAAACACCACGATGTCCTTGCCGGGCGGGGGTGGGGTGTTCTGGCAGGCCTGGACCGTGTACTCCAGATGGCCCTGGCCCTCGGCGAAGCTGTAGCCTGGGCTCAGGAGAAAGGCGTGGCCGGCCACGTGGAGGCTGTCCCCGGGGTTGGTGCCCAGGTCCGCCAGGGGGAAGGCGTAGGTGAAGGTGTCCACGTAGGGGTCGTGCACCGCCTGGGCGGGGTAGCTCCACCAGCCTCCGGGGGCTGCGGTGCCCGCATAGGCGTGGCTTTCCGTGAGCTGGTAAGGGGAGACCCCGGAAAGCCGCACGAAGAGGGTGTCCGCGGTATTCCAGACCAGGATGCCCCCCTTCGGGCCCATGGCGGCCTTGGCCACCTCGCCGCAGGCCTGGGCGGGGTCGCCCCCGGCATCGTCCCGGGGGCCCGGGACCACCATGTTGGGAACCACGCCTTGAGGGCCGGAACAAGCCCCCAGGGCTGCCAGCAATGCTAGAGCGCTTAGACGCCAATACCCGGGAATACCCATTTGAATCCGCCTCCAATCCGGTCCCGAGGGACCTAGACCAGTTTAGACGGGGGGCAGCGTTACAGGAGCGTTACCCCGTTACAGGCCAAGGAGCCACCCCACGAAAGCGTTCACCACGTCGTTTTCCCCGAGGAGTTCGGGATTTTCCAGAACGGCCTGGTAGAAGGCCCGCACCAGCTCGAGGGTGGGGCTCCTGAGGAGGTCTTGCACGCTTCGCCCCTGGTAGGGACCCTTGTCCAGGGGGGTGGTAAACCGGGGGGCGGTGGCCAAGGGGGCGGCCTCCTTAAGGGCCTCTAGGGTCCGCTCCAGGAGGAGCTTTTCCCCTTCCGGCCCCAGGGCCTCCTTGGGGGTGAGGAGGGCCTGGCCCGAGAGGTCCCGCGCCTCGAGGCCCAGGGCGTAAAGCCTGCGGGCGAGGCTCGGTGGGCCCACCTCCAGGGGCAGGAGGGCCTTAGCCTCCCCGTAGCGGACCTCCAGGGTGTACCGCCCGGGTTCGGGAAGGGTGACGGCGGGGGCCACCGCCTCCAGGCGGGCGGTGAGGGGGGGGAAGCCCAGGGGTTTTTCCCCCCGCGCCAAGGTTTTCCCTTCCTGCCAGAGGAGGGTTTCCAGGTTGCCCCGCTCCAGGTAGGGGAGGCCTTCCAGGCGCACCTCGGGGAAGACGGCCTCCCCCGCGCGGAAGGGCCGGGCCTCCAGGTCCCCGGGGATAAGGGTGAGCTTGGCCACCTCCAGCCGGAGGGTCCTTTGGCCGAGCTGCGAAAGGGCCCGCCTTGCGGCGAGGGCCGCGGGGTGCTTGGGGTGGGCCTCCAGGAAGGCCTGGTAGAGCTCCCGGGCGGGCAGCCCCGCCCGTTCGGCCAGGTAGGCCCGGAAGTAGCGGGCGAGGGGTTCTTCCCGCCCCTCCAGGTCCTTCAGGGCCTCCGGGAAGTCCTCCCCCTCGTCCAGGCGCAAGGCGCGGTCATAGGCGGCCTTGGCCCCCAGGAAGTCCCCGTAGATGGCCCTGAAAAGCCCCAGGTTGTAGAAGGCGGTGGCGTTCGGCTGAAGCCGCACCGCCCGCTCCGAGGCCAGGAGGGCCCGGGGAAGGTCCCCCGTGAGGTAGTAGGCCCAGCCCAGGTTGGTCCAGTAGAGCCAGTAGTCGGGGCGGAGCCTGAGGGCGTGGAGGAGGGCTTCCTTGGCCTCAGGGCCCTTCCCCTCGGCGAAGGCGGCGAAGCTCACCTCCTCCCAGGCCAGGGGAAGCTCGGGAAAGGCCTGGGCCAGGGCGCGGGCGCTTTCCTGCCAGCGGGGGTCCTCCAGGGCCCTTAGGACCAGGTGGGCGGCGGTCCTCTCCAAGACGTCCCCTTCCCCTAGGCTTTTTGCCGCCTCGAGGGCCTCTTCCCGCTTCCCCTCGGAGAGGAGGGCGAAGGCCCGGTAGGCGGGGGGAAGCTGGCCCTGCCAGAGGAGGAGGAGCCTTTTGGGCAAAAGCCCCTCCAGGAGCCCGGCCCCCCGCCCCTCCCTCAGGTCCAAGGCGGACCGGTGCAGAGGATCGGGGTCTTGCCCCTGGGCCAGGGCGCGCAGGCGTTCCTCGGAAAGGGTGGGGGAGGGGAGCGGGCGGAAGAGGGGGGCCAGGCCTTGCCCCTGGAGCCAGAGCCAGGCCAGCCCCGGGGTAGGGAAGAGGCCCTCCTTTACCCCACCAGCCCGGGCCAGGAAAAGCCTGAGGCCCCCTTCTTCCTGCCGCCCGAGAAGCACCCAGTCCGCCCCTGTGGCGGCCTGGGCCAGGCGGGCTCCCGCCTTGGTGTAGAGCCCCCCCGCCAGGTCGTAGCTGCCCCGCCAGGGCAAATCGGGGAGGACCAGGGCTAAGGCCGTGGGGGGAGGGGCCCCTAGCCCTTGGGCGAAGGCCTGGGCCAGGCGGTAGCCCTCCGCCCCCTGGAAGGGCAGGACCAGGCCCTGGGCCAAAGCGCCCGACAAGAGGAGGAGAAGGGGAGCCAGAAAGCGCCTCATGGGGGCATTCTAGTCCTTTTCCCTGAGGACCATGTAAGCGAAGCGGAAAAGCCGCGGGGCCCGCTTCCAGCGCTTGGGGTCCAGGCCCACCCGCAAAAGCCACTCCAGGCCCAGGCGCTGGGCCCAGAGGGGGGGTCTTTTGGCCTCCCCCGCCAACACGTCCAAGGTGCCGCCCACCCCCATGGCCACCCTCGCCCCGAGCGCTGGCTTGTGGCGGTGGATGAAGACCTCCTGGCGCTCTCCCATTCCCACCAGGAGGAGGTCTGGGGCCTTGCGCCGGATCTCCTCCACCACCGGGCCTTCCTCCTGGAAGTAGCCGTGGTGGAAGCCCACCACCTCGGCCCCCAGGCGCCCGGCCTCCAAGGCGGCCCGCTCCGCCACCCCGGGCCTGCCCCCCAGGAGGTAGACCCGGATCCCGGGAAAGCGGCGAAAGAGGGCCAGGGTGAGGTCCACGCCCGTGACCCGCTCCCGGAGGGCCAGGCCGAGGCGCTTTCGCACCGCCCAGAGGATGCCCACCCCGTCCGGGGTGACCAGTTCCGCCTCCCAGATGGCCCGGCGCAGGGCCGCGTCCTCCCGCGCCCGCACGGCGATCTCCGGGTTTAGGGTCACCACCTGGTGGGTCTTCTCCTCCCGGAGGAAGCCCGCGATGCGCTCAAGGGCCTCCTCCATCCCCACGGGGTCTAAGGGCAGGCCGAGAAGCTCTAGGCGCTCCATGCCACGAACCTCTGGGCGTAGCGGTCCTGGGTGAGGCCGAAAGCCTCCTTGGGGAAGAAGCGGACTCCGGCGAGCCTCGGCACCACCGGGTCCACCCCGATGAGGCTGGCCCGGGCCAGCTCCTCTGTGCGCCCCTCCTTGTGGAGGGCCTGGCCCTCCCAGCTTTGGAAGAGGGCCTCCTGGGGGTCGGGGAAGGCCTTGAGGAGGGCGGTGGCCAGGGAGGGGATGGCCTCGGGGCAGAGCCGCTTGAGGAGGAAGCCGGCGGCCACCAGGGCGGAGAGGAGGGGTTCTTCGCTCCCGGCGGGACGGAGGGTGGGGGCCTTTAGGGTCCGGGCCAGGGCCAGGGCGGCCGTGGCGTTGCGCAGGTTGGCCAGGTACACCTCCTCCTCCCCGGGGAGGAGGCTTCCGTTCAGGATGGGGGCCACCAGGACCGCCCGTTTCCCCTCCACCTCGGCCCCTTCCAGGTCCACCAAGGAGAGCCGGCCGTGGAACCCCTCGGGGGGAAACCCCTCCACCTCGCCCAGAAGGAGGGTCTCCCGGCCCATTTCCTCGGCGAGGAGCCGCGCCACCTTGGGGCCAGGGGCTACCCAGACCTCCTTGGCCCCCCGGGCCAGGAGGAGGCTGAGGACGCTTCCCGCGGGCAGGACCTCTAGCACTAGGAGGGGGCCAGGGGTGGGCCGCAAGCACAGGTCAACCCGGCACACCCCGCCATGATACCCTAGCCTGGGCGTATGCGGCTTAAGGACTTGGGCGAGCGGGCCCTTCTAAAAAAGCTAGCCCCTTTGGGCTACCCCGAGGGGGCCCCCTTGCCCCCGGGGGATGATGCCGGGGGGGTGTGGGCGGAGGGGGAGGCCTGGCTCCTGAAGACGGACGGCTTCCTCTACCGGGAGGTGGCCCTAGAGGGCATGGGGCCCTTTGAGGTGGGCTTCCGGGGGGTGGCGGCCACCGCCTCCGACCTCCTCGCCAAGATGGGGCGGCCCCTGGGGTTTACCCTGGGGCTCTTTCTGCCGGAGGACCTGGAAGAGGCTTTCGTTCTGGAGATGGTCCAGGGGGCGGCGGAGGCTGCAGGGCGGCTTGGGGCCTTCCTTCTGGGGGGGGACACCAACGCCGGGGGGGAGGTGGCCCTCACCGTCTCCGGCCTGGCCCGGACCCGGGCGCCCTTGCCCCGGAAGGCCCTCCCCGGGGACCTCCTCTACCTGGCCGGGGACCGGTGGGGGAGGGCGGGAGCCGCCATAGGGGCCCATTACCAGGGGCGCTCTCTGGAAGAGTTTCCGGAGATTCGGAAGGCCGCCTTCTATCCCCTGCCCCGCCTGGAGCTTTTGACTCTTTCCGGCCTGCTTCGGGGAAGCCTGGACTCCTCGGATGGCCTGGCGGAAACCCTTTGGCAGCTTGCGGAGCTCGGGGTGCGGGTGGAGGTGGAGGCCCTTCCCCTTTACCCCGATGTCCTGGCCTTCGCGGGGAGCGAGGAGAAGGCCCTGGAGTTCGTCCTCTACGGGGGCGAGGAGTTTGAGGCGGTCTTGGTGGTGCCGAGGGAGGAGGAGAAAAAGGTGCGCGCCAGGGCGGAGGCGGCGGGCCTTCCCCTCTTCCGGGCGGGGAGGGTTCTGGAGGGGGAAGGGGTCCACTTCCGCGGGACGCCCCTTCCCCGGAAGGGATACGCCCACTTCTGATGCCACCCCATGCCGGCGCAGGCCGGCATGGGGGGTAAAAAGTCCTGGTGGGGATTCCCGGTGGCAACGGGGCGAACGTAATAAAGGGTTATGAAGGGTACGCGTTAGGGAGGGGGAAGAAGCCAGCGGGTCTCCTCCCGGAGGACGCGGGCCAGGCGGGGGCTTCTTTGGGGCAGGCCTTTCCACTCCTCCAGGGTGTAGACCAGGGCCTCCGTGGGCACGGGAAGCTCCTCTAGGGGAAGCTCCAGGGGGCGCTTCCAGGGGGGGAGGGGGGAGCGCGCCACCAGGAGGAGGAGGTCCAGGTCGCTTCCCACCCCCGCCTCCCCCCGGGCGTAGGAGCCGAAGTAGCCCGCGGCCACGAGCCCAGGGATAGGGTGGCGGGCGAGCCAGGCCTTCAGGGCCTCCTCCACCTCGTCCCGGCTAGGCCATCTGAGCACGGACGAACCCAAGGATCTCACGGGCATGGCCTATGGCCTCCTCGCTCTGCAAAGGCCCGTAGTGCTCCGCCGAAGGCCCCTCGGGGAAGGCGTCGGGGTAGCGGGTGGGGATATAGAGCCCATCCAGATAGCGGGCCTTTTCCACCAGCTCCTGGGGCACTTGAAGGGGAAGCTCCTTCAGGAGCCGGGCCACAAGGCGCCCCCAGGCCTCCTGGCCCAGGTGGAGGTGGAGGGCCTTGACCGCCTTCTCGGCCGCTTGCTGGGCGGCGAAGCAGGCCCATTCGTGCCTTCCTGCGCCCTGGGCGATCTCGGCCATCTCCAGGTCCTTCTCCGCCTGGAGGAGCCAGTCCCGGGCCCGGTTCATGCCTTGAGTTTACCGCTATACTCGGGGCATGCGGGCCTTCAAGGCGCACCTCCGGGGCCTTACCCCTTACCCCTACAAGAAGGTGGAGGCCCCGGTGAAGCTGGACCAGAACGAAAGCCCCCTTGACCTCCCGCAGGCCCTCAAGGAGGAGGCCTTGAGGCGGCTTGGGTCCATTCCCTGGAACCGCTACCCCGAGATCCACGCCGAGGCCCTGCGGCGGAGGCTTTCCGCCCTTCTGGGCTGGCCCGAGGAGGGGATCGTCCTCGCCCCCGGCTCCAACCTCCTCATCCTGGCCTTGGCCCTGGCGGCGGAGGAGGTCTTGGACCTTTCCCCCTCCTTCCCCCACTACGCCCACGCGGCCAAGGTGGCGGGGACGCCCTACCGGGCGGTGCCTTTGGAGGAGGGGTTCGCCCTTCCCCTGGAGGGGCTCCTTTCCGCCTTCACGGGGGGGGTGCTCTTCCTCCCCAACCCCCACGCCCCCACGGGGGCCCTCTTCCCGGAGGAGGCCCTTTGGGCCCTGGCGGAAAGGGCCAAGGAGGTGGGGGGGCTCTTGGTGGTGGACGAGGCCTACCGGGAGTTTGCCGGAACGGACCATAGCGCTTTGGCCCGGGAAAACCCCCACGTGGCCCTCCTTCGCACCTTTTCCAAGGCCTTCTCCCTGGGGGGGGTGAGGGCCGGGTACCTCCTGGCGAGCCCGGAGGTGGCGGAGGTGGTGCGGGAGGTGCTTCCCCCCTTCGTGCTCCCCGCCCACACCGGGGCCATCCTGGAGGTGGTCCTGGAGAACCCGGGGTACGTGCGGGAGGTGGTGGAGGGCGTCAGGCGGGAGCGGGAGCGGACCTACGCCGGGCTCCTAAACCACCCCACCTGGCGGCCTTACCCGAGCCACACCAACTTCCTCCTGGTGAAGACCCCCGATGCCGAGGAGGCCTTCCGCCACCTCCTCGCCCAGGGGGTGCTGGTGCGGCGGCAGGACCGCTACCCGGGGCTTGCGGGGTGCTTCCGGGTCACCATCGGCCTGAGGGAGGAGATGGACGCCTTCCTGAGGGCGGCCTTCGGGGTGGCCTATGCGTGAGGCCACCGTGGAAAGGGCCACGGCGGAGACCTGGGTCCGGCTCCGCCTGGGCCTGGACGGGCCCCCGGGGGGAAAGGTGGCCACGGGCCTTCCCTTCCTGGACCACATGCTCCTCCAGCTCCAGCGGCACGGCCGCTTCCTCTTGGAGGTGGAGGCCAGGGGGGACCTCGAGGTGGACGTGCACCACCTGGTGGAGGACGTGGGCATCGCCCTGGGGATGGCCTTGAAGGAGGCCCTGGGGGACGGGGCGGGGCTGGAGCGCTACGCCGAGGCCTTCGCCCCCATGGACGAGACCCTGGTGCTCTGCGTCTTGGACCTCTCGGGAAGGCCCCACCTGGAGTACCGTCCCGAGGCCTGGCCCGTGGTGGGGGAGGCGGGCGGGGTGAACCACTACCACCTGCGGGAGTTCCTGCGGGGCCTGGTGAACCACGGGCGGCTCACCCTCCACCTGAGGCTCCTTTCCGGAAGGGAGGCGCACCACGTGGTGGAGGCGAGCTTTAAGGCTTTGGCCCGGGCCCTCCACAAGGCGACCCGGCGCACGGGGGAGGGGGTCCCCAGCACCAAAGGGGTGCTTTGATGCCCCCCCATGCTGGCTTGCGCCAGCATGGGGGCCCCGGCAAAAGCTCCCTGAGGGAGCCTCCCCGGGCCAGTCGGACGAAGGAAACCGGATGATGCCCCCTTTGGGAGTGAGGATGAAGGCGCTGCTCATTGACTACGGCTCAGGCAACCTGAGAAGCGCCGCCAAGGCCCTCGAGGCCGCGGGGTTTGACGTGGCGGTCTCCCAGGACCCCAAGGCCCGCGAGGACGCGGACCTCCTCGTCCTCCCCGGCCAGGGCCACTTCGGCCAGGTGATGCGGGCCTTCCGGGAAAGCGGCTTCGTGGAGCGGGTCCTCCGCCACCTGGAAAGGGGCCTGCCTTTCCTCGGGATCTGCGTGGGCATGCAGGTGCTCTACGAGGCCAGCGAGGAGGCCCCCGGGGTCAGGGGCCTGGGCCTGGTTCCGGGGGTGGTGCGCCGCTTCCTCCGGGGCCGGGTGCCCCAGATGGGCTGGAACCAGGTGGAGTTCCAGGGGGCCTTCGCCTCCCTCACGGGCCGCCACTTCTACTTCGCCAACTCCTACTATGGCCCCCTCACCCCCTCCTCCTTGGGGGTAGGGGTGTACGAGGCCACCCCCTTCACCGCCCTCCTGGCGCGGGAGAACCTCCTCGCTCCCCAGTTCCACCCGGAGAAAAGCGGGCGGGCGGGCCTGGCCTTCTTGGCCCTAGCCCGCCGCTACTTCCAGGTCCTCTAGGCGTACGAGCCGCCCCTGGGCCCCCAGGCCCGTGGCGGCCAGCGCCCCCGCCAGGTTGGCCAGGCGGGCCGCCTCCACGGGCTTTTTGCCCGAGAGGATGGCGTGGGCGAAGGCGGCGGTGTAGGCGTCCCCCGCCCCCGTGGAGTCCACGATGTCCTCTATGGGGAAGGGTTCCACCAGCTCTTCCCCTTCCGGGCTCACCACGATGGAGCCCATGGCCCCCACCTTGACGGCCATGTGGGTGAAGCCCTCCTCTCGGAGCCGGGCCACCCCCTGGGAGAGGGAGGTCGTGTTGGTGAGGGCCAGGAGCTCGGTCTGGTTCATGAGGAGCCAGGTGACCCCCCGGAGGTACTTGAGGAGTTCCCGCCCGGCCGCCCGTACCGCCCCCGTGCCCAGGTCGGCGAAGATGGGCATCTCCCGCCGTCTTCCCGCCTCGAGGACCTCCACCGCATAGCTCCGGCTGGGCCCTCCCACCAGGGCGTAGGCGGAGAGGACCACCGCGTCCGCCTGGTCCAGGTGGCGGGGCTTGAAGAGGGAGGGGTCCAGGTAGCGGCTGGCCCCTTCCGCGCTCACCATGGCCCTTTCCCCTCCCGGCACCACCAGGATGAGCACGGAGCTGGTGGTGTGCTCCGGGTCCTCCTGCAGGTGGCGGAGGTCCACCCCCACCTCCCGCACCCGGCTCAGGGCCAGGTCGGCCAGGGGGTCCTGGCCCACCCGCCCGGCCAGGTAGACCCGGTGGCCCAGGCTCGCCAGCTGGGCGGCCAGGGTGCCCCCGGCTCCCCCGGGCTTCATGAGGGCCCGGCGGGAGGGGAGTTCTTCCCCGGGTTCGGGTATCCGCTCCACGAAGAAGAGGAGGTCCACGGAAACGTCTCCCAGAACAAAAAACCGCATCTTGCCCCCTTTCACCGACACCAGGGATTTGCCCTCACTATAGCGCAAGGGCCCCGTTGCTTTGCCCCCAAGCTTACCGCCCCATTATGAGAGAAGAATAACAAGCCCCCCTACGGGGGCCAGGGCGGGCCTTGCGGGGTTTAGAACCTGCGGTCCACCACCAGGCCGCCCTCGAGCTCCGCCACCAGCTCCGCCTCGTCCACCCGGAGGCCGGTGGCCTTTTGGATGGCCTCGAAAAGCCCGGGGGGGACCTTTTCCGCCTTGAGCCTCAGGATGAGCTTGTCGGTGCCCTCCAGCTTCCTCTCCACCACCACCTGGAACCCCCTGGGGTCCAGGCCGAACCCCCCCAGGATGGGGGCGAGCTCCGTGGGGTAGAGCTTGACCCCCTTCACCTTCACCATCTGGTCCGTGCGGCCGAAGACCCCCCGGGGGAGCACGGTGAGCCCCTCCCGGCGCTCGGCGATGGCCAGGTCCCCGGTGCGGAACCGCACCATGGGCATGAGGGTGCGGCTCAAGGCCGTGACCACCAGCTCCCCCTTCTCCCCGTCGGGGACGGGCTTCAGGGTCTCGGGGTCCAGGACCTCCAGGACGGCCATCTCGGGGATTTCCCAGAGGCCGTCCTTCTCCGGGCGCTCCCCGGCCACGATGCCGAGCTCGCTGGTGCCGTAGGCGTCCAGGGCCACCCCGCCCAAGGCGGCCTCCACCCGCTCCCGGAAGCCAGGCACGGAGGTGAAGGGCTCCCCGCCCGCCAAGAGGAGGGGGAACCGCCCCCCCGCCTGGCCCACCTTCAGGGCGAAGGAGGGGTTGGTGACCAGGACCTCAAAGCCGTAGGCCTGGCCGATCTCGGCGATGCGGGCGGCCTCCCCGGGGCCGTGGGGGAGGACCAGGTTCCCCGCCCGCCAGAGGGCCTGGTGGAAAAGCCACCCCCCGGCGAAGACGTGGTAGCTGAAGGCCACCAGGACCCTTTTCCCCACCAGGCCCATCCGGCGGTAGTGGGCCGCCAGGGCCTCCGCCTGGTAGCGGAGGTCCTCCTGGGAGAGGTACTCGGGCATCCAGCCCAAGGCGGGGCTTGGGGTGAGGTGCATGAGGCTCGCCCCTTCGGGGGGCCTGGGGTTTTCCTTGAGGAAGGCCACCCACTCCTCCCGGGTGGTGAGGGGAAGGTCCTTAAGGGCCTCGAGGGTCAGCTCCTGGGGATCAACCCCCTTGAGCTTTTCCCGGTACACCGGGTGGGCTTGGGCCCGCGCTACCACTTCTCTAAGCCTGGCGAGACGGTCCACGGTCAACCTCCTTGGCTTCGCCCAGGATTATACCCTCACAAGGGGGAGACCCGCCTGAGGACCTCCTCCAAGGGGGCGGTGAAGACCCCCATGGCGTAGTCCCCCACCCCGCCCACCCAGACCAGTTCCTCCCCCTGGACGAAAAGCCCGTTGCCGTAGAGGGTGAGGGGCCGGTCCCCGTAGCTCTCCGCCAGGCCCTGGGGGGCGAGGAGGTAGTGGGAAAGGCCCAAGGGCCTTCCCTCGGGGCTTAGGCGCATGAAGCCGTGGCGGTAGGAGAGGTCGTAGCGGAAGATCCCGTGGTAGCCCACCAGGTAGGTGCCGTCCGGGAGCCTAAGGGCGTTGGTGGACCAGCCCACCTTGTACTCGAAGGCCTCCGGGGCCAGGATGGGCTTGAGGTCGTAGGCCTTGAGGGTCTTGAGGTCCAGCTTGCCCCGCCAGCAGAGGTCGGGAAGCCCGGTGAGGCTGGGCCTGAGGAGGATGTGGTCCCCCTCCAGGAAGGTGGCGTTCTTGGAGGGGAGGTACAGGGCAAGCCCCGTTTCTTCCCCGGAAACCCCGATGCGGAGGGGGGCCTTGCGCTTGAGCGCCAGACCCTCGTCGAACTCCGCCAGGGAGAGGAGGGCGGTGTAGACCTCCTTGTTGTCGGTGTTTCGGGCGTCTCCCAGCTTGCCCACCCCCGTGTAAAAGAGGGCGTAGCCCCCTTCCCGGCGGTGGGCCCGGGCGTCCTCGCACCCCCGCACCGCCTCGAAGAGCTCTGTGGGGTAGAGGAGGATGCGCACGGGGAGGGGTTTGGGTAGCCGCCCCGCCAGGAGGTCCGCCACGGGGACCGCGGCGTGGCCGATGGCGGAAGCGTAGCTGTAGTAGTCGAAGACGAGGCGGGGGAAGAGGTGGACCACCTCCCCCTCCAGGACCGCCCCGGGGTTGAAGGCGGCCAGGGGGCGGCGGCGGGGGTAGTTTTCCACGTAGAGGTCCTCGGGGGCGATGTAGACCCTGCGGGCGAAGAGGTCTTCCGTGTGGGGGACCCGAAGCCCCCGCGCCCGGCTGAGGAAGAGCCGGGCTTCTTCCTTCAGGGCTTCCTCTAGTTCGGAGATGGTCATAGGTTCCTCCTCCCAGGGAGCTCGGGGACGAGCTCGGCCAGCTGGGCCAGGCCCTCCTCCAGGGCCTGGGGGTCCTCCCGGCGCAGGGTGACGTGCCCCACCTTGCGGCCGGGCCGCACCGCCTTACCGTACCAGTGGAGGTGGGCCCCCTCCACCCTCAGGATCCGGGCGAAGTCGGGCTGAAGCCCGATCAGGTTCACCATGGCGCTGTGGCCCCTTGGCGCGGTGCTCCCCAGGGGAAGGCCCAGGAGGGCCCGGAGGTGGTTCTCGAACTGGCTCGTCTCCGCGCCCTCGATGGTCCAGTGGCCGGAGTTGTGCACCCGGGGGGCCATCTCGTTGAGGAGGAGTTCCTCTCCCACCTGGAAGAACTCCAGGGCCAAGACGCCCACGTACCCCAGGGCCTCCAGGGCCTTTCGGGCGTAGGCCTCCGCCCGTTCCTGAAGCGCGTGGGTGAGCCCGGGGGCCGGGGCCAGGGAGAGGCGGAGGATGCCCCCTCGGTGGCGGTTTTCCACCAGGGGGTAGAAGGCCGCCTCCCCGCCCTTTCCCCGCACCGCCAGGAGGGAGACCTCCCGCTGGAAGGGGACGAAGCCCTCGAGGAGGAGATCCTTCCCCCCGAGGGCGGAGAAGGCGGCCGCCGCCTCCTCAGGGGAGCGAAGGAAGGCCTGCCCCTTGCCGTCGTAGCCGCCCCGCCTCGCCTTGAGGAGGGCGGGAAGGCCCACCCGCTTGAGGCCTTCCTCCAGGTCCTTGGGGCCGTCCACGGGGTGAAAGGGAGGGGTGGGCACGCCCAGGCCCTGGAAGAAGCGCTTTTCCCGGAGGCGGTCCTGGGCCACCTCCAGGGCCAGGGGCGAAGGGTACACGGGAAGCCTCGCCGCCAAGGCCCGGGCCGCCGCCACGGGGACGTTTTCGAACTCGTAGGTGACGAGGGAAACCCCGGCGGCGAAGCGGGAGAGCGCCGCCTCATCCAGGAAGTCCCCCACCACGAGCTCCCCCACCTGCCCGGCGCAGGCCTCGGGGGAGGGGTCCAGGAAGCGGAAGGAAAGCCCCAGGGGGTAGCCCGCAAGGGCCAGCATCCGCCCGAGCTGCCCCCCGCCCAAGATCCCGATCACGCCTCCTCCCGGGGGTCGGGGTGGGCCAGGACCGCTGCGGTCTGGGCCTGGCGGTAGGCCTTGAGCCGCTCCATCACCTCGGGGTGCTTGAGGCCCAAAATGCTTGCGGCGAGGAGGGCGGCGTTCACCGCCCCCGCCTTGCCGATGGCCAGGGTGCCCACGGGGACGCCTGCGGGCATCTGCACGATGGAGAGGAGGGAGTCTAGGCCCCTCAAGGCCTTGCTCTCCACGGGCACCCCCAGGACGGGGAGGGGGGTGTGGGCCGCGGTCATGCCGGGGAGGTGGGCCGCCCCCCCGGCCCCGGCGATGATCACCTGGATTCCCCGTTCCTCGGCGGTCTTAGCGTATTCCGCCATGAGGTCCGGGGTGCGGTGGGCGGAGACCACGCGCACCTCGTAGGGGACGCCCAGGGCCTCGAGGGTCTCCGCCGCGTGGCGCAGGGTCTCCCAGTCCGACTTGGAACCCATGATCACGCCCACCAAAGGCCGCATCGTACCGGATTGTACCAGGCCCCCCTCCCCGTGGTAGAAGGCAGGGGATGGACGCCTTGGAGCTCCTCAGGCTCAACCTCCTTTCCCCCATGGTCCTGGCCTTCGCCCTGGGGGTCTTGGCCCGGCTTCTCAAGAGCGACTTGGCCTTCCCCGAGGCCATGTACACCGCCTTGTCCCTCTACCTCCTCTTCGCCATCGGCCTCAAGGGCGGGGTGGAGCTGGCCAAGACCCCCTTGGCCCTCCTCCTCCTTCCCCTCCTCGCCACCCTCCTCCTGGGCCTCTTCCGGCCCCTTTCCGCCTACCTCCTGGCCCGCCGCTTCCTGGGGGTGGGGCGCACGGACGCCGGGGCCCTGGCCGCCCATTACGGCTCGGTGTCCGCGGTCACCTTCCTGGCGGCCCTCACCTTCGCCCAGGGGGTGGGCCACCGTCCGGAGGGGTTCTTGCCCACCCTGGTGGCCCTTCTGGAGGTGCCGGGCATCGTGCTGGCCCTCCTTTTGGCCAAGCGGGGGGGTGGGAACCTGGGCGAGGCCCTGGGCGAGGTGCTGTCGGGGAGGAGCGTGGTCCTGCTCCTGGGGGGGCTCGCCATCGGGGCCCTTTCCGGGGAGGCGGGGATGGCGCGGGTCAAGCCCTTCTTCGTGGACCCCTTCTACGGGGCCCTGACCCTTTTCCTCCTGGACCTGGGGATGGTGGCGGCCTCGAGGTTTTCCGTCCTCAGGCAGGTGGGTTTCCGCCTGGTCCTCTACGGCACCCTCCTCCCCCTCTTCCACGGGGCCCTGGGGGTGTACCTGGGCCACTTGGTGGGGCTTTCCCCGGGCGGGGCCACGGTCTTGGGCGCCATGGCGGCCAGCAGCAGCTACATCGCCGCCCCCGCTGCGGTGCGCATCGCCCTTCCCGAGGCCAACCCCAGCCTCTACCTGGGGGCCAGCCTGGGGGTGACCTTTCCCTTTAACCTGGTCTTGGGCATACCCGTGTACCACGCCCTGGCCCGGTGGATCGGGGGGTGAGGATGAACCTGGTGCCTTTGAAGCTGGTGACCATCGTGGCGGAAAGCCTCCTGGAGAAGAAGCTGGTGGAGGAGATCAAGCGCCTGGGAGCCAAGGGGTACACGCTGGTCCCCGCCCGGGGGGAGGGCTCGAGGGGGATTAGGAGCGTGGACTGGGAGGGACAGAACATCCGCCTGGAGACCATCGTCCCCGAGGAGGTGGCCCTGAGGATTTTGCAAAAGCTTCAGGAGGAATACTTCCCCCACTACGCCGTCATCGCCTACGTGGAAAACGTGTGGGTGGTGCGGGGGGAGAAGTACGTGTGATACCACCCCGTGCTGGCAGGACCTACCCCGCGCGGGAGCGCCGGGAGAGGAGAAGCCCCACAGCCGCGAGGAGAAGAAGCCCCAGGAGGATGGCCCAAAGGGGAAGGTACCGCCCCAGGAAGTAGCCCAGGAAGAAAAGCCCCTGGGTCCAGAGGAGGCTCCCCAAGGCCACCAGGGGGACGAAGCGGGAGAGGGGAAACCCCCAGGCTCCGAAGAGAAAGGGGACGAGGGTGCGCACCCCTCCCAGGAAGGGGGCGAGGAGGAGGACGAGGGGGCCGAAGCGGAGGGCAAGGCGCCCGCCCTTTTTCCAGAGCTCCTGGGGGAAGCGTCCCCGTAAGGCCTTTCCCCCGTAGCGCCCCACGGCGTAGCCCAGGAGGTGGCCGAGGAAGCTTCCCAGGAAGAGGAGGAAGAGGAGGGGGAAGGAGGCAAGGCGCCCTTCCGCGGCCAGGGCCCCCAGGGCGAGGAGAAGCGTGTCCCCCCCGGGCACAACGAGGCCGATGGGGAGGCCTGTCTCCAGGAAGAGGGAAAGGGGGGCCAGAAAGAGAAGGGCCTTCATGCGGGGGCGGGCTTGCGGGTGGCCCAGAGGCTGCCCAAGAGGAGCACCAGGAGGATGAGGAGGCTGAAGGCCTCCTTGTCCAGGCCGAGGGCGAGCTCAGGGCGGAGGAGGACCTCCTTGGCCAGCTTATCCCACCCGCCTACGGCGAGCTTCACTCCGGCGAGGCCCACCACCAGGTAGGCCAGGTGCTTGAACCGGGGGTAGCGGTCCAGGAGGGAGACCACCAGGCTCGCCAGCATCCTGAGGGCCAGGATCCCCAGGAAGACCCCGGTGTAGATGATCCAGAGCTTGTCCGAAAGGGCCACGGCCACCAGGACCGAGTCCACGGCGAAGGCCAGGTCCATGAGCTCCACCTGGGCCACCACCTTCCAAAACTGGGTGGCGGAAACCTCCAGGGGCGGGGGGGCGTGGGCCTCCTCGGGCCTCAGGAAGTGCCTGAGGGCGATGTAGAGGAGGTAGGCCGCCCCCAGGGCCTGCACCCACCAGAGCTTGATGACCAAGGCGGCGAAGAGGAGGGCGAGGCCCCTTAAGAGGTAAGCCCCCAGGATGCCGTAGAAGAGGGCCTTGCGCCGGAGGGAGGGGGGCAGCTTCTGCACGATAACCCCCAGGATCAGGGCGTTGTCCGCCGAGAGGATGACCTCCAGGGCCACCAGGATCAGGATCACCGAGAGGAAACCCATTTCCATCCCTAACCTCCCAAAAAGGAAGACCACCGCAGGCTGCGGTGGTCTTGCCCGGGCTTCCGCCCCCGGCCTTCCGGGGCCCGTGGGCCCGTCCTGACGAAAGGCCGGCTTAGGGGCTACTCCCCAACGGGGCCATTATACCCAAAAAGAGATGGGGTTTTCCGGGTATACTGGGGGCATGGACGCGGAGGTGAAGGAGCTCCCCACCAAGGAGCAGGTCCTCGAGGCCCTCAAGGTGGTCTATGACCCCGAGATCCCCGTGAACATCGTGGACCTGGGCCTGGTCTACGACGTGGAGGTCCACGAGAACGGGATGGTGGACATCACCATGACCCTCACCGCCATCGGCTGCCCGGCCCAGGACGTGGTGAAGGCGGATGCGGAGATGGCGGTCATGCGCCTGCCCGGGGTGCAGGGGGTGAACGTGGAGTTCGTCTGGACCCCGCCCTGGACCCCCGCCAAGATGACCGAGGAGGGCAAGCGCATGATGCGCATGTTCGGCTTCAACGTTTAGCCGGGAAGGGATGGAGGGGTACTCCCCCTCCTTAGGGACGTCTATCCCCTGGCCCCGGGCGAGGGGAAGTGGGAGAATGGGGCCATGCCGGTTAGCCGCTATTACGACGTCAAGCGGGATGAGAAAGGCGAGCGCTACCTGGAGCCCTACGTCACCGGGTTTTTGCTCCTCAGGCTTCCCCTCCTGAACAAGGGCACGGCCTTCACCGAGGAGGAGCGGAGAGCCCTGGGCCTGGAGGGGCTTCTCCCCCCCCACGTGAACACCCTGGAGGAGCAGAAGGAACGGGTCTACCGCCGCTACCGCCTCATCTCGAGCCCCCTGGAGAAGCACATCTACCTGCGCCACCTCCAGGACCGGAACGAGGTGCTCTTCTACGCCCTCTTGGTGGACCACCTGGAGGAGATGCTCCCCATCCTCTACACCCCCACGGTGGGGGAAGCGGTGCGGGAGTTCTCCCACATCTACCGCTACCCCCGGGGCTTCACCGCCAGCACCAGGAACATCCACCGCATTGAAGAGGCCCTGGCCAACGTGCCCCTGGAGGAGGTGCGCCTCATCGTGGCCACCGACTCCTCGGCCATCTTGGGCATCGGGGACCAGGGCTACGGGGGGATGGCCATCAGCATCGGCAAGCTCACCCTGTACACCGCCGCCGGGGGGGTGGGCCCGGATAAGACCCTGCCCGTGGAGCTGGACGTGGGCACGGACCGGGAGGACCTCCTGCAGGACCCCTTGTACCTGGGGGTGCGGCACAAGCGCCTAAGGGGCGAGGAGTACTACCGCTTTCTGGACCGCTTCGTGGAGGCGGTGCGGAAGCGGTACCCCAAGGCCCTCATCCAGTGGGAGGACTTCTCCAAGGAGGCGGCCTTTGCCGTTCTGGAGCGCTACCGCCAGGTGGTGCCCTCCTTCAACGACGACATCCAAGGGACCGGGGCCGTGGCCTTGGCCGGGGTCCTTTCCGCCTGCCGCCTGAAGGGGGAGAGGCTTGCGGACCAGGTCATCGTGGTCTACGGGGCCGGGGCGGGAGGCATCGGCGTGGCCTGGGCCCTGGTGGAGGGGATGAAGCGGGAAGGGCTTTCCCCGGAGGAGGCCCGGGCCAGGGTGCTGGTCCTGGACTCCAAGGGGCTTTTGGTGGAGGGGCGGGGCATGGAGGCGTACAAGCGCCCCTACGCCCAAAGGGCGGAGCGCCTGGCGGGGTGGCGCTTCGCGGGGCCCTACCCCAATCTCCTGGAAACCCTGGTGAACGCCCGGGCCACGGTGCTCTTGGGCCTTTCTGGCCAGGGGGGGAGCTTTACCGAGCCCGTGGCGCGGGCCATGCTGGAGAATACCGAGCGCCCCGTCATCTTCCCCCTCTCCAACCCCACCTCCGCCAGCGAGGCCCTCCCGGACGACCTCGTCTACTGGACGGAGGGCAGGGCCCTGGTGGCCGCGGGAAGCCCCTTTCCCCCGGTGGGGTACATGGGCCGCACCATCCCCGTGGGCCAGGGGAATAACGCCTTCATCTTCCCCGGGCTCGGCCTGGGGGCGGTCCTGGCCCGGGCCCGGGAGGTCACGGACGGCATGGTGCTGGAGGCCGCCTATGCCCTTTACGACTACACCAAGGCCCACTTCCCCGACCTCCTCTACCCCCCCGTGGCCCGGTTGCGGGAGGTGGCCCCCTACGTGGCCGCCCGGGTGATGCAGAAGGCCCTGGAGGAGGGCGTGGCCGAGGAGGAGCGGGTGCAGGGCCTCTCCTTCAAAGGGCTTTTGGAGTTCGTGCGCTCCCGCTTCTGGGAGCCCCGGTACCTGCCCTACCGCCCGGCCCCGGTAATCTAGGGGCATGGGCTGGCGGCTCTACGCCTTGGAGGTCCCCCGGCAGGGGGCCGAGGAGGGGCCCTTGCGGGAGGGTGAGCCCGAGGCCTTTCACCCCCTGGAGGCGCCCTGGGAGGCCAAGACCGCACCCCCTAGGCCCTGGCCCGAGCCCCTTTACTTCCTGGACGGGCGGGAGCGGGCGGAGGGCCTGGTGGCCGAGGGGGGGCGGCTTGCCCTCCTGGGGTGTGTGGCCGCGGGGGCGGTGGCGTGGCAGGGGGGGCGGATGCGCCTCCTCCCCCCCGTGGTCCGGCGGGTGGGGGTGGGGCTGGAGGGGCCCCTGGAGGTGGGGGAACTCCTCTACCAGGCGGTGCCCCCGATGGGGGAGGGCCTCGAGGGCCTTCAGGAGGGGTTGCGGCAGGCCCGGGCCGCCCTGGAGGCGGAGGTGGCCCGGGGGCTTGCCGGGGGGCTTTTGGTGGTGGATGGCCCCGTGCGGGTACCCCGGGAAGGGGCCCTATTGGGCTACATCAAGACCCACTGGGCCCGCTACCTCCCCAAGGAGCAGGAGGCCCTCCTTCGGGCCCTGAGGCCCGGGGAGCGGACGCCCCTTTTCCGGGTGCGCCGCGGGGGGCTGGAGCTCGCCAGCTGGTACCTGCGCCTGCCCCTTCCCCCCGAGGGGCTACGCCCCCCGGAAAGCGGGCTCCTGCGGGTGGAGACCCCCTTGGCGGGGGAGGTTTCGGCCCTTGCCGACCTCTCCTTGAGCCTCTTCCCCGCCCTGGCCTCCCACCCGGTGAAGGACCCCCGGGCCCCGCAGAACCTCTTGCCCATCGGGGGGCTTGAGCGGGAGCTTGCCCGCAGGATGGGAAGCCGCGAGGTGGTGGGCCGCATCCTGGCCCGGCATCTGGGAGGTGCCTAGTGGAACGCATCGGTGTGGTGCTGGGGAGCCGCGAGGCCACCCCCCTGGAGTTCTGGGTGGGGGTGGAGGGCGAGGAGCTTTTGCGCCTGGACGACCTGGTGGTGGTGGAGGGGTTCCACCCCAAGGTGGGGAGGGTGCGCTACTTCGGCATGGTGGACCACGTGGCCAAGGCCCACGAGGGGGAAAGCTTTGACACCGACACCTTCTTGGCGGTGGAGGGGCGCATCCCCGTCTCCTTGGCCTACGTGGCCCACGTGAGCGTGACCCGCATCCTCCCCGAGGAGTTCTTCCCCCCGGACCCCGGCTCCCCCGTCTACCTGGCCCAGGGGGAGGACCTGGAGCTCGCTCTCTACTACGAGGCCATGAAAAACCAGCGGGGAAGCACCAAGCTCCCCGCTGGCCTCCTCAAGAACGGGGAGGTGGCCTACCTCAACCTGGAGTTCTTAAACGGGGTCAAGGGCGGGCACGTGAACATCTCCGGCATCAGCGGGGTGGCGGCCAAGACCAGCTACGCGGCCTTTCTCCTCAAGAGCATTCTGGAAAGCGGCGTCTTGGAGAACGCCCACCAGGCCAAGGTCCTCCTCTTCAACGTGAAGGGGGAGGACCTCTTCTTCCTGGACAAGCCCAACGCCCGCCTCACGGAGGAGGCCAGGGAGGCCTACGCCCGCCTGGGCCTGCCCCCCACCCCCTTCGGGAGCGTGGCCTTCCTGGCCCCCCCCAAGAAGGAGGGGTACCTCCCGGACGTGGACACCCGGCTGGAGGGGGTTAAGGCCTACCACTGGGACCTGGTCCAGTTCTGCCAGAAGGGCCTTCTCCCCTTCCTCTTCGCCGACAAGGGGGCCCTGAGCAACCTGGGCTTCCTGGTGGCCCACGTGACGGAGAAGCTGCGGCGGCTCGCGGAGAAGCAGAAAGGCCCCCACCTCCTGGTGGAGGACTGGCCCGAGGAGGAGCTTCCCCAGGAGATCTCCTTTGACGCCCTGGGCAAGGTGCGGTTGAAGGCGTTCGCCGAGCTCGTGGACTACCTGGAGTTCAAGCTCCTGGGGCCCCAAAGCGGGGAGGGGGAAGGGGACCGCACCTGGACCGCCCGGCAGGCCCGGGGGACCCTCGAGGCCTTCGTGCGGCGCCTGCGCTCAAGCGTGGAAAACGTCCGCCACCTCATCCGGGGCGACCGGCCCGGGAGCCCCCCAGACCCCCTTCAGGGGGAGCAGGTGCACGTGGTGGACCTGGCCAAGCTCTCCCCCCAGGCGCAGATGTTCGTGGTGGGGAGCCTCCTCAAGGACGTCTTTGAGCGCAAGGAGCGGGGGCAGTACCGGGGCCGGGTCTTCATCGTCTTGGACGAGCTCAACAAGTACGCCCCCCGGGACGAGGAAAGCCCCATCAAGGACGTCCTCTTGGACATCGCCGAGCGGGGCCGTTCCTTGGGCGTCATCCTCATCGGGGCCCAGCAGACGGCGAGCGAGGTGGAGCGCCGCGTGGTGGGGAACGCCGCCATCCGGGTGGTGGGCCGGCTGGATGCCGCCGAGGCGGAGCGCCCCGAGTACCGCTATCTTCCCACCTCTTTCCGGCAAAGGGCCCTCATCCTGCCCCAAGGGGCGGTGATCCTCTCCCAGCCCGAGATCCCCGTGCCCCTCCTGGTGCGCTTCCCCTTTCCCGCCTGGGCCACCAAGCGGGAGGAGGTTCTGGAGGACAACTCCGCGGAAACCCTCAGGCGGGAGTTTTTTTGAAGGGGTAGGATAGCCTTGCCATGAGGAAGACCCCGCTTTACGAGGCCCACCTGCGCCACGGGGGGCGCATGGTGGAGTTCGCCGGATACGCCCTTCCCGTCCAGTACACCTCCATTCGCGAGGAGCACCTGGCGGTGCGCCGGGGGGCCGGGCTTTTTGACGTGAGCCACATGGGGGAGTTCTGGATCCGGGGCCCGGGGGCCCTGGCCTTCCTCCAGTGGGCCACGGTGAACGATGCGGGCAGGCTCAAGGTGGGCCGGGCCCAGTACTCCATGCTCCCAAACGCAAGGGGCGGGGTGGTGGACGACATCTACCTCTACCGCCTGGGGGAGGCGGAGTACCTCATGGTGGTGAACGCCGCCAACGTGGCCAAGGACCTCGCCCACCTCGTGGCCCTGGCGGAGGGCTTCCAGGTGGAGCTGGAGGACGCCTCCGAAAGAACCGCCCTCCTCGCCCTCCAGGGCCCCCTGGCGGCCTCCCTCCTCCAGGGCCTTGTGGACGAGGACCTTGCCCCCCGCAAGAAGAACGAGGTTTTCCGGGCCCGGGTGGCCGGGAGGCCCGCCCTCCTTGCCCGCACGGGGTACACGGGGGAGGACGGGTTTGAGATCCTCCTGGAGGCCGAGGACGCGGAGGGGGTCTTTGAGGCCCTGGTGGCGGCGGGGGCCACCCTGGCCGGCCTGGGCGCCCGGGACACCTTGAGGCTGGAGGCGGGGTTCCCCCTTTACGGCCACGAGCTCACGGAGGAGACCAATCCCCTCTGCACCCCGTGGGCCTGGGTGGTGAAGCTGGACAAGGACTTTTACGGCAAGGAGGCCATGCGGGCCGCGCCTTGCCGGGAGAAGCTCATCGGGTTGGTGCTGGAGGCGGGCATCCCAAGGGAGGGCTACCGGGTGCTCTCCGGGGAGGAGGCGGTGGGCCGGGTGACGAGCGGGGGCTACTCGCCCCTCTTGGAGAAGGGCATCGCCCTGGCCTACGTGCTTAGCGAGGCGGAGGGGCCTTTCTTCGTGGAGGTTAGGGGCAGGCCGGTGCGGGCTTCCCTTAGCCCCTTGCCCTTTGTGCCGCTAAAATAGCGGGGGTTAGGAGGCGCTATGGACATACCCAAGGACCGCTTTTACACCAAGACCCACGAGTGGGCCCTTCCCGAGGGGGATACGGTTCTGGTGGGCATCACGGACTACGCCCAGGATGCCCTGGGGGACGTGGTGTACGTGGAGCTCCCCGAGGTGGGGCGTAAGGTGGAGAAGGGTGAGGCGGTGGCGGTGGTGGAGAGCGTCAAGACCGCTTCCGATATCTACGCGCCCGTGGACGGGGAGGTGGTGGAGGTCAACCTGGCCCTGGAGAAGACCCCGGAGCTCATCAACCAGGACCCCTACGGGGAGGGTTGGATCTTCCGCATCCGTCCCCTGGACATGGGCCACCTGGACGACCTCCTGGACGCGGAGGGGTACCAGAGGGTCCTGGAGAGCGAGGCGTAGGCGGGCCTATGGAGGCGCGGGGGCTCCGGGGTTCCCGGCTTGGGTCCGGGCGGCGGGGCCCTCCTGTGGCCCCGGGTCAAATGGCCCGGGGGTTTTGTTTAAGGATGGTCCTATGGACTACACGCCCCACACGGAGGAAGAGATCCGGGCCATGCTGGAGCGGGTGGGGGCAGGGAGCCTGGAGGACCTCTACCGGCACCTGCCCGAGGAGATCCTGAACCCGGGGATTGCCCTGCCCGAGCCCCTGCCGGAGTGGGCGGTCCTCGAGGCCCTAAAGGAGCTTGCGGGGAGGAACCGGCCCGCCTTCAAGGCCTTCCTGGGCGGCGGGATCAGGAGCCACCACGTTCCCCCTGTGGTGCAGGCCCTGGCCTCGAGGGGCGAGTTCCTCACCGCCTACACCCCCTACCAGCCCGAGGTGAGCCAGGGGGTGTTGCAGGCCACCTTTGAGTACCAGACCATGGTGGCCGAGCTCACGGGGCTGGAGGTGGCCAACGCCTCCATGTACGACGGGGCCACCGCCTTGGCGGAGGGGGTGCTCCTCGCCCTCAGGGAGACGGGGAGGATGGGGGTCCTGGTCTCCCAAGGGGTCCACCCCGAGTACCGCGCCGTCCTCGAGGCCTACCTGGAGGCGGTGGGGGCCACGCTCAAGACCCTCCCCCTGGAAGGGGGAAGGACCCCGGTGCCGGAGGTGGGGGAAGGGGTGGGGGCGGTGGTGGCGCAAAACCCCAACTACCTGGGAGCCCTGGAGGCCATGGCCCCCCTGGCCGAGGCGGCCCACGGCGCGGGGGCGCTTTTCGTGGCCGTGGCCGACCCCCTCTCCTTGGGGGTGCTGAAGCCCCCGGGGGCCTATGGGGCGGACATCGCCGTGGGGGACGGGCAGACCCTGGGCCTCCCTATGGGCTTTGGCGGGCCCCACTTCGGATACCTCGCCACCAGAAAGGCCTTCGTGCGCCAGCTCCCGGGGAGGCTCGTCTCCGAGACCGTGGACGCGGAGGGAAGGCGGGGCTTCATCCTCACCCTCCAGGCCCGGGAGCAGTACATCAGGCGGGCCAAGGCCAAGAGCAACATCACCACCAACGCCCAGCTCACCGCCCTCATGGGGGCCATGTACCTGGCGGCCTTGGGGCCTGAAGGGCTTAGGGAGGTGGCCCTGAAGGGCGTGGAGATGGCCCGTAAGCTCCACGCCCTCCTCTTGGAGGTCCCGGGGGTCAGGCCCTTCACCCCCGAGCCCTTCTTCCACGAGTTCGCCCTGAGGCTTCCCAGGCCCCCGGAAAAGGTGCGTGAGGCCCTGGCGGCGCGGGGCTTCCACGGGGCCACCCCGGTGCCCGAGGAGTACGGGGAGAACCTGGCCCTCTTCGCCGCCACCGAGCTCCACGAGGAGGAGGACCTCCTGGCCTTCCGGGAGGCCCTTAAGGAGGTGCTGGCATGAGTTTCCCCCTCATCTTTGAACGGAGCCGGAAGGGTAGGCGGGGCCTAAAGCTGGTGAAGGCGGTGCCCAAGGCGGAGGACCTGATCCCCAAGGAACACCTGCGGGAAACCCCGCCCCGCCTCCCCGAGGTGGACGAGCTCACCCTGGTGCGCCACTACACGGGGCTTTCCCGCCGCCAGGTGGGGGTGGACACCACCTTCTACCCCTTGGGGTCCTGCACCATGAAGTACAACCCCAAGCTCCACGAGGAGGCGGCGCGGCTTTTCCAGGACCTCCACCCCTACCAGGACCCGAGGACGGTCCAGGGGGCCCTGGGGCTCATGTGGGAGCTCGGGGAGTACCTGAAGGCCCTCACCGGCATGGACGCCATCACCCTGGCACCTGCGGCCGGGGCCCACGGGGAGCTCACGGGGATTTTGGTCATCCGCGCCTACCACCAGGACCGGGGGGAGGGGAAAGAGAGGCGAGTGGTTCTGGTGCCGGATTCTGCCCACGGCTCCAACCCCGCCACCGCCAGCATGGCGGGGTACCAGGTGAAGGAGGTCCCCTCGGGGCCCGAGGGAGAGGTGGACCTCGAGGCCCTAAAGCGGGAGCTCGGCCCCCACGTGGCCGCCATCATGCTCACCAACCCCAACACCCTGGGCCTCTTTGAGCGGCGCATCCTGGAGATCTCCCGCCTGGCCAAGGAGGCCGGGGTCCAGCTCTACTACGACGGGGCCAACCTGAACGCCATCATGGGCTGGGCGAGGCCTGGGGACATGGGCTTTGACGTGGTCCACCTGAACCTCCACAAGACCTTCACCGTGCCCCACGGCGGGGGCGGGCCCGGCTCGGGCCCCGTGGGGGTGAAGGCCCACCTCGCCCCTTACCTCCCCGTGCCCTTGGTGGCCAAGGGGGAGGAGGGCTTTTACCTGGACTTCCATCGGCCCAAGAGCATCGGCAGGGTGCGGAGCTTCTACGGAAACTTCCTGGCCTTGGTCCGGGCCTGGGCCTACATCCGCACCCTGGGGCTAGAGGGCCTCAAGAGGGCTGCGGCCCTCTCCGTCCTCAACGCCCGCTACCTGAAGGAGCTCCTGAAGGAAAAGGGCTACCGGGTGCCCTACGACGGGCCCTCCATGCACGAGTTCGTGGCCCAGCCCCCCCAGGGCTTCCGCGCCCTGGACATCGCCAAGGGGCTTTTGGAGCTGGGCTTCCATCCCCCCACCGTCTACTTCCCCTTGATCGTCAAGGAAGCCCTGATGATCGAGCCCACGGAAACGGAGAGCAAGGAGACCCTCGAGGCCTTCGCCGAGGCCATGGGGGAGCTTTTGCAAAGGCCCAAGGAGTGGCTGGAAAACGCCCCCTACTCCACCCCGGTCCGCCGCCTGGACGAGGTTCGGGCCAACAAGCACCCCAAGCTCACCTACTTTGACGAGGCCTAAGGTCAAAAGGGCTTTGGGGAAGCCCTCCTGGGGCCCCCACCGCGGCAAAAGCCGTTAAGGGGCGGGCTGTGAGGCCCGCCCCGTCCGCTTGGGGCCCTACTTCTCCACGGGGAGGTTAGCCCCGGTCCAGGCCTTGTAGCCGCCCAGGATGCTCTTCACGTTGTAACCCTGGCCCCGGAGGAAGACCAGGCCCATGGCCCCGCGGTGCCCGATGCCGCAGTAGATGATGATGGGCTTGCCCTTGGGGATTTCGCCGATCCGCTTGGGCAGGTCGCGGATGGGGATGTTCACCGCGCCCGGGATGCGCCCGTCCTTGAACTCCGCGGGCTCACGCACGTCCAGGACGAAGACGTCCAGGGTGTCCATCATCTGCTTGGCCGCCGCAGGCTGGATGCCGTAGAAGTCCGCGGGCAGGGTGGCGAGGAAGTTCCCCACCTCCCGCACCGTGAGGGCGGAGAAAGTGGCGGTGGTGGCCTGGGCCAGAACCGGAAGCGCCAGAAGGAGACCCAACCAAGCCAGCTTCTTCATGCCTTTCATGACACACCTCCTTATTCCCCAGGGGCTATAGGCCCCTAAAGGCCTAGACCTTGCCACTGGCCCACCAGGACCAAGAGGGCCCGGAGGCCCGCCGCCGAGAGGAGCCCCGCCCAGGGGGCGAGGCGCTCCTTGCCGAAGACCCCAAGCCCCACCAGGAGGAAGAGGAAGAAAAGGCCCCCTTCCTCCAGGAGGTGGCCCCTGGCCTCGGGGGAGAGGGTGAGGGGGTAGAGGAGGCCGAGGAAGAGGCCCCCGCCCATGGCCATGCGCAGGGGGGCCTTGGCCCAGGGGCTTCCCAGGAGGGCAGCCAGGGCCAGGGCGAGCCCCATGGCGGTGAGGGGGAAGATCCCCGCCACGAGGGGGTTCCAGAGGGGGCGGTTGAGGTTCACGGCCAGGGCCATCCCCGGATAGCCCAGGGCCACCAGGCTGAAGAGGAGGAGGGCCCAGGCGAGAAGCCTCCTTGGCCCCCAGCCCAGGTGGAGGAGGCCAGCCGCTACGAAGGCGAGGGCAAGCCCCCAGGCCCCCCACCAGATGGGGCTTTGGGGGTGGAAGGAGAGGAAGAGCCAGGGGTGGGTGAAGCGGAAGCGGGCCGGGGACTCGGCCCAGAGGACGAGGAGGTCCAGGGCGATGAGGAGGAGGGCGAGGAGGGTGTAGCGCCGGGCCTCCTCCTGCCTCCCCAGGTGGAGGAGGGCCGCTAGCAGAGCGACCCCGCCCGCCAAGCCCACCAGGACGAAGTGGAGGGCGTTGGTCCAGTGCCAGAACTCCCCGGCGTTGGGCAGGCCGTAGAACTCAGTCATGGCGCACCTCGCTTTCCCGGGTGAGCCCCTTCTTGGAAGGGGCGTTCAGGTAGAAGAGCTTGGGCCTTGTGCCCAGTTCTTCCCGAAGCACGTCCACCCTTCCCGCTGCCTCGAGGGCCTTGACCACGGGGCTTTCCGGGTCGTCCAGGTCGCCGAAGGTCCGGCACCCCGTGGGGCAGGTTTCCACGCAGGCGGGAAGCCGGCCCTGCGCTATCCGGTGGGCGCAGAAGGTGCACTTGCTCACGTGCCCGGCCGGGTGCAGGTAGCGGGCATCGTAAGGGCAGGCGGCCACGCAGGCCCCGCAGGCGATGCACTTGCGGGGGTCCACCAGCACCAGGCCCTCCTCCGTCTGGTAGCTCGCCCCCGTGGGGCAGACGGGGACGCAAGGGGGGTTCTCGCAGTGCAGGCACTGCTCCGGACGGAACTCCACCAGAAGGTCGGGGAAGACCCCCAGCTCCCGCTCCCGGATCCAGAGGCGGAAGACCCCCGGGGGCACCTCGTTTTCCATCTTGCAGGCCACGGCGCAGGCGGCGCAGCCCACGCACAGGCTCAGGTCTATGGCCATGGCGTAACGGGGCATCACATCCTCCTTTCGTCAAAGGGTCTGCGGGCCAGGGTGGTGAGGGAGGGGAGCTTAGGCCTTTCCGCCTTTTCCAGCCGGACGAAGTTGACCCTGAGGCCTGCCCCCCCGGAGATGGGGTCCAGCCGGTAGCGGGTCTGCAGGTAGTTGTCCGAGGCCCCCCGCCCGTGGGCGATCCGCATGAGGGGGGCCTTGTGGCCGAAGCCGTGGACCAGGTAGACGCAGTCCCTGCGGATGCGCTCCGTGGCCTTGACCCGCACCGGGCCCTCCCGGATGCCGTCCTGGTTCACCAGGTAGGCGTAGTCCCCGTTCCTCAGGCCGAGCCTTTGGGCCTCCTCCCTGTGGATCCAGACCTCGTTCTCGGGGTCCATCTCCATGAGAACCCAGTTGTTCTGCGTGCGGGCGAAGGTGTGGACGGGGCTACGCCCGTAGAGGAGGCGGTAGAAGCCCTGGGGCGGGGCCTCCGGGGGGGTGTAGACGGGGAGGGGTTGGTGCCCCGCCGCCTTGAAGGCCTGGCAGTAGAGCTCGATCTTCCCCGAAGGGGTGCCGAAGGGAAGGCGCCCCTCCTTCTCCCAGTCCTCCAGCCAGGGCCTGCCCTTCTGCACCAGGGTGCCCATGCCCTTCAGGGTCTCCAGGTCAAAGCCGATGCTTTGCAGGCGCGTGTTCAGGTACTCCTCTATGTCCTTCCAGGGGAAGAAGGCCTCGAGGCCAAGCCGCACCCCGAGCTCCCGGGCGATCCACCAGCCCGGCTTGGTGTCAAAGAGGGGTTCGTGGGCGGGCACCCGGAGCTCCAGGAAGGGGGTCTTGTGGGCCACGGCCACCAGGTCGTCGTAGCGCTCCAGGTAGGTGGCCTCGGGCAGGATCACGTCCGCCCACATCACGTGCTCCTGGGGCAGGACGTCTATGGCCACGTAAAGGTCCAGGCGCTTGAGGGCCTCCTTGGTGCGGGGCACGTTGGGGATGGAGTGGAAGAGGTTGATGCCGTAGGCCACAAGCCCCTTGATGGGGTAGGGCTCCCCGGTGATCATGGGCTCAATGAGCTCCTGGATGGCCGTGGTCCTGGCAAAGAACTTGCCCTTGTCCGCCCGGGGACGGAAGCCCTCGGGCTCGTGGTCCCCCCCCGCAGGCCCGGAGCAGCCCCCGGCGGCGGGCTCGAGGGGGAGGGGCGGGGTGGGGTACTTCTCCAGGTAAGGGCTTTGGGCGATGTAGAACCCGCCGGGGCGGCCGTAGTTGCCCAGGAGGACGTTGACGTAGTAGAGGGCCATCATGCGGTAGGTGTCGTCCCCGTACCAGACGGTGTGCCGCGTGGGGGGAAGCACGGCCCTTGGCTTATGGGCCGCCATCTCCCGGGCCACCTCCCGGATGACCCCCGCGGGGATCTCCGTCTCCTTCTCGGCCCACTCGGGGGTGAAGTCCTTCACGTGGGCCTTTAGCTCGGCGAAGCCCGTGGTGTACTTCTCCACGTAGGCCTTGTCGTAGAGGTCCTCGTAGATGAGCACGTGGATCCAAGCCAGGAGCAGGGCCAGGTCGGTGCCGGGCTTGATGGGAAGCCAGCGGTGGGCCTTGGCGGCGGCGGTGGAGAAGCGGGGGTCCACCACCACCAGCCGGGCTCCCCGCTTGAGGGCCAGGGCGAAGTCCTGGAGCTGGGTGTTGTGGGTGTCCTCCCCGATGTGGTGGCCGATGAGCACGATGTAGCGGGCGTTTTCCCAGTCCACGGGCTCGTGGCCCCCGATGGGCCGGCCGAAGACCCACTGGGAGGCCACCTCCCGGGGAGCGGTGCAGAGGGCCACCGAGGGCTTGGCGGCGTTGGGGCTTCCCCAGGCGGCGGGGAGGAAGTCCACGAACCAGGTGTCCCCGGTGCCGTGGCCGAAGAAGGCCATGGCCTCGGGGCCGTACCGCTCCCGGATGGCCAGCATCTTCTGGGCCACGTAGTCCAGGGCCTCCTCCCAGGTGGCCACCCGGTACTTGCCCTCCCCCCGTTCGCTGCCCTCCACACGGATGAGGGGCCGCTTCAGCCGGTCGGGGTCGTAGGTGGTCTGGGGGGCGCCCTGCCCCCGGGGGCAGAGGCGGCCGCGGCTTTTGGGGTTGGCCTCGTACCCCTCCACCTTGTAGACCCGGTTCCCCACCGCGTGGGCCACGAGGCCGCACCGCCAGAAGCACCCCTCGCAGATCTGGTAGACGCTCCGCACCTCCTTGGCGTACCAGGGCACCGGGCTGGCCTTGGCCGGGGTGCTGCCCCTTAAGGCCAGAGCCCCGGCGCCTAGGGCGCTAAGCTTCAGAAACTCCCGTCTTTGCATGGACGACCTCCTCTAAAAGGTCCACGAGGGTGGCGTAGAAGCCCGTGGGGTCGTGGGTTTTCACCGCCTCGCCGAAGCGCTTCAGCCAGGGGGCGAGGAACTCCCGGGCGAGCCTTTGCGCCAGGTCGGGGCGCCGGGGGGCCAGGAGGGCCATGGCCTCGCCCAGGGCGGAGAGGTGGTCGGGGAGGTCCCGCCAGGTCTCCTGGACCTCGAGGCCCCCCTCCTGGTAGAGCGCCAGGAGGCGGTGGAAGGAAGGCCCGAGGAGCTCCCCGTCCCGGGCATAGCCCGCGTAGGGCGGGGCCGGCACCCCTTGAGGGTTGGTGACGAAGAGGGCGGTGTAGGCCGCCTGGAGCTCCCCTGGGGACACCCGGGGGAGGGCCACGGGATGGCCGGCGAGTTCCTCCAGGGCCTCCCCCAGGGTGCCGGCGGCGAGCTCCCGGAAAAGGGCCTCCCCCGGGGGGGCGAAGAGGTTTGCCGTAACCCAGCCCAGGAGTTCCATGCCTCACCTCCTGGCCCCAGGGTAGGCCTTGTCCTTTCCTTCACAAGACGGAGGGGTTTACCGGTCCGCGTCGGAGGGCGTCCTAAGACGAATGTCCCCGGCCCGGGGCGGTCTTTGGGGCCTTCGCCAGGGCGGGGTACTCAGGCCAGGCCCTGTTCCCGGGCCCAGCGCACCAGGTCGGGGGTTTCCATGAGGCCCAGCTTGTTCAGGGCCCGCCCTTTGTAGGTGGAGGCGGTTTTTACGGAAATCCCCAGGCGCTCCGCCACCTGGGAGAGGGTGTACCCCTGGGCCAACAGGACCACCACCGCCCGCTCCCTTTCGGAGAGGACCTCGGGTCCTGGCTCCCCTTGCCCCTCCAAAAGGGCCTCGGTCAGGCTGGGGTGGAGGTAGCGGAGGCCCCGCCCCAGACGCTCCAAGGCCTCCAGAAGGTCCTGGTCCAGGGCGTGCTTGGGCAGGTACCCCTTGGCTCCCAAGGCGAAGGCCCGGGCCACGTAGGCGGGCTCGTCGTGCATGGAGACCACCAGCACCTTGGCCCTCTTCGCCAACTGGGGCAGGGCCTCGAGGCCCCCCATGCCCGGAAGGTTCAGGTCCAGGAGGACCAGGTCGGCTTCCCAAGGGGCCTTTAGGGCCTCCTCCGCCCGGGCGAACTCGGCCACCACCTGGTGGCCGCCCTCCTCCAGGAGGAGCCTGAGGCCCTTGCGCACCAGGTGGTGGTCCTCCACCAGCGCTACCCTCATAAGGGCACCCCGAACTCCACCCGGGTGCCTTCCCCGGGGGCCGAGCGCAGGTGGAGGCTTCCGCCCAGGCCCTCTATGCGCTCCTGCATGCCCAGGAGGCCCACGGAAACCGGGGTCCTTTCCGGGTCAAAGCCTACCCCGTCGTCCTCCACCGCCCCGAAGAGGCGGTCCTCCTCCACCCAGAGGGCTACCCGGACCCGCCGGGCCTTGGCGTGGCGGAGGACGTTGGTGAGGGCCTCCTGCAGCACGCGGAAGAGGGCCACCTCCTTTTCCTTGGGAAGGGGAGGCACTTGGAGGTCCGCCTCCACTCGCAGGCCACTTTTTTGGTACTCTTCCAGATAGCGCCTGAGGGCGGCCTCGAGGCCTAGGTTGTCCAGAAGGGGAAGGCGCAGCTCCCGGGAGAGGCGGCGCACCTCCTCCAAGGCCTCGGCCACCTGGTTCCGGGCCTCGGGGAGCTTTTCCGGGTGTTTCTCCGCCACCTTGAGGGTGAGGAGGGCGGCGGTGAGGAGGCTTCCCACCCCGTCATGAAGCTCCCGGCCCACTCGGCGGCGTTCCTCCTCCTGGGCGCGGAGGAGCCGGGCCGCCTGGCCCAGGCCCGCCCGCTTCAGGGCGAGGAGCAAGAGGGGGGCCAGGGCCTCGGGGGGCGTGGCTCCCTCCTCGAGGCTCAGGACCAGGACGGCCAAGGGCCTCCTCCCTGGCTCGCCCACGGGGAGGGCCAAGAAGGTGTCCGCCCGCACCGGGCTTCCTTGGGCCACGGCCTCCTCGGCCAGCCGCCGCGAACGGACCACCAGGCTACAGGTGGTGCGGCAGGCCTGCATCTGGAAGAGGCGAAGCCCCTCCCCCACCCAGTAGGCCTCCCCGCAGCGGATGTAGCCCTCTTCCTCCAGGAGGCGGAGGGCCTTGCGCATCACCTCCTCCCGGGTTTTGGCTTCCGCCAGGGCCAAGGCCAGACGGGTGCAGTCCATCCCTTCCCAGGTTAGCCCCCGGGGGGAGGGAAGGGTGTCCCTAGAGGCCGAAGTAGGCCCGGGCCGCCGCCACGTCCTCTGCGATCTGGGCCCTTAGGGCCTCGAGGGAGGGAAAGCGCCTCTCCTCCCGGAGGCGCTTGAGGAAGCGCACCCGCACCTCCTCCCCGTAAAGCTCCCCGGCGAAGCCGAGGAGGTGCACCTCCAAGCGCCTTTCCTCCCCCCCCAGGGTGGGCCGCGTCCCCACGTTGGCCACCCCCTTGTAGCGGCCAAAGGCTCCTTCCGCCTCCACGGCGTAGACCCCGGGGGGAAGGACCTTCAAGGGATGAACGGCCAGGTTGGCGGTGGGAAAGCCAAGACGCCTTCCCATCCGGTCCCCCTCCACCACCACCCCGTAGGCCCCGTAGGGCCGGCCCAGGAGGTGGCGGGCCTCCTCCACCTTCCCCTCCTTGAGGAGGTCGCGGATGCGGCTACTCTTCACCGCCTCTCCCCCGAGGCTCAGGAGGGAGACGACCCGGGTGGGGGCCACCTTTTCCAGGGCCTCCGGGCCCCCCGCCCGGCCCCGGCCGAAGCGGAAGTCCTCCCCCACGTAGATGCGGCTCGCCTGAAGGGCCCTTAGGTCCTCCAGGAAGGCCTCGGGGGGTCTTCTGGCGAACTCCTCGTTGAAGGGCACCGCCAGGATCAGCTCCACGCCTATCCCCCTTAGGGCCTCCACCTTCTCCTGGAGGTCCATGAGGAACCCTTCCCCCCGGGTGAAGACCTTGGTGGGCGGGTCAAAGGTGTAGACCAGGAGGGGCTCCTTTAGGGCCTTGGCCTCGGCCAGGGCCTGGTGGAGGAGGTGCTGATGGCCAAGGTGGACCCCGTCAAAGGAGCCCACGGCCACCACCTTGGGGCCCTTGGGGACGTCAGCGACCTCGGAGAAAAGCATGGTGGTAAAGGACCCCCACGATCCCGGTGGCGGAAAACTCCACCTCGCCCCTTTGGTGCATGGCCAGGGCCCTTTCTGGCTCCAGCCAGACCACCTCTATGGCCTCGTCCTCGTCGGGGGTGGCCTCCACCTCCTTGAGGTTCTCCGCCAAAAAGACGTGGGTCTTCTCGTCGGTGAAGCCGGGGGAGACGTAGTAGCTGAAGAGGTAGGTGAGGTCTCCCGCAAGGCCAGTCTCCTCCGCGAGCTCCCGCCTTGCCGCCTCCAAGGGGTCCTCCCCGGGCTCTATGAGCCCCGCGGGGATCTCCAAGGGGGCGAGGCCCACGGCGGGGCGCATCTGGCGCACGAAGAGCATCTTCCCGTCTTTCAGGGCGATCACGGCCACCGCCGGCTTGTGCTCCACGATCTCGTAACGGCCTTGAAGGGCCAGGTTCAGGATGCGGCCCCGGTAGAGGTAGGTGCGCTCCACCCCCTTATGTTAAGGCCCCGGGGGCACCCTGCCCCCGGGGCGTTCGCGCCTTTTACTGGAGAGCGTTCAGGGTGGCCAGGAGGACCTGGCGGGTGTAGGTGGGGTTGTGGACCCCCTTGGAGCCGTCGTTTTGGATCAAGAGGTAGTTCCAGCTGGCCCGGACGATGGGGTCCTTGGTGGCGAAGACGGGCTGGCCCTTCTCGTCCCGGATGTCTCCGAGCTGGCTGTAGAGGACGGTGCCGTCCGTGAGGGTCATCTTGAAGGCGATCTGCCCGGCGATGGAGAGGATGTCCACCCGGTAGACCGGGGCCTTGACCGGGGTGTTGGGGGTGAACTGGCCGTTTTCCGGGTTGTAAGCCCGCACCGTCTTGATCCGGTCCCGCACCGCCAGCACCCGGGCGTTCACCTTGGTCCGCACCAGGGCGAGGAGGTGTTCGGTGTTCTCCTGGACCATCTCCTGGGTGTACTTGGCCCCGTGGCAGGAGGCGCAGAGGTTTTCTGGAGCCTTAAAGGTGTGGCTGCTGTACTCGCCGGTCCCCGCCAGGCTCATGTGGCAGGTGGAGCAGGCGTTCCCAGTGAAGAAGGCGTGGGGGTTAGGCCACTCCCGGGTGTCGTCCACGAAGAAGGCGTTCTTGCCCAGGATCACGTCCCCCTGGCTCGAGGCGTGGGGGTAGGTGTAGCGCCCGGGGTCCTCGGCGTTCCAGGTGATGCGGCCGTTGCGGGAGTTGTGGCAGGCGATGCACAAGGCGGCGTTCCCCACGGCGATGGCCTTGAAGCCGGAGGGAAGCATGGGGGTGTCTTGGGCCAGGCGCAGGTCGCCGTCCTCGTCGTGGCAGGTGTTGCAGGTGATGGGCTTCACCTGGGCTTGGGTGAGGCCGAGGCCCTTCAGGTAGTCCACCGTGGCCGGCTTGCCATCGGGTCCCACGATGTTCCCCGGGTTCCCCTTCTTAAGCTGATCCAGCCAGGCCAAGAAGCCCTGCTCGCTGTGGCAGCGGGCACAGTGGGCGGCGGCCTCGCCCCTGGCCTCCACCGTGGCCACGGCAAGGGTCTTTGCCCCCATGACCCCGTTGTTGTGGGCGCTTTGCTCCCACTCCTTCTGGATGGCCTCCTTGCTGGAGAAAGCCACCATAAGGCCCAGGGCCAGGAGGGCGAGTAGAGCTTTTTTCATAAGCGCCACCTCCTTACGGGGATAGCTCACACCCCTGCCATGACTTAAGTCAAGGGTAATATGTCCCGCAGGGGGGAGCCCCACCCCCGGGGAGGCGGGATGGCCCCTGCTCCGGGTTGAGCGGGGGAGGTTGGAGCCGTTTTCGCCAGGTCTCCCGGTATACTGGCGGCGTGTACGGGGTGCTGGTGTGGCCGCCCGAGGACCTGAGGCGGTTCATGGAGGAACTTCAGGCCCGCCACGGGGTCAAGGGGTTCGGCCCGCCCCACCTGAACCTCCGCCAGCCCTTTGACTGGCCCTACGAGGAGGAGGCCTTGAAGATCGCCCTGGAAGGCATCCTGCGGGGCCATCCTCCCTTTCGCCTTCGCCTGGGGGGCTGGGGCTTCTTTCCCCAGGGGGTGGTCTACCTCCGGGCCTCCGGGGGCGGGGCCTTCCGGCGCCTCTACCACGCCCTGGAGCCCTTGGCCCCGCCCCTGAAGGAGATCGAAGGGCCCAGCTACGTGCCCCACATCACCCTGGCCCTGGGGCTATCCGAGGAGGAGGCAAGGAGGCTGGCGCAGGAGCTTCCCGCTCCCCAAAGGCGCTCCTTCGTGGTGAGGGAAGTGGCCTTGGTGCGGGATGAAGACGAGGGCCACCTCCAGGAGGTGGCCCGTTTCCCCCTCGGTGTGGGGCGGGGTCTTGGCTAGTCCAGGAAGTCCCTGAGCTTCCGGGTGCGGGACTCGTGGTACTTGAGCTTCCTCAGGGCCTTGTTCTCAATCTGGCGGATGCGCTCCCGGGTAACCCCGAAGTAGGCCCCCACCTCCTCGAGGGTGTGCTCCCGCCCGTCAATCAGCCCCTTGCGGAGTTTCAGCACCATGGCCTCGCGTTCGGAGAGCTTGGAAAGGGCCTTTTCCAGCTCCTCCGCCAGGAGGCTCTGGGCGGCGGCGTCCACGGGGGAGGGAAGGTTCTCGTCGGGGATGAAGTCCCCGTAGAAGCTGTCCTTTTCGTCCCCGATGGGGGTTTCCAGGGAAACCGGTTCCTGGGCGATCTTGAGGGTTTCCTCCACCCGCTTGGCGTCCCAGCCCGGCCCCATGGCCTCGGCGATCTCCTCGTAGGTGGGCTCGCGGCCCAGCTCCTGCTGGAGCTGCCTGGCGGTGCGGGAGAGCTTGTTGATGGTCTCCACCATGTGCACCGGGATGCGGATGGTCCGGGCCTGGTCGGCGATGGCCCGGTTGATGGCCTGGCGGATCCACCAGGTGGCGTAGGTGGAGAACTTGAAGCGGCGCTTGTACTCGAACTTCTCCACCGCCCGGATGAGGCCCTGGTTACCCTCCTGTATTAAATCCAGGAAAGATAGGCCGCGGCCCGTGTACTTCTTGGCGATGGAGACCACGAGCCTGAGGTTGGCCTCGATGAGGTGCTGCCTGGCCGCCTCCCCCTCGCGGGCGATGTGCAGGTAGCGCTTGAGCTCCTTGGGGAGGCTCTTGAGCTTCCCGTCCACCTCCTCCACCGTCTTGGGGTCTAGCTTCTCCTTGAGACCGGGGATCTGGGCGATGCGGGCCGTGCCCAGGATCTTGGCCCGCACCACCTCCCGGATGAGGTCCTGGTCCATGCCCGTGGCCTCGGAGAGCCTCTTGATGGCCTCCATCCCCTCCTCCACCTTCCGGGCCAGCTCAATCTCCTCCTCCAGGGTGAGGAGGGGTACCTGGCCGATCTCGTGCAGGTACTGGCGCACGGGGTCGGAGGTGGAGACCTTGGGGATGAGAAGCTCTTCCTCCTCCTCAAAGAGTTCCTCGCCCTCGGGCTCGGGAAGGAGGAGGTCTTCGGCCTCCAGGTCCAGGGGCTCGTCCAGGGCCCCCAGGTCGGGGTCGGCCTCCAGGAGCTCGGGGTCCGGCTCGGGAAGGTCCGCGAGCTCCCCAGGAAGGGCCTCCGCCTCCGGCGCCGGGGGAAGCCCTTCCTCCCTTCCTGCGGCCTCGTGAACATAGCCCTCGGGCTGACCCAAGCCCCGGACATCCGGGGCGCCACCCATCTCCGTCACCGCGGTCTTGGTCTTCTTCATCTTGGCCTTCTTCAACGCCGACCTCCCTCGCGCTGGCTTAGCCTTGCCCCTTCCGCGAAGAGCACCTTGTACTCCTTCACCAAAAGGGTCCGGAAAGCGCCGAAGCGCTCCGCCAAGAGGGGCTCGTACTTGAGAAAGGGATTTGCCACCAGGAAAAACCCACCGCCCGGCTTCAGCCGGGCTGCCGCCGCTTCCACGAAGGCCTGGGCCACATCCAGGATGACCGCACCCCCCACGTGGAAGGGGGGGTTCGTCACTATGATGTCAAACCGCTCCTCTTCCGTCAAGGCCTCATCCACATCGGAGTGCAAAACCCTGGCCTCTAGCCCGTTTTCCCGCAGGCTCCGCTTGAGGGAAAGGACGGAGACCAGGTCGTCCTCCACCGCGGTCACCTGGGCCTCGAGGCGGGCCAGGGGAAGGGTGAGGGCCCCGTAGCCGGCCCCCAGGTCCAACACGGCCTTGCCCCGCACCCCCTCCCGCCCCACCTCTCCCAGAAGGGCCTCCAGGAGGAGGCGGGAGGCGGGGTCCACCTTCCCCGCGGAGAAGACCCCGGGGAGGTGGTGGAAGGTGAAGGCCTCCCCCAAAAGGCGAACCGGGAAGCTCTGCCAGAGGGGAGGAAGGGGTGGGGCCTCCCGTTCCTTCTCCAGGAGGGCCACCCGCACCCCTCCTTCCCGCTTCACCACCTCCCCGTAGCCCAAGAGGGCCCTGGCTTCCTTGAAGTAGCGCTCGAAGCCCTTGTTCTTATCTCCGGCCAGGTAGACCCGGCCCCCCGGCCGGAGGGCCCGGGCGGCGGCCACCAGGCTGGCCTCCACGTAGCGGGTGCCCCGGCCCGCCGGGAGGGCCAGGACCACCAGGTGGTAGGCCCCTTCCTCCGCCTCCCAGGGCGGGGCCAGGCGGGCCTGGAGGCCGCTTGCCGTAAGGCAGCGGAAGGCGGCCCTCGAGGTCTCCAGCCTCTCCACCGCCATTTTGCCCTCCAGGGGTAGGCTGCCCCAGCCCACCCCAGGGTTCAGGTCCAGGGCCTTCTCGCCGAAGGGGGCCACGGTCTTTTGGAGCAGCTCGTAGGCGGGGTCCCGGTAGCCCCGGGCCCCCGGCTTGACGTAAAGCACCCCCCCGGGCCGGGGCAGGGGGGTGAGGCGGTGGTACTCCGCGAGGGTCAGGGCCACAACGCTCCAGGATAAGGGGCTTGGGGGGAGAGGGCAAATGTGATAGCATTCCTCTTCAAACCGCCCCCTGGGCGGAAAGGAGGCGAGCGTGGCCCTGGTGGTACAAAAGTACGGCGGCACCTCGGTGGGCGACCTGGAGCGCATCCACAAGGTGGCCCAGCGCATCGCCCACTACCGGGAGAAGGGGCACAAGCTTGCGGTGGTGGTGTCGGCCATGGGCCACACCACGGACGAGCTCATCGCCTTGGCCAGGCGGGTGAACCCGAGACCTCCCTTTCGGGAGCTGGACCTCCTCACCACCACGGGGGAGCAGGTCTCCGTGGCCCTCCTCTCCCTGCAGCTATGGGCCATGGGCATCCCGGCCCGGGGGTTCGTCCAGCACCAGATCGGCATCAAGACCGATGGGCGCTACGGGGATGCCCGCATCCTGGAGGTGGACCCAAGCCGCATCCAGGCGGCGTTGGACCAGGGCTTTGTGGCGGTGATCGCCGGGTTCATGGGCACCACCCCGGAGGGGGAGGTCACCACCTTAGGCCGGGGGGGCTCGGACACCACCGCGGTGGCCATCGCCGCCGCCCTCGGGGCCAAGGAGTGCGAGATCTACACGGACACCGAGGGGGTCTACACCACCGACCCCCACCTGATCCCGGAGGCGAGGAAGCTCCCCGCCATCGGATACGACCAGATGCTGGAGATGGCCGCCCTGGGGGCCAGGGTCCTCCACCCCCGGGCGGTCTACTACGCCAAGCGCTACGGAGTGGTGCTTCACGTGCGCTCTAGCTTCTCCTACAATCCCGGTACCCTGGTGAAGGAGGTCCCTATGGAGATGGGCAAGGCGGTTACGGGCGCGGCGTTGGACCTGGACCACGCCCAGATCGGGCTCATTGGCATTCCCGACCAGCCGGGCATCGCGGCCAAGGTCTTCCAGGCCCTGGCGGAAAGGGGCATCGCCGTGGACATGATCATCCAGGGCGTTCCCGGGCACGACCCCTCCCGGCAGCAGATGGCCTTTACGGTGAAGAAGGACTTCGCCCAGGAGGCCCTGGAGGCCCTGGAGCCCGTGCTTTCCGAGATCGGGGGCGAGGCCATCCTCCGCCCGGACATCGCCAAGGTGTCCATCGTGGGGGTGGGGCTGGCCTCGGCCCCCGAGATCCCGGCCAGGATGTTCCAGGCGGTGGCGGGCGTGGGGGCCAACATTGAGATGATCGCCACCAGCGAGGTGCGCATCTCGGTCATCATCCCCGCCCAGTACGCGGAGGCCGCCCTTAGGGCCGTGCACCAGGCCTTTGAGCTGGACAAGGCCTGATGGTCTACCCTTGGGCCCTCGAGGCCTGGCCCGAAGGTTAAAGCCCCCACCGCGCCCCGCGGTGGGGGTTCTGAGGCAGGTCTCTCAGATGAGGCCCAGGGCCTTCACCTGCTCCATCTCCTCCAGAAGCTCCTTTGCCGTGATCTCCATGCGCTTGCGGGCGAACTCGCTGATCTCCAGACCCTCCACGATCCGGTACGCCCCGTTCTTGGCCGTCACGGGGAAGGAGTAGACGATCCCCTCGGGGATGCCGTACTCCCCTTGGGAGGGCACGGCCATGGAGACCCAGTCCCCCTCCGGGGTGCCCAGGGCCCAGTCGCGGATGTGCTCTATGGCGGCGTTGGCGGCGCTGGCGGCGCTAGAGGCCCCCCGGGCCTGGATGATGGCGGCACCCCGCCCCGCCACGGTGGGGATGAACTCCTTCTCGTACCAGTCCATGTCCACGAGCTCCAGGGCAGGCCTGCCCTCCACCTCCGCGTGGAAGAGGTCAGGGAACATGGTGGAGGAGTGGTTGCCCCAGACCGCGATGCGGCGGATGCGGTCCACGCCCGTCCCGGTCTTCTTGGCGAGTTGGGCCTTGGCCCGGTTGTGGTCCAGGCGGGTCATGGCGGTGAAGTTCCTGGGGTTGAGCCCCTCCGCGTTCTTGTAGGCGATGAGGGCGTTGGTGTTGGCGGGGTTGCCCACCACCAGCACCTTGACCTCCTTCTTGGCCACCTCCGCCAGGGCCCGGCCCTGCTCGGTGAAGATCTTGCCGTTCATCTCCAGGAGGTCGCGGCGCTCCATGCCCGCCTTCCTGGGAGCGGCCCCCACCAGAAGGGCGTAATCCGCCTCCTTGAAGGCCACCCTGGGGTCGTCGCTGGCCACTACCCCGGCCAACAGGGGGAAGGCGCAGTCCTCCAGCTCCATGATGACCCCTTCCAGGGCTCTCAGGGCCTGGGGGATTTCCAAGAGCTGGAGGATCACGGGCTGGTCCTTGCCCAGCATCTCCCCCGCGGCGATGCGGAAGAGAAGGCTGTAGCCGATCTGGCCTGCGGCACCGGTAACCGCCACGCGAACGGGGCTTTTCATGGCTCTACCTCCCGTGGGCTTCCGCCCAGGGGCATTCTACCCCTAGAGGCTGCGGTAGGTGCGCCGCTCCGCCTCAATGGCCTGGTCTAGCTCCTGGATTTCCCGCAGGATCTCCAGGCTGGGGTTCTGGTGCAGGGCCTCCTTCAGCTTGGCCCGCCTCTCCAGGTAGTAGGCCTCCCGCAGGCGGGCCAGGGTCTTCCGCAGCACCTCCTGGAGCCGGGGCTCCTCCACCGTGGGCACCATCATCAGCTTCTCCAGGAAGATTCCCCCCGCCTCCTTGCGGCTTAAGACCTGGCGCAGGTAGTCCCGGCGGGGTTCCTTTTGGGCCAACTCCAGGAACTCCGCGAGGAAGGATCCCTCCGGGGGCCAGGCGTGGTCGGCCACGTACGCCACCCACTCCGGGAAGCGGGCTTGGTCCACGGAGAGGAGGAGGGCGATCACGTCCAGCTCCAAAAGGAGGGTGCGGTTCCGGGGATCGGCCTTGGGCAGGGGCGGGGGCGGGGGCTTGCCCCGTCTGCGGCTCAGGAGGTACTCCTCCAGCTGGCGCGGGCTTAGGCCCAGCCGCTCCACCACCAGGGCCTTCAGGCGCTCGGCCACGGGGTCAAAGGGCTCGGGGGAGAGCATCCGGGGGGTGAGGGCCTCGAGGACCTTGCGCTTGTGCTCGGGGCGGGAGAGGTCCAGGCCCTTGGTTGCCTCCTGGAAGCGGAAGGCCACCTCGGGGAGCGCCTCCTCCAGGGCCCTTTGGAAGAGGGCGGGGCCCTCGGGGTGGAGGAGGAGGTCCCCCGGGTCCTTGGTGGGGAGGCGCACCGCGTGGAAGAGGAACTGTCGGGCGAGCTTTAGGTCCAGGCTTTGCAAGGCGGCCTTCTGCCCCGCCTCGTCCGCGTCAAAGGCCAGGTAGACCTCCCGCACCTCCTGGGCCTTGAGGAGGCGGGCCTGCTCCTCGGAAAGCCCCGAGCCCAGGACGGCCACGGTCTCGGTGAAGCCCATCTGGTGCAGGGCGATGGCGTCAAAAAGCCCCTCCACCACGATGGCCCGCCCTTCCCGGAGCTTGGGCTTGGCCTCGGGGAAGGCGAAGAGCACCTCCCGCTTGCGGAAGAGGGGGGTTTCCGGGGAGTTCAGGTACTTGGGGTTCTCCTCCCCCAGAGCCCGCCCCGTGAAGGCCACGATCCGCCCCAGGTGGTCCTTGATGGGGAAGAGGATGCGGTGGCGGAAGCGGTCGTAGAAGCGCCCGTCCTTTTCCCCCAGCACCCCGGCCCTCACGCCCTCCTCCGGGCTCACCCCGTGGCGGCCCAGGTGGGCCAGGAGGCCGTCCGCCTTGGGGGGGGCGTAACCCAGGCCGAAGCGGGCCACGCTCTCCTCCGTAAGGCCCCGCTTCCGGAGGTAGGCCTGGGCCTCGGGGGAGGCCCTTAGGCCCTCGGCAAAGTAGGCCTGGGCCAGCTTGAGGACGTCCAGAAGCTCGCGGCGGTTCTGCGGGGCGCCCCTTTGGGTGATCTCCACCCCGGCTTCCTCCGCCAGGCGCTCTAGGGCGCCCAGGAAGTCCAGGCCCTCGATCCGCTCCACGAAGGCGAAGAGGTCGCCCCCCGCCTTGCAGCCGAAGCAGTGGAAGAGGCCCTTCTCCTCGTCCACGTAGAAGGAGGGGGTCTTCTCCTGGTGGAAGGGGCAGAGGCCCTTCCAGCGCCCCCGGCCCGCGGGCTTCAGCGCCACGTGGCGGGACACCACCTCCTTGAGGGAAAGGCGCTGCTTGATGACCTCTACCGCCTGGGCCGCGTCCACCCCACCACCCCCCGCCTACGCCAGAGTTCCCGTATCCACCTTCCCAGGATACCGTACCCCCGGAGGTCCTCCCCCGGCTCCTCCCCGGCCAAAACCCTGTGCCAGGCCCGGGTCAGGGGCACCGAGGGGGTGAAGACCAGGAGGTGTTCCACCCTTTCCCCCTCCTCCAGGAGGAGCTGGGCGCGCACCAGCCGCGCCACCTCCAGGTGGACGGCGAAGCCCGTGCGGTGGGTCTGGTAGAGGAGGTGCTGGGAGAGGGCCTTGGCCTTCTTGGGGGACCGGGGCCAGAGGTAGAGGGTGAGGGAGGTCAGGGCCAGGTGGTAGACGTAGGGGTTGGCGAGGCGGCGGGCCTCGCGCAGGGCTTCCTTGAGGAGGGGGGTGGGGTCCTGGCCCCGCTGCCACCGGTGGTGGGCCAGGGCCAGGACCGCCAGGCCCCTGCCGTCCTGGTGTTTTAGGGCCTTCTGGAAGAGGTCTTCCCGGAGGCGCCCCTTCAGGGTCCAGGCGCTGAGGAGGGCCGCGGCCAGCCAGGGGTGGGGGGCCTCCCGGTAGCGGGACTCCCCTTCCGCCAAGGCCCTTTCCAGCCGCCCGGTCTCCAGGAGGAGGCGCAGGCGGGTGGCCTGGAAGCGCACCCAGGCCTCGAGGTAGTCCCCCTCCAGGCCCTCGGGCTCCAGGGGCGGGAGGAGGGCCTCCGCCTCCCCGTACCGCCCCAGGTCCATGAGAAGCCCCGCCTTGAGGCTCTGGCCGTGGAGCTTCAGGGCGGGGGGCACCAGGGGGTGGGGTTCCTGGAGGAGGGAGAGGGCCAGCCGGGGCTGGAAGGCCCGCCACAGGGCCCCGGCTGCCCGGAGGCGGGCCTGGGCCTCGTCCAGGGGATAGGGCTTGAGGGCGGGGAGGAGGGGGAGGAGGGTTTGGGGGTCTTGGGTCTCCCGCAAGGCCTTGAGGGCCGGGTCCTGGGACCTGGGGCCGGAGGCCGCCTCCGGCTTCAGGCCCAAGGAGGCCTCGGCGTCCTGGAGTTCCTGGGCCAGGGCCGGGCGCCAGCCTTCTGGGGCGGCCTCGAGGGCTTCCTGGTAGAGGGGGATGGCCTCCTCCGGGTGCCCCGCCCGCCAGGCCCCCTGGGCCAGGACGCGCAGGACGGAGGCCGCCTCCTGGCCCTGGCCGGCCTGCTTCAGGTGGCGGGCCATGGCCAAGGGCCGCTTGGCCTCCCGGTAGAACTCGGCGGCCTCCAGGTGCCAGGCCTGGGCCCGGGGCCCGGGGACCAGGGCCCGGGCGGCCAGCACCACCTCGGGCAGGGGCTTCCCCTGGACCAAAAGCCCCTCCTCCTCCAGGCGCTCCCGCGAGAAGGTGCCCACCAGGCGCAAGAGGAGCTCGTCTGGGGCCTCCTCCAGGACCCCGAGGGCCAAAAGGGCCTGGCGTTCCGCCAAGGGAAGGGCGTCCAGGGCGGGCTGCAGGGCCAGGAGGGGAGGCGCTTTCGGGCCCTTCACCTCCACCAGGGGCGGGAAGAGGGGGCGGCGGCTTTCCGCCAGGACCAGGAGGTGGGGGAAGGGGTGCTGGAGGAGGCGGGCCAGGGTGGCATCGGGGGCGTGGAGGTCCTTGAGCACCAGGAGGAGGGGCTTTTTGAGCCCCAGGAGCACCCGTTTCCAGGCCTCGAGGATGGCCTCCGCCAGGGCCTCTCGCCCCCAGGGGGGCCGGGCCTCGAGGCCCAGGCTGTAGCGCCAGGCCAGGGCCAGCTCCGGGGGCAGGTTCCCCAGGGCCAGGAGGTCCTCCGCCTGGCCGAAGACCCGCTCCACCGCCTGGCGGAGGGTGGAGCGGAGGGGGGTTTCGGGGCCCATCCGCTCCAGGACCACCGCGGGGAAGGGGGGAGCTTCCAGGAACTTCTCCAGGAGGAGGCTTTTGCCGCTTCCCGGTGGGCCCACCAGGTTCAGGCGGGCGGGCGGGCGCGAGAAGGCCTTCCGCAGGGCCAGGAGGAGGGCCTCCCCTTCGGGGCCTAGGTCCATTTCCACGGCCTCTACCCGGAAGGCCTCCACCCTTCCCAGGCCCTTGGCCTCCTTAGCCCCCAGGCCTTCCGCCCGCACCCCGGGGGCCAGGGCCAGGGTCTGGGGCTCGGTGAGCACCTGGCCGGGGGCGGCCAGCTTGGAGAGCCTTTCGGCCAGCGCTACCGGGGGGCCTACCGCGGTGGGCTCCCCCGCCTGGCCATCCCCCAAAGGGGCCCAGAGCACCTCCCCGCTGGCCACCCCCGCGCGGGCGGGAAGCGGGGAGGTCTTTACCATCTCCAAGGCCGCCTGCAGGGCCCGCCAGGGCTCCTTGCCCCGGGCCCTGGGGGCCCCGAAGAGGGCCAGGATCCCGTCCCCCAGGAACCGGTGGACGAACCCCCCCTTGGCCCGGGCCACCCGGGCGGCCCCCTCCAGGGCCTCCTGCAGGCGGTGGTAGGCGGTGTGGAGGCCCTGGCGGAAGCCCTGGGTGGAGTCCACCAGGTCAAAGAAGACCACGCTCACCAGCCGCCGCTCCTGGGAGAGAAGCACCCCCAAAGCCCGGCCGCAGGCCATGCAGAACCGGGCCTCGGGGGGGTTCTTCTGCCCGCACTCGCAGCGCATCTCACTCCCGGAAGAGCATGAGGGGCGGCCAGAGGAGCACCTGGACCGCTTCCGGCAAGGGGTCTTCCGCGTGCACCACCACCTTCACGGGGCCCTCCAGGAGGTAGAACCCCTCCCCCAGGGGGACCGCCCGCCCCCCCAGGCGGTAGGCGGGGCCTTCCCGCTCCAGGAAGGGCTCCCCCAAGTGGGGCCTAGCCTCCCGCACCACCCCGTGGAGGAGGACCCGCTGCCACCCCGTGGGGGCCGGGGGGGCTCCCCGGTCAAAGGCGTAGACCAGGTGGCCCTCGGCCAGCACCTCCAAGAGGGGGCTTCCCCAGGGCTCCGGGAAGAGGTAGGCGGTGAGGGCATGGGCCTGGAAGCGGGCGAAGAAGCTCTCCGGGCTTTCCTCCAGGGCGGGGCCCTTAGGGCTCATGCGAGGAGTCTAATGCACCGGGCCCCGGGGGAGGGAGAGGGCCAGGTTGGCGGCCAGCATGAGGGCCGCCTTCTTGTCCAGGTACTGGTTGCCGTTGCCGCACTTAGGGGAGAGGACGCACCGGGGACAGCCCTCCTCGCAGGGGCAGCGCCTGAGGAGTTCCAGGGCGGCCCGGACCCACTCCGGGAAGCGCCGGGCCGCCGCCCGGGCGTAGCCGACCCCCCCGGGGTAGCCGTCGTAGATGAAGACCGTGGGGCCCTGCCCCGAGGGCAGAGGACGGGGGTAGAAGGGGTAGGAGAGGCCCCCGATGTCCTGCCGTTCCGCCAGGACGAAGAGGGGCAGGAGGCCGATCAGGGCGTGCTCCAGGGCGTGGATGCCCCCCGGGATCTGGTGGGGGGGCACCACCTCGGGGGGGTGGAACCAGAGGGCCTCCGTGGGGAAGGAGATCTCGGGGAGTTCCAGGGGCGCTTCCTCCAGGACGCTCCCCGTGAAGAAGCGCTTCTTCACGTAGGCCACCACCCTTTCCCGGAGCACCACCCGGCCCACCCAGACCCCGTGGCCCACGGGCTCCCCCTCCACCACCTCCAGGTGGGTCTCCGCCCGGGGTTCGGTGTAATAGTCCTCCAGGGCGGGCAGGAGCCAGACCTCTCGCTTTCGGGGGTCAATGTTCCGCACCAGGTAGCTCTCCCCCCCGTGCAGGTACACCGCCCCGGGGTGGGCTTCCCAGTAGGCCTGGCGTTCGTCCAAGTGGCCCAGGACCTCCCCCTCCGGGCCCCTCAGGGTGAAGGTGGCCCCTAGGCCCCTTAGGGTGAGGTGCCGGTGGGGGTGGCGCCTCGGGGTGTAGTACCGCCCCCCCTTTTCCTTAAGCTCCGCCAGGGCCTCGAGGCAGAGCACCTCCTCCCGGGAGAGGGGCATTTCCCAGGCGGCGGCGTGCAGGTGGAGGGGGCAGAGCACGGGGTTCTTGGGGTCGGCCACCGCCTCCTCCGGGGGGCTTTGCAGGAGGAGCTCGGGGCGGTGGAGGAAGTACTCGTCCAGGGGGTCTTCCCGGGGGATGTAGACCACCAGGGCCCGCCGCTCCCCCCGCCCTGCCCTCCCCGCCCGCTGCCAGAAGGCGGAGACCGAGCCCGGGTAGCCCACCAGGACCACCGCGTCCAGCTCCCCGATGTCCACCCCGAGCTCCAGGGCGCTGGTGCTGACCAGGACCCGCACCTCCCCCCGCTTCAGGGCCTCCTCCAGGCGCCGCCGCTCCTTGGCCGTGTACCCCGCCCGGTAGGGGCGCACCGCCGGGTGGGCGGCGTAGCGGGCGATGAGCTCCGCGCTCTTCCGGGCGTTGGTGAAGACGAGGCCCCTTAGGCCCCCCTCCGCCAGGGCCCGGGCCAGGTAGGCGGCCTCGAGGAGGGGGCTTCGCCGCCTCTCCCCCTTTGCGTCCAGGGGCTTGGGGAGGAGGACCAGGAGTTCCCTTTCCGAGCGGGCCACCTCCTCCTCGAGCGCCACGAAGGGGAGGCCGGTGAGGTTCTCCGCGTGGGCCTTGGCGTTTCCGATGGTGGCGCTCGCCGCGATCACCTGGGGGTGGGCCCCGTAGTGGCGGGCCAGGCGGAGGAGGCGGAAGAGGACCAGGGCCACGTGGGTGCCAAACACCCCCCGGTAGGCGTGCACCTCGTCCAGGACCAGGTAGCGGAGGCGGGAAAGGAAATGGGCCCAGTCCCCGTGCCGGGGCAGGAGGCCATAGTGGAGCATGTCGGGGTTGGAGAGGAGGACGAGCCCCTCCTCCCGGGCCCTGCGCCGCAAGGGGCCCGCCGTGTCCCCGTCGTAGGGGTACACCCCCTTCACCCCCAGGGCCTCGGCCATGGCCTTCAGGCGCCGCAGCTGGTCGTGGGCCAGGGCCTTGGTGGGGAAGAGGAGGAGGCTTGTGGCCCCCTCCAGGGCGGCATGCAGCACCGGGGCCTGGAAGACCAGGCTCTTCCCGGCGGCGGTGGAGTAGGCCATGACCAGGTTCTGGCCCGCCTCCACCGCCAGGAGGGCCTCCTTCTGGTGGGCGAAGGGGGTGAGGCCCAAGGCCCGAAGCACCCCGGCGAAGGCCCCTTCGTAGGCCACGCCCCGGGGGGGCTTGGCGGGCAGGGTCCGGGCGAAGACCAGGCGGCCCCGGAACTCGGGGTCGGCCTCCAGCCACTCCCGGTAGCTTTCCCACCCCCTTAGGGCCTCGGGCAGCACGCTTCCATTATGCCCCCTGGAGCTCTTTCACCCAGACCTCGTGGATGACGGGGTGGCCGTGGTAGGGGGCCCAGAAGGGGCTGGCCTTCTTGGCGTAGAGGCGAAAACCAAGGCTCCGGTATAGCCTTCTGGCGGCGGCGTTGGCCCGGGTGGTGGAAAGCTGCACCCCCTTTACCCCCTTGGCCTTAAGGCAGTCCAGGAAGGCGGCGAGGAGGGCCTTCCCCAACCCCTTCCCTTGGGCCTCGGGGCTCACCGCGATGTGCAGGTGGGCGGGGAAGGCCCTTCGCGGGGCCTTGGGGCCGGGGTAGCGGAGGAGGCGGAGGAGGTAGCGGAGGTGGGGCCAAAGGGGCCCATACCGCCCCAAAAGGAGCCTGAGAAGGAGGCAGGGGAGGCGGGGGAGGAGGTCTAGGGCCAGGGCGAGCCCGGAGCAGGCCCCCAGCACGTACCCCAGGACCACCCCTTCCTCCTCGGCCACCAGGCCGCAACAGCCCCGGCGCAGGTAGGGGGCCACGAAGAGCTCGCCCCAGAGCTCCCGGCTGGGGAAAACCCCTCCCCCTTCCCGGCCCAGGAGGAGGGTTTCGTGGGAGAGCTTGGCGATGGCGGGAAGGTCTTCCTCCCGGGCGGGGCGGACCTGGACCACGAACCCAGTCTACCTTTCCCGGGTATAGAATGCCCCCGTGCGCCGTCTTCGGCCCTGGCAGTGGCTTCTCCTCCTCCTCGTCCTCTACCTGGCCTTGGCGGAGGCCTTGCGCCTTTGGCTGGGGCTCCTCTGGGCGGAGCGCCTGGGCCTCATCCTGGCGGCCCTGGGGGTCTGGGCCTTCATCAACGGGCGGTTCCTCTTCGCCTACTACCACGCCTTCGTGACCTCGGTGCGGGTGCGGAGGCTCCCCTTGGCCCGGGAGCCCTCGGGGGAGCACCTCCTGGTGCTCGCCCCCCACCCCGACGACGAGGTGCTGGCCGCGGGCGGGCTCATGCGCCGCACCCTGGCGCGGGGAGGGCGGGTGAGCGTGGTCTACCTGACCTCGGGGGACGCCTTTGATCTGGCCGCGGGCACCCCCCTGCCCGGCAGGGAGGCCATGCGCCGCCTGGCCCTTAGGCGCATGGTGGAGGCCTGGCGGGGCCTCGAGGCCCTGGGGCTTCCCCGGGAGAGCGCCCACTTCCTGGGGTTCCCCGACCAGGGGCTCTTTCAGCTCTTCACCACCCACTACTACCTCCCCTACGAGAGCCCCTACACGGGGCTCAGGGCGGTGGCCTACCCGGGGTGCTACCGGGTGGGGCTTCCCTACACGGGGAAGGCCCTGGAGGCCACCCTGGTGGAGCTCTTCCAGGCCCTGAAGCCCGACCGCATCCTCCTCCCGAGCCCCCTGGACGCCCACCGGGACCACCAGGCCGCGGGCTACTTCGGCATGCAGGCGGCGGCCGCCTTGGGGATGGAGGGGCGGCTGGAGTACTACATGGTCCACGGGGGGTACCAGTACCCCTTGCCTAAGGGGCTCCACCCCCGCCTGCCCCTCTACCCCCCTCCCCGGGGAAGGGGCCTTCCCTGGCGGCGGTTCCCCCTCACGGAGGAGGAGGTGCGCCTCAAGGAGAAGGCCATCCGGGCCCACCGGAGCCAGATGCGGCTCCTCGCCCGCTTCCTCCTCGCCTTCGTGCGCCAGAACGAGCTCTTTAGCCCCCTGCCCATCCCCGCCCAAGGGGAGCTAGCCCCGGAGGAGGAGGGGTGGCCCCTCCCGGTCCCCGCCGAGGGGCGGGAGGTCCTCTAGGCTATTCAGACCGAAGACCTCCAGGAAGCGCGCCGTGGTGCCGTAGAGCTTGGGGCGGCCGGGGGCCTCCTTCTCCCCCACCACCCGGATGAGCCCCCGCTCCAGGAGGCTTTCCAGGACGCCTTCCACGCTCCTTCCCCGCATGGCCTCGAGCTCCGCCCGCGTGATGGGCTGGTGGTAGGCGATGAGGGCCAGCACCTCCAGGGCCGCCTTGGAGAGGCGGGGCGGGGAGGGCCTGAGCACCTTCTCCACGGCCTCCAGGACCCCTTCGTGCACCAGAAGCCGCCACCCCCCCGCCACCTGCTCCAGGGCCACCCCCAGGTGGCCTTCCCGAAGCTCCGCCTCCAGGGCCCCTAGGGCCCGGAGCAGGGTCTTCTCGGGGTAGCCCAGGGCCTTGAACTCCTTGAGGCCCACGGGCCTTCCCGCGGCGAAGAGGACGGCGAGGAGCTTGGCCTTGAGGTCAGGCATCCTGGAGGTAGGGCAGGAGGGCTTCCTTGGGGATGGCCCCTTCCCGAAGCACCTGGTTCGTGCGCAGGTCCACCACGCTGGAGGCGAGGCCCAAGGCCTCTCCGGGGAAGACGTAGTCCACGGGGAAGGTGCGGGCCTCGGCCTCGGTGCGCACGGGGGGTTCGCCGCTTCGGTTGAGGCTGGTGGCCGCCGCGTACCCCCCCACGCGGCGGAGGAGTTCCCGGAGGAGCTCGTGGGCGGGCATCCGGAGGCCCACGGAGCCGTCCTTGCTGATCCAGGGGGGGATGCCCCGGCCCGGCACCACCACCGTGAGGCCCCCGGGCCAGAAGGCCTCGGCCAGGCGCAGGAACTTGGCCTTTAGGGCCCCGAGGTCGGCGAGCCTCAGGGCGCTTTCCAGGTCCGCCACCAGGACCTGCAGGGGCTTTTCCTCCCCCCGTCCCTTGAGGGCGTAGATGCGCTTGCAGGCGGCCTCGTCCTCCATGCGCGCCAAGACCCCCCAGACCGTGTCCGTGGGGAAGGCCAAAAGACCCCCTTGGCGCAGGACCTCCGCCCCTTCGGTGAGCTCCCTCTGGTATACTTCTGCCATGCCAGTCTACCAGTATAAGGCCCGGGACCGGCAGGGCCGCCTGGTGGAGGCCACCATAGAGGCCGAGGACCTGCGCACCGCCGCCAGGCTCCTCCGGGACCGCGGGCTCTTCGTGGCCGAGATCAAGGAGCCGGGGAGGGGCCTGCAAAGGGAGGTGCGGCTCCCCGTTTTGGAGCGGGGGCCCGGCCTGAAGGACCTCGCCATCTTCTCCCGGCAGCTCGCCACCATGCTGGGGGCGGGGCTCACCCTCTTGCAGTCCCTGGCCATCCTGGAACGCCAGACGGAGAACAAGAAGTTCCGGGAGATCATCAAGCAGGTGCGCACCGACATAGAGGGCGGCATGGCCTTCTCCGAGGCCCTGGGCAAACACAAGCTCTTCTCCCGCCTCTACGTGAACCTGGTGCGGGCCGGGGAGACCTCGGGGGGGCTGGACGTGATCCTGGACCGCCTGGCGGCCTTCCTGGAGAAGGAGCTGGAGCTAAGGGGCAAGATCCGAAGCGCCATGACCTACCCCGTCATCGTCTTCGTCTTCGCCGTGGGCGTGGCCTACTTCCTCCTCACCGGCATCGTGCCCCAGTTCGCCCAGATCCTCACCGATCTGGGCTCGGAGCTCCCCCTCCTCACCCGCTTCCTCATCGCCGTTTCCAACTTCCTGCGGGCGGCCACCTTGCCCCTCCTTCTCCTGGCGGTGGCCCTCTTCTTCGCCTACCGCTGGTACTACGGCACCCCCCAGGGCCGGAAGGTGGTGGACCGCATCAAGCTCCGCGTGCCCGTCTTCGGCAACCTGAACCGCAAGACCGCCGTGGCCCGCTTTTCCCGCACCCTGGCCCTCCTCCTCACCAGCGGGGTGAACATCGTGGAGTCCCTGGACATCACCAAGGGGACGGCGGGCAACAGCGTGGTGGAGGAGATCGTGGAGGCCGCCAAGCTCAGAATCCAGCAGGGCGACCCCTTGAACCTCACCCTGGCCCAGCACCCCTTCGTCTTCCCCCCCATGGTGAGCTCCATGGTGGCCATCGGCGAGGAGACGGGGGCTTTGGATACGATGCTTTCCAAGGTGGCCGACTTCTACGAGCGGGAGGTGGACGAGGCGGTGGCAAGCCTCACCGCGGCCATCGAGCCCCTCATGATCATCTTCCTGGGCGTGATCGTGGGCATGATCGTGGCGGGGATGTTCCTGCCCCTCTTCAAGATCATCGGGACCCTCTCCGCGCAATAAGGGTTTCCGCCACCTCCGGGGGGACCGGCATCACGCTAAGCCGGTTCCCCCGCCTCACCAGAGGGTGGTCCGGGGGGAAGAGCCCCTTGAGCTCGGCGAGGGGGATGAGGGGCCACTTGGCCACGAAGGCCACCTCCACCGTGTGCCAGCGGGGCCTCTCCCGGGTGGCCTTGGGGTCAAAGTAGGGGCTTTCCGGGTCAAACTGGGTGGGGTCGGGGACGAGGGCCTGCACCACCCGGCAAAGCCCCGCGATCCCCGGGGGGGTGGCGCTGGAGTGGTAGAAGAAGCAGAGGTCGCCGGGTTTCATCCGCATCAGGTAGTTCCGGGCCTGGTAGTTCCGCACCCCGTCCCAGATGGCCTTGCCGTCCCGCTCTAGGTCCTCAATGCTGTACACCTGGGGTTCCGACTTTAGGAGCCAGTAGGCCATGGGGGAAGTCTAAAGCCCCCTTTAGCCCCGGCAAAGCCCCCTTTAGGGGGGAGGGGTTACGCTTGGGGAGTGCGTGGCCTAGCCCTGCTCCTGCCCCTTCTCGCCGCCTGTTCCCTGACCCTCGAGGTGGTCTACCCGGGCCACCGGATCAGCCGCCTGGAGACCCAGCCCACCTACTGCGCTTCCGGCAACACGCGGGTGGACTACCGCTTTTACCTGGAAGGAAGGGTGGACCGCTTGGAGTTCTACTGGGTCCCCGAGGGGAAAGCCCCTTGGGAGGCAGAGCCGCAGGAGCGTTCGGCCCTAGGGGGACCCATCTACGGGGGCCACGTCCGGGGTTTCGTGGAGGTTACCCCGGATGGGAGCATCCAGGCGGTCTCCTTGGTTTCCCCCCAAGGTGCCTCCCTTCCCCAGGGTATTAGGGTGGAGCCCGCCCTGCCCGACCGCAGGCTCTGGCTTCGGGGGTTCACCGGGGGGCTTGCGGGGCCATACGTGGCCGCGGCCAACCCCGTGCGCGCGGACGCCTCCTCCTTTTGCGACCCCGCCTGGTAGCCTGGAGGCATGGGGGTGGCACGGGCACCGCTTTTGGCCGAGCTCAAGCGCCTCTTGGGGCCGAGGGCCCTCCTGGCCCGCCCGGAGAAGGAGGTCTACCGCTACGACGCCATCCTGGTGGGGCCCGAACCCCTGGCCGTGGTCCTCCCCGAGACCCGCGAGGAGGTCCAGGCCTTGGTGCGCCTGGCCCGGGCGTACGGCCCCCCCCTGGTGCCCCGGGGGGCGGGGAGCGGCCTAAGCGGGGGCTCGGTGCCCCAGGAGGGGGCCATCGTGGTGGCCTTTACCCGCATGGCCCGCCTCGAGGTGGACCCCCACGCCCGCACCGCCTGGGCCGAGCCCGGGGTGACCACGGCCAGGATCTCCGAGGCGGCCAGGCCCTTCGGCCTCTTCTACCCCCCGGACCCCGCCTCCTACCGCACCAGCACCTTAGGGGGGAACCTGGGGGAGAACGCGGGGGGGCCCCTCTGCTTCAAGTACGGGGTCACGGGGGATTACGTCTTGGAGCTGGAGTTCGTGGACGCCTGGGGCGAGGTCCACCGCCTGGACCGCAGGGCCTACGACCTGGCCGGGCTCCTCATCGGCTCCGAGGGCACCCTTGGCCTCCTCACCGGGGCCAGGCTCAAGCTCCTGCCCCTCCCCCGCCACCGGGCCACCCTGATGGCCGCCTTTCCCGGGGTGGGACCCTTGGCGGAGGCCGTCTCCCGGGCCATCGCCCTGGGCGCGGTGCCCGCCAGGCTGGAGTTTTTGGACCCCGCTTGCGTGGACGCGGTGGAGGACTACCTGGGCATGGGCCTTCCCCGCGGGCATGCCCTCCTCCTGGCGGAGACGGACGGGGACGACCCAGAGGAAGTCCAGGAGGAGCTGGCCCTTTTGGAGGAGACGGCGAGGGCCTTTGGGGCCCAGGTCCGGCGGGCGCGGGATGCGGACGAGGCCGAGGCCCTCTGGCGGGCCAGGCGGGCGGTGAGCCCTGCTTTGGGCCGCATCCGCCCCAAGCGGGTGAACGAGGACATCGCCGTGCCCCGCTCGGCCCTGCCCCAGGTGGTGGGGGAGGTGGCCCGCCTGGGGGAGGCCTACGGCCTCATCGTGGTGCAGTTCGGCCACATCGGGGACGGGAACCTGCACCCCAACATCCTCTTTGACCCCAGACGGGAAAGCGAGGAAAGGGTCTGGGAGCTCGCCCACGAGATCGCCCGGGTGGCCCTGAGGCACGGGGGGGTGCTCTCCGGGGAGCACGGCATCGGCCTGATGAAGCGAGACTTCATGCTGGAGGCGGTGGACCCCGAGACCCTGGGGGTCCTTCACCGGGTCAAGGAGGCCCTGGACCCCTGGGGCCTTTTGAACCCGGGCAAGGTGCTCCCTTAAGCTTCCCTCCGCAAAGCTGATGGGATAGGCCCTTGGCTTTCACACCGCTTTTATGGGCGTGGAATAGGTGTGGGGCATGGAGGGCCTCTACCGACTCCTCTACGCCCTGGCCTGGGTGGGCCTCCCCTTGGGCATGGGGCTTCAGGTCTGGGCGCGCCCCCCTTCGGGCTGGGAGTGGGCCTTCTACCCCCCTTTCGCCCTCCTCTTCCTCTGGGCCCTCTGGCGGGGCCCCAGGGGGGCTCCCCGGCTTTTGGTGCACGCCCTCGCCCTCTACCTCCTCTTCGAGGCCTGGAGGGGCCGGGAGATGGGGTGGGTGGCGGGCTTCTGGTCCCCGGCCCTTTACCTCCTCGCCGCCTTCGCCTACCCCTTGCCCCGGGCCCTGGCGGTGGGCCTCCTTTGGGGAGGGGCCCTGGCCCTCCTCCTGGGGCTGGAGGCCCCGGGGGTCTTGTGGGCCCACTTCGCCCTGGCCCAGGGGGTCCTCTTGGCCCTCACCCTGCTCCTCGCCCGCTTCCGGGAGGCCTACGGCCAGGCCCGCTTCTGGCGGGAGCAGGCCCTCACCGACCCCCTCACCGGCCTGCCCAACCGGCGGGCCTTGGAGATGAGCCTGGAGCGGGAGGCGGCCCGGGTGGAGCGGGGGGCGCGGCCCTTCAGCCTGGTCCTCCTGGACCTGGACGACTTCAAGGGCATCAACGACGCCAAGGGGCACGCGGAGGGGGACCGGGTGCTTAAGGAGGTGGCCCGCTACCTCAGGGGACACGTGCGCAAGGGGGACCTGGTGGGGCGGTGGGGCGGGGAGGAGTTTGCCCTCCTCCTGCCGGAGACGGACCTAAAGCAGGCGGACTGCCTGGCCCGGCGCCTGCAGGAGGGGTTGTCCCGCCTGGGCTATCCCGCGAGCTTCGGGGTGGCCCCCTACCAGGGGGACCTCCAGGACCTCTTCCTGCGGGCGGACCGGGCCCTTTACCGGGCCAAGGCCTTGGGCAAGAACCGGGTGGAGGGAAGCCCGGGGGAAGCCTAAGGGAGCCGGTAGCCCGCCTGGCGCAAGACCTCCCTGGCGGTTTCCTTTTCTTCCCGGGTGGCGAAGGAGAGCCGTATGGCCCCCGCCTCCTCCCGGACGGTGAGCACCTCGATGTCCTTGATGTTGACCCCGGCCTCGCCCAGGGCGGTGGCGATCCTGGCGATCTGTCCGGGGCGGTCGGGGACCTGGACCACCAGGTCGTGCATCTCGGGAAGGAGGCTACGGCGCACGATGGGGAGGCTATCCCGGGTGCGCTTGGCGGCCTCGGCCACCTCCAGGAGCGCCTCGGGCTCGTCCAAAAGCCCCTCCAGTTCCCCGAGGGCCGCCCGCAACTCCTCTATGGCCCCCTTCAGGGCCTCCTTGTTCTCCACCACCATGTCCCGGCTCATGCGGGGGCTTCCCGAGGCCACCCGGGTGAGGTCGCGGAAGCCCCCCGCCGCCAGGAAGATGAGGAGGTCCTTGTGGGGGCTTTGCGCCACCATGCGGTTCAGGGCTACGGCCAGGAGGTAGGGGAGGTGGGAGACCCGGGCCACCAGCTCGTCGTGGAGGCCTGGGGGTAGCTCCAGGGGGTAGGCCCCCAGGGCCTCCACCAGGCGGCGCACCGCCTCCTTGGCCCTGGGGCTCGTCCTTTCCGTGGGGGTGAGGACCCAGATGGCGTTTTGCAGGAGGCCCGCGTGGGCGTTTTCCACCCCCGCCTTCTCGCTTCCCGCCATGGGGTGGCCCCCCAGGTAGTGGGGGAGAAGGCCCTCCAAGGCGGCCACCACCTTGCCCTTCACGCTTCCCACATCGGTCCAGAGGCTATCCGGGTGGGCCAAGGGGGCGAGGGCCCTTCCCAGGGCGGGCAGGGCCCCCACGGGGGCGGCCAGGATGCCCAGGGAAAGCTCCCTCACCCACGGGCCCGGCTCCGCGTGGACCCGGTCCACCACCCCCAGGAAGAGGGCCTTCTCCAGGGCGCTCGGGTCTTGGTCGTAGGCGTGGACCTCCTCGGCCAGGAAGCGCTCCTTGAGCCCCAGGGCCACGCTTCCCCCCAGGAGGCCCACCCCGAAGATCCCCACCTTGCCGAAGAGGGGCCTCATCCCAGGACCGGGGCGGCGAGGGTCTTGCCCAAGGCCTCGGCCAGGCGGCGGGCCTTGTCCATGAGCTCGGCGAACTCGTGCTCGTGGAGCTGTTGCGCGGCGTCGGAGAGGGCCTTCTCCGGCTCGGGGTGGGTCTCCACGATGAGGCCGTCGGCCCCCGCCGCCAGGCCCGCCAGGGCCAGGGGGATGACCCAGTCCCTCTTGCCCGCCGGGTGGGAGGGGTCCACCCAGACGGGGAGGTGGGTCCAGCTCTTGAGGACGGGCACCGCCGCCACGTCCAGGGTGAAGCGGGTGGCCTTCTCAAAGGTGCGGATGCCCCGCTCCACCAGGATCACCCGCATGTTGCCCCGGGAGAGGATGTACTCCGCGCTCATGAGGAATTCCTCCAGGGTCATGCTCATCCCCCGCTTGAGGAGGACGGGCTTGCCCGCCTCCCCCACCGCCTGGAGGAGGGGGAAGTTCTGGGCGTTGCGGGCGCCGATCTGCAGGGCGTCCGCGTACGCCGCCACCAGCTCCACCTGCTCCGGGGAGAGGACCTCGGTGACGATGGGGAGGCCGGTCTCCTTGCGGGCCTCGGCCAGGATCTTGAGCCCCTCCACGCCCAGGCCCTGGAAGGCGTAGGGGCTCGTGCGGGGCTTGAAGGCCCCGCCCCGGAGCATGGCTCCCCCGTGCTTCTTCACGAAGCGGGCGGCCCTCAGGGTCTGCTCCAAGGACTCCACGCCACAGGGGCCCGCCGCCACCATCACGTGCCCGTCCCCCGTTTTGCCCGTGGGGAACTCCAAGACGGTGGGGAAGGGCTGGACCTCGAGGCTCGCCAGCTTCCAAGGCCTGGAGATGGGAATGACCTCGGCCACCCCCGGCAAGGCCCGGAAGTGCTCCATGAGCTCGGGGGTGGGGCCTTTGCCGATGGCCCCCACCAGGGTGGTTTCCACCCCCCGGGAAAGGTGGGGGCGGTAGCCCACCTTCTCTATCTCCCGCACCACCTCCTGCAGCTCCTCCTCCGTGTGCCCCCGCTTCATCACGATCAGCATGGCTCTCCTCCCAAAAGCTTTGGGCGCCCCTTCTGGGGCGCCCTTTTCGCGGTATAAGCCTACGCGAACCGCAGGGCGCCCCCGGCGGGATAATAAAAGCCGAAGTAGCGCCCACGGGTCCACATAGTTGGCTTAGAGTGTAAGGCCAAGGGGCTCTTCCCGTCAAGGTGGCCCTACGCGTGGGATACCGCCTCGGCCCAGGCCCCGGATGGGTCCAGGTACCTGCCCGGGGCCACGCCGCGGGGGGCCAGGAGGCCGTAGCCCAAGAGCCCCGTGGCCCCTTCCGGGGCCTTGCGCCTTCCCGCCCAGGTGTTCGCTCCCACGTGGTGGTGGTAACCGTCCCAGGCGAAGAAGAGGGCCCCGGGGTAGGTGCGCAAGGTGACGGCCATGCCCAGCTTCCCCGCGAAGAAGGCCTCGGCCTCCCTAAGGTCCGGCACGTGGAGGTGGATGTGCCCAAGCCGGGTTTCCGGAGGAAGGGGGCCCGGATTGGGGTTTTCGGCCAGGAGCCTCTCCAAGTCAAGGGGTGCCGTGAACATCAAGGGCCCCTTGGGCCACTCCCCTTGGGGCCGGTCCCAATAGAGCTCCAGGCCGTTTCCCTCGGGGTCGCGGAAGTAGAGGGCCTCCGAGACCCCGTGGTCCGCGGCCCCCTCAAAGTGGACCCCGGCCTCCAAGAGCCTGCGGAAGACCCCGGCCAAGGCCTTGCGGTCCGGCAGGAGGAGGGCAAAGTGGTAGAGGCCCACCGAGGGGTAGGGCCTGAGGGGGGCCTGAGGGTCATGGATTAGCTCCAGGAAGAAGCCCTGCCCTGGGGGAAATAGGCGGTAGCGGGGTGGCTCGGCCTCCAGGGTTAGGCCCAAGAGGTCCCGGTAGAAGGCGAGGGCGGCCCCCAGGTCCTTGACCCGGAGGCTCAAGGAGAGGAGCCGCCCAAGGTGCCTCACGCGCCCACGGCCTCCTTCGCCCGCACCGCCTGGGTGTCCACGCTGAAGCGTACCTCCTCGCCCACCAGGACGCCCCCGGTCTCCAGGGGCACGTTCCAGGTGAGGCCGAAGTCCTTCCGGTTCAGCCTCCCCTCAAAGTGGGCGGCGATGCGCTCGTTGCCCCAGGGATCCTTGGCGGGGCCAGAGGTTTCCACCTCGAAGGCCAGGGGCCGGGTCACGCCCCGGATGGCCACCTCCCCCTCCACCCGGTAGCGCCCTTCCCCAAGAGGCGTGATCCGCTCGCCCTTGAACACGATTTCGGGATGGTTCGCCACGTCCAGGAAGTCGGGCGAGCGCAGGTGGTTGTCCCGGTCGGGCACGCCGGTGTGGATGCTCCCCGCGTCCAAACGGGCCTCCACCCGGACGGGCCTGCCGCTCTCGTCCGTCTCCACATACCCCTCCTTGAGGCCCACCGTCCCCCTCACCGTGGCGATCATCAGGTGCCGCACGGCGAACTCCACGCTGGTGTGGGTGGGGTCTAGGTTCCAACGCATCCTTACCTCCTCGGGCCCTGGGCCCAGGGCCATATTATCCAGAGCGCTATAGAAAGTCAAGCGCTATTCGGGGTAGTACACGGGGGCAAAGGGGAGGCCCAGGGCCTCGGCGAAGGCCTTCAGGCCCAAGCGGTCGGGCTCCTCCAGGTGGTAGCGGAAGTTCCAGAGGTAGTGCTCCATGAGGGCGGGGTGGATGCCGAGCCTTAGGGCCTCGGCGAGGGCCACCTCCTTAAGCCGTCCCAGGCCTTCCCGCCGGGCCCGCCTCAGGGCCTCCACCAGGGCCTTGGGGGGAGGGTTCTCCTTGCGGTAGGCCCAGACGGCGAAGACGAAGGGGAGCCGGGTGCGGTCAAACCACAGCATGGAGAGGTCCACCACCTGTACCTCGCCGAAGCGGGTGGGGAGGGCGTGGGGGGTCGGGGGGAGCTCTGGGAGGAGGTCGGCGTAGGTCTTCACCGCCCGGTCGCCGATGAGGAGGACGCCATCGTAGGCCTCCAGGAGCTCGAGCCCCCCCTCGGCCCGCCGGTAGACGGGAAAGATGCCCCTCTCCCCGAGGAGGAGCTGGAGCAGGGCCACGCTGGTGGCGCTCTCCGTGGTGAGGGCCACCCGCTCTAACGTTTCCAGCCTCCCCCGGTGGAAGAGGTTCACCGAGTACACCCGCCCCAGGACGGCCACGGAGAAGTCCGGGAGGAGGCCCAAGGCCTCCTGGTGCTCCAGGTAGAAGTAGCTGGAGACCAGGGAAAGCCCTACCTCCCCCGCAAGCACCAGGCGGTTGAGCTCCGCGGGCACGGCGTAGAGGACCTGAAAGCCCTCGGGCCTCAGGAAGCGGTGGAGGGGTGCCACGTTGGCGTAGCGGGGAAGGCCGAGGACGTAGGGCCTCACGCCTCCACCCGGTCCCAGACCCGCACCTCCCGGTAGAGGGCGTCCCGCTCCACGGGGAGGCGGCCCGCCGCCAGGATGATCCGGGCGAGCTCCCGCTTGGTGAGGCCCTTGGGCGTGGGGCTTCCCGCCATGTGGACGATCCTCTCCTCAATGAGGGTGCCGTCTATGTCCGTCACCCCCCAGTCCAGGGAGACCTGGGCCAGCTCCGGGGTCAGGGTGGCCCAGTACCCCTTGATGTGGGGGAAGTTGTCCAGGTAGAGCCGGGCTACGGCCAGGTTGCGGAGGTCGTCCAGCCCCGTGGTGAACTCCCGCTTGCCGAGTTCCCGGGCGAGCTGGTTCCCGTCGGGCTGGAAGGCTAGGGGGATGAAGCTCATGAAGCCCCCCGTCTCGTCCTGGAGGCGGCGCAGGCGGTCCATGTGGTCTAGGCGCTCCTCCAGGGTTTCTATGTGGCCGTAGAGCATGGTGGCGTTGGTGGGGATGCCGAGCTCGTGGGCGGTGCGGTGGATGGCAAGCCACCCCTCCGCGGAGACCTTGGCCCGGGCGATTTTCCTGCGCACCCTTTCGGCGAAGATCTCCGCCCCGCCCCCCGGCATGGCGTCCAGGCCCGCCTCCTTTAGGGCCTCCAGGACCTCCCGGTAGGGGAGGCGGGCGATCTTGGAGAAGTGGTGGATCTCCGCCGCGGTCCAGGCCTTCACCTGCACCCCGGGGAAGCTCTCCTTGAGGGCCCGCACCAGGTCCAGGTAGTAGGAGAAGGGCCTTTTGGGGTGGTGGCCCGCGGTCATGTGGATCTCGGTGAGGCCGGGCTGGTAGCGCTCCCTCACCCAGGCCACCACCTCCTCCACGTCAAAGTCCCAGGCCCCTTCCTCGCCGAAGCGCCTTTGGAAGGCGCAGAAGGTGCAGCCCACGTAGCAGATGTTGGTCTGGGAGACGCGGATGGAGTGGACGAAGTAGGTCCTGTGCCCGTGCTTCCGCTCCCGCACCAGGTTGGCCAGGCGCATGAGGGTGGGGAGGTCCTGGGTCTCGTAGAGGACGAGCCCCTCCGCGAAGGAAAGCCGCTTCCCCTCCATCACCTTCTCGGCGATGGGCAGGAGGCGGGGGTCCTTGATCCCCTTCACGGCAAGGAGTCTACTCCCTGGGCGAAGCGGCTGACCAGGGCCTCCACCTCCTTCCGCCTTCCCCCCACGCTCTTTTGCGGCAGCAGGTTCCGCAGGTAGCGGTCCGTGAGGAGGAGGTCCACGTAGGGGTAGACGGTGGCGGCCATCACCGCGTCCAGGAGGTCGGAGGGGCGGGGCTTGCGGTGGAGGTCGGAGGCCATGCGGGCGAGGAGGTGGGCCAGGAGGCGCACGAAGGGCACCTCGCCCAGGCCCGTGCGGCCTTTCACCTCACGGAGGGCGGTTTCCGCGGCCTCGCGGTAGGGGAGGCCCCGGAGGGCCTCGAGGAGGCCCTGGAAAGGGCCGAGGTCGGCGGGGGAGGCCCAGCTTCCCCCCGTCCAGAGCAGGTCCTCCCGGAATAGCCCCCGGGCCTGCCTGGCGGCCACCTCCTGCCAGGGCCGCACCCAAAGCCCCCCGCCCAGGGCGGCGAAGACCTCCTGGAGCACGGGAAGCAGGTAGCCCGCCTTCTCCTCGGGCCCCCGCACCGGGTGCAGGGTTTCCAGCACGTGGAAGGGGCTCGGCGGGGCCAGGACCTTCCCCTTTAGGGCCTGGAAGAGCCGCCCGAAGGGCTCGTGCCCCCGCTGGCCCAGGAGGTGCTTGGCCATGCGGCTGGCGTAGTTTTGGTCCAGGTAGACCAGCACCTACCCTTTCTCCCGGCTGAGCCAGAGGGCGGCGGCCAGGAGGGCTACCCCCCCGGCGAAGAGGAGGAAGTCCAGGGCCCCTTGGGGCTTAAAGCCCATGGCCCTTTCAAAGAACTTCACCACCAGGATCATGACGATGACCTGGCCGAGCTTTCCCTTCAGGTCGGCGAGGCTTTTTATCGCCAGGACGTTTTCCATGGGGAGGTCCAGCTCGCGCAGGAAGAGCTCGAAGAGGCCCAGGCCGAAGATGAGGAAGATGGCCGCCAAAAGGGCCAGGTCCACGGCCCCCACCAGGGCGGGGAGGGCGGCCTCGAGGTCCTTTCCCAGGGCGTTTAGGGCCTCCACGAGGGCGTGCCAGGCGAAGTAGACGGCCCCGAGGAGGAGCCCCGCCACGGGCAGGAGCATGATCCAGCGCACCAGGTTGGCCAAGGTCTCCCAGCGCATAGGCCTATAGCCTACGGGATGTAGGGGATGGTTTCGGGCGTCCCGGTGGAGGCCCTTTCCACCAGGAGGGGTTCAAAGCGCACCTCCCGGGGCGGGCCCGCGTAGCCCTGCATCCGCTCCAGGAGGAGCTGGGCGGCCCTGGTCCCCATGGCCTCCACGGGCTGGGCGATGGTGGAAAGCCCCACCTCCTCGGTGAAGGGGTGGCCGTCAAAGCCGAGCACCCGCACCTCCCGGCCCACGGCCAGGCCCAGGCGCTCCGCCTCCTCCAGGACCCCTAAGGCCACCTGGTCCGCCCCGGCGAAGACGTTGATGGGGGGGGAGCTCCTTTCCAGGAAGTGGCGGAGGGCCAGCCTCCCCCCTTCCTGGGAGAGGCGGGTGGTGTAGAGGTGGTCCTGGGGGAAGGGGCGCCCCGCCTCCTGCAACGCCTCTTGGAACCCAGCCATGCGTTCGGCGAAGACGGTGTGGCGGAAGGCCTGGTCGGGTTCCTCCTCCACCTTGATGGCGAAGATGGCCCCGGGGAAGCGGGCCAGGTACTCCCCCGCGAGCCGTCCCCCCAGGCGGTTGTCCAGGTAGACGGAGTCGTACCGGGGGTTTTGCGCGTCCACCAGGACCACCGGGCGGTCCGTGGGCAGGCGCCCCTCCTCGAAGTGCTCCGTGAGGTCGTAAGAGGCCAGGATGAGGCCGTCGGTGAGGTAGGCCAGGGTGGTGCTCTCCAGGTAGCGCCGAAGCCTGGCCTGGGAGAGGATGGGGAAGAGGGCCAGGTCGTAGCGCTTTTCCAGGAGGACGCCCTCGAGGCCCTCGAGGAGCCTGCGGTAGAACTCCGTGGCCACGAAGGGCAGGAGGATGCTCACGGTGTAGCTCCTTCCGCCGGCGATGCGCCGGGCGTGGGGGTTGGGGGCGTAGCCCAGCTCCTCCATGGCCCTTAAGACCCGGGCCCGGGTCTCCGGGCGCACCGCCGGGTGGTTGTTGAGCACCCGGCTCACCGTGCCCAGGCCCACACCGGCCCGGGCGGCCACCTCGTGGATGGTGGGCTTTTTCCCTCTCATAGCCTGGTCCTCTGGTGCCCGGGGGTGGAAGCGCTTCATGGAAACTTCCATCCTCAGGATAGGACAAACGGGGGCGGTCTGCAAGAATGGAGGCGTGGCCTACGTGCTCCTGGCCTACCTTTTGGGCTCCTTGGTGGGGGGGCTTCTCCTCTTCCCGGAGGTGCGGGGCCAGGACCTCCCCGGGGGCTCGGGGGTCTTCCGCCGTAAGGGGCCCCTGGCCGCGGCCCTGGTGGTCCTGGTGGACCTGGGCAAGGGGGCCTTGGCCGCCCTCCTCGCCCCCGAGGCCTGGCGCCCCTTGGCGGGGGCGGCGGTGGTGGCGGGGCACACCTGGCCCCTCTTCTTCCGCTTCCGGGGGGGTGGGGGCATCGCCCCTTCCCTGGGCTTCTTCCTGGTCTGGTTCCCCCGGGAGACCCTCTTGGCCACCCTCCTGGGGCTTCTCGTGGCCGGGGTCTACCACGGCCTCCACTGGCGTTTCCACCGGCGGGGCATCTACCCCATCCCCTTCGGCGCCCTCTTCGGGTACCTCGCCCTCCTCCTCCTGGTCCCAGGGGAGGGCAGGCTGGGGGCGGTCCTGGTGGCGGGGGTGGTGGCCCTCCGGGGCCTGCAAATCCTTAAGGGAAGATGGTAGCTTTAGGGCATGAAGATCCTGCGCTTTAACGAGGGCCGCTGGGGGATCCTGGAAGGGGAGATGGTGCTGGAAACCGATGGCCCCGGGGGTAACCCCACGGGAAGGCGCTACGACCTGGCCTCGGTGCGCCTCCTGGTGCCCGCCACGCCCAGCAAGATCGTCTGCGTGGGGCGAAACTACCGGGAGCACATCCGGGAGATGGGGCACGACTTCGGCCAGGACCTCCCCAAGGAACCGGGCCTGTTCCTCAAGGCCCCCAACGCCCTGGCCCACCCGGCCAACCCCCGGGACCCGGGGAACACGGGGGAGGCGGTGCCCTACCCGGCCTTTACCCAGGAGCTCCACTACGAGGGGGAGCTCGCCGTGGTCATCGGGGACCGGATGCGGAACGTTCCCCCCGAGAGGGCCCTGGACCACGTCTTGGGCTACACCATCGCCGTGGACATCACCGCCCGGGACGCCCAGAAGAAGGACCTGCAGTGGGTGCGGGCCAAGAGCGCGGACAAGTTCTTGCCCCTGGGGCCCTGGATTGAGACCGACCTGGACCCGCAGAACACCTGGGTGCGCACCTACGTGAACGAGGAACTCCGCCAGGAGGGGCACACCTCCCAGATGATCTTCAGCGTGGCGGAGATCCTTGCCTATATCTCGGGCTTCATGACCCTGGAGCCCTTGGACGTGGTCCTCACCGGCACCCCGGAAGGGGTGGGGGCCCTGAACCCGGGGGACCGGATTGAGGTGGCGGTGGAGGGGATCGGCACCCTGCACACCCGCATCGGACCCAAGGAGGAGCCCCGGTGGTGAAGGTGCTGGACCTCCGCTTCCAAGGGGTGGCGCGGGTCATCGCCAGCTTCCTCCTGGAGACCCCTGAGGGGCCTGTCCTCATCGAGACCGGCCCGGAGAGCACCTATCCCCGCCTGGTGGAAGCCTTGCGGGCCGAGGGGGTGGAGCCTGAGGAGGTGCGCCACGTCTTCGTCACCCACATCCACCTGGACCACGCCGGGGCGGCCTGGCGCCTGGCGGAAAAGGGGGCCACGGTCTACGTGCACCCCAAGGGGGCCCCGCACCTGGTGGACCCCTCCCGGCTTTTGGCCTCGGCGGGGCGCATCTATGGGGAGATGCTCAAGCCCCTTTGGGGGGAGCTTAAGGGCATCCCCCCCGGGAGGGTGCGGGTCCTGGCGGACGGGGAGCGGGTGGACCTGGGGGGGGTTGGGGTCCAGGCCGTGGAGACCCTGGGCCACGCGGCCCACCACCACGCCTACCTGGTGGAGGGGGTGCTCTTCACCGGGGACATCGCCGGGGTGCGCATCGCCCCTGGGCCGGTCCTCCCCCCCACCCCGCCCCCCGACATCCACCTGGAGAGCTGGTACCACGCCCTGGACCGCATCCTGGCCCTCAGGCCGGAGGCCCTTTACCTCACCCACTTCGGGGCCTACGGGGACGTGGAGGACCACCTGCAGACCCTGCGCCAGGCCTTGGAGGACTGGGCGGGCTGGACCTTAAGCCGCCTCAGGGAGGGGGTTTCCCTGGAGGCCATGATCCCCCGCTTCGAGGCCTACTGGCGGGAGAACCTCCAGAGGGCCGGGGTGGATGAGGCGGGGATGCGCCTTTATGAGCTGGCCGATCCCCCCTACATGAACCTGCAGGGCCTCGTGCGCTACTGGCAGAAGCACCACCCGGAGGCCCTGGGGTAAGGCCATGCTGGGCCCCTTTCCCTTAGGCCGCCCGGCGCGCCTTGCCGTCTTCGCCTCCGGGCGGGGGACGAACCTCGAGGCCCTCCTCCAGGCCTTCCCCAAGGGGCATCCCTTGGGGGAGGTGGTCCTGGTGGTCTCCGATAACCCCGAGGCCCTGGCCCTGGAACGGGCGAGGGGGCGGGGGGTGGAGGCGGTGGCCCTCCCCTGGCGGGGCCGCCGGGCCTTTGAGGCGGAGGCCTTGGGGCTCCTTAAGGAAAGGCGAGTGGACCTCGTCCTCCTGGCGGGCTTTATGCGCCTCCTCTCCCCCCGGTTCGTGGAGCCCTGGTACGGCCGCCTCCTCAACATCCACCCCTCCCTCCTCCCGGACTACCCGGGGCTTCACGTGCACCGGCGGGTCCTGGAGGCGGGGGAAAAGGAGACGGGCTCCACCGTCCACTTCGTGGACCAGGGGATGGACACGGGGCCCATCGTCCTGCAGGGGCGGGTGCCCGTCCTGCCCGGGGACACCCCGGAGGTGCTGGAGCGGCGCGTGCTCTTCCTGGAGCACCGGCTCTACCCCAAGGCGGTGCGCCTGGTCCTCTCGGGCCTGGCCTTCCCCCCGGGGGAGGGGCTCAAGCCCCTCCTGGGCGGGGCCTGGCCCCGCTTCCAGGGGCTTTCCCCCCGGGAGAAGCCCCTTTACCTGCGCGCTTTTGCCCTCCTCCTCGCCTGGGGCAGGCCGGACCTCGCCCCCGCCGCCTTCCTAGGGGAGGCGGGGGCCTGGGGCCGGGGGGCTTTTCTGGCGGCCCACCTGCTTTCGGAGGAGCACCCGGCCTTGCGCCGGGAGCTGGCCGAGCTCCCGGGGGAGGTGCGCCTGCGGGTGGAGGAGGCCCTTTCCCGGGTAGAATCCTCCGTATGAGGGTGCTGGTGGTGGGTTCCGGGGGGCGGGAGCACGCCCTTTTGTGGAAGGCGGCGCAAAGCCCCCTGGTGGACAGGCTCTACGCCGCTCCCGGCAACGCGGGGATGGCCGCCCTGGCGGAGCTCGTTCCCTGGGGTGGGGACGTGGAGGCCCTGGCCGAGTGGGCCTTGGCGGAGGGCATAGACCTCACCCTGGTGGGGCCGGAGGCCCCCCTGGTGGAGGGCATCGCCGACGCCTTCGCGGAGCGGGGCCTGGCCGTCTTTGGCCCCACCCAGAGGGCGGCCATGATTGAGGGCTCCAAGGCCTTCGCCAAGGGCCTCATGGAGCGCTATGGCATCCCCACGGCCCGCTACCGGGTCTTCCAGGACCCCATCCTGGCCCTGGAGTACCTGGAAAGGGTGGGGGTCCCCATCGTGATCAAGGACTCCGGCCTGGCCGCGGGCAAGGGGGTCACCGTGGCCTTTGACCTGCACCAGGCCAAGCAGGCGGTGGTCAACATCCTGAACCGGGCCGAGGGGGGTGAGGTGGTCATGGAGGAGTACCTGGAGGGGGAGGAGGCCACGGTCCTCGCCCTCACCGATGGAAAGACCATCCTCCCCCTCCTCCCCTCCCAGGACCACAAGCGCCTTTTGGACGGGGACCAGGGCCCCATGACCGGGGGCATGGGGGCGGTGGCCCCTTACCCCCTGGACGAGGCCACCCTGAAGCGGGTGGAGGAGGAGATCCTCAAGCCCCTCATTCAAGGCCTGCGGGCGGAAGGGGTGGTCTACCGGGGGGTGGTCTACGCGGGGCTCATGCTCACGCGGGAGGGCCCCAAGGTGCTGGAGTTCAACGCCCGCTTCGGCGACCCCGAGGCCCAGGCGGTCCTGCCCCTTCTGGAGAATGACCTGGTGGAGCTGGCCCTCAAGGTGGCCGAGGGACGGCTTGCCGGGACGAGGCTTGCCTGGAGGCCAGGGGCCGCGGCCGCCGTGGTCCTGGCGGCCCCCGGCTACCCGGATAACCCCAGGAAGGGAATCCCCCTCCACGTTCCCGAGCCCCCGGAAGGGGTCCTGGTCTTCCACGCGGGCACCCGGTGGGAAGGGGGGCGGCTGGTGAGCGCCGGGGGAAGGGTCTTGAACGTGGTGGGCCTGGGGAAGGACCTGAAGGAGGCCCTGGAGCGGGCCTACGCCTTTATCCCGAAGGTGGGCTTTCCCGGGGCCCTTTACCGCAGGGACATCGGCGGACGGGCCCTGGCCCGGCTCAATACCTGAGCCGGGCCAGGGGAAGCCTTTCGCAGGCTTGGAGCACCTCCCCTAGGGTGCGGTACCCCCTTTCCTTGAGGAGGGGGACCATGCGGGCGAAGACCTCTGCGGTCATGAGGGCGTCCCCCAAGGCGGTGTGCCGGCCCAGGACCGGCACCCCGAAGCGCGCGGCCAGGGTTTCCAGCCGGTGGTCCTTCAGGTCGGGGAAGAGGAGGTGGGAGAGGAGGAGGGTGTCCACCAGGGGAGGCTGGTGGATCCCGGCCCGCCGCAGGAAGGCCATGTCAAAGGCCCCGTTGTGGGCCAGGAGCACCGTGTCCTCTATGAAGGCCCGGAAGGAGGGGAGGACCTCCTCCAGGCGCGGTTTTCCCTGGAGCATCTCCCAGGTGAGGCCGTGGACCTGGGTGGACGCCTGGGGGATGGGACGGCCTGGGTCCACCAGGGCCTCGAAGGCCTCGAGGGCAAGGACCCTGGTCCCCAAGACGTGCACCCCCCCCAGGGCGATGATGGCGTCCTTTTCCGGCTCCAGGCCCGTGGTTTCCAGGTCAAAGGCGGTGTAGAGGAGGGCGTCCAGGGGGGCTTCCTCCAGCGCCTCCGGGACCTGGAGGAGGGAGAGGTCAAAGACCGCCGCCCGGGGCGGGGGGCCTTCGGGGACGGGGAGGGGTGGGGCCTCGCGGGCGGGAAGGAGGATATGGAGCCGGTTTTCCTCCCGCCAAAGGCTTCCCCCGGCCCCCTCCACCCCCTTCCGCAGCTGGGGATGGGGCTTGGGGGCGGGGTGGGGGAAGACCAGGGTGAGCTGGAGGAGGCCCTCCCGTTCCCTGGCCTCCAGGAAGACCTCCTCCCATTCCCGGAGGGTGGCGGTGAGGCCCTGGCTTAGGGCGTAGGTGTCCGCCCGGACGCGGAGCCCCTTGGCCCCCTCCGCCAGGGCGAGGCCGGGGTGGATCCCCGCCCCCGCCTCCAGGGCCTTGGCCAGGAGGGAGAGGAGGTCTTCCGCCAAGACCTCGGCTGCCTGGGGGGGAGCCTCCAGGCCCTGGAGCATCCCCGCTAGCTCCTCCGCCGCTTCCCGGGCGGCCCGGGCCAGGGGACGGGCCCCCTCGCCCGCCTCGCCCTCCAGAAGCTCCACCAGGGCTTTAAGCCCCGCAAGCTTGTCCTTTAGGCGGTGTAGGGTGGCCTCGTCCGGGCCCCGGTGCTCCTGGGGCTCTTCCAGGAGCACCAAAAACCCCTCCGCTTTCCCCAGGGGCACCACCCTCAGGGCAAGGGGTCCCTCCTTGCCCTGGGTCAGGAAGCGCTCCCCCGGGAGGCCCAGGGCGTGGACCAAAAGCCCCCGGTCCAGGAGGGAGAAGAGGCTTTTGCCCACCCCGAGGCCCTCCCCCAAGAGCTTCCGGGCCGGGGGGTTGTAGAGCCTCACCTGGCCTTTGGGGTCGGCCAGGACCACCCCCTGGGGGAGATGGGTTATGAGGGCGGCCAACACCTCCCGCTCCCGTTCCAGGAGGGCTTTGGCCTCGGCCACCTTGGCCTCCACCTCCTTCTCCAGGGCGGCCTTCTCCTCCGCCAGCCGGTGGATGAGCCGGGCCAGGGCCTGGAGCTCCAGGGGGCCCCGGAGGGGCAGGCGGTGGCCGGGGTTGGCCAGGAGCACCTGGGCCTCCTGGCCCAGGGCCCGGGTGGCCGCCAGGTAGCCCAGGAAGAGGGGGTGGAGGAGGGCGGAGAGCACGGCCAAGAAGGCGAGGGCCAGGAAGAGGAGGAGGGGGAGCTTGGCCCCGGCCACCCGCAGGAGCTCCCGGGCCAGGGCCTCCTCCCCCCGGAGGAGGAGGAAGAGGCCGAGCCCCACCGTCCCCCCCACCAGGAGGAGCCCCAGGAGAAGGGCCCCTAGGAAGCGCCAGGCCTCCCTCACGCCCCCTCCAGAAGCCCTTCCACCTGGGCCAGGAGGTCCTGGATGCCGAAGGGCTTGGCCATGAAGGCCTCGGCTCCCAGGGCCAGGGCCTTGGCCCGGTCCGCCTCGCGCCCGCGGGCGGTGAGGACCAGGACCTTGGGCCTTTGCGGCTTAAGGGCGAGCCGCTCCAAGACGGCGAAGCCGTCCAGCCCGGGCAGCATGAGGTCCAGGACCAGCAGGTCAAAGGCCCCTTCCTCAAGCCGCTCCAAAGCCTCCTCCCCCGTGCGGGCCAGGACCACCTCATGGCCCGCCTTCTTCAGGAGGAACTCCAGGGGAACCAGGATGCTCTCCTCGTCGTCCACCACCAGGATCCTCATGGGCCACCTCCAAGGGCAGGGTGAAGGCGAACGCCGCTCCCTCGCCCTCCTCCAGCCAAATTCGCCCCCCCAGGCCCTCCACCAACCTCCGGGCCAGGAAGAGGCCGAGCCCGGTGCCCCCGGAAAAGCTCTGGAAGGGCTCAAACACCAAGGGCCTGGCCTCCTCGGGCACCCCGGGGCCGTCGTCCGCCACCCGGAAAAGGGCCTCCCCCTCCCTTAGCCTAAGTTCCAGCCGCACCCGGCTTTGGGCGTGGCGCAGGGCGTTTTCCAGGAGGTTGAGGAGCACCTGGAGCACCCGGTCGCGGTCGGTGAAGGCCTCTACCTCCGCCAGGTCCACCTCCAGGTTAAGCCCCCGCCCCTGGGCCAGGGGGCGGGCCAGGGCCAGGGCCTCCTCCGCCAGGGCCTTGAGGTGGGTGGGGGCGCGGCGCAGGGGAAGCCCCGCCTGCAGGCGGGTGTAGGCCAGGACCTCCTCCACCAGGCGGGAAAGCCGCCCCGCCTCCTTGGCCAGGAGGGCGGTGAAGCGTCGGCGCTCTTCCTCGGGCAGGTCGGGGTGGGCCTCGAGGATCTCCGCCAGGGCCCGCACCGAGGTGAGGGGGGTCTTGAGCTCATGGGAAACCGCGGCCAAAAGCTCGTCCTTGGCCTGGTCCAGGGCCTTTAGGCGCTCGTAGGCTTGGGAGAGCTCCCGCCGCGCCTCCTCCAGGGCCTGGGCGTAGGCCCTGAGGGCCCGCGATTCCCGGGCGGCCTCCTCCACCTCCTCCCGGAGGGCCTGGGGTGGGGCTTCCCGGGTGGCGGAAAGGAGGAGGAGCCTGGCGGTGGCCGGGCCCACGGAGCCCGCCAGCCAGGCCTCCGCCAGGAGGGCGGCCTCCGGTCCCCGGAGGCCCCTGGCCTCGCGCAAGAAGCCCTCCTCCGCCTCGGGGCCCAGGACGCGCCGCAACAGGGCGGCCAGCTCCTCCACCTCCCCCGTGCGGCCCGCCCCGGCTGCCTCCTGCCGGGTGAAGAGGGAGACCCCCAGGGTGAGGGCCAGGTTGAGGGTGAGGCTGGCCAGGAAGCCGTGGGTGATGGGGTCCAGGCCCTCCAGGCCCAAAAGCTCCTCGGGGCGCAACAGGGGATGGGGGCCTTCCAGGAAGCCCGGGGGCAACCAGCCCGAGCGGGCCAGGGCGGGGAGGAAGAGGGTGTAGGCCCAAAGGAGGATGCCCCCGAGGAGGCCGGCCAGGGCCCCTTGGGGGGTGGCGCCCTTCCAGAAGAGGCCCAAAAGCCCCGCGGGGGCCAGCTGGGCCACGGCCACAAAGGAAATGAGCCCCATGGCCACCAGGGCGTAGGCCTCCCCGGCCAGGCGGAAGTAGAGGTAAGCCAGGAGCATCACCAGCAGGATGGAAAGCCGCCGCCAAAGGAGGAGGCTTCCTAGGGCTTTGAAGCGGAGGAGAAGGGGGGAGAGGAGGTGGTTGGAGACCAGGATGGAGAGGGCCAGGCCCTCCACCACCACCATGGCCGTGGCCGCGGAAACCCCGCCCAGGAAGGCCAGGAGGGCCAGGAGGGGGCTATTCGCTTCCAGGGGCAGGGCCAAGACGTAAAGATCGGGGTTCTCTCCGGGGAGGAGGAGGCGGCCCAGGAGGGCCAGGGGCACCACCGGCAGGTTGATGAGGAGGAGGTAGAGGGGGAAGGCCCAGGCCGCCTGGGGGAGGTGCTTGGGGTCCACGTTCTCCACCACGCTCACGTGGAACTGCCGGGGCAGGAAGAGGAAGGCCAGGCCGGAGAGGAGGACCAGGCTGGCCCAGGCCAGGTGGCCGGGAAGCCCCTGGGGAGGGAGGAGGAGGGGGAAAAGCTCCGGCTGGGCCTGGGGGAAGGGGTTCCCCAGCCGCGCCAGGACCACGCCCCCCACCAGGAGGAGGGCCAAGAGCTTCACCAGGGACTCAAAGGCCACCGCCAGGACCAGTCCCTGGTGCCTTTCCGAGGGGTCCAGGCGGCGGGTCCCGAAGAGGATGGCGAAGAGGGCCAGGAGCAAGGCGGTGAGGAAGGCCACGTCCGCCAGGGGCCCCTTCTCCCCGCTCAGGAAGAGGAAGGCCTGGGCGATGGCCTTGAGCTGCAGGGCCAGGTAGGGGAGGAGGCCCACCACCAGGAAGGCCGCGGCCAGGGGGCCCAGGAGGGGGTGGCGGTAGCGCAGGAAGAGGAAGTCCGCCCAGGAGGTGAGGCGGTGGGTGCGGGCCAAGGCCAGGAGCCTCCCGTGCAGGAAGGGCCAGAGGAGGAGGACCAGGGTGGGGCCCAGGTAGATGGGCAGAAAGGTGGCCCCTTCCGTGGCGGCCCGCCCCACGCTGCCCATGAAGGTCCAGGCGGTGGCGTAGACCGCCAGGGAGAGGGCGTAGGTCCAGGGGCTTAAGGCCAGCGCCCTTCCCCGCCCCTCCCCCAGGAGGGCCACCAGGAAGAGGAGGCCCAGGTAGAGGAAGAGGCTTGCCAGGAGGAGGGGAGGGCTCATGGCTTGCGGAAGAGGCGGTAGGCCAGGAGGACCACCAGGCCCCAGGCCCCGTAGAGGTACAGGTAGAGGGGCGGCAGGCCCCAAGGCCCCCTCGCCTCGCGCAGGAGGAGGTCCAGGGGGAAGAGGAAGAGAAAGAGGGCCAGGAGGAAGAGGGCCAAGGCCTTTTCTCTCATCGCAGCTGGAAGCGGCTTATGGTGCTCTCCTGCACCTCCAGAACCGCCCGGAACCCCTCGAGGGCCTGCCGCTTTTCCCCGGGGGAAAGGGCGGACCAAAGAACCCGGTTGCCGATCTCCTTACCCTCGCGAAAGGCCTTTAGCTGGTGCATAAGGCGCAGGCCGAAGAAGAAGCGGTAGGCCTCGGCGAGCCGCTCCGCCCCCTCCGGGCTTAAGGTGCCCGCCTCGCTGGCGGCCCGCAGGCGCTCCAGGGTGCCCTTGGCGAGGCTTCCCCCCAGGAGGGCGTAAAGCCGGGCCAGGGCCACGATGGGGGCGAGGGCGGAGCGCTTCAGGTCCACGAAGCCCTCCTCGGTGCGCACCCGTCCGAAGAGGCCCAAGGGGGGGCGGAAGGCTAAGGCCGCCTGGGCCAGGTGGTAGAGGAAGACCCCCCTCTGGCTTCCCTCCAGGAGGACCTCCTCCAGGGGCTTGAGGGAGAGGCTTCCCGCCGCCTTCCGCAGGTCAAAGAAGATCTGGGTCTCCAAGAGGGCCTGGGGCTCGGGGGCCTCCATCCACCGGCGGAAGGTGGCCTGCCACTGGGAAAGGGGCATCCGCCAGCGGGTGGCCATGTACCCTCCCTTGCAAGGGGGAATCCCCGCCTCCACGAGCCCCCCCACCACCCGCTCCGCCAGGGCCTGGAAGTAGGCCTCGTGGCCCCCTTCCTCCAGGACCAAGGCGTTGTCCTGGTCGGTGAGCAGCGCCTGCTCCTTCCGTCCCTCCGAGCCGAAGACCATGAAGGCGTAGGCCATGGGGGGCGGCCCCAAGGCGGCCTCCGCCTCCTTCACCAGGCGGCGGATGAGGGCGTCGTTCAAGGAGGCCACCACCCGGCCGATCTCCAGCCCCCCGAGGCCCTTGTGGAAGAGGGCCTCCACCAGGTTCGCCACCTCGAGGCTGTACCGCTCCAGTTCCAGGCGCTCAATGCGCCTTAGGAGGACCAGGGGGCTTTGCGCCTGGTGGAGGAGGAGGTCCGTGTGGGTCACCACCCCCACCACCTGTCCCCCTTCAAGAAGGGGCAGGTGGTGGATGCCCCGCTCCACCATGGCCGCCACCGCCTCGTAGATGGGGGTGTCCGCGGGGAGGGCGAAGAGGGGGGCGGTCATCACCTCGGCCACCGGGGTGCTGGGCGGGCGGCCCTCCGCCAGCACCCGGTTCCGCAGGTCCCGGTCGGTGAGGATGCCCGGGGGCTCCCCCGCCACCAGGAGGCTGGAAACCCCTTCTTCCCGCATCCTTTGGGCCGCCTCCTGGACGCTGGCGGAGGGGGCCACGAAGAGGGGCGGGCGCCTTACCAGCCTGCCCACCGGGCTGAAGAAGGAGAGGTCGGGGGCCTCCCTGAGCCGCACCCGCTCCACCAATCCCTGGCCGAAGAAGCGGGCGGCCTCGGGGAAGAGGAGGAGCCTCCGGAAGGCCCCCTCGGGGAAGACGAGGAGCCGCACCGGGGTCTTGGCCACCACGCTGAAGGTGGGGGGTTCCCCGGAGAGGAGGGAGGGGAAGCCGAAGAAGTCCCCGGCCTCGAGGGTCCCCACCTCCTCCTCCCCGTCCAGGAGGGCCACCTGCCCCTCCAGCACCAGGTAGAGGGCCTGGGCCGGGGCCCCGCCCTGCTCCAGGAAGCGGGTGCCCGGGGGGTGGGCCTCCTCCCGGGCTTCCTTTAGGAGGGCTTCCCGTTCCGCCTCAGGAAGGGCCTTCAGGGGTGGCGTCGTTCTTGGGTCCATAGTCGGGGGTGAGCCAGGCCAGGAGGGGCACCAGGAGGTGCAGGGCCACCTGGGCCTGGAGGAGGACGAGGAGGCCGATGCCCAGCATGAAGGCGGGCGGGAGGAGGACGAAGAGCCGCACCACCCGGCCAAGCCCGGGAGGGGGGAGGGGCCAGACCCGGTGGTAGAGGACTCCGAGGCCCACCCCCACCAGGGCCCCCAGGGCCACCTGGCCCAGGATGGCCGGGGTGGGGAAGGGGAAGCCTAAGAGGTAGTGGCCCGTGAGGTAGAAGCCGAAGAGGGCCACCAGGCTTCCTAGGTAGAACCGCAGGTAGAGGATCCCCATGGGGACATTTTATGCGTGTCTTTACTCCCTGCTCTTCTGGCTTTGGGGGTCAGGCGAAACCCCCATGCTGGCTGGGGCCAGCATGGGGGTGGCCCCTTGCGCCTTCAGTGTTCTGCGGCCTGGCCTGCGCCCTTGGGGATGCGGATATCCTCCACCAGGTGCTGGATGTGCTCCGGGGGCGGGGGCGTGGCCCGGGAGACCACGTAGGCCACCAAGAAGTTCAGCAGCATCCCGATGACCCCCACGCCCTCGGCGCTGATCCCGAAGAGGTTGGGGATGACAGGGGCCGGGGCCCCGAAGATCTGGGGAGCCCGCATCATCCCGATCATCACCGCGGTGAAGACCAGGCCCACGAGGATGCCGGCGATGGCCCCCTCCCGGTTCATCCGCTTGTCAAAGATGCCCAACAGGATGGCGGGGAAGAGGCTCGCCGCGGCCAGGCCGAAAGCGAAGGCCACCACCTGGGCCACGAAGCCCGGGGGGTTGATGCCGAAGTAGCCGGCGAGGATCACCGCGAGGAGGATCACGATGCGCCCGGCCAGGAGGCGCTGGGCCTCGGTGGCGTTGGGGCGGAGGATGCGGTAGTAGATGTCGTGGGAGATGGCGCTGGACATGGCGAGGAGCAGGCCGGCCGCCGTGGAGAGGGCCGCCGCCAGACCCCCTGCGGCCACCAGGGCGATCACCCAGGGGGCCAGGCGGGCCACCTCGGGGGTGGAGAGGACGATGATGTCGTTGTCAATGTGGACTTCGTTTTTGCTCTTCTCGTCCGGGGTGTTGAAGTCGGGCCTGCCGCCCTTTAGGGCGAAGGCCCGGCCTGGGGCGATGGTCACCTTGCCGTCCCCGTCCTTGTCCACGAAGGCCAGGAGCTTGGTCTTCTCCCACTTGGCCACCCAGTCGATCTGCCGCACCTCCTCCAGGGTCTTCCCGTTCAGGGTGGAAATGAGGTTGTAGCGGGCGAAGGCCGCCAACGCCGGGGCGGTGGTGTAGAGGAGGGCGATGAAAAGAAGGGCCCAGCCGGCGGAGTAGCGGGCGGAGCGCACGTCCGGCACGGTATAGAAGCGGATGATCACGTGGGGAAGCCCGGCGGTGCCCACCATCAGGGCCAGGGTGATGGCCAGGATGTCGATCATGGGCTTGCCCTGGAAGGGCTTGGTGTACTCGGTGAAGCCCAGGTCCACCTGGATCTGGTTCAGCCGGCTCACCAGGTCGCTGAAGGTGAAGGCCAGCTGGGGGATGGGGTTGCCTGCGAGGACGTTGGCGATGGCGATGGCCGGGATCAGGTAGGCCACGATGAGCACCGTGTACTGGGCCGCCTGGGTCCAGGTGATGCCCTTCATGCCCCCCAGCACGGCGAAGAAGGCCACCACCGCCACCCCGATGATGACCCCGGTGGCGATGTCCACCTGGAGGAAGCGGCTGAAGACGATGCCCACGCCCCGCATCTGCCCCGCCACGTAGGTGAGGGAGATGAAGATGGTGGCGATGGCGGCCACCGCCCGGGCGGTGTGGGAGTAGTAGCGGTCGCCGATGAAGTCGGGCACCGTGTACTTGCCGTACTTGCGCAGGTAGGGGGCGAGGAGAAGGGCCAGGAGCACGTACCCCCCGGTCCAACCCATGAGGTACACCGCCCCGTCGTAGCCCATGGAGGAGATGAGGCCGGCCATGGAGATGAAGCTGGCCGCAGACATCCAGTCGGCGGCGGTGGCGGCTCCGTTGGCGATGGCGGGCACCCCCCGGCCGGCCACGTAGAACCCCGCGGTCTCCCGCACCCTCGAGGCGTACCCGATGTAGATGTAAAGGGCAAAGGTGATGCCCACCAAAAGGTAAGTCCAGAGTTCAACGCTCATCTTCCCCCCCTACTCGTGCACCCCATACTGCCGGTCCAACTGGTCCATCTTCCAGGCGTAGTAGAAGATGAGGGCCACGAAGACGTAGATGCTGCCCTGCTGGGCGAACCAGAAGCCCAGGGGAAGCCCTCCCAGGCGGATGGCGTTTAGGGGCTCCACCAGGAGGATACCGAAGACGTACGAAACCAGGGCCCAGATGATGAGCAGGTTCCGTATCAGCGAGGTGTTGGCCTTCCAGTATGCCTCTTGCATAGCTCCCTCCCCCGCTCGGGAAGCGCCCCGTGCGCCTCCGCAACCCAGCTTCCCTCGCGGTTGGCGGCCATCTTAGGGAAGGATGAGGGGGGTGTCAAGAAAACTTCCCTTTGCGGCCATGCGAAAAAGGCGGGGTTTTCTCAGGGGGAAGCGTTTTGGGGCCGGGGAAGCCCCGGCCCCAGGGCTATTCCTCGAGGGTGGACAGGTCCCCCGGGTCCTTCCCCAGCTCCTTGGCCTTGAGGAGCCGCCTCAGGATCTTGCCGGAGCGGGTCTTGGGGAGCTTGTCCAGGAAGACCACCTCGCTCGGCGTGGCGATGGGCCCAAGTTCCCGGCGCACGTGCTGGATGATGGCCTCCTTAAGCTCCTCGGAAGGGGTTTGCCCAAGCCGGAGAACCACAAAGGCCTTGATGGCCTCCCCCTTGAGGGGGTCGGGGACGCCGATGACCGCGGCCTCGGCCACGGCGGGGTGGGAGACCAGGGCGCTTTCCACGTCGGCGGTGCCGATGCGGTGGCCGGCTACGTTCAGGACATCGTCCGCCCGGCCTAGGACGCAGAAGTAGCCCTCCTCGTCTTGGCTCGCCACGTCCCCGGCAGCGTAGAACCCTCCCGGGACCTCCCACCAGTACTGCAGGTAGCGCTCGTGGTTGCCCCAGACGGTGCGCATCATGTGGGGGAAGGGCCGCTTGAGGACGAGGAGGCCGCCCTGCCCCGGGGGCACGGGCCTCCCCTCCTCGTCCACCACCGCCGCCTCCACCCCGGGGAGGGCCACCCCGGCGAAGCCGGGCTTGGCGGGGAGGACCAGGAGGGTGCCCAGGGTGGGGCCGCCGAGCTCCGTCTGCCACCAGTTGTCCGCCACGAAGCCCCGCCTGCCCCCGTCCACCAGGTGGGCGTAGGCCCACTTCAGGGCCTCGGGGTTCAAGGGCTCCCCGGCCACGGCGATGAGGCGCAAGGAGCTGAGGTCGTACTTCCTGGGCCACTCGGGGCCGTACTTCATGAACATGCGCACCGCCGTGGGGGCGGTGAACATCACGTTCACCCGGTACCGCTCCACCGCCTGCCAGAGGGCCCCGGGGTCGGGGTGGTCGGGGGCCCCTTCCCGGAGGACGGAGGTGATCCCCTCCAGAAGGGGAGCGTAGACGATGTAGGAGTGGCCCACGATCCAGCCGATGTCGCTCGTGGCCCAGAAGACGTCCTCGTCCTTCACGTCAAAGAAGGTGCGCAGGTGGTAGGTGGTGCCCACCATATACCCCCCGTGGACGTGGACCACGCCCTTGGGCTTCCCCGTGGAGCCCGAGGTGTAGAGGATGAAGAGGGGGTGCTCGGCGTCCACCATTTCCGCCCGGGCCTCCGGGGGGGTGTTCCAAAGGAGCTCGTGGAAGTCGTAATGCCCCTGGGGAAGCTCCGCCTTATAGGCCCGCTGGAACCAGATGACCTCGAGGGGAAGGTCCTTAATCGCCTCCTCCACGATGGACCGGAGGTCCACCCCCTTGCCCCTGCGGTAGCTCACGTCCCCGGCGATGAGGAGCTTGGCCCCGGCGTCCAGGATGCGCTCCCTCAGGGCCGCCACCCCGAGCCCGGCGTAGACCACGCTGTGGATGGCGCCGATGTAGGCGGTGGCGAGCATGGCGAGGACCCCTTCCAGGGTGAGGGGCATGTAGATCACCACCCGGTCCCCTTTTCCCACCCCGAGGCGCCTAAGCCCCGTGGCCAGGCGGCGCACCCGGTCCAAAAGCTCCCCGTAGGTGAGCTTCTCCTCCCGGCCGTCCTCGGCGAGGTAGAGGAGGGCCACCTTGTGGCGGAGGCCCCTTTCCACGTTGCGTTCCAGGGCGTTGTAGACGGCGTTGGTGGTGCCGCCCACAAACCAGCGGTGCTCCGGCGGGTTCCACTCCAGGACCCTCTCGAAGGGCTTTTCCCAGTAGAAGCGCCCCGCCCAGGCCCCCCAGAACCCCTCGGGGTCCTCGAGGCTCTTCCGGTACGCCTGGAAGAAGTCCTTGAGGTTCGCCTGCTCCCGCAAGGGTTCGGGGGCCCAAAGCCGTTCCTCCTCCCTAAGAAGCTTTTCCACCGCCATAGTCTTCCTCCAGCCCCGAGATGTCCCCGGGGTCCATGCCCAAGAGCTGGGCTTTGAGGAGCCGCCTCAGGATCTTGCCGCTCCGGGTGCGGGGGAGGTTTTCCGCGAAGAGGACGCGGGGCGGGGGCACGGGCCCCAGGTGCCGCAGGAGGTGGGCCTTGAGCTTTTCCGCCAGGAGGGGCTTCAGCTCCTCGGAGACCTCCTTTTTGGGCACCACGAAGACCACGATCTCCTCCCCCTCCTCCCCCGGGAGGCCGATGGCGGCCGCCTCGGCCACCTGCGGGTGGGTGAGGGCGATGGCCTCCACCTCGGCGGTGCCGAGCCTGGCCTCCCCCGCCTTGATCATCTCGTCGGAGCGGCCCAGGATGCGAAAGTACCCCTCCTCGTCCATGGTGGCGAGATCCCCGGTCCAGTAGAGCCCTCCCCGCCAGGGGCTTTCCCCCCCCAGGAGGCCCACCATCTGGGCCGGCCCCGTGCGCAGGAGGACTAGGTGGCCCTTCTTTCCCGGGGGGAGGACCCTTCCTTCCCCGTCCACCACACGGGCCTCCACCCCGGGCAGGGGTACCCCCACGTACCCGGGCTTGGCGGGGAGGGGGAGGGGGGTGGCCAGGGCGGGGGCCCCGAGTTCCGTCTGCCACCAGTTATCCAGGGGCCAGGCCAGGTTTTCCCGGGCCCAGCCCCACACCTCCGGGGCCAAGGCCTCGCCCACGCTCCCCACCAGGCGGAGCCCCGTGGGCCTAGCCTCCCCGTGGCGGCGCAGGGTACGCAAGAAGGTAGGGGAGGTGAGGAGGAGGTCCACCCCGAGGCGCTTTAGGCGCTCGTAGAAGGCGGCGGGGCTTGGGTGGTCGGGGCGGTCCTCCAGGAGGAGGCTGGTGCCGCCCAGGAAGAGGGGGGCGTAGAGGCCGAAGGAGTGGCCCACCACCCAGAAGAGGTCGGCGGTGGTGTGAAAAACTTCCCCCGGCTTCAGGTCAAAGAGGTAGCGGAGGGCCCAGGCCACCCCCACCATGTACCCCCCGTGGCCGTGGACCACCCCCTTGGGGGTGCCCGTGGAGCCCGAGGTGTAGAGGACGAAGAGGGGGTGGGAGGCGGGGACGGGGAGGGGCTCCTGGGGCTTCCCCTCCGTGGCCCTCTCCAGGAACTCCGTGGTGCCCCGGGCGTGCCAGAGGACGGGGAGGTCCAGGCCGGAAAGGGCGGCCTCCACCACGGGGCGCAAGGGCACGAGCTGCCCCCGGCGGTAATAGCCGTCGGCGGCGATGAGGAGCCGGGCTTGGCTTCCCAGGAGGCGCTGGCGCAGGGCCTCGGGGCCCAGGCCCACGGGCAGGGCCACGTGCACCGCCCCGAGCCGGGCCAGGGCCAGGAGGGCGATGGCCGCCTCCGCCCCCGTGGGCAGGTAAAGGGCCACCCGGTCCCCCGGGCCCACCCCCAGGCCCCGGAGCACGCCCGCCAGGCGGGCGGAGAGGTCCTGGAGTTCCCGGTAGGTCCACTTGGCCAAGGCCCCCTCCCCGTCCAGGGTGAGGAGGGCCACCTGCTGGGCCCTTTCCGGGAGGTGGCGGTCCAGGGCGTTCAGGGCGGCGTTGGTGCACCCCCCCGGGAACCAGGCCCGGGCCTCCGGGTCGTGGACCGCCTCCCAAGGCTTCTCCCAGGCGAAGGTCCGGGCGAAGCCCCCCCAGAAGGCCTCGGGGTCCTCGAGGCTCGCCCGGTAGGCCTCTTGGAAGTCGCGCAGGTTGGCCTCCCGGGCCAGGCCTGGCGGTGGGTCCACGGCCTGGGTGGGGGTGGCCACCTCCACGGGCGGGGGAAGGGGGGGAGGGCTGGGGGGGGATAGGTGGGGGGAGACCTGGGCCACCTCGGCCAGGGCCCGGGCCAGGCGGCTGAAGGCGAAGGGGAAGCGCCGCGCGGGCACCACCACCCCCAGAGCCCCCAAAAGCTCCCCCCGGGGGCCGAAGAGGGGGGCGGCCAAGGCGGAAAGCCCCGGGGCGTACTCCTCCATCTCCACCGCTAGGCCCGACTCCCGGACCCGCCTGAGCTCCTCCTCCAGGGCCAGGGGTTCGGTGAGCGTGTAGGGGGTGCGGGGGCGCAAGGGGGGAGGGGACAGGGCCCCGAAGGCCAGGAGCACCTTCCCCAGGGCCAGGGCGTGGGCCTCCTCCGGGAGGGTTTCCCCCAGGGGGTGGGGCTGGCCCTGCCGGCCCCGGGTCCTGAGCCTCACCCCCTCCGGGGTGAGGAGGGCCAGGTAGCACCGCTCCCGGGTGCGCAGGTAAAGCTCCTCCAGGGCCTCGCCCAGGTAGGGGTCCTTGGACCCCTCCGCCGGGACCGGCCTGGCCGTGCCCAGGCGGTAGCCCCGCTCCGTCTTCACGGCGAACCCTTCCTCCGCCAGGCTGTTGAGGAGGGCATAGGCGGTGGAAAGGCTCTTCCCCAGGAGGCGGGCCACCTCCTTCACCTCCACCCCCTCGGGGTGCTCGGCCAGGTAGGCCAGGATGCGCAAGGCGGCCTGGACCGTGGAGAGGCTCCTCTTCCTGGCCATTTGCGCCCATCTTCCGTGGGGCAGTCGGACCCTGTCAAGAAAGGCGGGCTTTGGCAAATGGTGAAAAACCCCCCTTTTCTTGACCCCGCGGAAGGAGCCGGCCTATCCTCAAGGCCAAGGGAGGGGAAGATGGACCGGATTGAAGGCGTGCTCAAGGAAGAGCGGATCTTCTACCCCAGCGAGGCCTTCCGCCAGCAGGCCCACATCAAGAGCGAGGAGGAGTACGAGCGCCTCTACGAGGAAAGCCTCAGGGACCCGGAGGGCTTCTGGGGCCGGGTGGCCTCGGAACTCCACTGGTTTGAACCCTGGCAGAAGGTCCTGGACGGGGACCTGCCCCACCCCAAGTGGTTCGTGGGGGGCAAGACGAACCTCGCCTACAACGCCCTGGACCGCCACGTGAACACCTGGCGCCGGAACAAGGCCGCCCTCATCTGGGAGGGGGAGCCGGGGGAGGAGAGGGTCCTCACCTATTACGACCTCTGGCGCGAGGTGCAGAAGTTCGCCAACGTCCTGAAGCGCCTGGGGGTCAGGAAGGGGGACAGGGTCACCATCTACCTGCCCATGATCCCCGAGGCGGCCATCGCCATGCTGGCGGCCACCCGCATCGGGGCCGTGCACTCCGTGGTCTTCGGGGGGTTCTCCTCGGGGGCCTTGGCGGACCGCATCAAGGACGCGGAGGCCAAGGTGCTCATCACCGCGGACGGCGGCTACCGGCGCGGGAGCATCGTGCCCCTCAAGCAGAACGCCGACGAGGCCCTAAGGGAGGCGGGGAGCGTGGAGCACGTGGTGGTGGTGCGCCGCACCGGGGAGGAAGTGCCCATGGTCCCGGGGCGGGACCACTGGTGGCACGAGCTCATGGAGGCGGTCTCGGACCGGTGCGACCCCGAGCCCATGGAGGCGGAGGAGCCCCTCTTCATCCTCTACACTTCGGGTTCCACGGGGAAGCCCAAGGGGGTGCTCCACACCCTGGGCGGCTACATGACCTACGTCTACCTCACCACCAAGCTGGTCTTTGACCTGAAGGACGAGGATGTCTACTGGTGCACCGCCGACGTGGGCTGGATCACCGGCCACTCCTACGTGGTCTACGGGCCCCTTCTGAACGGAGCCACCACGGTGATGTACGAGGGAGCCCCCAACTGGCCCGAGCCCGACCGCTTCTGGCAGATCGTGGACAAGTACGGGGTGAACATCCTCTACACCGCTCCCACCGCCATCCGGGCCTTCATGAAGTGGGGCGAGGGTTGGCCCTTGAAGCACCGGCTGGATTCCTTGCGCCTTTTGGGCACCGTAGGGGAGCCCATCAACCCCGAGGCTTGGCTCTGGTACTACCAGGTGATCGGGAAGGGCCGTTGTCCCATCGTGGACACCTGGTGGCAGACGGAAACCGGGGGCATCATGATCACCAACCTGCCCGGGGCGCATCCCATGAAGCCTGGGCATGCGGGGAAGCCCTTCTTCGGGGTGAAGCCGGAGATCCTGGACTCCGAGCACAAGCCGGTGGAGAATCCCGACGAGGGCGGGGACCTTTGCATCACCCGTCCCTGGCCCAGCATGCTCCGCACCGTCTGGGGGGATCCCAACCGCTTCCTGCAGCAGTACTTCAGCCAGCACCCCGGCAACTACTTCACCGGGGATGGGGCCCGTCGGGATAAGGATGGCTACTACCTGATCCTGGGCCGGGTGGACGACGTTCTAAACGTGGCCGGGCACCGGCTCGGTACCATGGAGATTGAGTCCGCCTTGGTTTCCCATCCCGCGGTGGCCGAGGCGGCGGTGGTGGGCCGGCCCGACCCCTTGAAGGGAGAGGCCATCGTGGCCTTCGTGACCCTGAAGGAAGGACATGCTCCCTCCGATGCCTTGCGGGACGAGCTCAAGGCCCATGTGGCCAAGGTGATCGGGCCCATTGCCCGCCCGGACGAGGTGCGTTTCACGGATGCCCTGCCCAAGACCCGCTCCGGCAAGATCATGCGCCGCCTCCTGCGCCAGATCGCCGCCGGGGAAAAGGAGATCAAGGGGGATACCTCCACCCTCGAGGACCACAGGGTGGTGGAACGGCTCAAGGAAGGGGTGTAGGACCACCCCGCGCCGGGACCCCGGCCGGGGCCTTACCCGGCCGGGCTCTTGTGCACGTGCACCACCTTCCAGCCCTCGGGGAAGCGCACCGCCACCCGGCTCTCGTTGACCGTTTGGTGCCTTAAGCTGCCCTCCTCCTCCACGGTGAGGAGGAGGGTGTAGCTGAAGATGGCCACCTCCCCGTAGCGCTGGAGGCGCTTCTCCAGGAGGTCTATCCGGTAGGGCCTGCCCCGGGTCGCCCAGTTCTTCTCCACCATGAAGCGGTGGAAGGGAAGGCCGTCCAGGCGGTGGGGGGTCACGAACCACTCGTAAAGGGAAAGCTCCTCGTGGGTGGTGGCCTCGTACGTGGCCCAGTCGCCCTCGTAGATGCTCCTCAGGTGCCTCTCCAAAAAGTTCCAGAGCTCGGCTTCGCCTTCCATGGGCTTCTCCTAGCGGGGGGGCTGGTACTCCCCCCACTCCTCCCTTAAGACCCCGCAGACCTCCCCCAGGGTGGCCCGGCGGCGGAAGGCCTCCAGCACGTAGGGGAAGAGGTTCTCCTGCCCCCTTGCCGCCTCCCTTAGCCTTTCCAGGCCAATGCGGACGCTCTCCCCGTCCCGCTTCGCCTTAAAGGTGGCGAGCTCCCGCTTCCGCCGTTCGTGGAGCTCGGGGTCTATGCGCTGCACCGGGGTGGGTTCGTTCAGGGGGCTATTGGGGTCAAAGAAGCGGTTAACCCCCACGATGACCCGCCTCCCCTCCTCCACCTCCTTCTGGAACCGCCAGGCGGACTCCTCAATGGCCCGTTGGAAGTAGCCCGCCTCCACCGCGGCCACCGCCCCGCCCAGGGCGTCGATCTCGGCGAGGAGCCTCTCCGCCTCCTGCGCCAAGGACTCGGTAAGGTGCTCCACGTAGAAGCTGCCCCCCAAGGGGTCCACGGCCCGGGTGACCCCGCTCTCGTAGGCCAGGACCTGCTGGGTGCGGAGGGCCAAAAGGGCGCTTTTTTCCGTGGGCAGGCCCAGGGCCTCGTCGTAGGCGTTGGTGTGGAGGCTTTGCGTCCCCCCGAGCACCGCCGCCAGGGCCTGGTAAGCGGTGCGCACCACGTTGTTCAGGGGCTCTTGGGCCGTGAGGGTGGAGCCCCCGGTCTGGGTGTGGAAGCGGAGCATCCAGCTTTTCGGATCCTTGGCCCCGAACTCCTCCCGCATGATCTTTGCCCAAAGGCGCCTTGCCGCGCGGAACTTGGCGGCCTCCTCCAGGATGTCCCCGTGGGCGGCGAAGAAGAAGGAGAGCCTCGGGGCGAAGCGGTCCACGTCCAGACCCCGCGCCAAGGCGGCCCGCACGTAGGCCTTGGCGTCCGCCAGGGTGAAGGCGATCTCCTGGGCGGCGGTGGCCCCGGCCTCGCGGATGTGGTAGCCGGAGATGCTGATGGTGTTCCACCTGGGGACGCGCTCGGCGCAGAAGGCGAAGATATCGGTCACCAGGCGCATGGAGGGTCCGGGGGGGTAGATGTAGGTGCCCCGGGCGAAGTACTCCTTGAGGATGTCGTTTTGCACCGTGCCCGAGACCTTGTCCCAGGAAACCCCCTGCGCCTCCGCCACCAGGAGGTAGAGGGCCAGGAGCATCATGGCCGGGGCGTTGATGGTCATGCTGGTGGAGACCTGGTCCAGGGGGATGCCGTCAAAAAGCTTCTCCATGTCCTCCAGGGTGGCGATGGACACCCCCACCCGCCCCACCTCCCCCACGCTCATGGGGTGGTCGGGGTCCAGGCCGAGCTGGGTGGGGAGGTCAAAGGCCACGGATAGGCCCGTCTGGCCCTGGGCGAGGAGGTATCGGTAGCGGGCGTTGGACTCCTCGGCGGTGGAGAAGCCCGCGTACTGGCGCATGGTCCAAAGCCTGTCCAGGTACATGCGGGGGTAGATGCCCCGGGTGTAGGGGTACTCCCCGGGGCGGCCCAGCTTCTCCCGGTAGCCTTCGGGTAGGGACTCAAACAGGCCTTCCATGCCCTAGTTTTACAGGAAAACGCGCACCAGGAGAAGGAAGAGGAAAAGCGCCCCCAGGACCAGGAGGAGGGGCGGCAAGAGGAGGCTGTAGGCCGCCAGCACCAGGGCCAGGAAATCCCGCCAGTCGGGCCTCGAGTCCTGCTCCACGCCTTTCAGGATACCCCTTTTCCCTCGCTTCCGGGCTTCCTAGCTACGGTAGGCTTTGATAGCATTAGGCCATGGCCCTGTCCAAGAACGCCCGTAAGGTGCTCAAGGTCCTGGCCCGGCGCGGGGCCCCGGAGGTGCTCTTCGCCCTCAGCCGGGGCTCCTCCCGCTTCTCCGACCTGGAGAGCCTCTTGGTCCTCTCCCCCCGCACCCTGGCGGAGCGGCTGAGGGAGTTCCACCTCCTGGGGTTCGTGGAGCGGCGGGCCTACCCCGAGGTGCCGCCCCGGGTAGAATACACCTTAACCCCGCGGGGCAAGCGGGTCTTGGATTTCTTGCGCGGATTGGAAGAGGTGTTGGAGGCGGCGCAGGAGGGGGTACGGTGAAAGCGAGAGCCATCGTGGTGACATCGGGAAAGGGCGGGGTGGGGAAGACCACCACCACCGCCAACCTGGGGGCGGCCCTGGCCAAGCTGGGGGAGAAGGTGGCGGTCATAGACGTGGACGTGGGCCTGCGCAACCTGGACGTGGTCATGGGCCTCGAGGGGCGCGTGGTCTTTGACCTGATTGACGTCCTGGAAGGCCGGGCCAAGGTGCGCCAGGCCCTCATCCGGGACAAGCGGGTGGAGAACCTCTACCTCCTCCCCGCCTCCCAGACCAAGGACAAGGAGGCCCTGGACCCGGCCCGGTTCCGGGAGCTGGTGGGGCGGCTTCTTGCGGAGGAGGGCTTCGACCGGGTGCTCATCGATTCCCCCGCGGGCATAGAGAAGGGGTTCCAGACCGCCGCCACCCCGGCGGAAGGGGCCCTGGTGGTGGTGAACCCCGAGGTCAGTAGCGTCCGGGACGCCGACCGCATCATCGGCCTGTTGGAGGCCCGGGAGATCCGGGAGAACTTCCTCGTCATCAACCGCCTCCGCCCCAAGATGGTCTCCCGGGGGGACATGCTCTCCGTGGAGGACGTGGTGGAGATCCTGGGCCTCAAGCCCATCGGCATCATCCCCGAGGACGAGCAGGTCCTCATCTCCACCAACCAGGGGGAGCCCTTGGTCCTCAAGGGGAGTAGCCCCGCCGCCTTGGCCTACATGGACACCGCCCGCCGCCTCCGGGGCGAGGAGGTGCCCTTCCGCCACCTGGAGGAGGCCCAGGGGCTTTTGGGGGTCATCCGCAGGCTCTTTGGGGGGAACCGCTGATGTGGTGGAGGAAGAAGAGCAAGGACAGGGCCAAGGAACGGCTCAAGCTGGTGCTGGCCTACGACCGGGCCAAGCTTTCCCCCGGGCTTGTGGAAAGCCTGAAGCGGGACCTCCTAGAGGTCCTCCGCCGCTACTTCCCCGCCCAGGAGGAGGGGCTTTCCGTGGCCCTGGAGGAGCGGGGGGAAAAGATGGTCCTGGTGGCGGACATCCCCTTGCGCTAGGCCCATGGTCCTGAGGCGTCCCAACCTCCTGGCCTACGACTGGGGCCTGGCCCTCCTGGCCGTGGCCCTGGTGGTCCTGGGCCTCTTTAACCTGAAAAGCGCCGCCCCCGACCCAAGCCTCCTCTCCCGCCAGGGGGTGGCCTTCGCCCTGGGCCTCCTCCTCCTGGTGGGGGTCCAGTTCCTTTCCCGCAGGACGGTCTTCGCCCTGGCCTACCCCCTTTACGCCCTCTCCCTCCTCCTCCTGGTGGCGGTCTTGGCCCTGGGCCGCGAGATCAACGGGGCCAAGGCCTGGTTCGTCCTAGGCCCCCTGCAGTTCCAGCCCCTGGAGCTGGCCAAGCTGGGTTTGGTGCTGGCCCTGGCCAGGCTGTTGGAAGGCCGCCCCTTGCGCCGGGTGTGGGACTACCTCCTCCCCGGCCTCCTAGTGGCCCCGGTGGCCCTCCTCCTCCTCCTGCAGCCGGACCTGGGGGGAACCCTGGTGGTCCTCTTCGGGGCCTTCAGCGTCCTCTTCGTCCGGGGCCTCCCCGGGAAGCACCTCCTGGTGGGGGGGCTGGCCCTGGCCCTTTTGCTCCCCACCCTGGTCTGGCCCAACCTGAAGCCCTACCAGCAGGAGCGGGTGCTGATCGTCCTGGACCCCTACCGCGACCCCCTGGGCCAGGGGTTCCAGGTGATCCAGTCCACCATCGCCATCGGCTCCGGGGGGCTTTTCGGGAAGGGCTACGGCCAGGGGACCCAGACCCAGCTGGGCTTCGTGCCCTTCCGCCACACGGACTTCGTCTTCGCCGTCTGGGCGGAGGAGTGGGGGTTCGTGGGCACCGTGGCCCTCCTCGGCCTCTACGCCCTCCTCCTGGTCCGCCTCCTGGGGCTGGCCCTGGAGTGCCCGAGGCTTTCCGACCGCCTCTTCCTCGCCGGGGTGGGGGGCATGTTGGGCTTCCAGGTGCTGGTCAACCTGGGGGTGGCCCTGGGGGTGATGCCCGTGACCGGCCTCACCCTTCCCCTCTTCTCCTACGGGGGTTCCAGCCTGGTGGCCACCCTCTTCTCCCTGGGGCTCGTCCTCCTGGTGCACCGGGACCGCGTGGCCCCCTAGGCTGCTAAACTGGGCCCCGTGGCCGGGGACGTGCTGGTGCGCCTTTCGGGAGTGCGCAAGGCCTTCGGCGGGGTGGTGGCCCTGGACGGGGTGGACCTGGAGGTGTACAGGGGCGAGTTCTTCAGCCTCTTAGGGCCCTCGGGCTGCGGCAAAACCACCCTCTTGAGGCTCCTGGCCGGGTTTGACACCCCGGATGCGGGCCGCATCGAGATCGCCGGGCGGAACATGGCCGGGGTGCCCCCCTACGACCGCCCCGTGAACACCGTCTTCCAAAACTACGCCCTCTTCCCCCACATGACCGTGGAGGGCAACGTGGCCTTCGGTCTGCGGATGAAGGGCCTGGCCCCGGCGGAGGTGCGGCGGAAGGTGGCCTGGGCCCTGGAGCTCGTGGACCTCGTGGGCCTGGAGAGGCGCTACCCGCGGGAGCTTTCCGGGGGACAGAGGCAACGGGTGGCCCTGGCCCGGGCCCTGGTGCTGGAACCCGAGGTCCTCCTCCTGGACGAGCCCCTTTCCGCCTTGGACCTCAAGCTCCGCCAGGAGCTCCGCGTGGAGCTCATGCAGCTCCAGAGGCGCCTCGGCAAGACCTTCATCTTCGTGACCCACGACCAGGAGGAGGCCCTGGTCATGTCGGACCGCATCGCGGTCATGCGCTCCGGGCGCATAGAGCAGCTGGGCCTCCCCGACGAGGTGTACGAGCGGCCGAAAAACCGCTTCGTGGCGGACTTCCTGGGCCGCTCCAACTTTCTTCCCGCAAGGCCCCACCCCTCGGGGGCGGAAACCCCCTTGGGGCCCCTGCGCCTTAAAGCCCCCTTGGAGCGGGAAGCCCTTCTGGTGATCCGCCCGGAGAAGATCCGGCTTTACCCGGCGGCCAACGGGCTTCCCGCTCGGGAGAACCTGGTGCGGGCGGTGGTGGAGGAGATCGTCTACACGGGGGCGGAAAACCAGTACTACCTGCGAGCGGGAGAGGTGCGGCTCCTGGCCTACACCCTGAACCAGGACCTGCAGGAGCCGGGGGCCGAGGAGTTCGCCTACGGGGAAGAGGTGCTCTGCTACCTTCCCCCGGAGAACCTGGTGGTGGTCCATGAATGAAGCGGCGACCCCCCTGCAGCGCCTTTTCCGCGTGCTGGTGACCGTGGGCCCCGGGGGGCTTTGGCTTTTCCTCTTCGTCCTTCTCCCCACCCTCCTAGTGCTTTTGGCCTCCTTCCTCACCCGGGGGCCCTACGGGGAGCTTCAGGGCCCCCTAGGGCTCCACAACTACGCCCGCATCCTCCAGCCCGCCTACCTGGAGACCTTCGCGCAAAGCCTCCTGGTGGGGGCCCTGGCCACCCTCCTCTCCGCCCTTTTGGGCTACCCCCTGGCCTTCCACATCGCCCGCCACCCCAGGCGGGACCTCCTCCTCTTCTTGCTCCTCCTCCCCTTCCTCACCAACTTCCTCATCCGGGTCTACGCCTGGCTCGTCCTCCTGCAGCGGGAAGGCTTGGTGAACGCCTTTTTGCAGGCCTTTGGCCTCGAGCCCTACGCCTTCTACCCCTCCTTTTTCGCCGTGCTTTTGGCCACGGTCTACACCTTTTTGCCCTTCTTCGTCCTCCCCGTGTACGCCAGCGTGGAGCGCATAGACTGGCAGCTTCTGGAGGCGGCCTACGACCTCGGGGCGAGGCCCTTTCGCGCCTTCCTCCACGCGGTGCTTCCCCAGACCTACCCCGGGCTCTTCGCGGGAAGCGTCCTCGTCTTCATCCCCGCCATGGGCACCTTCGTGGTGGCGGACCTCCTGGGGGCGGGGCGGGTGGTCCTCATCGGCAACCTCATCCAGCAGCAGTTCGGCGTCAGTCGGGACTGGGCCTTCGGGGCGGCTTTGAGCGTGTTCCTGATGGGCTTTGTCCTCCTCAGCCTCTACCTCTACGCCCGCCTCCAGGGGGAAAGGGGGCTTGAGGATCTGGTATGAGGCGGCTCCTCTCCCTCCACGCCCTTTTGGTCTACCTCTTCCTCTACCTGCCCATCCTGGTCATCGTGGCCCTCTCCTTCAACGAGAGCCGCCGGGGGGTGCGCTTCACGGGCTTCACCCTGGACTGGTACCGGGCCCTCTTCCAGGACCCGCGGGTACTGGAATACTTCCTGAACACCCTGACCGTGGCCTTCGTCTCCACCCTGGTCTCCACGGTCCTGGGCACCCTCCTCGCCCTGGGGCTCGTGCGCTACCGCTTCCCGGGAAAGGGGTTTTTGCGCTACCTCCTCTACGTTCCCGTGGTGGTGCCGGACGTGGTGATGGGGGTTTCCCTTTTGCTCCTCTTCGCCTTCGCCCGGGAGCTCTTGGGTTTCCCCCGGCTTTCCCTCCTCACGGTGATCCTGGGGCACATCACCTTCCAGGTGGCCTTCGTGACCCTGGTGGTGCGCTCCAGGCTCCTCCTCCTGGACCCCGGCCTGGAGGAGGCGGCCCGGGACCTGGGGGCAAGGGGGTGGCAGACCTTCTTCCACGTGACTTTGCCCCTGGCCTGGCCCGGGGTGGCGGCGGGGGCGCTCCTCGCCCTCACCCTCTCCCTGGACGACTTCGTGGTCACCTTCTTCACCGCTGGGCCCGGGGCCACCACCCTGCCCCTTTACATCTACTCCAGCGTGAAGCTGGGGGTGAGCCCCAAGGTCCACGCCCTCTCCACCCTGGTGGTGGGCCTTTCCGCCTTCTTCCTGGCCCTGGGGTATGCTCTTAGCCGGAGGCGCGTATGAGGCGGATGGCCATCCTTGGGCTCTTGGCGGTTTTGGTCCTCCTGGGGGTCTTCCTCTTCCGGCCTAAGGGAACCCCGGGGGCGGCTACCCTCTACTTCCTGAACTGGGCGGACTACATCCCGGGGGAGCTTATCCGGAAGTTCGAGGCGGAAACCGGGGCCAAGGTGGTCCTGGACACCTTTGAGTCCCCCGAGGCCATGCTGGCCAAGCTCAAGGCGGGGGCGGACCGGGAGTTCTCCCTGGTGGTGGCCCCGGACTACTACGTCCTGCAGATGGCCCGGGAGGGGCTCATCGCCCCCTTGGACAAGGGCAGGCTCAAGAACCTGGCCAACCTGGACCCCTTCTTCCAGGACCCTCCCTACGACCCCGGCCTGCGGTACTCCGTCCCCTACCTCTGGGGCACCACGGGGATCGCCTACCGGGAGGACCTGGTCCAGGGTCCCGTGGACTCCTACGCCGTCTTCTTTGACCCCAAGGCCCAGGTGGGGCCCTTCCTCCTCCTGGACGAGATGCGGGAGACCATTGGGGCTGCCCTCAGGTACCTGGGCCACTCCGTGAACACCACCGACCCAGAGGCCCTGGAAAGGGCCAAGGAGCTTCTCCTTGCCGCCAAGCGGCGCTCCGTGGGCTTCGCCGGGGGGGTGGAGGCCCTGAACCGCATCCTGGCGGGGGACGCCGCCTTGGCCCTCGCCTACTCGGGGGATGTCCTCCAGGCCCGCGAGGAGGATAGCCGCCTCCGCTACGCCCTCCCCAAGGAGGGCAGCACCCTGTGGACCGACGCCATGGTGGTCCTGGCCCGGGGCCCGGCCCAGGACCTGGCCTACCGCTTCATGGACTTCCTCCTGGAGCCGGAAAACGCCGCGGCCCTGGCGGCCTACACCCGCTACGCCACCCCCGTGGCCGCCGCCATCCCCCTCCTGCCCCAGGCGGTGCGGGAGGACCCCACGGTCTTCCCCCCGGAGGAGGTGCGGCGGAAGCTTGAGTACCTGAAGGACCTGGGCCCCGACATCGCCCTCTTTGACCGGGTCTGGACCGAGGTGAAGGCCCGCTAAAGGCGGGGCAGGGAAAGGCGGGCTATACTGGGCCCATGAGGCGAGCGCTGGCCCTGGTGGCGCTTCTTCTGGCCGAGGCCCTGGGCCAGGGGGCGGAGGGGCTTTGGGGCCGTACCTGCGCCGTGTGCCACGGGGAGAAGGCCCAGGGGGTCCGGCCCTACCCTGGGCTCCAGGGGGTGGCCCCCCTCTTCGCCACCCCGGAGGGCCGGCGCTACCTGGTCCTGGTGGTCCTCTACGGCAAGAAGGGGGAGGCAGGCCTCATGCCGGGCTTTGCCCAGCTCAAGAACGAGGAGCTGGCCGCCCTCCTGAACCACCTCAAGGCCCTCTTGCAGGTCAAGGGCGAGCCCATCTCCCCGGGGGAGGTGGCCGGGGGGCGGGGCCTAAACCTCACCCCCGACCAGGTGAGGCGGCCCTAAAGGGGGCCTTTGGGGCCCCCACCGCGGCTTTAGCCGCGGTGGGGCGTTTCCAGCACCGCCCCCTCGTCCGCCTGGCGCACCAGGGCGGCGTAGCGGGCGAAGAGGCCGTGGGTGAAGGCGGGGGGTCGGGGCCGCCAGCGGGCCCTCCGCCTTTCCAGCTCCTCCTCGGGAAGGAGGACCTCGAGGCGGCGGCCTTCCACGTCAATCCGGATGCGGTCCCCCTCCTCCAGGAGGGCGATGGGCCCGCCCACGAAGGCCTCGGGGGCGATGTGGCCGATCATGAGGCCGCGGGTGCCCCCGGAGAAGCGGCCGTCGGTGAGGAGGGCCACCTCCGGCCCTAGGCCTTCCCCCACGATGGCGCTCGTCACCGAGAGCATCTCGGGCATCCCCGGCGCCCCCTTGGGGCCCACGTAGCGGATGACCACCACGTCCCCGGGGCGGATTTCGCCCTTCAAGACCTTCTCCATAGCCGCTTCCTCCGAGTCAAAGACCCGGGCCGGCCCCTCAAAGGAGGTGCGCTCCGTCCCCGCGAGCTTGAGGACGGCGCCTTTAGGGGCGAGGTTCCCCTTGAGCACCACGAGCCCCCCGTGGGGCTTGAGGGCCTTCTCCACGGGGAAGACCACCTTCTGCCCCTCTTGTTCCCGGTAGGCCCTTTCCACCTCCTCCGCCAGGGTGCGGCCCGTGAGGGTCTTCTCCTCCCCAAAGAGGAGCCCCGCCTCCAGAAGCCGCTTGAAGACGAGGGCCGTCCCCCCGGCTTCGTAGAGCTCCCAGGCGGTGTAGGTGCCCCAAGGGCGGAGGTCCGCGATCACCGGGGTCTTGCGGGAGATCTGGTCAAAGTCGTCCAGGCTGAGCTCCACCCCCGCCTCCTTGGCCAGGGCGAGGAGGTGGAGGACGGCGTTGGTGCTCCCCCCCGTGGCGGCCACGGCGGCGATGGCGTTGAGGAAGCTTTTCCGGGTGAGGAAGTCTTTGGGCTTCCAGTCGTTCTCTATGGCCCAGGCCAGGACCCTTCCCGCCTCCTTGGTGGCCTTGGCCTTCTCGGGGTGGACGGCGGGGATGGCGTTGTAGCCCACGGGGGAGAGGCCCAAGGCCTCGAGGGCCATGGCCATGGTGTTGGCGGTGTACTGGCCGCCGCAGGCCCCGGGGCCGGGGATGGCCCGGCGTTCAATCTCCAAAAGCTCCTCCTCGCCGATCTTCCCCGCGGCCCTCTGCCCCACCGCCTCAAAGACCTCCACGATGGTGAGCTTCCGGCCCCGCCACTCCCCGGGGGCGATCGTCCCCCCGTAGAGGACCATGCCGGGGACGCCGCTGCGGATCACCCCCATGGCCGTTCCCGGGATGGTCTTGTCGCAGGCGGAGAGGGCCACCATGCCGTCGTAGAGGTAGCCTTGGGCGACGAGCTCCACGCTGTCGGCGATGACCTCGCGGCTTACGAGGCTCGCCCGCATGCCCGGGGTGCCCATGCTGATCCCGTCGGAGATGGCGGGGGCCCCGAACTCAAAGGGGAAAAGCCCCGCCTCCTTGAGCCCGGCCTTGAGGTGGAGGGCCAGGCTTCGCAGGTGGAAGTTGCAGGGCATGCCGTCGGTGAAGGTGTTCACCACCCCCACAAAGGGCCTTCCGAAGTCCTCGTCCCCTACCCCCACCGCCCGGAGCATGGCCCGGGCGGGCGCCTGCTGCACGCCCTTCTTGATCCGGTCTGACCTCATGCTTCCCTCCAGCTGGCGATCTTCCCGTGAAAGGCCCTCGCCCGGCCCAAGAGGCGCACCAGGGCCCTGGCGGCTTTCTCCGGGGTTTGCAAAAGGCCTTCCTCCTTGTAGCCCCTAAACACCTGGTGGAGCACGGGCGCGGCGCTTCCCTGGGCCTCCCGGGCCTGGCGTTGCATCTCCGTCTCCACCACCCCGGGGCGGTAGACGAAGCACACCACCTCGGGCACCTCCGCGGCGAGCTGCCTGGCCAGGTGCTCCTCCGCGGCCTTGGCCACTGCGTAGGCCCCGATGCCGGGGAGGTTGCTCTCCGCCGCCCCCGAGCCCACGTAGACGGCGAGCCCCTCCCCCTGCTTCCGGAGCCTGGGGTAGGCGAAGCGGGCGAGCTGGTAGCCGGCCAGGAGGTTGGCCTCCAGCACCTCCAGGAAGAGGGGTTCGGCGATCTCGTAGACCAGGGGCCCGGGGTGCAGGACCCCGGCGTTGTGGATGTAGCCGTAAAACCCGCCCAGGGCCTCCGCCCGCTCCACCAGGGCCTGGGCCACCTCGGCCTTGCCGGCGCTCCCCGCCACCCACTCGGCCCTGGCCCCCAGGGCCCTCACCTCCTCCGCCACCTGCGAAAGGGATGGCTCCGAGCGGGCGTTCAGCACCAGATCATACCCCTCCTTGGCGAGCTCCAGGGCCAGGGCCCGCCCGATGCCCCGGCTCGCCCCGGTGAGGATCAGGGTCCTTCTCATAGGAGCTCCTCCAGGGGGATCTCCACGCCCAGGAAGGAAAGCCTGGCCCCAGGCCCCAAGGCCAGGGCCTCCCGGTAGGCCCCCGCCTCGGGCTTCCGGTGGACGAGGGCCCGCTTCCCCTCCAGGTCCACCACCCACACCTCGGGCACTCCGGCTTGGGCGTAGAGGGGAAGCTTTACCTGGAGGTCGTACCGGAGGGAGGTGTCCGCCACCTCCACCACCAGGAGGGCATCCTTCCCCTCGGGCAGGCGGTCCCGGTACCGGGTTCTCGGGGGCTGGAGGAGGGCGAGGTCCGGATAGACCTCGGTGTCCGGGGAAAGCAGGAGGGGGTTTTGCACCGAGAGCAAGGCCTTACCCCGTAGAGGGGCCAAGAGGTCCACCAGAGCGTTCAGGACGTATGCGTGCCGCTTGCCTACGGGGCTCAGCTCCACCACCTCCCCCCGGATGAGCTCCACCCGGTCGTCCTCCCCGAGGATGCCCGCCTCGGCCATGCGGTGGAAGTCCTCGGCGCTGAAGCGGTGCCGGATCATAGCCCCATTTTAGGCCAGGTGGCGGAGAACCCTCTCCGTGAAGGCCTCCGTGCCCGCGCTCCCCCCGAGGTCGGGGGGCGGGGCCTCCAGGAGGGCCTTCGCCACCGCGTCTTCCACCTTCCGCGCCAGCTCCACCAGGCCGAAGGCGTGCTCCAGCATCATGGCCGCGGAGAGGATGGCGGCGGTGGGGTTGGCGATGCCCTTGCCCGCGATGTCCGGGGCGGAGCCGTGGACCGGCTCAAAGACCGGGGTCCCCCGCCCCAAGGAGGCGGAGGGGAGGAGGCCTAGGGAGCCCGGGAGGACGCTCGCCAGGTCCGAGAGGATGTCCCCGAAGATGTTCCCCGTGACCACCACGTCAAAGCGGGCAGGGGAGCGGACCAGGTGCATGGCCATGGCGTCCACGTACTGGTGCTCCAGGGCCACGTCCGGATACCCCCCGTGGACCTCCGCCACGGTCTTGCGCCAGAACTCCCCCACCTCGAGGACGTTCGCCTTGTCCACGCTCACCACGTGCTTCCGGCGCTTCCTCGCCGCCTCAAAGGCCACCTTGGCCACCCGCTCCACCTCGGGCTTGCTGTAGCGCTCCGTGTTCCAGGCCTCCGCCTCCGACATCCCCCGGGGCTCGCCGAAGTAGATCCCCCCGGTGAGCTCCCGGACGATGAGGAGGTCCACCCCCCGGGCCACCGCCTCCTTGAGGGGGGAAAGCCTTTCCAGCCCGGGGAAGACCTTGGCGGGGCGGAGGTTGGCGAAGAGGTCCTGGCTCTTCCTCAGGGCCAAAAGCCCCGTCTCCGGGCGGATCTTCCGGGGAAGCCCGTCCCACTTGGGCCCGCCCACGCTTCCCAGGAGCACCGCTTCCGCTTCCTCCACCCCCTTGCGCGTGACCTCGGGGAAGGGCTCGCCAAAGTGGTCTATGGCCGCCCCCCCAAAGGGGAAGCGCTCGTAGACGAGGCCCAGGCCCTCCGCCTCGTCCAGGGCCTTAAGGACCTTCAGGGCCGCCTCCGTCACCTCGGGGCCGATCCCGTCCCCCGGGAGCACCGCCACCCTCATTCCGACCTCCTGGGGTAGGGGAGCCTCCGGTCAAACTGGTCCAGAAGCTCCCCGGCCTCCAGTAACTCCCCGATGGGGTCCCAAAGCCCCCCCACCAGGGCCTCCCGGGCGGCCTCCGGGATGGAGAGGGGGGCGGTGCGGTTCCCGAAGCGCACCTCCTTCTCCACCAGGTCTATTTCCACCGAAAGCCCTGGGTCCTCCTCCACCGCCCGGAAGAGGGCCGCCAGGTCCTCGGGGGCCAGGGTGACGCAGGGGAGGCCGATGGCGGTGGCGTTCCCGAAGAAGATCTCCGCGAAGCTCTCCCCGATGAGGGCCTTGAACCCGGCCCGCTTGATGGCCTGGGGGGCGTGCTCGCGGCTAGAGCCCGAGCCAAAGCCCGCCTCCACCAGGAGGATGCTTGCCCCCTGGTAGCGGGGGTCGTTCAGGGGGTGGGGCTTGGGGTTGCCCCTCTCGTCAAAGCGCTCGTCGTAGAAGAGGTACCGGCCCAGGCCCTCAAAGGTGAGGGCCTTCATGAAGCGGGCGGGGATGATGCGGTCCGTGTCGATGTCCTCGCCCCTCAAGGGCACGGCCCTGCCGCGGATTACGGTGAACTTCTCCAGCATGGCTTACCTCCCGAGGCCAAAGACCTCCCGGGCGTCGGCGATCTCCCCGGCCACGGCCGCCGCCGCCACCATGAGGGGGCTCATGAGGACGGTGCGGCCCCTGGGGCTTCCCATCCTCCCCTTGTAGTTGCGGTTGGAGCTGCTGGCGGCGAGCTCGTCCCCCTCGAGGCGGTCCGGGTTCATGGCCAGGCACATGGAGCAGCCGGGCATCCGCCACTCAAACCCCGCCTCGCGGAAGACCTCGGCGATCCCCTCTTCCTCGGCCTTCCTCGCCACCCACTCCGAGCCCGGCACCACCAGGGCCCGCACCCCCTTCTTCACCTTGTGCCCCTTGAGGTAGCGGGCGACCTCCCGGAGGTCGGAAAGCCTCGCGTTGGTGCAGCTTCCGATGAAGGCCACTTGGATGGGCACCCCCTTGATGGGCTGGCCCGGACTGAAGCCCATGTAGGCCAAAGCCTCCTCGGCCACGGGGCGCTCCTCCTCCGGCAACTCCTCCAGGAGGGGGATCCTGCCGTCAATGGGGATGGCCTGGCCCGGGGTGATGCCCCAGGTGACGGTGGGGGCGATCTCCTCGGCGCGGAAGGTGACCACGTCGTCGTAGGAGGCGTCGGGGTCGGAGCGCCAAGCGAGCCACCTCCTTTTGGCCTCCTCCCACTCGGACCCCTTGGGGACGTAGGGGCGGCCCTCGAGGTACCGGAAGGTGGTCTCGTCGGGGTTCACGTAGCCGATGCGGGCGCCCCCCTCAATGGACATGTTGCAGAGGGTCATGCGGCTTTCCATGTCCATGGCCTCCACGGCGCTTCCCCCGTACTCGTAGGCGTAGCCCAAGCCCCCCTTCACCCCCAGGTGGCGGATGATGTGGAGGATCACGTCCTTGGCGTAGACCCCGGGGGCGAGCCTTCCCTCCACGTTGATCCGCCGCACCTTGAGCTTTTGGGCGGCGAGGGTCTGGGTGGCGAGGACGTCCCGGACCTGGCTCGTGCCGATGCCGAAGGCCACGGCCCCGAAGGCCCCGTGGGTGGAGGTGTGGGAGTCCCCGCAGGCGATGGTCATCCCGGGCTGGGTGAGGCCGAGCTGGGGCCCGATGACGTGGACGATGCCTTGGTCGCCGCTCCCCAGGTCAAAGAAGGTGATGCCGTGCTCCCTTGTGTTCGCCCTGAGGGCCTCCAGCATGCTCTGGGCCAGAGGGTCCTGGAAGGGCTCGGTGCGGTCGTGGGTGGGGACGATGTGGTCCACGGTGGCGAAGGTGCGGTGGGGGTAGCGTACCCGAAGGCCAAGGTCCTTGAGCATCCCGAAGGCCTGGGGGCTCGTGACCTCGTGCAGGAGGTGAAGGTCTATGAAAAGCTGGCTCTGGCCGCTTTTGAGCTTCCTCACCTCGTGGGCCTCCCACACCTTCTCGTAGAGCGTCTTTCCCATTCTCTCCCTCCCCTTACAAAAAGCCCCCGGGTTCTCAAGGCCCGGGGGAAAGCGGAAAGGCCTCCCTAAGCCGGGCCCGCCCGGCCTAGGTCTAGCAGGATGCCCCGCCGCATTGCCCCTTAGCCTAAGGGCTTTCCCCCTCCGGGTCAAGCTTGACGAAAGGCCGGGCCCCTTCTACAATGACCCTTGCGTCTGCCGGGGTGGCGGAATTGGTAGACGCGCACGATTCAGGGTCGTGTGTCCTCGCGGACGTGCGGGTTCAAGTCCCGCCCCCGGCACCAGGAGGCCCCCGCAAGGGGGCCTGGCCTTTTGCTACACTAGGGCCATGAAGCGGGTGCTTTCCGGCATCCAGCCCTCGGGGGAGATCCACATCGGCAACTACCTGGGGGCCATCAAGCAGTGGGTGGAGATCGGGGAGCGGCTGGGCCGGGAGGCCTTTTTCTGCATCGTGGACTACCACGCCCTCACGAACCCCCTGGCCTACGACCCCTCCACCCTCGCCCAGCGCACCTTTGAGGCGGCCCTGGTGAACATGGCGGCAGGGCTTGACCCCGAGCGGGTCACCCTCTTCGTCCAGTCCCATGTCCCCGAGCACACGGAGCTCGCCTGGGTCTTCACCACCCTCACCCCCTTGGGGGACCTCACCCGCATGACCCAGTTCAAGGACAAGGCCAGCAAGCAGGAAACCGTCTGGAGTGGCCTCCTCCTCTACCCCGTGCTGCAGGCGGCGGACATCCTCATCTACAAGGCGGACACCGTCCCCGTGGGGGAGGACCAGGTGCAGCACATCGAGCTCACCCGGGAGATCGCCCGCCGCTTCAACCACCTCTTCGGCGAGACCTTCCCCGAACCCCAGGCCCTCCTCAACCCCGAGGCCCCGAGGGTCCCCGGCATTGACGGCAAGGCCAAGATGAGCAAGTCCCTGGGGAACACCATCGGCCTTCTGGAGCCGGAAGCGAGCATCTGGGAGAAGATCCGCCACCTCCCCGATGACCCCCAGCGGATCCGCCTCTCCGACCCCGGGAACCCCGAGAGGACCATCGTCTTCACCTACCTCTCCTACTTCGCCCCCAAGGAGCTGGTGGAGGCCCTGAAGGAGGAGTACCGCAAGGCGGGGATCGGCACCCTGGTGGTGAAGGAGATCCTCTTCGAGCACCTCATGCGCACCCTCCGCCCTATCCGAGAAAGGGCCGAGGCCCTGAAGCGGGACCCGGACTACGTGATGGACGCTCTGCTGGAGGGCGCTAAGCGGGCCCGGGCTGTGGCCCAGGCCACCATGGAGGAGGTGCGGGAAAAGGTGGGCCTCCTCCTGCCCAAGAGGCACCCCGTCCCCCGGTGATCCGCCTGGACTTCCCCGGGTTTTCCGGGACGCCCCAAGAGCTCCGGGAGGCCCTCAGGCGGGGCCGGCTCTCCCCCCGGGGCCTGCCCGTGCTCGCCATCGTGGAGCAGGCCCTGGCCCAGGTGCCCGAGGACCTCAGGGCCAGGGCCGAGCTTCTGCCCCTCCTGGCCGAGCTCTTGCTCCTGAAGCTTGCCCCCGAGAAGGCCCTCGCCCCCAAGGAGGGGGAGGAGGCCCCCCTGGTGCGGGTCCTGGTGGACCTCTCCCAGACCGTGGCCTTCCTGGAGGAGCGCCTCCAGAGGCGGGCCCGCCTCCTCCCCGTGGCCCCACCCCCCGTGCCCAGGCCCGCCCTGCGGCTTCCCCCGAAGGCTTTGCAGGAGGCGGTCCGCCCCTTCCGCAAGGCGGTCTTGCTCCTGGCGCGGGAGGGCTTCGGGGTGCGGGAGGCCTGGGAGCGGCTTAAGGGGGCCATCCGGGGCCGGGTGGCCTTCCAGAGTCTTCCCCTCACCACCTGGAGCGAGAAGGCCGTGGGTTTCGCCGCCCTCCTCGAGGCCTTTCGCTTGGGCCGGGTGCGCCTCTTCCAGGAGGTGCCCTTCGCGCCCCTTTACGTGGAGCCCGTGGGGGCCCTCGAGGGGGACCTGGAGCGCAGCGCTTAAGCTCCCCAGGCCAGGATACAATGGCCCCATGGGCGAGGCGGCGAGGCCCTTGGAGCTTTTGGACGCCGAGGCCTATTTGGCCCTGGAGGAGAAGTCCCCCGTGCGGCACGAGCTCTTGGAGGGCGTGCCCTACGCCATGGCGGGGGCTACGGAGGCCCATAACCTAGTGGTGGGCAACCTGTTTGCCCACCTCTGGCCCTTTGCCCGCGCCAAAGGGTGCAAGCTCTTCGTGGCGGACATGAAGCTAAGGGTCTCCTCCCGCACCTTTTACTACCCGGACCTCATGGCTGTGTGCGGGGAGGACCCCCACCCCCTCTACAAGGAGCGGCCTTGTTTGGTGGTGGAGGTGCTTTCCGAGAGCACCGAGGCCATAGACCGCCGGGAGAAGCTCTGGCGCTACCGGGAGATCCCGAGCCTAGAGGCCTACCTCCTGGTGGACTCCCGGGAGAGGCGGGTGGAGGGCTACTTCCGCCAGGGGGAGGGCTGGCTCTACCGCCTGTGGGAGGAGGGGGAGGTGGAGGTGCCTTGCCTGGAGGCCCGCTTTCCCCTCTCCGCCCTCTACGAGGGGGTGGCCCTCTAGAGGCCGTGGTACGCCTCGGCGAGGTCCAGGCGTCCCCCTAGGCAGGGGAGGGGAAGCGTGCCTTCCTCCGCTTCCCGGTACACCCAGCCCTCCGCCTCCCGGTAATAGCCGAAGGCCCGAGGGGTGCGGGAGTCCAGGAGGAGGTAGGCCTGGAGGGTGGGCAGGCTCAGGTACTTGCGGAGCTTTTCCCTCTGGTCCGTGGCCTCCGTGGAGTCCGAGAGCACCTCTATCACCAGGCAGGGCTTCTCCTTGTAGTATTCCCCGGGGTCTTCCTGGCAGACCACCATGAGGTCCGGGTAGTAGACCGTGGCCGCGTCCACCTTGAGCCGCATGTCGCTGGCGTAGAGGCGGCAGCCCCGCTTCCGGGCCAGGGGGCCCAGGGCCAAGACCAGGTTCACCACCACCCGGTTGTGCCGGTCGCTGGCCCCGGCCATGGCGTGGGGGAAGCCCTCCACCAGCTCGTGCTTCACCGGGGCCTCCCGCTCCAGGGCCAGGTACTCCTCCAGGCTGAGGGGCCGCACCGCCTTGGCCGCGCCCATGACTAGAGTTTACCGCTAGAAAAGGCCCTGCTGCATCAGAACTGGCGGCTCCATCTCGGACGCGCAGGGCCAGGCTTCCCAGGGCGTGAGGCCGCTAGAGGGGGTGCTCGGCCCGGGGGTTCAGCGGAGGAAGGTGAGGACGGCCAGGGCCGCCGCCACGGCGGTGAAGTAGAGCATGAGCTTGTTGAAGGCGGTGTTGATCTCCGCCTTCACTTCCTGCCGCAGGCCCTGGATTTCCGCTTTCACCTCCTGGCGGAGGCTCTGGATCTCTCCTTTGAGCTCCTGGCGGAGGCTTTGGATTTCCCCCCTCACTTCCTGGCGGAGGCCGACGAGCTTTTCCTCCACCTCCCGGCGCAGGCTGTTGAACTTTTCCTCCACCTCCCGGCGCAGGCCTCCGATCTCCGCCTTGACCTCCTGGCGGAGGAGGTCCACCCGTGCCTCCAGGGAGGTGACCTGGCCTGGGAGGGTGGCCATGACCCCCTCCACGATCCCCTCCAGCTTGTAGAGGCGTTCTTCCGTGGTCATTGCCTTCAGGTTAGCACAGGCCGGGGGGCCTGGGATGGGGAAGGGCGGCCTCCTCCCGGGCCTGGGGAGGCTGGGTTCGGCGCCAAGCGGTTGCCCGCCCCGGCCATGAAGCCCTCCACGATACCGGGGCCTCCCGCTCTGGGGCTGGGTACGCCTCCGGGGTGAGGGGTTACACCGCCCTGGCCACGCCTAGGGCTAGGGCGCACTGCCTCCCTAAGGGGGTGCGCAGTCCCATGCAATAGAATGCCCCTATGAACTTCCTGCGCCGCTGGTGGTGGCCCCTTTTCGCCTTCCTCTATCCCCTTGTGGTCTGGCCCTTCGGGGCTAGCCACGCCGGGGTGGTGCTGGCCAAGCACTACTTTACCTTCCTCTTTCTGCTAGGAGGCCTCTTTCTGGAGCTCACCGCTCATCCCCAGGTGCACCTTGCGCATCTCCGCTACCTGCCCCGGTTCCTGCGGGCCCACCCCCCTTTGCTCCTCGCCCTTTTTCTTGCCCTTTGGATGGGCCTTTCCACGGCCCTCTCCCCCGAGCCCCAGGTGGCCCTCACGGGTTCGGTGGTGGACTATTCGGATGGGCTGGTGTGGGGGCTTTTGATGGTGGGAGTTTTCGTTCTGGGCTACCTTCGCTTCCTCTTTGACCCAGGCTTGGGCCACAGGGTGGCCCTGGGGGTGCTGGGAGGGGCTGTGGTGTTGGCCCTCGGGGCTCTGGCCGAGGTGGCGCTTCACCGGGGCCTCTACTACCCCACCAGCCCCGGCAACCTTCCCATGGTGACCTTTCCCGGCAAGGGGCACCTGGCCGGGTACTTCGCCCTGGGGTTTGGGGTGGCGGCAGGGTTTTTCGCTCAGAGGCGGAGCACCGCCTCCGGGGCCCTTCTTCTCCTCATGGCGGTGGCCCTGGGCCTTACCTTCAACCGGTCTGGGGTCCTGGCCCTCCTGGGGGTGGGGGTGGCGGTCTTCCTCTGGCGGCGGCGGGCGGGGGTTTGGGTGTTGGTCCTGGGCCTTTTGGGGGTGGGCCTGGGGTGGGGCGCCGTGCGTTTCCTCAACCCTCAGGGGGTGCGGGCCGAGCTGGCGAGCGGGCACACCTTCTGGACCCGGCTCTACTACTGGGAGGCGGCTTTGGGGGGCATCGCTGCGAGGCCCCTCTTCGGCTGGGGCGGAGGGGTGTTTGAGCACCGCTGGCCTCGGTACCTGACCAAGGCCAGCCTGGAAAACTTTATAGAGGAGGAGTTCGGGTATTTCGGAGCCCGGCTTGAGAAGGTGGGCAACGCACCCCACGGCGATCCTGTTTTTGTTCTAAGAGGCCCCGACGGGAAACTTGTGGTCCTAAGAATTTACAGCTTCCGAGCCCATAATCAGTTTCTGGAAGTGGGGCTCAAGTGGGGATTGTCGGGCCTTGCCTTGTACGGTGCCCTCCTTTTCCTAGCCCTTCGGAGCTTGCCCAGCCTAAGCCCCGGAGCGCTGGGGCTTTTGGGCCTGCACCTCTTCCTCCTTGCGTGGTTTTCTATTCCCGAGGCGGAAGGAGCTATGTGGGCCCTTTGGGGTGCGTCCACACTATCCGCATTAAAGGAACAGAGGAAGAAGGGTTAAGCCCCCTTCCTCTGTTCCTAATTTTGACTGCTTAGGGGAAGGTGTAGGTAGTGCCGAACTTGCTCTTAACCGTCACCTTGGGGGTGTTATCGCCGGCGTTTTCCACCTTGCAGTCATCAATTACGCCAGTCCCAGGAGCGGGTACGGAATAGCTACCGGCGCTATAACCGTTCTTGCAGTCGTTTGTTGTTTGTACAGTATTGTTGGGGTTATCAGAAACATAGGCGAACGCAGCCTTGTAGACGTTCTGCCCGTAAGCCTGGGCGGCCCTTTCCACGGCCGTCCTTCGGGCGTTCAAGAGGTTTGGGACCAGCACCGCCGCCAAGATGCCGATGATGGCGACGACGATCAGGAGCTCAACCAGGGTGAAGCCTTTCGCGTTCCGCATACCTCTTCTCTCCTTAGGGTTTCCCGCGCTTTCATGTATCGCGCGGCCATGAGTGCCTGAAGCCGACTTACCCGCCTCTTACCTGGCCTTGCCTTTCTCAGCCTTCTTACCCCTCTCTCACCTCCTCCCTGGGTTCATTCTTCCGCCCGCCCCTCCTCCTTGTCAACCCCCCCTTTTGGGGGGTCATTCTCAGGATGGGGGAAGGGTGTGAAAGCGGTGTGAAGGCCAGGCCCACCCCACCGCCTGGGGCGGGCCTGGGGATCACCTCCGGCTCAGGACCACGGGCCGGGGGGTGCTGTCGGTCTGGGTGTTGGGCAGGTCGCTGTTGAGGGCGTTGGAGTTTTGGATGTAGAACTGCCCCCCGCCGTTTCGGATGGTGCCCCCGAGGCTCACCGCTCCGCCGATAAAGGCTCCGGTACCGTTGAAGGTGATGGTCCCCCCCGCCCACATGAAGGCGTGGGTGTTCGCCCGGCCGTTGAAGGTGATGTCCCCCTCGCTCACCACCAGGAGGGCGCGGTTGTTCAGCAGGTCGGCCCCGCCGTTAAAGTTGAGGGACTGCCTGGAGGCGAGGGTGGAGTCGCCCTTGAAGGCGGCGTCGTTGTTGAGGTTGACGGTGCCGTTCGCGAAGAACTTGCTGTCCGTCGCCTGCACGTTTCCCAGGTCCAGCCCACCCTGGGCCGCCACCTTGACCCTTTCCAGCGTGGCGGCGCCGTTCACCTGGAAGGTGCCCCCCACGTAGAAGGTCACGTCGCGGAGCGTGGTGCTGGCGGGAAGGGTGACGTTCCCCTGGACGCAGACCCTGCTTCCGGAGAAGAGGGGAAGGGCTTGGGCCAGGAGGGCGTTGACGTCATTTGTGAGGGGTGTGACGCCCGTGCTTGCAAGGAAGGCCAGCAGCTCGCCCGCTTGGCCGGGGTCCAGGGAGGTGAAGGTGTGCTGGCAAAGGCCTTTGTTTTGGGCGTCCTGAAAGGGGCTTGCGACGCGGACCCCTAGGCTCCCTTGGCTGATCGCGTCCACGTCGGGTCTTTGGATGCGGGTCGCCTGGTCCCAGCGCACGGCTCTGCCCGTGACGGCGTCCAGGCACGTAAGGTTGGGGTCGGAGGGGGTCTGGTACACCGGGCAGACCTGGTACCTGGGCGCGGAGCCGTTGCAGACCACCCCGTTGTTCCCGCTCGCGTTGCACTGGGTGCCCGTTACCCCTTGTCCCCCCGTGATGGGCGGCGGGTTGACCTGGTCAATCCCGCGGCAGTTACTTCCGTCCTCGTCGCACACCCGGATCTGGCCCGAGAGGTTGGCGTAGCCTTGGTCGGCGTGGAGCCGGCTTCCCCAGAGGTCCACCCCCCCGTTGATGGTGATGCGCTCGCCGCTGATCCATCCCTGGCCAAACAGGGGGTTTTGCGCCTGAGTGGGAACGCTCTGGAGGCGCACCACGGCCACGGCGGTGTGCCGGGCGAGGCCCATCTGGCCCTGGCTTTCCACCCGGATCTCGTCCCCCTGGGCCCCCTGGGGGGTGAGGACGACCTGGTAGCCTTGGCCCGAGAGGGTTTGGGGTGCGCTTAAGGCCGTTTTGCCGTGGAGGTAGACCAGGGCGTGGTCCACGCCCGCCTCCGCCCGCTGGCGGGCCTGGGCCCGGTTCAGGAGGTCGCTTCCGGTCTTAAGGTTGCCTAGGGCGCTTTGCACCATGGCCAGGGAGAGGGCGAGGACCGCCATCATTCCCACGAGGGCCACCACCAGCGCTATGCCTTTTGCGTTCATCCCACACCTCCTTTCAGCGCGCCAGGTTCGGCGTCTGCACGAGCCACAGCTTCTCCGCACGCAGGCGGCCGTCGCCTGCCGCAGGGGGCAGAGCCAGAAGGCCAGGGGAAAGCCCGGGCGGGTAGCTCAGGGTACTCCCCGGGGTGAAGGCGGGGGCGCCGCCCCGCACGGGGACGGAGGCCAGGAGGTAGAGGGCCAAGGCGCTCACCTTCGGGGTTGCGCCCTCGGCCCTCAGGTTCACGGCCTGCGCCTGGCGCTTCCAGGTGCCCCCTTCCAGGTAGGCCACCCGGAAGGCCTCTACCCGGGTCTCGTCCCCTCCCAAGACGGGGTTGGTGGGCGAGGGCGTGCACCCCTCGCCGGTGCAGGCGCTCCAGCGGAGGACCCCCTGGCTCACCCCGTAGCCCGTGCCCCTGACCTGCCCCAGGCTTTCCCCACAGACCTCCTCCATCCCCGCCTCGCAGAGGAACCAGCCCGTAAGCCCGTCCCCCTCGGGGCTTGGGCTTAGGACCAGGGCCTGGCCCGTGAGGCGGTAGCCCACGGTGTAAAGCTCCCGGGCCAGGGCAAGGGCGGTGAGGCTAAGCTCGTCGGCGAGCCGCCCCCTCGCCCTTTCCCGCTCCCTTAGGGTGGCGCTGGAGTTTTCCAGGGCCAGCACCACCAGGAAGAGGCTCCCCAGGAGGGCGGAGGCCAGCAGGAGTTCTAGGAGCGAGAACCCGTGCCTTCTCATGGCCGATACACCACCGTTTCCAGCCGTTTTCCTTCCACTTCCAGGACCACCTGGAAGGCCCGCGCGTCCCCCGAGGTGGGGCAGGTGAGGCCGCCGTCCTGGGCCACGCCACAGGGGACGGCGGTGCAGGTGCCCCGCCTTCCCCCGAGGGTCAGGGGGCCGTTGCAAAGGGTGGCGACGCCCTGGGGGTCCTGTCTCAGTCTTTCCATGAAGTTTTCCATCTCCCGGACCACGGCCTGGAGCTCCCGGCCTTGCCGGCCCCCGCGCAGGCTCGTCACCTGCAGAGAGGCGAAGGCCAGCACCACCACGGCGAGGAGCCCCAAAGCCAGGAGCACCTCCAGCAAGGTAAAGCCTTTACGGGCACCTATCGCCGCTCACCTCCCGCGCTCTTCCTCCCATGCCCACGCACAGGGTGAGGGTCCGTCCGCCCAGGCGCAGGGCCAGGCGCGCCCCTGTGTTGGGCCTCCCCAGGGCGTTGAAGCGAAGGCCGGGGGAGAAGCCACTCCTCAGATCCAGGGCCGCCCCGTACCCACCCGGGTCAAACCGGCGCAGGACGGCTTCCCCTGCGTCGCACGCCCGGTTTCGGTTTTCGTCCACGCAGCTTACGAGCCCCCGGCCCTCCGGGACCACCGCCACCCCCGTCCCCCTGCGGATGGCCTCGGTGCGGGTGGCGAGGAGGAAGGTCCTGAGCTCGGCCCCCGCCGCCCCGAGGCGGTAAGCGGCGCTGTAGTTGGTGTAGGCAAGACCGCCCAGGATGCCCAGGACGGCCAGGACCACGAGAAGTTCCAGCACGCTGAAGCCCTGCCTCGCCCAAGGAGCCATTTCGCTAAACCACTTTAGGGGTCCGCCCCCCGGGTGCGCATCCCCCAAACGGGGGGGTATGATGGGGCCATGCAAGAGGTCTACATCGTCGCCGCGGCCAGGACCCCCATCGGCAGGTTCGGGGGGGCCTTGAAGGACCTAAGCCCCGTGGAGCTGGGCGCCCACGCCATGCGGGAGGCCCTAGCCCGGGCGGGGGTGGAGGGGAAGGCCCTGGACCTCTACGTCTTCGGGAACGTGCTCCGGGCCGGGCACGGGCAGCTTCTGCCGAGGCAGGCCGCCCTAAGGGCGGGCATCCCCAAGGAGGTGGACGGGTACCAGGTAGACATGGTGTGCGCCTCGGGGATGATGGCGGTCCTCAACGCCTTCCAGTTCCTGCGCACGGGGGAGGCCCGCCTGGTCCTGGCGGGGGGGATGGAGTCCATGAGCCAGGCGGGGTTCTACCTCAGCCACCGGGCCCGGTGGGGGTACAAGTTCCTCCTGGGGGCCCCGGAGAACCTGCAGGACATCCTCCTCCGGGACGGGCTTTCCGACCCCTTCACGGGGGAGGCCATGGGGGAGCAGGCGGAGAGGCTCGCCCAGGACTACGGGGTGACGCGGGAGGAGGTGGACGAGGCCGCCTACCTCTCCCACAGGCGGGCGGCGGAGGCCACGGAGGGGGGCCACTTCGCCTGGGAGATCGCCCCCCTGGAGGTGCCCGGGAAGAAGGGCCCCGTGGCGGTGGAGAAGGACGAGGGCATCCGCCCCGAGACCACCCCGGACTCCCTGGCCGCCCTGAGGCCCGCCTTCCGGAAGGACGGGGTCCTCACGGCGGGGAACTCTAGCCAGATCTCCGACGGGGCGGCGGCCCTCCTCCTCGCCTCGGAGGAGGCGGTGAAGGCCCACGGCCTCAAGCCCCTGGCCAAGGTTTTGGGCGGGGCCTGGGCCGCCGGGGAGCCCTGGCGCTTCCCCGAGGCCCCCGTCCCCGCCGCCAAAAAGCTCCTGGACCGCCTGGGGATGCGGGTCGCCGACTTTGGCCTCTTTGAGAACAACGAGGCCTTCGCCCTGAACAACGTCCTCTTCAGCCGCCTCCTGGGGGTGCCCTACGAGAGGCTCAACGTCTTCGGGGGGGCGGTGGCCCTGGGCCACCCCATCGGGGCGAGCGGGGCCAGGATCCTGGTCACCCTCCTGAATGCCCTCCGGGTGAAGGGGGAGGAGCGGGGCCTCGCCGCCATCTGCCACGGGACCGGGGGGTCGGTGGCCTTCGCGGTGGAGGTGGTTTAGACCATTCCGTCCAGCTCAAAGGCCTCGAGGCGGAACTCCTCCAGGGCCACGCGGAAGTTCCCGTTTTGCGCCAGGAAGCGAGCGGCTTCCCGCAGGGTGGCTTCCACCCAGGCGTGGTCGTTGCCCAAGACGCTAAAGCCCACCACCTCAAACCCCCAGGCGTCCAGGCCGTAAAGCCTGGCGGCGGACACGGGGAAGCGGGACCTCAGCCTTTCCAGGGCCGGCTTGATGAGGGCCCGCTTTTCCTTGAGGCTCCGGGCCGGGGTCTCCAGGCGGGCGGTGTAGAGGCCGAGGTAGGCCTTCATGGCGGCTAAGGCCAGTATACGTCCCGGGGTACTTAGAACATGGGCCCGATGCGGAAGTGGAGCCTCCCCGTGGGGCTTTCCGGGCTGAAGGCGTAGTCCAGCCTTAGGGAGGGGAGGAGGGCCCCGAAGACGTCCAGGTCCAGCTGGAAGCCGAGGCCCGCCCCCCACTTGAGGCCCCCGGTGTTGTCGGCGAGGCCTAAGTCGGCGAAGAGGATGCCGTAGAGGTTGGTGCCCCCCTGGGGGGAGAGGTTGAAGTTGTAGCGGTACTCCACGCTCCCCGTGGCGAAGGAGAGCCCCCCGTACTTGCGGTCCTCGTAGCCCCGGAGGAGGAAGGCCTCCGCGCCCCCGCCGGAGAGGAAGAAGCGCTCGCTCTCCGGGGGGAAGCCCAAGAGGGTGCCCGCGGAGAGGCGGAAGGCCAGGGCCTGGCGCTTTTCCTGATCCAGGCCCAGGTAGGTCTTGCCCGTGGCCACCAGGGGCACGAAGAAGCTCCGGCCCCCCGTGTCGGGCAGGGAGAGGCCGAGGCCGGTGGCCAGGCTCGCCTCGTAGCCCTGGGTGCGGAAGCGGGGGTCGTCCACCTCCAGGTAGCTCACCCCCGTGTCCAGGCGCAGGGTCCAGCCGGGGGTGGGGAGGAGGCTTTGCGCCAGGGAGGGGTTCTTGTAGCCGGTGCCGTCGCAGTAGCTGGGGTCGCTGGGGTCCGTCTGGGCGGGGTCGCAGGGGGCGTTGGGGTCGTAGACCTCGAGGGCATACGTGGAGCGCCTGACCGAAAGCCCCAGGGAGAGGCGCAGGTTCTCCAGGTCCCGGGCCAAGGGGCGGGAGAGGCTAAAGCCCCCCCCGGTGCGCCTTTCCGTGTACTCCCAGCCGGTGTCCGTGCTCCCCTGGAGGAGCTTGTTGTTGCCGATGGGGGTGGAGAAGAGGCTCAGGGAGAGGTTGGTGCGCACCTCCTTCAGGTCCAGGTAGTCCAGGTAGAGCCAGGGCACGGTGTAGGCCAGGGAGAAGGAGAGGTTGTCCCGGGCCTCGTTCTGCACGAAGGCCAGGTCCAGGCTTACCTGGTGGGCCAGGCCGAAGAGGTTGGTCTCCTTGAAGGAGAGGCTTCCCGACCAGCCCTCCAGGGAGCTCCAGCCCAGGGCGGGCTGGAAGAGCCCGGTCCTGGCCTCCTTCAGGGAGAGGACCACCACCACCTGGTCCTCCTTCTCCCCGGGGGCCAGGCGCACCCCCGGGGGCTCGGCGAGAAGCCCCGTGGCCATGAGGCGGGCGATGGCCCGGCGGAGCTCGGGCACGCTGAAGAGGCTTCCCGGCTTGGGAAGTTCCCGCAGGATCACCTCCTCCCGGGTGCGGGGGCTTCCCTGCCACTCCAGGCGGTAGCCCCCGATCTTAAGCTCCACCACCTCCAGGCGGAAGACCCCTTCCTGGAAGCCATAGCGCACGTCGGCCACCTCGAGGCCCTTCTCCCCGTAGTACTGGGCCAGGCGCCGGGCGTCCTCCTGGGCGAGGGCGGGGGTGTAGACCTCCCCGGGCTTCAGGCGCAGGAGGGCGAGGAGCTCCTCCGTGGGGAAGGCGGTGTTTCCCGAAAGCTCCACCCGCTCGATCCTCCCCCCCTCCGGGCCCGGCTGCAGGCGCACCGCCACCCCCTCCCCCTCCGGCACCAGGGTGAAGTTCACCACCCGGGAAAGGGCCCGGGAGAGGGCCTGCACCCCTTCCAGGAGGCGGTCGTAGCGCAGGTAGTCCCCCGGCCGCAAGGGGAAGGCGGAAAGGTCCAGCCCCTCCCCCTCCACCCGGACCACCTTGAGCTCCCGCACCCGCACGGTGAGGACGCCCCCTTCCAGGGCGCTGGCCTGGGGGTCGGGGCCGCTAAAGCGGTAGCCCGCCTGCTCATAGCGCTGGGCCAGGGCCCTCAGGGCCTCCTGGTACTTGGCGAAGTCAAAGGGCCCCTTCAGGGCTTGGAGAGGCTTCAGGGCCTCGTCTTCCGGGAGGAGGCTCACCCCCAGGAGGCGGACCTCCTTCACCTCGGGGCCTTCCTCCACCCGGAAGGTGAGGGAGATCTTCCCCGCCTCCTCCTTGGCCTCCACCTCCACCTTGGGGGTGAAGGGGAAGCCGTTTTCCCGGAAGGCCTGGGCCAGGGCCCTCGCCGCCTCCTGGGCCCTCAAGGGGTTGTAGGTGGCCTCCTTGCCGATGGCGAAGTTCTCCAAGAAGGTGAGGAGGCGGTCCTGGGGGAAGGCCTTGGCCTCCACCCGGACCTCGGCGATGGGGGGGTAGGGGACCAGGACCACCCTGAGGACCTCCCCTTCCAGGGAAAGCCGGGCCTCCCGGAAGTAGCCCGTGGCCAGGATGGCCTTCCGGGCCGCCTCCAGGTCCCCGGGCTCGTCCCCCACCCCGAAGGGCAAGGCGGCCCGGGCCAGGGCCTGGAGGACCGGGTCCGCTCCCTCCACCACCACCTCCCGGATGGGGGCGGCCAGGGCCAGAAGGCCCAGAAAGAGCAAAGCCAAAAGGCGCTTCATGGCCTAGAGCTTACCGAAAGCGGGTGAACGGGGAGTGAGAGTAAAATGGCGGCCATGGAGGTCTACGAGAGGATCCAGGAGGCCGTGGCCCACATCCGTTCCAGGACCGACTTCCTCCCCGAGGTGGCCATCGTGCTGGGCTCGGGGCTCGGCCCCTTGGCCGAGGAGGTGGAGAAGGTGGCGGAGATCCCCTATACGGAGATTCCCCACTTCCCCCGCTCCACCGCCCCGGGGCATGCGGGGAGGCTCGTCCTGGGGCACCTGGAGGGCAAGCCCGTCCTGGTTTACCAGGGCCGGGTCCACTACTACGAGGGCTACAGCGCAGAGGAGGTGGTCTTCCCGGTGCGGGTGGGGTTTTTCTTGGGGGCGAAGACCTTCCTCCTCACCTCCGCCGCCGGGGGGCTGAACCCCCGCTTCCAGGCGGGGGGCATCATGCTCCACCTGGACTACATCAACTTCGCCGGGGCGAACCCCCTAAGGGGCCCGAACGACGAGCGCTTGGGCCCCCGCTTCCCCGTGATGTTCGAGGCCTACGACCCAGGGCTCATTGAGCTTGCCCGCCAGGTGGCCCGCAAGCAGGACCTCCACCTCTTCGAGGGGGTCTACGCCTGGTTCATGGGGCCGAGCTTCGCCAGCCGGGCGGAGCTAAGGCTCCTAAGGGAGCTCGGGGCGGACGCCATTGGCATGTCCACGGTCCCCGAGGTCATCGCCCTCCGCCACCTGGGGGCGCGGGTCCTGGGGCTTTCCACCATCACGGACATGGCGGTGCCGGAGCGGGAGCACCACGCCACCGAGGAGGAGGTGCTGGCGGTGGCGGCCAAGGCGGGCCCCGTCTTCCGCCGCTACCTGCGGGGCATTCTCGCCGCCCTCTGAGGCCACCCGTGCTGTTGGAATAGGGGTATATGGGGCTTCCCCAGGTCCTGGAGCGCATCGCAGAGGCCTGCCGCCGCGCGGGGCGGCGCCCGGAGGAGGTCCGGCTGGTGGCGGTCACCAAGGGGCGCACGGTGGAGGAGATCCGGGAGAAGGTCTTGGCCCACGGGGACTTCCCCTTGGGGGAAAGCCGGGTGCAGGAGGCCCTGAGGAAGATAGAGCTCCTCCGGGCGGAGTGGCACCTGGTGGGCCCCCTCCAGCGCAACAAGGCCAAGTTCGCCCCCCGCTTTGCCCTCGTCCACTCCCTGGACTCCTTGCGCCTGGCGGAGGCCCTGGAGAAGGTGGGGGAGAAGGCGGGGATGCGGCTTAAGGTCCTGGTGGAGGTGAACCTGGGCCGGGAGCCCCAGAAGCACGGGGTCTTGGAGGAGGAGCTTCCCGAGCTCCTCGCCCGCCTCCGGGAGATGCCCCACCTGGAGGTCCTGGGCCTCATGACCGTGCCCCCCATGGGCCCTGAAGGCGTGGTGCGCCCCATCTTCCGGAGGCTTTCCTGGCTCGCCGACCGCTATGGCCTCACCGAGCGCTCCATGGGGATGTCCGACGACTTCCCCATCGCCGTGGAGGAGGGGGCCACCTTGGTGCGGGTGGGCCGGGCCCTTTTTGTAGACTAGGGACGGCATGGACCTAACCCCCCTAGACGTGCGCTACCAGGAGTTCCCCAGGGCCTTTCGCGGCTACCAGAGGGAGGCGGTCAGGGCTTACCTGGCCCAGGTGGCCGAGGTCATGGAGGGCCTCATCCGGGAGAACGAGGGCCTGCACCAGCGGGTGCAGGCCCTCGAGGAGGAGAACGCCCGCCTCAAGGAGGCGGAGGGGGAGCTGAAGCGGGCGGTGGTGGCCGCGGAGAAGATCGCCCGGGAGCTCAAGGCGCAGGCGGAGCGGGAGGCGGAGCTCATCAAGAAGGAGGCCCTGGCCGCCAAGGAGCAGGTGCTGCGGGAGGCGGCGGAGGAGCTTAAGCGCCTCCGGGGGGAGATCGAGCGGGCCAGGCAGGAGAAGGCCCTCTTCCTGGGGCAGCTCAGGGCCCTCTTGGAGGGCTATCTGGACTCCGTGAAACGCTTGGAGGGTTCTTGAGGCCGTACCCCCCGGGGAGGGGCCTCAAGCCCAGGTAGAGCCAGAGGCGGTAGAAGGCCTCCCGGGCCCAGTACCCCAAGGGGTAGGGGCCGGGGACGGGGTGTCCCTCGGCCTGAAGGCCAAGGAGCCGGGCCAGGAGGAGGGCCCGCCCCAGGTGAGGGGCGTCCGTGACCAGGAGGAGGGGGCCGGAGAGGTGGGGCTTGAGGAAGAGGAGGTTCTCGTAGGTGTTCTGGCTTTCCGTCTCGCAGAGGAGGGCCTCCTGGGGCACCCCCCGTTGCCGCAGGTAGCGGCAGCCCACCTCGCCCTCGCTGAACCGGTCCCCGGGGGCCTTCCCCCCGGCCACGGCGATCCTCGGGGCCACGCCCTGCCGATACAGGGCCAGGGCCGCCTCGAGGCGCCGCTCCAGGGCGGGGGAGGGGCGGCCCCCGTACTGGGCCGCCCCCAGGACCACGATCCAGGCGTAGCCCCCCTTGCCCAGGGCGGGGGAGAGGAGAAGGAGGGCCAGCACCAGCCCGCGCACGCACTCCACTCTACGCCCCAGCCCCCCTTTTCGGGTATACTGGGGGTGCATTGGAGAAGATCTTCGGCAGGACGGAAGGGCTCAAGAAGAGCGAGCTCAGAAAGCTTTCCAACCTGTACCGGAGGCGGGTGCCCAAGGAGCGGGTGCTCACCCCGGAGCTGGCCCAGGCCCTGGCGGGGCTTTCCCAGGAGGTGGGAAGGCCCATCAGCCTCCTTCTGGACCGGGAGGGCCGGGTGGTGCGGGTGGGGGTGGGGGACGCCAAGGAGCTTCCCATCCCCGAGGGGGCCAGGGCGGAGCGGCGGCTTTCCGGCTACCGCCTCCTCCACACCCACCTGGCCAAGGGCGGCCTTTCCCGGCCCGACCTTTCCGTGCTCTTCCTGAACCGCCTGGACAACCTGGCGGCCCTGGAGGTGGAGGAGGGGAGGCCCACCACCTTGCACCTGGCCTTCCTCTCCCCGCCCCAGGCCCAGGAGGAGGACTGGCGGATCCTTCCCCCCAAGCCCTACTTCCAGTACCTGGACCTGGACCTAAGGGCCCAGGTGGAGGCCTTGGAGGAGGAGCTTTCCCGCCAGGCCCGGGTGCGGGAGCTTCAGGACGGGAGTGGGGAAAGGGCCATCCTGGTGGGGGTGGACCTGGGGGAGGGGCCGGAGGCGGAGGCGGGCCTGGAGGAGCTCGCCGAGCTCACCCGCACCGCCGGGGGGGTGCCGGTGCGCAAGGTTCTGGTCTTCCGCCAGCACCTGGACCCCCGGTACCTGGTGGGCCTGGGCAAGCTGGAGGAACTCAAAAGCCTCGCCTACCACGAGAACGCCTCCACCCTCATCTTCGGCCTGGAGCTCTCCCCGGCCCAGGCAAGGGAGATTGAGAAGGCCACGGGCCTCAAGGTCCTGGACCGGACCCAGCTCATCCTGGACATCTTCGCCCTCCACGCCAAGACCCCGGAGGCCCAGGCCCAGGTGGAGCTGGCCCAGCTCAAGTACCTCCTGCCCCGCCTGGTGGGCAAGGGCAAGGAGCTCTCCCGCCTGGGGGGTGGGATCGGCACCCGGGGCCCGGGGGAGACCAAGCTGGAGGTGGACCGGAGGCGCCTCTTGGCCCGGGTGGCCCACCTCTCCCGCAAGCTGGAGGAGTACGCCAAGAGGCGGGAGGAGGCGAGGCGGCAAAGGAAGCGCCGGGGGATACCCCTCATCGCCGTGGTGGGCTACACCAACGCGGGCAAGACCACGCTCCTCTCCGCCCTCGCCCGGGGGGGCGAGCCGGGGGAGGACAAGCTCTTCGCCACCCTGCGCCCCCTGACCCGCCGGGGCTTCCTGCCCGGGGTGGGGGAGGTGCTCTTCACGGACACGGTGGGCTTCATCCGCCACATGCCCGAGGAACTCCTCACCGCCTTCCGGGCCACCCTGGAGGAGGTGCGGGAGGCGGACCTCTTGGTCCACGTCCTGGACGCCTCGGAGGAGGGAGCCCTGGGGCGCTACCGGGTGGTGGAGGCCCTCTTGCGGGACCTCGGGGTGGAGGCCCCCCGGGTCCTGGCCCTTTCCAAGGCGGACCGCGCCGCCCCCTACGACGTCTACTACCTGCGGGAGCGGCTCGGCGGGATCCCGGTCTCCGCGGTAAAGGGCACGGGGCTTAAGGAGCTCAAGGAGGCCCTGGCGGAGGCCCTCCTCCGGGCGGGGGTCCGGCCCCAGGCCTGGGCTCAGTACACGTGAAAGCCCTTTAGCCCCGCCTCCTTCCCCCACTGCACCTCCACCGCCTCCACCCGGGCCAGACGGGGGCCCTGTTTGAGGTGGTGGAGGAAGGCCAGGAGGTCTTCCTCCGGTCCCTCGGCCACCACCTCCACCCGGCCGTCCGGCAGGTTCTCCGCGTAGCCGGAAAGCCCTAGCTCCAGGGCCTTTTTCTGGGCGAAGGCCCGGTACCCTACCCCCTGCACCCTTCCCTTCACCAAGGCCACCAGGCGCGGCATGGGTCCATTCTAGGGGGCTTGCCACGCGCTTTTCATCTCCCGTGCCTATGCTGAAGGGGATGCGGCGGGGGCTTTGGCTTTTGGGCTTGCTCCTGGCCCTCCTCCTCTTGTTGGCCTGGCCCCCCCTGCTCCGGGCGGCGGCGGTGTGGGGGCTTGGCCTCGCCGGCTTCCAGGGGCAGGTGGGGGAGGTGGGGGGGCACCTCCTCTTTGGCCTCCGCCTGAAGGGGGTGCGCCTTCAGGGCCAAGGCCTCGCCCTGGAGGCGGAGGCGGTGGACCTCCGCTATGACCTTTTGGGCCTGTTCCGCCGGGAGCTCCCCCTCTCCTTGGCCCTGAAGGGGGCCAGGCTCCGCCCCACCTGGGAGGCCCTCTTCCCGGAAAGGCCAGGGCCGCCCCCCGCCCTGAAGGTGGTCTTCCGCCAGCTCCGCCTGGAGGACACGGAGGTGGTGTTGCCAGAGGGGAGGCGGCTTTTCCTGCCCCCTTTGCGCCTTTTGCTGGTGGGGGAGAACCCCTACGCCTTCCTCGCAAGGCTCCCCGGGGGGAGCTTCCAGGGGGAGGCGAGGGCGCTTTCCCCGGACCTCTCCGCCTGGGAGGTGGGCTTCAGGGGAGAGGTGCGGGGGCTTTCCTTCTTCTATGAGGGCCTGAAGGGGGGGGAGGTGGCCGGGGCCCTTCGCCTCGGGCCCGGGGGGATGGAGGGGGAGGCCCGGGTGGAGGGAGGGGTGGTGGAGCTCGTGGGCTTCCGCCTCACGGGGGTGGAGGGGCCCATCCGCCTGCGGGGGGAGAGGGTGGAGGCGGCGCTTAGGGGGGTGGGCCTCGAGGGGCCCCTCGCCGCCCGGGCGGAGGTGGACCTGGGGAGGGAGCGCTACCGCTTCTCCCTCTCCGGCAGGCCCAGGCTTCCCGCCCTGGCCCGGCACTTTGGCCTCCACCTCCCCGTGGAGGGGGAGGGGGCCTTATCCCTGGAAGGGGAAGGCTGGGGGGAGGTGCGGGTTTGGGGACGCTTCCAGGGGGAGGGGCGGTTTTTGTCCCAGCCCTTCCGCCACCGGGGGACCCTTTCCTTCCACCGGGTCTTCGCCCTGGCGGCCGAGGCGGAGGGGCGGCTCTTTGACCGGGACTACCGCCTGGCCTTGGACCTCCGGGGGCAGGACTACCGGGTTTCCCTCCGGGACACCCGGGGAAGCACCCTTCACCTCACGGGCCAGGGGAACCGCACCCAGGGGGAGGGGAGGGTGGCCTGGCCGAGCCCCCTCCAGGGCTTGGCCCAGGTGGCCTTCCGGAGCGAGGGGAGCCGCTTTTGGGCCCAGGTGAGGAGCCCGGAGGTCAGGCTTCCCCCCTTCCTCCCCCTGGACCTCTCCGGGGAGGTGGCCGGGGAGGGGGAGCGGGTGGCCGGGCGGCTCGGCCCCCTCGCCTTTAGGGGCACCTGGGGCGACCTGGGCCTGAGCCTTGCCCCCACCCCCTTGGCGGTGGGGCGCCTGGAGGGGGCGGGGCGGCTGCGCGGGGGCAGGTTGCGGGCGGGGCTCCACTATAGCTCCCCTTACGCCTCCTTCCCCGTGGAGCTCTGGCAGGAGGCGGCGGGCTTCCGCTTCCGTAGTCCCCACGGGGAGGGGAGCTACCGGGATGGGGTTTTGGCCCTGCGCCTCCGGGACCTGCCCATCCAGGCCCTGGACCGGCTGAGGCTTTCCGGGGAGGCCCGCTACCGGGACGGGGGGCTTTCCGGGAGCCTCTCCCTGAAAGGGCGGTACCTGGAGGCGGAGGCCCGGTTGCGCCGCCTGGGGGCGGAGATCTCGGGAAAGGTCCAGACGCCCTTGGGGGAACTCCCCTTCCGGGGGGCTTACGACCCGGGCCCGGGCCTGGCCCTGGAGGCGAAGGAGCTCCGCCTCACCTACCGGGAGGGGCTCCGCCTGGTGGGGCGGGCGGAGCTCGGCCCCCTGCGCCTCTGGGCCGACCTGGGCTGGGGGCCGGGGTTTTCCGGCCTGGCCCGGGTGGAGACCCCCTACGGGGTGCGGGGGGTCTTTCGGGGGGAAGGGGAGAGGCTTTCCCTGGCCCTTACCGGCCTGGTGGAGGGGGGAGGGGAGGTCTACCCGGACCTGCGCCTAGAGGGGGAGGTGCGCCCGCCCTTGCCTGAGGGCCTGGCCCTCCCCCCCTTGGCCTTCCGCCTGGACCGGGGGGGCCTCGAGGTGGCCGGGGTGGGGCGGGTGGCCTTCCGGGAGGGCTTTCCCTTTTCCCTGGACCTCCCCTTCCGCTACCGGGGGCAGGAGGGGCGGCTTAAGGCGGGGGGAAGCGTGGAGGAGGGGTGGGTGCGCCTTGCCACCCCGTACGGGGCGGTGGAGGGGAAGGGGGCCTGGCGGGACCTGTTCCTCTCCGGGCGCCTTGCGCTTCCCCTCTTGGGGCCGGGGCAGGTCTTGGGACGGGTGGACCTCCTGGGCCTGGCCTACCGGGGGGAGGCCTTCTGGGAGAGGCCCGGCTTGCGGCTTGGCCTCACGGGGCGGGGGGCGGCTTTGCGCTTCGTGGGGACGGCCCCGGGGCTCAGGCTCCTGGGGGGCTACGAGGGGGGGCTTTCCCTCCTCCTCAGGGCGGAGGGGTTTGACCTGGCTCCCCTGGGCCTGCCCCTGAGGGCTACGGGCACCTGGGGCACCCGGGGAGGGAGGCTGCGGTTCATCTCCCCCTACGGGGAGGCCCTCCTGGCCGGGGAGGGGCTTCTCGAGGCCCGGGTGCGGTTCCTCGGGCCCTACCTGCAGGGGGAGGGGCGGGTGTCCCCGGCGGGGCTTCAGGTGGCCCTCCAGGGGGCCTACCGGGAGGGGGGCGTGGCGGTGCGCCTGGCCGCGGCGGGGGGCGGGCCCTGGGACGCTTTGTCCCTGGACCTCCAGGGGGAGGCCCGGGTGCCCTACCTGGAGCCCGTGCCCTTCCGGGGGCGGGTGTGGCATGAGGCCGGGGTGCGCTACGCCCTGGAGGGCCCGGTGCGGCTGGAGGGGGAGGGGTTGCGCTACCGGGGGAGCTTCCGCCTGCCCTTCGCCCTTGGGGGCAAGGAGGGGTGGCTTTGGGGCCGGTTCCAGGGGGAGGGGTTGGGGGTGGCGGCGGAGGGGGAGGGGTCTTGGGCCGGGCTTCCCCTCGCCTTCCGCGGGGGATACGAAGGAAGGCCCTTCCTGGCCGTGGGTTACCCCGGGGGGAAGGTGGTCCTGGAGGAGGGGACGGTGGTCCTGGCCCTCTGGGACGTGGCACCCTTGGCGGAGCGCTTCGGCCTGGCCTTGGCGGGGGAGGCCGGGGGAAGGGTCTCCCTGGACGGGGAGGGGGAGGCTTGGGCCCGGTTGCGGTACGGGGGGGAGGCCCTGGAGGTGGCCTACCGGGAGGGGGCCTTGAGCCTCTATCTGCCCGCGCGGGACCTGGGCCTGGCCTGGGCCCCCAAGGACGGAAGGCTATGGGGCCTGGGGGAGGTCAGGGGGGAGGGGTCCTTGCGCCTGGGGCCGGGCCCGAAGGGGGAGGTGGTGGGGGCCTTCCGCTACCGGGAAGGGGAGGCCCGGCTGGCGGGCTCCCTGGAGGACCTGGTCCTGGAGGCCCGCTACGCCCGGGAGGGGTTTGGGGAGACCCGGCTTTCCGGGCGCCTGGACCTCCTGGCCCTCGAGGGGGAGGGCGTCTTGCGCCACGCCTCCCCCTATGCGGAAGGGGAGCTCGCCCTCCGCTGGCGGGGGGCCCGCTACCGGGGGGAGGGGTGGTTGCGGAGCCTCGCCTACCTGGAGCAGGAGGGCCCCTTGCGCCTCCAGGGGGAGGGGCTTAGGGCGGAGGCGGTCTGGGAGGCCCCCCTGGCCCTGGCCGCCCGGTACGAGGGGGGGCTTTGGGTCTCGGCCCAGGGGGAGGCGGAGGTCCGGGGCGTCCGGGTGCGGGCGGACCTGGGCCTTGGCCCGGAAGGGTATAGGGGGACCCTGGAGGCCCAGGGCCTGGGCCTCCGCCTCCGGGGGGAGGGGGCGGGCCCCTTGCACCTTTCCCTGGAAGGGGAGGGGGCGTGGGGGGAGGTCCGGGGGAGGGCGGCTTTGGAGGGGCTTGCCCTGAAGGGGGAGGCGGGCTACGCCCGGTCCTTGGGGAAAGCTCATTTGGAGGCCTCGGCCCTTTTCCATGGGGAGCTGCCCCGTCTGGACCTGGCGGGGGGTGGGGTCCTCCGGGGCGAGGGGGCGGAGGTGCCCTTCCGCTTCGCCTACCGCTACCGGGGCGGGGCGCCGGACCTCGAGGGCCTCCTCCTCCGGGCGGAGGCGGAAGGGGTGGAGCTCGCCCTGGAAGGGGGGCACCTCTTCCTACACCTGGACAAGGACCTCACCCCCTTCGGGCTTCCCCTCCGGGTCCAGGCCCGGGCGGACGGGCCCTGGGAGGGCCCCATCCCCCTGGCCTTGGCGCGGGCGGAGGGGAGGCTTGCGGGGGCGGTTTGGCTCTCCCCCTTGCGGGCGGAGCTGGCCGGGGAGGTGCTGGGGGAAGGGCTGGAGGCGGCTTACGGTCCCCAAGGGGTGGTCCTGCGCCTCCGGGGGCCGCGCCTCTTCGGGGAGGCCCGGTACGCCGAGGGGCTTTCCGGGAGGCTTTCCCTCCGCTATCCCCTTTCCGGGGGGGCGGTGGCCGGGGAGGTGGACCTGGGGGAGGGGCGCTTCCGCCTCCTTGGGGAGGGGGCCTGGGAAGGGGCTTGGGAAGGGTGGTTCTGCCTGCCCGCGCCCTTAGGGCCTTGCCCCGGCCTCTCCCTGGAGGCTTCGGGAAGGCTCGCCCACGGGGAGCTTGTCCTTTCGGGGAGCTACCGCTACACCGCTCCCGAGGGGTACCTGGGGCAGGTCGTGGGGGAGGGGCGGCTTGCCACCCCTTACGGGGCGGTGCGCCTCCTCGGGCGGGGGCTCGGCCTGGACCTGGAGGGGGAGGGCCTTCCCCTTGCGGGGCGGCTTGAGCTAAATCCCTTCCGCCTCGCCTACCGGTACGCGGGGGCGCTTCCTTTGGGCCTGGGGGAGCTCCAGGCGGAGGGCGTCTATCCGGGGGTCTGGCTTTCCGGGACGTACCGGTATGGGGAGGTGGCCCTCGCCCTGGAGGGGCTTCCCGGGTTCCGGGTGGGCCTTTCCGGGGAAGGGGTGCGGGGGGAGGTGGGGCCCGAGGGGGTCGCCCTGGACCTGGAGGGGTTCCGCTACGGGCCCCTCGCTCTCTGGGGGCGGGTGGAGGGGGCGTGGGGGGAGGTCTTGGCCTCGGGGCGGCTTGCCGCCTTCGGCCGGGAGGCCGGGTTCTCGGGGAGCTTTGGCGCCGAGGGGCTCCGCCTCGCCTTCCTTGGGGACCTCGAGGGGGAGGTGGCCTGGAAGGAGGCTTGGCGGGGGAGGCTCTTCTTCCGGGAGGGGTGGGTGGCCCTTTCGGGGCGGGGGGTTCCCGAGCTTGAGGGGGAGGTCCTGGGGGAGGCGGTGCGTCTCCTTTGGCCCAGGCTTCAGGTGGAAGGGCTTTGGCTGGACCTGGCGGCGCGGGAGGCGGGGGGCAGGGCGCGGCTCCTTTCCCGGTCGGTGCCGGAGGGGGTGGAGGCCCGGGGGGAAGGGGGAAGGCTCTTCCTCGCCTACCGCGTCCCGGGCCTCGGGCTTCCCCTGGAGGGGGAGGTGGACCTGAAGGACCTTTCCCTCGCCCTCACGAGCCCGGAAGGGGAGGGGGCCTTGCGCTACGCCGAAAGGAGGTTGGAGGGGGCGCTTTCCCTTTCCCTCCACGGCTTCGCCCTGCGCCTGGAGGGGGCGGGGGAGGGGGTCCGGCTCTTTGGGGAGCACCCCGCCTGGCCCTGGTGGGCGGCGGGGGCGGGGAGGCTGGAGGGGGAGGTGGACCTCACCGGGGCGTATTGGGCCCGGTACCGGGCGGGGGAGGAGGTCCTGGAGGTCTCGGGGAGGCTTTTGGAGGCCAGGCTGAGGGCGGAGGGGCCGTACCTGGCCGGGGAGCTCGCCTACCCCCCTGCGGGGGAACTCCGCGTGGACCTGCCCCTCCCTCCCCTGGGGAGCCGCTTCCGGGCCCGGGTCTTCGGCGAGGGGTACCGGGTGGAGGGGGTCCTGGAGGGGGATGTGGGCCGGGTGGCGGCCCGGGGGAGCCTCCTTCCCCTCAGGGGCGAGCTCCTCTTGGAGCGGGCGGTGCTGGAGGACTTCGTGGGCCGCTACGCCCCCTACCTCAAGGGGCGGGTCTCGGGGCGGCTCCTCCTGGAGGGGGGGGAGGCCCGGGGGAGCCTCGAGGGCCACGCGGAGGTGGCGGGCATCTCCCTTCCCCTCGCCTTCTCGGGGGCCCTGGGCCCGGGGCTCCTCCGGGGGGAGGGGCGCCTGGGGGAGAGCCCCTTCCGGGTGGACCTGGAGGGGGGAAGGCTGGACCTCTTCGCCACCCCCCGCGCCTTTCCCCTCCACCTCCTCCTCGCGGCGGTGGCGGGGCCTTTGGAGGGGGAGGCCTACTGGACGGGGGCGGTGCGGCTCCGCCTGCCCCTCGCCGACCCCTGGGGAGGGGAGGGGGTGCTGGTGGGGGAAAGCCTCCGCTTCCTGGGGGCGGGGGACGAGCTCAGGGGCCGGGCGGCCTTCCGCTTCCAAGGGGGGCGGTTTCATGTGGACCACCTCCACCTCTCCGGGCAGGGCACCTGGGAGGGCGGAGGGTACTGGAGCCGGGAGGGGAGCGACCTCTACCTGAGCCTGAAGGACACGGTCTTCACCCCCGTGCTCCAGGTGGTGCCCGCCCTCAAGCCCTACCGCCCGGAGGGCTCGGGGAGCCTGACCCTTCGCCTCAGGGGCGAGGGCTTCCAGATGGCCTTCCGGGACTTCCGCTTCCGCCTGGGACCGGTGGCGGGGTATTTGCCCGAGGGGCTTTTGGCCCTGAACGGGGGGGCCCAGGCCCAGGGGGAGCTCCTCCTCTCCGCCCCCTTCCCCGGGCGGGCCCGGCTGGGCCTCGAGGGCGCCTTGGAGGACTTCCGCGTCCTGGCCCGGGGGGAGGTCTCCCTGCCCGGCCTCAAGGAGGCCACCCCCGCGGAGGTGGCCTTCCGCTACCCCGGCTACCAGGTGGAGATCCGCCTGGGGGAGGCCCAGGCCCAGGGCACCCTCTTCCCCCTGCGCCTGGCGGGCTACGGCCGGCTCCCCCTCTACTACCCCCAGTACTACCTGCAAGAGGGGCTTCTGGACGTGAAGAGCTTCTTCCTCTACGAGGAGAAGGGCACCTACCACCTCACGGGGAACGCGGAGGTGCTGAGGGCCCGCCTGGCCCTGCCCGCCGCTTCCCCGTCAGGGGAACAGCTGGTGGCGCGGGCCCGGGAGCTCTCCCAGGAGGGGGTGGCGGTGGGGGACCGGCCGGCCGTGCCCCTCCGCTTTGACGGGGTAAGGCTCTACGCGGAGCGGGGCATCCTGGTCCAGGAGAGCCTGGTCCAGGGGGAGCTCAAGGGGGAGGTCTTCCTGGGGGGAAGCTACGCCGACCCCTTCCTGGCGGGGGAGGTGGGGGCCCTTTGGGGGAACTTCCGCCTCTTTGACTCCCTCTTCGCCCTGGACCCTAAGGGGAGCGTCCTCCGCTTCCGCCCGGACCGGGGCCTGTTGCCGGAGTTTGCCCTGGAGGCCCAGGCGGAGACCCGGGGGTACCGGGTTTTCCTGCGGGCCACCGGGGAGTTCCTGCGGGCCAACGGGCGGGTGAAGGTGCGCCTGGAGCCCCACTTCGCCTCGGAACCCCCGCTTACCGAGCCCGAGATCTACGCCCTCCTCACCCTGGGCACCCCCGACGTGACGCGCCTCGCGGAGACCCTGCCCCAGGCCGCCCTGGGGGCGGCCTTGGAGAACCTGGTCCTGGGGCAGCTGGAGCGGGAGCTGGCCCGCACGCTCGGCCTGGACCGCTTCCAGGTGCAGGTGCCCTTATTCCAGGGAGGGGACCTTCAGGACGTGCGCTTCTCCGTGGGGAAGTACCTGAGCCCCGAGCTCTTCCTGGGCTACGAGGTGGACCTGAGGGGCCAGCAGACCCTTTCCGCCCAGTACCGCAGGGACGGGTTCACCTTCGCCTTGGGTTCCACCTTCCAGCCTGGGGACGGCCGGCTTTCCCGCTTCAGCTTCTCCTTGGGCTACGACCTCACCGAGGCCTTGGGCCTCACCTTCAGCCTGGAGGCGGCGGACACCACCCGCTTCAGCGTGGGGGCCCTCTACCGGTGGTAGCATGGCCCCGGTATGCGCGCACTGGCCAAGCTAGCCCCGGAGGAAGGCCTGACCCTGGTGGACCGCCCCGTACCCGAGCCGGGCCCGGGGGAGATCCTGGTGCGGGTGGAGGCGGCCAGCATCTGCGGCACCGACCTCCACATCTGGAAGTGGGACCCCTGGGCCCGGGGGAGGATCAGGCCTCCCCTCATCACCGGGCACGAGTTCAGCGGGGTGGTGGAGGCCGTGGGCCCCGGGGTGAAGCGCCCCCAGGTGGGGGACCACGTGAGCCTGGAAAGCCACGTGGTCTGCCACGCCTGCCCCGCCTGCCGCACGGGGAATTACCACGTCTGCCTGAACACCCAGATCCTCGGGGTGGACCGGGACGGGGGCTTTGCCGAGTACGCGGTGGTGCCCGCGGAAAACGCCTGGGTGAACCCCAAGGACCTCCCCTTTGAGGTGGGGGCCATCCTGGAGCCCTTCGGCAACGCGGTGCACACGGTCTACGCGGGAAGCGGGGTCTCGGGGAAGAGCGTCCTCATCACGGGAGCGGGCCCCATCGGCCTCATGGCGGCCATGGTGGCCCGGGCGAGCGGGGCCGGGCCCATCCTGGTCTCGGACCCCAACCCCTACCGCCTCGGCTTCGCCAGGCCCTACGCCGACCGGCTCGTCAACCCCCTGGAGGAGGACCTCCTCCAGGTGGTGCGGGAGGTCACGGGAAGCGGGGTGGAGGTGCTCTTGGAGTTCAGCGGGAACGAAACCGCCATCCACCAGGGGCTAAAGGCCCTCATCCCCGGGGGGGAGGCGAGGATCTTGGGCATCCCCTCCGACCCCATCCGCTTTGACCTGGCCGGGGAGCTCGTCATGCGGGGGATCACCGCCTTCGGCATCGCCGGGCGGCGGCTCTGGCAGACCTGGATGCAGGGGACGGCCCTGGTCTACTCGGGGAGGGTGGACCTAAGCCCCCTCATCACCCACCGCCTGCCCATGAGCCGCTACCGGGAGGCCTTCGGCCTCTTGGCCTCGGGCCAGGCGGTGAAGGTGATCCTGGACCCCAGGGCCTGAAGGCCGGTTTGCGGAAATGTGCCCTGCTCCTGGGGGCGGGGCCCGCCCTTGGGGTAACCTCCTCGCAAGATGCTGAGCCGGAGGGGGTTTCTCTTGGGGCTTATGGGGCTTCCCTTCGCCCGGGGGCAGGGGCTAAAGGCAGAGGGGGTGGTGGGGGGCCTCGAGGTGCCCTGGGCCTTGGCCTTCCTGCCGGACGGGGGGATGCTCATCTCGGAGAGGCCCGGGAGGATCCGGCTTTTTAGGGAGGGAAGGCTTACCACCTATGCCGAGCTTGCCGTCTACCACCGGGGGGAGTCCGGGCTTTTGGGCCTCGCCCTCCACCCCCGGTTTCCCCAGGAGCCCTACCTTTACGCCTACCGCACCGTGGAGGAGGGGGGTCTGAGGAACCAGGTGGTGCGCCTTAGGCACCTGGGGGAAAGGGGGGTCCTGGACCGGGTGGTCCTGGACGGGATCCCCGCCCGGCCCCACGGCCTCCACTCGGGGGGGCGCATCGCCTTCGGCCCCGACGGGATGCTCTACGTGACCACGGGGGAGGTCTACGAGCGGGAGATGGCCCAGGACCTTGCCTCCTTGGGGGGGAAGATCCTCCGCATCACCCCGGAAGGGGAGCCCGCCCCCGGGAACCCCTTCCTGGGGCGTAGGGGGGCGAGGCCCGAGGTGTATAGCCTCGGCCACCGCAACCCGCAAGGGCTTGCCTGGCACCCAAGGACCGGGGAGCTTTTTTCTAGCGAGCACGGGCCGAGCGGGGAGCTGGGCTTTGGTCACGACGAGGTGAACGTGATCGTCCCCGGGGGGAACTACGGCTGGCCCCGGGTGGTGGGCCGGGGGGAGGACCCCCGGTACCGGGACCCCCTTCACCTTTGGCCCGAGGGCTTCCCCCCGGGGAACCTGGCCTTCTTCCGGGGGGACCTCTACGTGGCGGGCCTCCGGGGCCAGGCCCTCTTGCGCCTGAGGCTTGCCGGGGAAAAGGGGAGGTGGCGGGTTTTGCGGGTGGAGACCGCCCTTTCCGGCTTCGGCCGCCTAAGGGAGGTGCAGGTGGGCCCCGAGGGGGCCCTTTACGTGACCACCTCCAACCGGGACGGCCGGGGCCAGGTGCGCCCGGGGGACGACCGGGTCATTCGCCTGGCGTAGACTTAGGCCCGTGGAACGGGTCTTGCCCTTCCGGTGGGAGGAGGGGGAAGGGGTCTTCTGGCTTTTGGACCAGAGGCGGCTTCCCCTGGAGGAGGTCTGGGTCCCCGTGCGCACCGCCCGGGAGATGGCGGAGGCCATCCGGGCCATGGTGGTGCGGGGGGCCCCGGCCATCGGCCTTTCCGCGGCCTTCGGCATGGTGCTGGCCCACCTCCGGGGGGAGGACCCCCGGGAGGCGGACAGGCTCCTAAGGGGAAGCCGCCCCACGGCGGTGAACCTCTTCCACGCCCTGGACCGCATGCGCCCCCACTGGGGGAGCGCGGAGGGAAGCCTGAGGGAGGCCTTGGCCCTCTGGCGGGAGGTGGAGGAGACGGAGCGGGCCATAAGCCTCCACGGGGCCAGGGTCCTGAGGGGCCGGGTCCTCACCCACTGCAACACGGGGCCTTTGGCCACCGGGGGCTTTGGCACCGCCCTTGGGGCCATCCTCGAGGCCCACCGCCAGGGGCGGGTCACCCACGTGTGGGTGGACGAGACCCGGCCCTACCTCCAGGGGGCCCGCCTCACCGCCTTTGAGCTGAAGAAGGCGGGGGTGCCCGCCACCCTCATCGCCGACAACATGGCGGGCTTCCTCATGCAGAGGGGCCAGGTGGACGCGGTCATCGTGGGGGTGGACCGCATGGCCCTAAACGGCGACTTCGCCAACAAGATCGGCACCTATGCCCTGGCCGTCCTGGCCCACCACCACGGCCTCCCCTTCTACGCCGCCCTTCCCCTTGCCTCCGTGGACCCAAGGCTTCCCACCGGGGAGGGCATTCCCATTGAGGAGAGGCCCCCGGAGGAGGTCTTGGAGGTCCGGGGCCTGCGCCTCGCCCCGGAGGGCTTTCCCGCCTACCACCCCGCCTTTGACCTGACCCCCCACCGCTACCTCACGGGGATCGTCACCGAGAAGGGGGTGCTCTACCCCCCCTTTGACGAGGCCTTACGGGATGCTCTGGGGCTTGCTTGAAGGGCTCTTGGGCCACGCCTGCCCCGGGTGCGGGGGGAGGCTGGATCAGCCCTTGCTCTGCACCCGCTGCCGCCAAGGGCTTCGGGCCTTCGCCACGGGGGAGGTGGTCTACCTGGGCCTCTACGGCCGGGTGGGGGGGCTGGCCCGGGCCCTGAAGTACCGGGGAAGGGCGGGGCTTGCCCCCTTGCTGGCCGCGCCCCTGGCCGAGGGGGTGCGGGGCCAGGGCTGGGCCCTGGCGGGGGTCACCGCGGTGCCCACCCTCCTGCCCCGGCTCCTGAGGCGGGGGTACAACCCCCCGGAACTCCTGGCGCAGGCCCTGGCCCGGCACCTGGGGCTCCCCCACCGCCGGGTGCTTCGCCGGGTGCGCTACGCCCCCAGCCAGCCCACCCGGGGACGGGGGCGGAAAAGGCTTCCCCCGGACCTCTTCGCCCCTCTGGGCCGGGTGGAGGGGGCCTGGCTCTTGGTGGACGACGTCCTGACCAGCGGGGCCACCTTCCTGAGGGCGAAGGAGGCCCTCCTCCGGGCGGGGGCAAGCCGGGTGTACGGGGCCTTCCTGGCGGTGCGGGACCCCGGGGCCCTGGGGCCTTATGGGTGATGCCCCCCCTATGCGGGCTTGGGCCGGCATGGGGGGTATGAGGCGGCCCACCTTCCCCGGGCCCTTTTCCCCTTATGCTTGGGGCCAGGAGGTGGTCCCGGTGAGAAAGCCCCGCCTTCGCCGCCTCCAGGATCTCCTCCCCCACCTCAGGGAAGGCCGGTACCGGCTAGGCCCCCACGTGGCCAAGCACATGCTCCAGGAGGGCTTCACCGAGCTGGACGTCCTCCGGGCCTTGGAGTGGGGGAGGGAGCTTGCCATCTACCCCGAGGACCAGCGGATGCTGGTCTTGGGCTACATGGTCTTCCCCCCGCGCCTCAGGCTTCCCCTGCACGTGGTGCTGGAGTACGCCGCCCCCCGCCACGTGGACATCGTCACCGCCTTCATCCCCAAGGAGCCCCACCGGGTCTACTCCCGGGCCCGCCTGGCGGCCATCCTGCGCTTTGACCGGGCCCTGGAGGAGGTCCGCTGGAGCAAGCCCAAGGAGGCCTACCCCGCCTGGGAGTAGCCGGGCGCGCACTCAGGGCAACGGCCGAAGACCGTGACCTCGTGGCCCTCCGCCTGGAAGCCGGGGGGGAGATGGCTTAGGGCCAGGTCGCAGCCCAGGAGCTCGTACACGCGCCCGCAGCGGCGGCAGAGGAAGTGGTGGTGGTGCTCCCTCCCCGCGGGCTCGTAGCGGGAGGGTTCCCCGGGGAGGGCCACGGGGGTGAGGAAACCCTCCTCCACCAGGCCCTTCAGGGTCCGGTAGACGGTGGCCAGGCCCAGGGTGGGCACCTTGCGCTTGGCCAGCTCCAGCACCTCCTGGGGGGAGAGGGGGCGGCCCGCCTCCAGGAAGGCTTCCCGGATGGCCCGCCGCTGCCTTGTGGAGCGTTCCATGCCTTAAGGATAGCAACTTGAGAAGAAATTTTCATCCTGAGGGGCTAGAGTGGGGCCATGCGCGGGCTGGTCTTGGTCCTGCTCTGGCTCCTTCCCGCCTGGGCCCAGGGGGAGGGGCAGTACCTGGTGGGCCGGATCCTCTCCCTGGACCCCGCCTCGAGCCGGGCCCAGGTGGCGGTGGAAGGGAGAACCGAGGAGGCCCTCCTCCCCACGGACGGGGGCGGGTTCCGCCCGGGGGAGCGGGTGGTCCTCTACCGGGAGGGGGGAAGGCTCTACGTGACCGAGCCCGACCGCCTGCCCTGGCTCTTCGCCCTCCTCGGCCTCTTCGCCTCCCTGGCCGCTCTGCTCGGCCGGGGCAAGGGGGTGCGGGGGCTTTTGGGCACCTTCCTCAGCCTCCTCGTGGTGGTCTACCTGGTGGTGCCCCGGGTGGCGGCGGGGGGAAACCCCCTCCTCTACGCCTTCCTGGGGAGCGTGGGGGTGCTTTTCCTCACCCTCTACCTGGTGCACGGGGTGAACCGCAAGACCACCGCGGCCCTCCTGGGCACCCTCCTTTCCGTGGCCCTGGTCCTGGGCCTGAGCCTCTTCTTCGTGCGGGGCATGGCCTTCACCGGCCTGGCCTCGGAGGAGGCCCTCCTCCTTTACCAGTGGGGCGGGGTGGACCTGGTCTCCCTCTTCCTGGCGGGGGTGGTGGTGGGGGCCCTGGGGGCCCTCACCGACGTGGCCGTCACCCAGGCGGCGGTGGTCCAGGCCCTGGCCCACGCCAACCCCCGCCTTGGCCTCGGGGAGCTCTACCGCCGGGGGATGGAGGTGGGCTACGACCACATCGGCAGCCTGGTGAACACCCTGGTCCTGGCCTACGCCGCGGGGTCCTTGCCCCTCTTCCTCCTCCTCACCAAGGACCCCACCCCCTTGCGCTTCCTCCTGAACACCGAGCCCTTCGCCGCGGAGATCGCCGCCATGGTCCTCAGCTCCTTGGGGCTTCTCCTGGCGGTGCCCTTCACCACCTTGCTGGCCGCCTGGGCCTTCCGGGGGGGAAGGGGCGGGCCCCCGGGGGACCACGGCCACCTCCACTGAGGCGCCAGGGGTAGGATGGGGGAAGCCTATGCGCCTACTCCACACCGCGGACTGGCACTTGGGAAAGGTATTAAAGGGCGTGGACCGGACCCCGGAGATCGGGGAGGCGCTGAAGAACCTATTGGAGGTGGTCCGCCAGGAGCGGGTGGACCTGGTGGTGGTGGCCGGGGACCTCTTTGACCGCCCCCAGGTCTCCGCGGAGGCCGAGGCCCATGCGGTGGCCTTCTTCCTGGGCCTGAGGGAGCTCGGGGTGCCCGCCTTGGTCATCGCGGGGAACCACGACCCCAAGGAGCGCCTCGAGGCCCTCTCCCCCCTCTTCGCCCTGGCGGGGGCGGAGGTGCGGGGCAGGCCCCTCCTGCGGGAGGAAGGGGGGGTGGTGGAGCGCTTCCAGGCCGCCCTGCTGCCCTTCGTCTCCGAGCGGGTCCTGGTGAAGAAGGTCTTTCAGGAGGAGGAGGACCGCCACCGCACCTACGCGGAGGCCATGCGCCGCATCCTGGCCAACCTGGAAAGCCCCCTCATGCTGGGGCACTTCGCCCTGGAGGGGGCGAGGCCCGGGGCGGGGGAGTTCGTCTTCCACCTCACGGGGAGCTACGCCGTGCCCCCCTCGGCCCTGCCCCTGGCCGCCCGCTACCTGGCCCTGGGCCACGTCCACCGCCAGCAGCAGGTCTCCGAGGCCCCCCTGGCCTGGTACCCGGGGAGCCTCGTCCAGCTGGACTTCGGGGAGGGGGAGGAGGCGGAGCGGGGGGCGCTTCTGGTGGAGCTTCCCCCCTCGGGGCCCGTGCGGGTCCACCCTATCCGGGAGCGCTGGGGGAAGCCCTTAAGGACCTTCCGCCTGAAGCCGGAGGAGCTGGACGCCAGGCTCCCCGAGATGGAGCGCTTCCCCGGCTACCTGCGCCTGGTGGTGGAGGGGAGGCTCTCCCCCGCGGTGAAGGAGCGCCTCTTCCGGGACCTTCCCCACCTCCTGGCGGTGGAGGCGGCGGGGGTGGAGGTGGAGGGGAAGGGGGAGGCGGGGGAGGAGCTCGGGTTCGTGGAGGCCTATGGCCGCTACCTGGAGGAGAAGGGAAGGAAGGAGGAGGCCCTCCTGGAGCGCTTTGCCCAGGTGTTGAAGGAGGTGGAGCTTGAGGCCCTTGCGCCTGGTGCTTGAGGGCTTTGGCCCCTACCGGGAAAGGCAGGAGGTGGACTTCTCCGACGTGGAGCTTTTCGCCATCACCGGGCCCACGGGGAGCGGGAAGAGCACCCTCCTGGACGCCCTGGCCTTCGCCCTGTACGGGCGGGTGCCCCGCCTCGGCCACACGGTGGCCGAGCTCAGGCACCCCGCCGCCTCCGAGGCCCGGGTGAGCCTCACCTTCCAGGTGGGGGCCAGGGTCTACCGGGTGGAGCGGGCCAGGGGGCGGCGCACGGAGGGGCGGCTCTTTGAGGCCTCTCCAGAGGGGGATAGGCTTCTCCCCCTGGAGACCCTGGAGCGGCTGAACGGGGCCCTGCAGGACCTCCTGGGCCTCTCCTACGAGGCCTTCACCCGGGCCATGCTCCTGCCCCAGGGGGAGTTTGACCGGTTCCTCAAGGGGGAGGCCCGGGAGCGGCGGAAGCTTCTCCTGGACCTTTTTGAGCTGGCCCGCCTGGACCGGGCCCGGGAGAGGGCGGCGGCCAGGAAGGCCGCCCTCTTGGAGGAGAAGGGGCGGCTGGAGGGGGAGCTTTCGGGCCTCGCCGGGGTGAGCCTCGAGGCCAAGGAGGCCCTGGAGGCCGAGCTTGTGGCGGTGGCGAGGGAGGCGGCCCGCCGGGAGGGGGAGGTAGGGCGCCTGGAGGAGGCCCTCAAGGAGGCGGAGGCCCTCTTGGACCTGGCCCGCCGCCGCCAGGAGCTTCTCGCCCGCCTTTCCCGCCTGGAGAAGGAGGAGGAGGGCCTGAAGGAGGTGCGCCGCCGCCTGGAGCGGGCAGAGGAGGCGGAGCGGGCCCTTCCCCTGTGGCGGGACCTCCGGGCCAAGGAGGAGGCCCTGGCCGCCACCCAGAAGGCCCTGGCCGCAAGGGCGGCCCGCCGGGAGGCCCTGGAGGAGGAGCGGAGGGCGCTTGCCTTTGACCCGGCCCGGCTCCAGGCCGTGCGCGCCGCCTTGGCGGAGGCCCAGGGCCTTAAGGCCCTGGAGCTCCTCTGGCGCCGGGTGGGGGTCACGGACCACCCCAAAGCCCGCCTGGACCCCGAGGCCCTGGCGGGGCTTCTGGAGCGGGAGGCGGCCTTGCGGCAGGAGGCGGAGGCCCTCAGGGCCTGGAAGGAGGCGCGGGGAAAGCTCGCCAAGAAGCGGGAGGCCCTTTCGGCCCTGGCTTTGGCCCTGGAGGCCCTGAAGGAGGAGGGCCAGGGGGTGAGGCTTCGGGTGGAGGAGCTTGAGGGGGCCTTAAAGGCTGCCCAGGCCCACCGCCTGGAGGCGGCCCTGGCCGCCTTGGCCCGGGAGGAGGCGGGGCTTCTGGAGGAACGGGGGCGGCTGGAAAGGGCCCTGGCCGCCTTGGCCCAGGAGGAAGAAAGGCTCGGCCTTCTCGCCTACCGCCACCTCCTGGAGGCGGGGAAGCCCTGCCCCCTCTGCGGGGGGGTGGTCCACGCCCTGCCCCCCGAGCCGGAAGGGGCGGACCTGAGGGCGGAGAGGCAGCGCCTGGGGGAGGCGCTCCGCCGGGTGGAGGCCCGCCTGGGGCAGGTGGCGGGGGAGAGGAAAGCTAAAGAGGAGGCCCTGGCCGCCTTGGGGGTGGAGCCCGCCCCGGGGGACGAGGAGGCCCTGGCGCGGGCCCTGGAGGAGGCCAGGGCCCGGTTGGAGGCGCTTCGTGACCGCTACCGCACCGCCTTGGGGGAGGCCAAGGCCCTGGAGGAGGCGGTGCGGGACCTGGAGGCGGAGGAGGCCCGGCGCCGCCGCGGGGACCTGGACCCCGGGGCGGCCCTCGGCGCCCTGGAGGGGGAGCTTTCCGCCCTGGCGGAGGAGAAGGGGGCCCTGGCCGCGGGGCTTTACCGGCACCTTCGGGAGAGGACCGGGGGGCAGGACCTCGCGGCCCACCTGGCCGGGCTTGAAGAGGAGCTTCGGGTCCTGGGGGCCCTGGAGGAGCGGGACCGGGCCCTGGTCCGGGAGCTAGAGGCCTTGGAGCGGGAGGTCTCCGCCCTTAAGGCCCGGCGGGAGGAGCAGGAAAAGGCGGTGGCCGAGGCCAGGGGGCGGGTGGAGGGCCTTATGCCGGAGGCGGAGGCCAGGGCCTTGTACCTCCCCAAGGAGGAGCGCCAGGCCCTCGAGGCCCGCCTTAAGAAGCACGAGGAGGAACTGGCCCAGGTGCGGGCCGAGCTCAAGGCCCTGCCCGCCACGGGCCTTTCCCTGGAGGAGGCCCTGGCGCAAGCTGGGGAGGCGCGCAGGCGGCTTTCCGCCGCAAGGGAGGAGGCCTCCCGGCTTCGGGGGCGGGAAGCGGTCCTGCGGCGGGACCTGGAGGTGGCCCTCGCCCAGCTCCGCCGCAAGCAGGAGCTGGAGGGGAGGCTCGCGGAGGTGGTGCGGGAGGTGAGCCTGTGGGAGAAGCTTGCCCTTGACCTCCAGGGGAACAACTTCCCCGCCTATCTTCTGGGCCTCCGGCAGCGGAGCCTGGTGGAGCGGGCCGACGAGCTCTTGGCCACCCTGTCCCACGGCCGCTACCGCCTGCGCTCCCAGGAGGACGAGTACCAGGTCCTGGACCTCTGGACCGAGGCCCGGCGCTCGGTCAAGACCCTCTCCGGGGGGGAGAGCTTCCTGGCCAGCCTGGCCCTGGCCCTGGCCCTCTCCGAGGAGCTTTCCCAGGGAAGGCTTGGGGCCCTCTTCCTGGACGAGGGCTTCGGCACCCTGGACTCCGAGACCCTGGAGGTGGTGGCGGGGATCCTGGAGAGCCTGCCCACCCGGGGGCGGCTGGTGGGCATCGTCACCCACGTGGAGGCCCTGGCGGCGAGGCTTCCCGCGAGGCTGGTGGTGCGCAAGCACCCCTGGGGGAGCCGGGTGGAGTGGGCGTGAAGGGCTCTTATGAGAGAACTTTGCTACGTAAAAGGAAAGGGAGAAATATCCCTACCAAACCCGATACCCCCTGGGGTAGGGTGGAGGTGCCCGGATAACCCCGCCAAGCCTTACGCCGGGTAAGGAGGTGCCCCGTGAAGAAGGCCAAGGACATCATGTCCACCGAGGTGGTGAAGATCCAGGGTTCGGCCACGGTGAAGGAGGCCATCAACCTCATGAAGGAGACGGGCCTCCGGGCCCTCATCGTGGACCGCCGCAACGAGGAGGACGCCTACGGCATCGTCACCGAAACCGACATCGTCTACAAGGTGATCGCCTACGGCAAGGACCCCTCCACCGTCCAGGTCCACGAGATCATGACCAAGCCCGTGATCACGGTGAACCCCGACCTGGCCGTGGAGTACGTGGCCCGCCTCTTCGCCAACACCGGCATCCGCCGCGCCCCCGTGATCCAGGGCGAGGTCATCGGCATCGTTTCCGTCACCGACATCCTGCGCAAGGCGGTCTTCTAGGTCCTCCACCGCGGCGGCTAGCCGCATGGCCCAAAGGCGGCCCCGAGGGGCCGCCTTTTCCTTGACCCGGTTTAAGGTGAGCCTTAGACTGGAGAAGGGTGAAAAAATGCGGCGCTTTCTGGCCCTCCTGCTCCTCCTCGGGCTGGCCCTGGCCCAAGGGGTTTCGGACTTCTGGAAGGCGGTGGAGGTTCCCGGTGGGGTCTGCGGGGACGGTTCCCCCTACCGCTTCTACGTGAGCCCGGGGGACCCCAGGAAGGTGGTCATAGACTTCCAGGGCGGGGGGGCTTGCTGGAACGCGGCCACCTGCGGCCCGGAGAGCCGGACCTACCGCAGGCGGGTGGACGTGCAGGAGCTCCTTCTGGCCCAAGGTATCTACAACCGCCTGAGCGTGGCCAACCCCTTCCACGGTTGGACCCACGTCTTCGTGCCCTACTGCACGGGCGATCTCCACGTGGGCCGGGCCACCGTGGACTACGGGGGGGTTACCGTGCACCACCAGGGGGCGAGGAACGCCCTGGCGGCCTTGGCCTACGTGTTCCGCAACCACACGGACCCGGAGCGGGTCTTCGTGACCGGCTGCTCCGCCGGGGCTTACGGGGCGGTCTTCTGGGCGGACAAGGTGCTCGCCACCTACAAAAACGCCCAGGTGGCCGTGTGCGGGGACGCGGGGGTGGGGGTGCGCACGGAGGGGTTCCCGGGGTTCGCCCGCTGGAACCCCCGCCTCCCGGAGCTTCCCGGCCTCCCGGAAACGCCCCAGGTTTCCGAGATCTACCTGGCCCTGGCTAGGGCTTACCCGAGGGCGGCGTTTGCCCAGTACACCGCCCTTCTGGACGGCACCCAGGTCTTCTTCTACGGCCTCATGAAGGGGGAGGGCACCCCCAGCGAGGCCACCGCCCGGGAGTGGGCGGAAGGCGCCCTAAGGGCGGTCATGGCCCCGGGGCAGGCGGCCAACTACACGTACTTCCTGGCCCAGGGGAGCCAGCACTGCATCCTGCCCCGGCCCGAGCTTTACACCCTGAGGGTAGGGGAGGCCTCCTTCCTGGACTGGCTCAAGGCGCTTGCCCAGGGGAAGGTGCCTCCCCGGGTGCGGCCTTGACGCCGAAGGCGGCGAACCAGGTTTTGAGCTCGGGGTAGAGGGCCAGGAGGAGGTGGTGGCCCTTCCTCCGGTCCAGGGGGGCGGCCTCCAGGAAGGCCACCAGCAGGCGGTCCCCGTCCCGGGCCCAGAGCTCCTGGGCCTTGAGGGTGAACTGGGCCTGGAACCAGAGGGCGCTTGCCAGGTTGCCCCGGCGCCTTTCGTAGCGGGAGAGGCTCCGCTCCTTGGGGTCCAGGCGGGCCAGGTAGGCGCCCCAGGAGAGGAGGGTTTCGGCGAGGGCCTTCTGGGACCGCAAAAGCCCCAGGAGGAAGAGGTAGTTGGCGAAGAACTCGTCCAGCCACCTCGCCCCCGTGCGGAGGCGCCAGGCCACCTGCAGGGCGTGGGCGTACTCGTGGCCCAGGTTGAGGTCCAGGAAGGCGGGGATCTCCCCCGGGGGAGGCCCCAGGGGCAGGAGGACCTCCCGGATGCGGTGCAGGAGCCTTTCCGGGTAGGTGAGGGGGGCGTAGAGGGCGAGGCCCTGGGGCTCGCTCCGCTGGAAGGAAAGGCCGTAGGGGTAGGGAAGCCGGGCCCGCCAGTCCTTCTCCCCCAGCACGTGGAGGGCCACGGGGGGCACGGGAGCGTAGGGGAGGTAGGCCTCCCTGAGGGAGAGGAGGTAGCCCTGCAGGGCCCGGGCCCGCAGGGAGCCCCCCTCGGAGGCGAAGGCGGGCAGGTGGGGGTGGGGCAGGGCCGTGAGGGCCATCAGATGACTTCCCGGAAGCCCACGCGCTCCGCCTGGGCCCGTAACTCCTCCTTCAGGGCCTGGTGCTCGGGAAGGGAGAGGTCGGGGTCCGCCTCGAGGATGCGCCTGGCCAAGGCCCGGGCCCGCTCAATGATGGCGGTGTCCTCGGCGAGGTCCCCGAGCTTGAGCTCGGGGTAGCCCGACTGCCGCGTGCCCCTGAGCTCCCCGGGGCCCCGCATCTTCAGGTCCATCTCCGCGATGTAAAAGCCGTCCGTGGAGGCCTCCAGCACCTTGAGGCGCTTCAGGGTCTTCTGGCTCGCCTCCCCGGCGATGAGGATGGCGTAGCCCTCTAGCCCCCCCCGCCCCACCCGGCCCCGCAGCTGGTGCAGCTGGGCCAGGCCGAAGCGCTCCGCGTTTTCCACGATGATGAGGGTGGCCTTGGGGATGTCCACCCCCACCTCGATCACCGTGGTGGAGACCAAAAGGTCAAAGGCCCCCTGGCGGAAGGCCTCCATCACCTGGTCCTTCTCCCGGGCGGGCATCTTGCCGTGGAGGAGGGCCATCCGCACCTCCGGGAGGAGGGCCTTTAGCTCCTGGTAGAGGGCGGTGGCCGCCCTCAGGTCCAGCTCCTCCGACTCCTCTATGGCCGGGGCCACCACGAACACCTGGTGTCCCTTCCTTACCTCCTCCCGGGCGAAGGCGTAGGCCTGGAGGCGGAGGCGGTGGGGGAGCACCTTGGTCTTCACGGGGAGGCGGCCCGGGGGCATCTCGTCCAGGACGCTCACCTCCAGGTCGCCGTAGAGGGTCAAGGCCAGGGAGCGGGGGATGGGGGTGGCGGACATGACCAGGACGTCCGGGGGCACCTGGGCCATCTTGAGGAGGGCCCGGCGCTGCAACACCCCGAAGCGGTGCTCCTCGTCCACCACCGCAAGGCCCAGGTCCCTGAAGCCCACCCCCTCCTGGATGAGGGCGTGGGTACCCACCGCCACCTGGGCCTCCCCCGAGAGGAGGCGGGAGGTGGCGGCCTCCTTTTCCCTGGCGGTCATGGAGCCCAGGAGGAGCTCCACCCTAACCCCCAGGGGGAAGAGGTAGCGGGTGAGGTTCTGGTGGTGCTGCTTGGCCAGGATCTCCGTGGGGGCCATGAGGGCCCCCTGGGCCCCGTTCTTGGCCGCCAGGTAGAGGGCGAAGGCCGCCACCACCGTCTTGCCCGAGCCCACGTCCCCCTGAAGGAGGCGGGCCATCTGGCGGGGGCTTTGCATGTCCTTTGCGATCTCCCCCATGACCCTTTCCTGGGCCCGGGTGAGGGGGAAGGGAAGGGACTCTTGGAAATCCTCCACCCAGGAGGCCTCCACCCGGAAGGCCCTTCCCAGGACCATTCCCCCGGCATCCAGAAGGGCCTTGAGCTCCAGGAGGAGGTACTCGTCAAACTTGAGGCGGAGAAGGGCCCGCCTCAGGGCCTCCTCGTCCCCGGGAAAGTGGATTTCCCTTAGGGCCTGGGAATATTCCATGAGGCCCTGCTCCTCCCGGTAGGCCTCGAGGGGGTCGGGAAGGGGGAGGGCGGCCTCGAGGGCCCGGTGGACGGTGCGCCGGAGGAAGGCCTGGCCCACGCCCTCCTTGGCGGGGTAGATGGGGACGATGCGCCCCGTGGACAAGGACTCCGTGCCCTCGTCCTCAAAGTGCTCCACGAAAAGCTGGACCCCTCCCCGCCGCCCGACCCTTCCCGTGACGATGAGGGTGGAGCCCACCTCAATCTGGGAGAGGACCCAGGGCTGGTTGAACCAGACCAGGGTGAGGCGCCAGCCCCAGGCGTCCTGGGCCCGCACCTGCGCAAGCTGCATCCCCTTCTTGGGGGTCTTGACGAGCTCCTTGGCGAGGACCTTCACCACCAAGGTGGCCTTCTGGCCCTCCTCCAGGTAGCGCACCCCGGGAAGGGCGCGGCGGTCCTCGTAGCGGCGGGGGTAGTAGTGGAGGACGTCCCGCACCGTGTGGAGGCCGAGCTCATTGAGCCGCTTGCGGCTTTGCGGGGGGGTGAGGAGGTGGGCGGGGTCCTTGGGGGCAAGCCGCCCCGGGCCTTGGGGCTTGGGGGCCTTCTGGGGTGCCGCAGGAGGGGCCAGGCCGTCTTCCAGAAAGCGGAGGGCCGCCTCCAGGACCGCCACCCGCTCCTCGGGGGGTTTTTCCCCGTAGCCCCGGAAGAGGGCCACCAGCTCGGGGAAAGGCCTTCCCAGGTTCTGGACGAGCCCCTCCAGGCCCCCCACCACCACCTGGTCCCTGGCCCCGTCCCTGAGCTCCCGCAGGATGGGCCTGAGGAGCCTTTCCCGGAGTTCCCCTTCCCTCACGCTCCCCATGATACCCTTAGGCCTGTGAGCCGCGTGGCGCGACTACCCAATGGGCTTCTCGTGGCCCTGGAGGAGCGGGACTACCCCGGGGTGGCCTTCCAGCTTCTCGTCCCCGCCGGGGCGGTGAACGAGCCCGAAGGCCTCCTGGGGGCCAGCGCCCTCCTCGAGGGCTGGCTTTGGAAGGGGGCGGGGGGCCTGGACGCCCGGGGCCTGGCCCAGGCCCTGGACGCCCTGGGGGTGCGGCGGAGTAGCGGGGCGGGCCTGGAGTACACCCTCTTTTCCGCCGCCTTCCTCCCCGAGGTCCTGGAGGAGGTCATCCGCCTCTACGCCCTCCTCCTCACCCGGCCGAGCCTGCCCGAGGAGGCCTTGGAGGCGGTGCGGAGCGTGGCCCTCCAGGCCCTCCTTTCCCAGGAGGACCAGCCCGCCAGGAAGCTCTTAAGCGAGCTCCGCCGCCACGTCTTCCGCTCTCCCCACGGCCGCGATCCCCTGGGGGAAGAGGAGGCCCTCCGCCGGGCCACGCCAAAGGCCCTCAAGGAGGACTTTGCCCGCCGCTACACCCCCAAGGGGGCCATTCTGGCGGTGGCGGGAGGGGTGTCCTGGGAAGGGCTCTTGGCCGCCCTGGACCCCCTTCTGGCCTGGGAGGGCGAGGAGGCCCTCTACCCCGAGCCCAGGCTTTCCGAGCCCCACCGCTTTGCCCTGAAGCGCCCCACGGCCCAGGTCCAGATCGGCCTGGCCTACCCCGATGTGGGCCCGGAGGAGCCGGGCTTCTACGCCGCCAGGCTCGCCTTGGAGGTCCTCTCTGGGGGGATGTCTAGCCGCCTCTTCACCGAGGTGCGGGAGAAGCGGGGCCTGGTCTATGCGGTGAGCGCCTTCCCCGCCGGGGTGAAGGACCAGGGGCTCCTCATGGCCTACGCCGGGACCACCCGGGAAAGGGCCCAGGAGACCCTGGCGGTGATGCTTTGGGAGATGGAGCGCCTATCCGAGGGGGTGACGGAGGAGGAGCTTGCCCGGGCCAAGGTCTCCCTAAGGACCGCCTTGGTGATGGCGGACGAGTCCGTGCGGAGCCGCGCCGCTTCCATGGCCCGGGACCTCTACATGCTGGGGAGGGTGCGGTCCCTTGCCGAGATCGAGGCCGCCATAGAGGGGACGGGCCTCGAGGCGGTGAACGCTTTCCTGAGGGCCCACCCTTACCGGAACCCGTGGGTGGGGCTTTTGGGGGAGGTGGAAGGTGTTTAGGGAAGCTGAGCTCCCAAACGGCCTCAAGGTGATCGCCGAGGTCCTCCCGGAGGCGAGGAGCGTGGCCTTGGGGTACTTCGTGAAGACGGGCGCCCGGGACGAAAGGGAGGGGGAAAGCGGGGTAAGCCACTTCCTGGAGCACATGGTCTTCAAGGGCCCCGAGGGGATGGATGCCCTCTCCGTGAACCTGGCCTTTGACCGGATCGGGGCCCAGTACAACGCCTTCACCTCCGAGGAGGCCACGGTCTACTATGGGGCCGTTCTGCCCGAGTTCGCCCCCGAGCTCCTCGCCCTCTTCTCCAAGCTCATGCGCCCCGCCCTCCGGGAGGAGGACTTCCAGACGGAGAAGCAGGTGATCCTGGAGGAGATCGCCCGCTACCAGGACCGCCCCGGCTTCATGGCCTACGACTGGGCCCGCGCCCGCTTCTTCCAGGGCCACCCCCTGGGGAATAGCGTCCTGGGCACGGTGGAAAGCATCACCGCCCTCACCCGTCAAGGGATGGCCGCCTACCACGGGAGGCGCTACCTGCCCAAAAACATGGTCCTCGCCGCCACGGGCCGGGTGGACTTTGACCGCCTGGTGGCCGAGGCCGAGGCCCTCACCGGGGCCTGGCCCGGGGGGGAGGCGGAGAGGGCCTACCCGCCCCTCGCCCCGGCCACGGGGGTGGAGGAGCATCCCTACGAGAAGGCCCGGGCCCTCTACCTGGTGGGGCTTTTCCCGGGGCTCGCCCACCAGGAAGAGGCCCGCTTTGCCGCCCAGGTCCTGGCCCACCTCCTGGGGGAGGAGGGCTCGGGCAGGCTCCACTTCGCCCTGGTGGACAAAGGCCTCGCCGAGGTGGCCTCCTTCGGCCACGAGGAGGCGGACAGGGCGGGTTTCTTCCACGCCTACGTCCAGGCGGACCCCGCCCACAAGGAGGCGGTGCTTTCTGCCCTCCAGGAGGAGCTCTCTCGCCTGGAGCGGGAGGGCGTGGGGGAGGAGGAGGTGGAAAGGGCCAAGACCCCCCTGGCCACGGGCCTGGTCTTCGCGGGGGAGACCCCCATGGGCCGGCTCTTCCACCTGGGGATGGAGTACCTCTATGCGGGCCGCTACCTCCCCCTTTCGGAGGTGAAGGAGCGGGTGCAGAAGGTGGGGGCGAGGGAGGTGAACGCCCTTTTGGAGCGGGGCTTTTTGGGGCAGGGGCTCTACTACCTGGTGCTTCCCCATGGAGCCTAGGGCCTTAGGGGCGGCCCTCCTCACCATCCTCTTTTGGGCCAGCGCCTTCGCGGGCATCCGGGCGGGGCTCCAGGGGCTTTCCCCGGGACACTTGGTGCTGCTCCGCTTCCTGGTGGCAAGCCTCCTCCTCCTCCTCTACGCCCGGGCCCGGGGGGTGCGCCCCCCGCAGGTGGAGGACCTGCCCCGGCTTTTCCTCCTGGGCCTCTTGGGGATCACCGTCTACCACACCGCCTTGGTCTACGGGGAGCTCACGGTGAGCGCGGGGGCGGCGAGCCTCCTCATCGCCACCGGGCCCGTGTTCACCGCCCTCCTCTCCTACGCCTTCCTGGGGGAGAGGCTTAAGCTTCAGGGGGTCTTGGGCTTCGCCTTAGCCCTTTTGGGCTCCCTGCTCATCGCCTTCGGGGAGGGCGGGGGGCTCCGCTTCAGCCCCGGGGCTTTCCTCATCCTCCTCTCCGCCCTCTCCACCTCCTTTTACTTCGTGTGGCAAAAGCCCCTCTTCGCCCGCTACCGGAGCGAGGAGATGACGGTCTACACCCTGGTCCTGGGCACCCTGCCCCTCCTCGTCTTCCTCCCCGGGCTTCCCGAGGCGGTGGGCACGGCCCCCCGGCCCGCCCTCTTCGCCGCCTTTTACCTGGGGGTTTTCCCGGGGGCCTTGGCCTACCTGACCTGGACCTACGCCCTCTCCCGCACCCTGGCCTCCCGCCTCTCCTCCTTCCTTTACCTCTCCCCCCTCCTCGCCATTCTCATCGCCTACCTGTGGCTTCACGAGGTGCCGAGCCCCCTCTCCCTCCTGGGCGGGGGGTTGGCCTTGGCCGGCGTCCTCCTCGTGAACCTGCGGGGCGTAAAATAGCCCCCGAGGTGGCCCTATGGAGGTCAAGACCATCGGCGTGGTGGGCGCAGGGCAGATGGGAAGCGGCATCGCCCAGGTGGCGGCGGGCGCGGGCTACCAGGTGGTGCTGGTGGACGTGGCCGAGAGCTTCTTGGAGCGGGGCCTTTCCGCCATCCGCCGCTCTTTGGGCAAGTTTTTGGAGAAGGGGCGGATAAGCCAGGAGGCCCTGGAGGCCACCCTGGCCCGCATCCGGACGAGCCTGGACCTGGAGGCCCTAGGAGAGGCCGACCTCATCGTGGAGGCCATCGTGGAGGACGAGGGGGAGAAGCGGAGGCTCTTTGAGCGGCTCGGAGGCATCGCCAAGCCCGAGGCCATCCTCGCCAGCAACACCTCCTCCATCCCCATCACCGCCCTCGCCCGCTACTCCGGGCGGCCCGAGCGCTTCATCGGCATGCACTTCTTCAACCCCGTGCCCCTGATGGCCCTGGTGGAGGTCATCCGCGGCGAGCTTACCGCGGAGAGCACCAGGGAGGTGGTTTTGGCGGTGGCGAGGCGCATGGGGAAGACCCCCCTCGAGGTCCAGGACTACCCCGGCTTCATCTCCAACCGCCTCCTCATGCCCATGATCAACGAGGCCATAGAGGCCCTCCGCGAGGGGGTGGCCACCAAGGAGGCCATTGACGGCATCATGCGCCTGGGGATGAACCACCCCATGGGGCCCTTGGAGCTCGCCGACTTCATCGGCCTGGACACCTGCCTCGCCATCATGGAGGTCCTCCACCGGGGCTTTGGGGACGACAAGTACCGGCCTTCGCCCCTCCTCCGCCGCATGGTGCAGGCGGGGCTTTTGGGCCGCAAGGCGGGCCGGGGGTTTTACACCTACGACGAGAAGGGGAACAAGGTGGGCTAGACTCTGGGGAAACTTCTCTAGGGGGCCGCTAAACCTAGCGGCCCTCTTCTACACTAGGATTAGGGGTTGAAATGCCAACGCCGATGCTCAGGTTTCGCGGCGAGTACCTGGAGGACGTGGCCTCCGGGCGCAAAACCTGCACGCTCAGGTTCCGGCGGCCAAAGTTTGGGCCGGGCGACCGGGTGCGCCTGGCCTTCGGGCGGCGGGACAGGCCGACCATCCTCGAGGCCGTGGTCCGGGAGGTTGTGGAGCTCCACATCCCGGAGGAGGTGGAGGTGGCGCGCCTCATCCTGGAGGCTCCCTCGGACGAGGAGGCGGAGCGGATCGTGGAGGCGCTGGCGGCGGACCAGGAGGGCGCTGATCCGCCTCCCTACGCCGAGGTCCTGGACCGGGCGTGCCGGGACTCGGGCACGGACCTCCTGGACCTCCTGGCGGATATGGTCCACGCCAACACGGATACGGTGTGGGCCATCTGGTTTGAGGTGGTGGGCGCTTAGGTTGTAGGGACTTGAGCTTCGTAAGGGTAGCCTAGATCTTTTGGAGCAGGTTTGAGTAGCTATGCCTCATCTCTATATGGAAGCTCTTCCACATCTCCAAGGTATACTGGGGCCATGGAGCTGCCCCGCGCTTTCGGTCTGCTTCTCCACCCCACGAGTCTCCCCGGCCCCTACGGCGTCGGCGTCCTGGGCCAGGAGGCCCGGGACTTCCTCCATTTCCTGCGGGAGGCGGGGGGACGGTACTGGCAGGTCTTGCCCTTAGGCCCCACGGGCTACGGCGACTCCCCCTACCAGTCCTTCAGCGCCTTCGCCGGAAACCCCTACCTCATAGACCTGAGGCCCCTCGCGGAAAGGGGCTACGTGCGCCTGGAGGACCCCGGTTTCCCCCAAGGAAGGGTGGACTACGGCCTCCTCTACACCTGGAAGTGGCCCGCCTTCAAGGAAGCCTTCCGGGGTTTCCGGGAAAAGGCTACCCGGGAGGAGCGGGAGGACTTCGCCCGCTTTCGGGAGGAGGAGGCCTACTGGCTCAAGGACTACGCCCTCTTCATGGCCCTCAAGGCCCGCCATGGGGGGCTCCCCTGGAACCGGTGGCCCCTGCCCCTGCGCCTCCGGGAGGCCAAGGCGCTGGGGGAGGCGGAGGCGGAGCTTGCGGAGGAGGTGGCCTTCCACGCCTGGACCCAGTGGCTCTTCTTCCGCCAGTGGGGGGCCTTGAAGGCCGAGGCCGAGGCCCTGGGGATAGAGATCATCGGGGACATGCCCATCTTCGTGGCCGAGGACTCCGCCGAGGTCTGGGCCCATCCCGAGTGGTTTTACCTGGACGAAGAGGGCCGCCCCACGGTGGTGGCCGGGGTACCCCCGGACTACTTCTCGGAGACGGGCCAGCGCTGGGGGAACCCCCTCTACCGCTGGGACGTCCTGGAGCGGGAGGGCTTTTCCTTCTGGATCCGCCGCTTGGGGAAGGCCCTGGAGCTCTTCCACCTGGTGCGCATAGACCACTTCCGGGGCCTCGAGGCCTACTGGGAGATCCCCGCAAGCTGCCCCACCGCGGTGGAGGGGCGCTGGGTGAAGGCCCCGGGGGAGAAGCTCTTCGCCCGCATCCAGGAGGTGTTTGGGAAGGTGCCCATCCTGGCCGAGGACCTGGGGGTCATCACCCCCGAGGTGGAGGCCTTGCGCGACCGCTTTGAGCTCCCCGGGATGCGGGTGTTGCAGTTTGCCTTTGACGACGGGATGGAAAACCCCTTCCTCCCCCACAACTACCCGGAGCACGGGCGGGTGGTGGTCTACACCGGCACCCACGACAACGACACCACCTTGGGCTGGTACCGCACGGCAACCCCCCACGAGCGGGCCTTCATGGCCCGCTACCTGGCGGAGTGGGGCATTCCCTTCCAAAGGGAGGAGGAGGTTCCCTGGGCCCTGATGCACCTCGGCATGAGGTCTCGGGCGCGGCTTGCCGTCTACCCCGTGCAGGACGTCTTGGCCCTGGGAAGCGAGGCCCGCATGAACTACCCCGGAAGGCCTGCGGGCAACTGGGCCTGGCGGCTATCCCCGGGAGCGCTTGGGGAGGAGCACGGGAGGCGGCTCCTCGCCTTGGCCCAGGCCACGGAACGCGCGTGATGCCAGCCCATGCTGGCGCACGCCAGCATGGGGGCCCTCCAGGAGGCCTTGGGGGCTAGCCCAGGGCCTTCTTCACCAGCTCCACGATCTCGTCTATGGTGTCGGCCACGGGGATGCCCGCCTCGGCGAAGGCCTGGAGCTTGGACTCGGGGGTGCCCACGTTGCCCATGATGATGGCCCCGGCGTGGCCCATGCGCTTGCCCTTGGGGGCGGAGCGGCCCCCGATGAAGCCCACCACGGGCTTTTTCATGTGCGCCTTCACCCAGGCCGCCGCCTCCTCCTCGTCGGAACCGCCGATCTCGCCGATCAGGACCACGGCCTCGGTCTCGGGGTCCTCGTTGAAGAGGGGGAGGAGGTCCTTGAAGGTGGTGCCGATCACGGGGTCACCCCCGATCCCCACGGTGGTGGTGGTGCCGAGCCCCGCCTGGGAAAGGGCCGCCGCCGCCTCGTAGGTGAGGGTGCCGGAGCGGCTGATGAGCCCCACCCTGCCCCGCTGGAACACCTGGCCCGGCATGATGCCGATCTTGGCCTCCCCGGCGCTGATGATGCCGGGGCAGTTCCCGCCGATGAGGCGGCTTCCCAGGGCCCGGATCTCCTCCACCGCCTTCACCATGTCCAGGGTGGGGATGCCCTCGGTGATCAGGACGATGAGGGGGATGCCCGCGTGGGCCGCTTCCAGGGCGGCGTCCGCCGCGGCGGGGGCGGGCACGAAGATGATGGAGGCGTCGATCCGGTGGCGGGCCACCGCCTCCTTCACCGTGTCGTACACGGGGACGCCCAGGACCTCGGTGCCGCCTTTGCCCGGGGTCACCCCGGCCACGATCTGGGTGCCGTAGGCGAGCATCTGCTCCGTGTGGAACTGCCCCTCCCGGCCGGTGATGCCCTGGACCAGGACGCGGGTTTCGCGGTTCACCAGGATCACGCCGCACCTCCCACCATGGCCACGATGGCCTTGGCCGCTTCCATGGACGTGGGGTACATGTAGATGGGCTTGCCCTCCAGAAGCTTCTTGGCCTCCTCCTCCGCGGTCCCCGCCACCCGTATGACCACGGGCTTGGTGAGAAGCCCCTCCTCCAGGGCGCGGATCACCCCTTTGGCCACCTCGTCGGCCCGGGTGATGCCCCCGAAGATGTTGATGAAGACCCCCTTCACGTCCGGGTCCTTGAGGACCACCTTCAGGGCGTTGTAGACCACCTCGGCCTTGGCCCCGCCCCCGATGTCCAGGAAGTTGGCGGGCTTACCCCCCACCCGGTTCACCAGGTCCAGGGTGTACATGACGAGGCCCGCCCCGTTGCCGATGATGCCGATGTTCCCGGAGAGCTTCACGTAGGCGAAGCCGTAGTTGCTGGCCTCTACCTCCAGGGGGTGCTCGGCCTCCACCTCCCTAAGCTCGGCCAAGTCGGGGTGGCGGAAGAGGGCGTTGTCGTCCAGGACGATCTTGGCGTCGGCGGCCACCACCTGGCCGTCTTTGGTCACCACCAGGGGGTTGATCTCGGCGATGGAGGCGTCCACCCCCTCGTAGGCCCGGTAAAGGGCCACCAGGACCTGGGCGAGCTTGTTCAGGTTGCCCTCCAGCCCCGCCCGCTTCACCATCTCCCGGGCCTCGAAGGCGCGGAAGCCCTTGTGGGGGTCGATCCAGAACTTGTGGATGGCCTCAGGGTTCCTGGCGGCCACCTCCTCGATGTCCACGCCCCCCTCCTTGGAGAGCATCAGGACCACCCGCTTCTTGGCGCGGTCCAGGATGAGGCCCGCGTAGTACTCCTTGGCGATGTCCACCGCCTCGGCCACCAGGACCTTCTTCACCGTGAGGCCCTTGATGTTCATGCCCAGGATGGCCTGGGCCTTCTCGTAGGCTTCGGCCGGGGTGTCCGCTAGCTTCACGCCCCCGGCCTTTCCTCTCCCCCCCACGTGAACCTGGGCCTTGATGACCACCCGTTTGCCGAACTCCTCGGCGATCCGCTTGGCCTCGTCCGGGGTGTAGGCCACCTTGCCGGGGGGCACCGGCACCCCGTAGCGGGCCAGGATCTCTTTGGCTTGATACTCGTGTAGGTTCAAGTTCCACCTCCTTGGCCGGCCAAGGCCAGGGGCATTATACCCCTAGGCTTCCGCGGCCGGGCGGGCGAAGAAGAGGCGGCCCACCTGGGTCTGGATGGCCTGGGTGATGACCACCTCCACCTCCTGGCCGCGGTAGCGGATCCCCCCGTCCACCACCACCATGGACCCGTCCTCCAGGTAGCCCACCCCCTGGTGGGGTTCCCTCCCCTCCTTCATGATGAGGAGCTTCAGGGTGTCCCCCACCTGGAGCTGGGGCCTCAGGGCCTGGGCCAGGGCCTGCACGGAAAGGGCCTTCACCCCGTAGATGCGGGCCATCTGCAAGAGGGCGAGGTCGTTGGTGACCAGGGCGGCCCCCAGCTCCCGGGCCAGGAAGAGGAGCTTTTCGTCCACGCTCTCCCCCTTGGGGGTTTCCTCCAGCACCTCCAGGGGTAAGCGCTCCTTGAGTTGCTCCAGGGTTTCCAGGCCCCGCCGCCCCTTGGCCCGCTTAAGGGGGTCCTGGCTGTCGGCGAAGTGCTGGAGTTCCTTCAGCACGAAGTGGGGCACGAAGAGGGGGCCTTCCAGGAAACCCGTGGCCGCCACCTCCACCAGGCGGCCGTCCACCAAGACGCTGGTGTCCAGCACCTTGCCCCCCTGGAGGGGGCGCCCCCTTTGGGGCGGGCGCAGGTAGTCCTTGTAGCCCAGGGCCAGGTAGGCGAAGAGGCCCACCAGGAAGAAGGCCAGGAGGAGGCTATGGTAGGGGCTGAAGCCCGGCACCTGGGAGAGGAGGGTGGTGAGGAGCACGGTGAAGAGGAGGCCCAGGGTGGCCCCCAGGGTGAGGGCCACGGGCACCTCCGGGGGCAGTTCCCTTAGGCGTTGGAGGCGGCGCTCCAAGAGGGCCTCCAGCCTGGGGGCCAGGAGCACCCCCGAGAGGAACCCCGCCGCCACCAGGTAGAGGCGGTTCAAGGAGAGGAGCCCCGCGGCGCGAGGGAGAAGGCCCAAAGCCTCCAGCCCCACCGCCAGCTGGAAGCCCAAGAAGCCAAAGAGGAGGTAAAGGGGAAGGCGCAGGTTCATCCCAGGTACTGCTCCACCGCCTGGCCTAGGGTGCGGGTGTTCCCCGGGTGGAGGAAGCGGGCGAACCCCGCCCGCTCCCCCTCCCTAAGCCTCCTTTCCAGCCCCACCACGCTCCGCACCTCCCCCAGAAGCCCCACCTCCCCCACCAGGGCCAGGTCTTGGGGCAAGGGCCGTCCCACCACCGCAGAATACACCGCCAGGGCCACGGCCAGGTCCAGCCCCGGGTCTTGGACCTTGAGCCCTCCCGCCAGGTTCACGTAGACGTCCAGGTTGCCCAAGGGGAGGCCAAGCCGCCTCTCCAGGACCGCGAGGACCATGTCCACCCGCCTGCCCTCCAGCCCCTGGACCACCCGCCTGGGGGCGGGGAAGGGGGTCTTGGCGGCCAGGGCCTGGACCTCGAGGGCCAAGGCCCTTTCCCCCGCCAAGGCCAAGGCGATGGCGCTTCCCGGCACCCCCAGGGGCCTTTCCAGGAGGAAGGCCTCCGAGGGGTTTGGCACCTCCAAAAGCCCCTCCTCCTCCATGCGGAAGACCCCGAGCTCGCCCACGGGGCCGAAGCGGTTCTTGGCGCTCCGGAGCACCCGGTACACCCCGGCGCTCTCCAGGTACAAGGTGGCGTCCACCGCATGCTCCACGCTCTTGGGCCCCGCCACCACCCCTTCCTTGGTCACGTGCCCCACCAGGACCACCGCCGTGCCCGTGCCCTTGGCGAAGCGCACCAGGGCGGAGGTGGCCTCCCGCACCGCCACCAGGCTTCCGGGACTCCCCCCGGCCTCTAGGGACTGGACGGAGTCCACAAAAAGCGCCTCGGGCGGGGAGGCCTCCAGGAGGGCGAGGAGGGGCTCGAGGCGGGTCTCCCGGAGGAGGAGGAGGTCCTTCACCCCAAGCCGCCGGGCCCGGAGCTTGATCTGGGCGGGGGACTCCTCCCCCGCCACGTAGTAGACCCGCTGGGGCATGCGCCGGGCCATCTCCAGGAGGAGGGTGCTCTTGCCCACCCCAGGCTCGCCTCCTAAGAGCACCACCTCCCCCGGCACGAACCCCCCGCCCAGGACCCGGTCCACCTCAGGAAGCCCCGAGGAGAAGCGGCGCTCCTCCTCCTCGTCCACCTGGGAAAGGGGGAGGAGGGAGGCGGGGGGTGAAGGGGACCTGGCGGGGGAGGTCCGCTCCGGGGCCACCTCCTGGAAGCTCCCCCAGGCCCCGCAGGAAGGGCACCGCCCCAGGGGCTTGGGGGTACGGTAGCCGCACTCCACGCAGGCGTAGCTGGCCTTGGCCATGGGCCGCAAGACCCCCTAGGGGCTAGCCCCTCGCCTAGACCAGAAGCTCCTCGCCCTCCACCTCGTGGAAGGCCAGGTGGCCCTCCTCCACGTTCACGTAGAGGTGGCCGGTGGGCTTCTTCAGGAGGGCCAGGGAGAGGGGGTCTTCGATCCGCTCCCGGATCACCCCGCGGATGGCCCGGGCGCTCCCCGTCTTGGGGGCCTGGTCCACCACATAGCGGGCCACCTCGGGGGCGAAGCGCACCATGATGTCCCTCCCCCGAAGCTCCTTCTGGATCTCCTCCAGCATGAGCCGGGCCACCTGCACCAGCTCCTCCTCCGTGAGGGGGCGGAAGCGGATGACCTCGTCCAGCCGGTCCAGGAACTCCGGGGTGAAGAGGGCCTTCAGGGGGGACTCGGTGTCCACCTCCCTCGAGGTGAAGCCGATGGCTGGGCCCACGTTGTACCCGGTGTTGGAGGTCATGATGAGGATGACCCGGCGGAAGTCCACGGTGCGGCCCATGCCGTCCGTGAGGCGCCCCTCGTCCAGCACCTGCAGGAAGGTGTTGTAGACGTCGGGGTGGGCCTTCTCAATCTCGTCCAGGAGGACCACGCTGAAGGGCTGGCGGCGCACGGCCTCCGTGAGGCGCCCCCCCTGCTCGTAACCCACGTACCCGGGGGGGGCCCCGATCAGCTTGGAGATGGAGTGGGGTTCCTGGAACTCCGACATATCGAAGCGGATGAGGGCCCGCTCGGAGCCGAAGAGGACCTCGGCCAGGGCCTTGGCCAGCTGGGTCTTGCCCACGCCGCTTTGGCCCACGAAGAGGAAGCTGGCCGCCACCCGGGTCCTGCCCCCGAGGCCCACCCGGGCCCGGCGGAGGGCGCTGGCCAGGGCGCGGATGGCCTCCTCCTGGCCCACCACCCGCTTCCTCAGCTCCTCCTCCAGGTGCATGAGCTTCTCGTCGTCCTTGTCGTCCGTGTAGATCCCGCCCCAGGAGTCCACCACCGCCTCAATGTCCTCCCGGGTCACGATGGGGGTGCCGTCCTCCTCCTCGGCCACGGGGAGGCCCAAGGAGGCGTTCAGGCGCACCCTCGAGGCCGCCTCGTCGATGAGGTCGATGGCCTTGTCGGGGAAGTTGCGCCCAGGAAGGGAGCGGATGCCGATCTTCACGGAGAGCTCCAGGATCTCGTCGGGGATGATGACCCCGTGGTGGGCCTCGTAGCGGGGCCGGAGGCCCTTCAGGATCTCCAGGGTCTCCTCCGGGGAGGGTTCGAGGACGATCACGGGCTGGAAGCGCCTTTCCAGGGCGGCGTCCTTCTCGATGTAGCGGTGGTACTCCCCGGTGGTGGTGGCCCCGATCACCTGGATCTCCCCCCGGGCCAGGGCGGGCTTCAGGATGTTGGCGGCATCCAGGGTGCCCTCGGCCCCCCCCGCCCCGATCAGGGTGTGGAGCTCGTCGATGAAGGCGATGACCTTGGCGTTCTTAAGCTCCTCTATGATCTGGCGCAGGCGCTCCTCAAACTCCCCCCGGTACTTGGTGCCCGCCACCACCCCGGCCAGGTCTATGGCCACCACCCGGGCCCCCCGCAGGATGGGGGGCACCCGGCCCTCCACGATGGCCTGGGCCAGGCCCTCCACGATGGCGGTCTTTCCCACGCCCGGGTCCCCGATGAGCACGGGGTTGTTCTTGGTGCGCCGGGCCAGGATCTGGATGACCCGGTTGATCTCCTCCTGGCGGCCGATGACGGGGTCCAGCTTGCCCTCCCGGGCCTCCTTGGTGAGGTCGCGGCCGTACTCGTCCAGGAAGGGGGTGTTCACGGGCTTCTCCCGCCCCCGCCCCTCGGCCATGGAGAGCACCCGCCAGCGGATGGCGTCCACGTCCTTGGCGAAGTGGGAGAGGATGCGGTAGGCGATCCCGTCCCCCTCGCGGATGATGCCCAGGAGGATGTGCTCGGTGCCGATCACCGGGGCCCCCATGTTGCGGGCCTCGGCGCTGGCCAGCTCCATGACCCTCCGGGCCCTGGGGGTGATGGCCGGGGGCTCCCCGGTGCGGCTCCCCTCGCCCCGGCCCACCAGCTCCTCCACCATGCGGCGCATGGCCTCGAGGCTCGCCCCGTACTCCTGGAGGATGGCGGCCGCGGTGCCCCCCTCGCGCATCAGGCCCAGGAGGAGGTGCTCTGGGCCGATCATGGAGTGGCCTAAACGGCTCCCCTCCTCCCTTGCGTAATGGAAGACCAGCCTGGCGCGATCGTCGTACCTGTTCATGCTCCCCTCTACCTCACATTGTAGCCTAAGCGCTTCCCCGGTGGGGGTTTGCGCCTGGGCTCACCTTGGCCTTCCCTGGCGGGGTTAGGCCCTGTCCGGTAATATGCCCTTTGACCGGGGGCCTAGCTCCCCTTGGGGAGGAACGATGCCAGCGAGCACCCTTGACGAACTGGTGGCGCTTTGTAAGCGGCGTGGGTTTATCTTCCAGGGCTCGGAGATCTACGGGGGCCTGCAGGGCACCTACGACTACGGGCCCTTGGGCGTGGAGCTCAAGAACAACCTGAAGCAGGCCTGGTGGCGAAGGAATGTCTACGAGCGGGACGATATGGAGGGCCTGGACGCCAGCGTCCTCACCCACCGCCTGGTCCTCCACTACTCCGGGCACGAGGCCACCTTCGCCGACCCCATGGTGGACAACCGCCTCACCAAGAAGCGCTACCGCCTGGACCACCTCCTGAAGGAGCAGCCCGAAGGGGTCCTGGCCCGGCTCTACCGGGCCATGGAGGTGGAGGAGGGGAACCTCCACGCCCTGGTCCAGGCCATGATGCAGGCTCCCGAGCGGGCGGGCGGGGCCATGACCGCGGCCCAGGTGGTGGACCCGGCCACGGGGGAGCCCGGGGACTGGACCCCGCCCCGGTACTTCAACATGATGTTCAAGACCTACGTGGGCCCGGTGGAGGAGGAGGCCGCCCTGGCCTACCTGCGCCCGGAGACGGCCCAGGGCATCTTCGTCAACTTCAAGAACGTCCTGGACAGCACCAGCCGCAAGCTCCCCTTCGGCATCGCCCAGATCGGCAAGGCCTTCCGCAACGAGATCACCCCCAGGAACTTCATCTTCCGGGTGCGGGAGTTTGAGCAGATGGAGATCGAGTACTTCGTCCGGCCCGGGGAGGACGAGTACTGGCACCGCTACTGGGTGGAGGAGCGCCTCAAGTGGTGGCAGGAGATGGGCCTAAGCCGGGAGAACCTGGTCCCCTACCAGCAGCCCCCCGAGGAGCTCGCCCACTACGCCAAGGCCACCGTGGACATCCTCTACCGCTTTCCCCACGGCCTGGAGGAGCTGGAGGGCATCGCCAACCGCACGGACTTTGACCTGGGGAGCCACACCAAGGACCAGGAGGAGCTGGGGATCACCGCCCGGGTCCTCAGGAACGAGCACTCCACGGCCCGCCTCGCCTACCGCGACCCCGAGACGGGCAGGTGGTTCGTGCCCTACGTGATCGAGCCCTCCGCCGGGGTGGACCGGGGGGTTCTGGCCCTCCTCGCCGAGGCCTTCACCCGGGAGGAGCTTCCCCATGGAGAAGAGCGCATCGTCCTCAGGCTCAAGCCCCAGCTCGCCCCCATCAAGGCCGCGGTCATCCCCTTGGCCAAGAACCGGCCGGAGATCACCGGCTACGCCAAGGCCCTGAAGGCGCGGCTCCAGGCCCTGGGCCTCGGGCGCATCCTCTACGAGGACACCGGCAACATCGGCAAGGCCTACCGCCGCCACGACGAGGTGGGCACCCCCTTCGCCATCACCGTGGACTACGACACCATCGGCCAGAGTAAGGACGGCACCACCCGGCTCAAGGACACGGTCACGGTGCGGGACCGGGACACCATGGAGCAGATAAGGCTCCACGTGGACGAGCTGGAGGGCTTCCTTCGGGAGAAGCTTAGGTGGTAAGCTGTAGACATCTTCGCGGGGCGCTTTGGGCAGGAACAAGCAGCTTCGCAAGCGGCTGAAGGGTTTGGAGTACCAAATCCTTCAGCATCACCGGAAGGTCAGGGAGGAGCTGGAGAAGGCTAGCCCCGACTGGGGGTTGATCGGAAAGTGGGAGAGGGAGATCCGGGCATGGGAAGGGGAACGAAGGCGGCTACTCCGCAGGTTGAGAAGGTAGTGGGCCTACCTGACCCCATCTGGCAGGAGCTCTTTGAGGAGGTAGACCACCTCAAGGCGGTGTACCAAAGGCTGAAGGAGGCTCCTCCGGAAGAGCGAAGCGCCTTGGAGGAGGAGGTCCTCCATAGCCTCACCCACCTCTGGGCCCACACCCGGGTCATGTGGGAAGAGTTGGAGCTTACGGAGGACGCATGAGGGTGGCCGTGGTGGGGGCCACGGGGGCCGTGGGGCGGGAGATCCTCAAGGTCCTCGAGGCCCGGAACTTCCCCCTAGGCGACCTGAGGCTCTACGCCTCCCCCCGCTCCGCCGGGGTGCGCCTCTCCTTTAAGGGCGAGGAGATCCCCGTGGAGCCCCTGCCCGAGGGGCCCTTGCCCGCCGATCTGGTCCTGGCGAGCGCCGGGGGGGCGCTTTCCAAGGCCCTGGCCCCGGTGTGGGCGGAAGGCGGGGCCCTGGTGGTGGACAACTCCAGCGCCTGGCGCTACGAGCCCTGGGTGCCCCTGGTGGTGCCCGAGGTGAACCGGGAGAAGATCTTCCAGCACCGGGGCATCATCGCCAACCCCAACTGCACCACCGCCATCCTGGCCATGGCCCTTTGGCCCCTGCACCGGGCCTTCCAGGCCAAGCGGGTCATCGTGGCCACCTACCAGGCGGCTTCAGGAGCCGGGGCCAAGGCCATGGAAGAGCTCCTCCACGAGACCCACCGCTTCCTCCACGGGGAAGCCCCGAGGGCGGAGGCCTTCGCCCACCCCCTGCCCTTCAACGTCATCCCCCACATAGACGCCTTCCAGGAGAACGGGTACACCCGCGAGGAGATGAAGGTGGTCTGGGAGACCCACAAGATCTTCGGGGACGACACCCTGAAGATCAGCGCCACCGCGGTGCGGGTCCCCACCTTAAGGGCCCACGCCGAGGCGGTGAGCGTGGAGTTCGCGCGCCCCGTGACCCCCGAGGCGGCCAGGGAGGTCTTGAGGGAGGCTCCCGGGGTGGAGGTGGTGGACGAGCCCGGGACCAGGCGCTACCCCATGCCCCTCACCGCCAGCGGCAAGTGGGACGTGGAGGTGGGGAGGATCCGGAAGAGCCTCGCCTTTGAGAACGGCCTGGACTTCTTCGTGGTGGGGGACCAGCTTTTGAAGGGGGCGGCCCTGAACGCGGTGCAGATCGCCGAGGAGTGGCTTAAGGGCGCCTGAGCCAAAGCCAGTACTCCCGGTTCCCCTCCTTGCCCGGGAGGGGGCTTTCCGCTTCCCCCAGGACCTCGAGGCCCAGCTCCTCGGCCCGCCTTCGCACCCGGGCCAGGGCCTCCCGCCGCTTGGCCTCCTCCCGCACCACCCCCTTGTGGGCCTTTGGCCCCAGCTCAAACTGGGGCTTCACCAGGACCAGGGCTTCCCCAAAAGGCCTCAGGAGCTCCTTTACCTTGGGGAGGAGGAGGGTGGAGGAGATGAAGGAAACGTCCATCACCACCAGGTCCATGGGCTCTGGCAGAAGAAGCGTGCGGGCGTCTTTTTCCTCCAGGGGCACCACCCGGGGGTCGGCCCGGAGCCTGGGGTGGAGCTGGCCTCTGCCCACGTCCACCGCGTAGACCCGCTTCGCTCCCCGCTCCAAAAGGACCTGGGTGAACCCCCCGGTGCCCGCCCCGAGGTCGGCGCACACCTTCCCCTCCACCGCCACGGGGAAGGCGGAAAGGGCCCCCAGGAGCTTGTAGGCCCCCCGGCCCACGTAGCGCTCCTCGGCCAGGAGTTCCACCCGGGCCCCCTCGGGCACGGGGAAGGCGGGCTTTTGCACGGTCTTCCCCTCCACCCGAACCTTGCCCTCCAGGATGAGCCGCCTCGCCTTCTCCCGGCTCTCCACCAGGCCCCGCGCCACCAGGTACCGGTCCAGGCGCACGAGGGTATTATGCTCCCGTGGAGCCGGACCTCTCGGGGGACTGGTACGTGCTGGAGGGGGAGCCGGGGGAGCACCTGGTGCTGGAGGCCCTGGGGGAAAGGCTTTCCGGCATCTGGACCGAAAGGGCCCTGGCCGAGGCCTTTCTCGCCCGGCACCCGGAGCTCGGGATGCGGGTGAGCCCTCTGGGGAGCCGGGCCCTCAAGGAGGCCTTCCTGCGGGCCCTTGGCATGCTCCAGGTGGAGGCGGTCTTGGTGGACTATCGGCCCGGGATGCACCGGGCCCGGATGATGCGGGTGGAAGACCTTTTGCAGGAGGTGCAGCGTGCGTAGGTGGGCGGTGTTTTTCTTGGCGGTGGCTGGCTTGGCCTTGGCGCAGCGGGTGGAGGTGAGCGCGGGGAGCCCCTTTGGGGTGCAGGCGGGGCTCCGGTTTCCCTTGGTGCCCCTTGTGGCGGAGGGGCGGGTGTACGGGGGGGTGGGCCTCGAGGCCCTGGGGGGCGGGGCCGATCTCCTCCTCAAGCTCCCCCTCACCGACCTCTACCTGGGCCTCGGGGCCTTCTACGGCACGGGGCCGGGCCTCACCCTGCCCCGGGAAGGGCGGGGCCAGGGGGGCGTGCGGGCGGTCTTGGGCACCTGGCTCAACCTGCCCCTGCCCCTCTTGGGGGTCTACCTCGAGGCCCAGCCTGTCTACTACCTGACCCCGGTCCGATCCTTCGGCGTGGGCCTGGCTTTGGGCGTGAGCGTGGGGCTTTAAAGCGACCCCAGGCTGGCCTTGGCCGGCCTGGGGGTCCCAGTAAAAAGCCCTGGCGAGGAGGCTCGGCGGCCGGACGAGGGAACGGGGTCAGACTCTATACCCCTCTTTTAGGGGCACGATGCGGTTCATCACCAGGGCCCCGGGCCTCGAGTCCACGGGGTCCTGCCAGAAGTAGCCCAGGCGCTCCAGCTGGTAGCGGGTGCCCTCGGGGTCCTGGGCCACGCTCGGCTCAATGAAGCCCCGCTTCACCAAAAGGGCCTCGGGGTTGAGGTTTTTGAGGAAGTCCCCCCCCTCCTCCGGATCCTTGGTGCGGAAGAGCCTGCCGTAGAGCCTAAACTCCACGGGGAGGGCGTGGCGGGCGGAGACCCAGTGGATCACCCCCTTGGGTCTGACCCCGTCCTCGGGGTTCGCCCCCAGGGTGCCGGGGATCACCCGGGCCTTGAGGAGCTTCACCTCGCCCCCCTCCGCCACCACGTCCTCCAGCTCGATGACGTAGGCGTGCCTTAGGCGCACCCTCTGCCCCGGGGCGAGGCGCTTCCAGCCCTTGGGGGGGTCTAGGGTAAAGTCCGTGCGCTCAATGTAAAGTTCCGGGGAGAAGGGGAGGGGCCTTTTGCCCTCCTTGGGGACGTCCCGGGGCCAGTAGGGGGCCTCGAGCCACTCCTCCCCCTGGTAGTTGGTGAGGACCACCTTCAGGGGGTCCACCACCCCGAGGACCCTGGGGGCGATGGGGTTCAGGTCGTCCCGCACCACCTCCTCAAAGAGGTCCATTTCAATCTGGGCCTCGTTTCGGGAAATGCCCGTGCGGCGCACGAACTCCACGATGGCCTCGGGCCTTACCCCCCTTCGCCTGAGGGCCCTCAAGGTGGGGAGCCTGGGGTCGTCCCAGCCGGACACGTACCCCCCTTCCACCAGCTTGATGAGCTTGCGCTTGGAGAGGACGGTGTAGGTGAGGGCCAGCCGGGCAAACTCGTACTGGTGGGGCCTTGGGGAGAGGGGCAGGCCGCACTTCCCCTTGAGGTTCTCAATGACCCAGTCGTAGACGGCCCGGTTGTTCTCAAACTCCAGGGTGCAGAGGGAGTGGGAGACGCCCTCTATGAAGTCCTCCAGGGGGTGGGCGTAGTCGTAGAGGGGGTAGATGACCCACTTTTCCCCGGCGTGGTAGTGGGGGGCGTGGACGATGCGGTAGAGCACCGGGTCCCGCATCTTGAAGTTGGGGTGGGCGGGGTCAATCTTGGCCCTTAAGACCCTGCTTCCCGTGGGGAACTCCCCCCGGCGCATCCTCTCAAAGAGCTCCAGGTTCTCCTCCGCGCTCCTCTCCCGGTAGGGGCTTGGCTTCCCCTGGGCGCGGAGTTCGCTCATCTCCTCCTCGGGGAGGTCGTCCACGTAGGCCTTGCCCTCCCGGATGAGGACCAGGGCGCACTGGTACATGGTCTCGAAGTAGTCCGAGGCGTAGAGGACCCGGCTTGGCGTGAAGCCCAGCCAGCGCACGTCCTCCTCAATGGCCCGGGCGTACTCCTCCTTCTCCGTCTCGGGGTTGGTGTCGTCGTAACGCAGGTTGCATTCGCCCCCGAAGTCCTGGGCCAGGCCGAAGTTCAAGACGATGCTCCGGGCGTGGCCGATGTGCAGGTAGCCGTTGGGCTCCGGGGGGAAACGGGTGAGGAGCCTCGGGTACCTCCCTTCCTTGAGGTCCCGCTCCACGATCTCGGTGATGAAGCACTCGGGGACGAGGCCCATAAGGTGAGTCTAATACCGCCCCGGGTGGGGCGCGCCTTTTTGGGGCCCCCGCCGGGGCGAAGGCCTCGGCGGGGTGCTTAGAACCGGGGCTTGCGCTTCTCGAAGAAGGCCCGGATGCCCTCCTCCAGGTCCCCCGTCTCCCGCACCCAGGCGTTGGCGAGGGCGGCGAGGCGGAAGCCATCTTCCAGGCCCATCCCCGGTAAGGCGAGGAGGAGCTCCTTGGTGAGGCGGAGGGAGGTGGGGGCGTTCCCCGCCACCTCCTCCGCCAGGGCCACCGCCTCCTCCAGGGCCTTTCCCGGGGGGGCGATGCGGTTCACAAGCCCCAGGGCCCTGGCCTCCTCCGCCCCCACGAGCCTTCCCGTGAGGAGGAGGTCCTTGGCCACCTTCTCCCCCACGGCCCGGGAGAGGATCACGGCCACCAGGGCGGCCACGAAGCCGATTTTCACCTCGGTGTACCCGAGCCTCGCCTCCTGGTCCATCACCACCAGGTCGCAGGCCAGGGCAAGCCCTGCTCCCCCCGCCACCGCCGGCCCGTTCACCGCCGCCACCGTGGGCTTGGGAAAGGTGTAGAGGCGGTGGAAGAGGCGCATGAGGGAGAGGGAGTGGCGGTAGTTCTCCTCGGCCCCCATCCCCGTCACCTTCTCCAGGAAGGCCAGGTCCGCCCCGGCGCTGAAGGCGGGGCCCCTTCCGGAGAGCACCAGGGCCCTGGCCTCCGGGTCCTCCTCCGCCTCCACCAAGGCGGCCACGAGGCCTTCCACCATCCCGGGGGAAAGGGGGTTGCGGCGCTCGGGGTCGTTCAGGAAGACCTTGTAGACGCGGCCACGCTCCACCTGGACCATGCCCCCATTGTAGGCGGCGGGGCCTTCCTGCTACACTCCCCTTAGCCCGCAAGCCTTTCTCCGGGAAGACCGCGGGCTGGGAGGTGATGTAGATAAAGGAGTATCTGACCAACGAACGCATCCGTGCGCGGCAGGTGCGGGTCATCGGACCCGATGGGCAGCAGCTCGGCATCATGGACACCCGGGAGGCCTTGCGCCTGGCCCAGGAGCAGGACCTGGACCTGGTCCTGGTGGGGCCCACGGCCGACCCGCCCGTGGCCCGCATCATGGACTACTCCAAGTGGCGCTACGAGCAGCAGGTGGCGGAGAAGGAGGCCCGGAAGAAGGCCAAGCGCACCGAGGTGAAGTCCATCAAGTTCCGGGTGAAGATAGACGAGCACGACTATCAGACCAAGCTGAACCATATCAAGCGCTTCCTGGAGGAGGGCCACAAGGTCAAGGTCACCATCATGTTCCGGGGGCGGGAGATGAGCCACCCGGAGCTGGGGGAGAGGCTCTTGGAGCGGGTCTCGGAGGACCTTAGGGGCCTTGCGGTGGTGGAGATGAAGCCCGAGCTTCTGGGGCGGGACATGAACATGCTCCTGGCCCCCGCCAAGGTTTCCGCCTAGACCTCCTGGCCCCCCTCTGGTATAGTGGGAAGGCTTTGGGGAGCATGCAAGACCCCGCCAGGGGCGCTTCCCAGGGCGGAGGAGCGCTATGCCGAAGATGAAGACCCATAAGGGCGCCAAGAAGCGGGTCAAGGTGACCGCTTCGGGCAAGGTGGTGGCCATGAAGACCGGTAAGCGGCACCTGAACTGGCACAAGGCGGGGAAGGAGATCCGCCAGAAGGGGCGGAAGTTTACCCTGGCCAAGCCGGAGGCGGAGCGGATCAAGCTCCTCCTGCCTTACGCCTGAGGAGGTAGGGAATGCCCCGCGCCAAGACCGGTGTCGTCCGCCGCAGGAAGCACAAGAAGATCCTGAAGCTGGCCAAGGGCTACTGGGGCCTGCGCTCCAAGAGCTTCCGCAAGGCCCGGGAAACCCTCTTTGCCGCCGGGAACTACGCCTATGCCCACCGCAAGCGGAGGAAGCGGGACTTCCGGAAGCTCTGGATCGTGCGCATCAACGCCGCCTGCCGCCAGCACGGCATGAACTACTCCAGCTTCATCCACGGCCTGAAGCAGGCGGGGGTGGAGCTGGACCGCAAGGTCCTGGCCGACCTGGCGGTGCGGGAGCCCGAGGCCTTCGCTAAGCTCGTGGAGAAGGCCAAGGCCGCCAGGGCCTGAAGCGTGTCCCCTTGGGCCTGCCCTCGCTTCCCCGGGTTCCGGCGGAGGGGGCGGGCCCTTTCCTTACCCCATGGCCCCTGAGCTTTACGTGACCCTGGTGGCGGCCTTGCCGGTGGTGGAGCTCCGCGGGGCCATCCCCTTGGGGGTGGCCTTGGGGATGCCCCTGAGCAAGGCCTTGGCCTACAGCCTCCTGGGCAACCTCCTGGTGGCGCCCCTGGCCCTTTGGCTCCTGCCCTGGGCGGTGGGGGTCGCCACCCGGGTGCCCGCCCTCGCCCGGGCGTGGGAGGCCCTCGAGGCCCGCGTGCGCCTGAGGGGGGAGGAGCAGGTGCAGCGCCTGGGGGCCTTAGGCCTCTTCCTCTTCGTGGCCGTGCCCTTGCCCGGCACCGGGGCCTGGAGCGGGGCGGTTCTGGCCGTGGTCCTGGGCCTGAGGCGGCGGTATGCCCTCGCCGCCATCTCCTTCGGGGTCTTGGCGGCGGGCCTCCTCGTCCTCCTCCTCACGGGGGGGGCGGTGGCCGGGCTAAACTACCTGCGATGACGGCCCTTCTTCTCCCCCTGGCTTACCTTCTGGGCGCCTTGCCCCTGGGGTACGGGCTGGCGCGCAGGCGGGGGGTGGACCTGCGCACGGCAAGCCCCTACACCCTGGGCCTGGAAAACGCCCTAAGGCGCCTGGGCCTTTGGCTCACCCTCCTCGCCTTCCTCCTGGACTTCCTCAAGGGCTACCTGCCCCTCCTCCTGGGGCGGGCCATGGGCCTGGATCTCGCGGGGCTTTTGGCCTTGGGGGTGGCCGCCTACCTGGGCCATCTCTACCCCATCTTCCTGCGGGACCCCTGGCCCCTCAGGGCCAAGGGGGCAGGGCTCCTTTTGGGGGTGCTCTCCGGCCTTCCCTTGCCCCCCGCCCTGGGCCTGGTGCCCGTGGCCTTGGCCCTTGCGGTCTATGCCCTCACGGGCTACGCCTCCTTGGCCTCCCTCTCCCTTCCCCTGGGGCTTTTCGGGGTCCTCCTCCTCGGGGGGTATGGCCCGGCGGAGGGGCTCTTGGGCCTGGGGCTCTTCCTCCTCGCCCTCTGGCGCTACAAGGAGAACCTGGGAAGGGTCCTGGAGGGCACCGAGCCCAAGCTGGGAAGCCCCTTGCCCCTGCCCTCGGAGAAGCAGGTGGTCTGCGCCTTCCTCATCCACCCGATTACCCTGGAGGATTTCTGGCAGAGCCCCCGTTTCCGCTGGCTCAGGCCCCTGGTGCGCTTGGGCCTCCTGAGGCAGGCCTGGATGGAGCGCTTGGCGGAGCGCTTCCGCCCCATGAAGGTGGGGGAGGTCCGGGGGGTGAGGACCGCGGACGGGCGGGAGGTCCTCTGCCACCTCATCTCCGCCCCCCTCCTGCCCCACCAGATCCGGGAAAAGCCCGACCTGGCGGTCAAGCGGGCCATCCAGGGGGCGCGGCTCGCTAAGGAGCTCGGGGCCACGGTGGTGGGCCTGGGGGCCTTCTGGAGCGTGGTGGGGGAGAAGGGCAAGCTGGTGCAGGAGGCCGTGCCCGGCATCCAGGTGACGAACGGGGGGGCCTACACCGCGGGCACCGTCAGGGCGGCCATCCCCCAGATCCTCGCCCACTTCGCCCAAGGGGGGAAGGACCTGAAGGCCGTCACGGCGGCGGTGGTGGGGGCGAATGGGGTGGTGGCCTTCGGCATCGCCCGGCAGATCGCCCCCCTGGTGGGGAAGCTCATCCTGGTGGGGCGGGACCCGGAGAGGCTCAAGCGGGCGGCGGAAAGCCTCCGGAAAAACCTGGAGCGCAAGGGGGAGACTCCTGAGCTGGTGGTGACCACGGAGATCGCCGCCATCAGGGAGGCGGACCTGGTCTTCACCGCCACCAGCGACCCCAACCCCGTGATCCACCCCGAGCACGTGAAGCCCGGGGCCTGGATCTACGACGAGGGGGTCCCCCCCGACGTCCACCCCGCAGTGCGGGGGGTGCCGGGGGTGCGGGTCATCCCCGGGGGGGTGGTGCGGCTTCCGGGGGAAGCCCGGGCCACCTTGGACCTCCACTTCGGCGCCCCGGACCAGGTGCCCGCCTGCCTCGCCGAGACCATGATCCTGGCCGCGGAGGAGGCCTTTGACCGCAAGAGCCTGGGCGGGGAGGTCAAGGCGGAGAACATCCAGTTCTTCGTGGAGCGGGCGGAGGCCTTGGGCTTTAGGGTGGTGGAGTAGTGTGGCTTCTCCTTTCCCCCACGGCCCTCGAGGCCCCCTTCCTCCGGGGTGAGCCCTTCTCCTTCCTGGGGCGAAGGGGCCTAAGGGGGGAAGGGTTCGTGTACCTGGAGACGGGGGTGGGCAAGGTGAACGCCGCCCTCACCCTCGCCGCCTGGGCGGGGAAAAACCCGGTGGAAAAAGCCCTCCTCTTCGGCCTCGCCGGGGCCTACCCGGGCTCGGGGCTTTCCCCGGGGGAGGGGGTGCTGGTGGGGGAGGAGGTGGAGGCGGACTTGGGCCTGCGGGCGGGCCTGAAGCCCCTGGGCTTTCCCGCCCTGGAGCTTGGGGAGGTGCGCTACTTCAACCGCTTCCCCTTGGACCCTGTCCTCACCGGGGAGCTCGCCCGCGGGCTTGGCCTCCAGGTGGCCGTGGGCCTCACCCGGGACCTGGTCTCCGAGACCCCGGAGGAGGCCCTGGCCCTGGCCGGGAAGTGGGGGGCCTCCTTGGAGAACATGGAGGGGGCGGCCTTCGCCCGGGCCTGTCTGGCCCTGGGGATCAGGGGGGCGGAGCTGAGGGCCATCTCCAACCCCGCCGGGGTGCGGGACAGGGGGGCCTGGCGGGTGAAGGAAGCCCTCTCCGCCCTGGAGGGGGCGGTGGGGCGGCTCTTGGCCCTCTTTTAGGCTCCCTTGTAGAGCTCCTCCGCCACGTCCCAGTTGAGGACGTTCCAGATGGCCTGGAGGTAGTCCGCCCGGCGGTTCTGGTACTTGAGGTAGTAGGCGTGCTCCCAGACGTCGATGCCCACGATGGGGGTGAAGCCCTCCATCACGGGGTTGTCCTGGTTGGGGGTGGAGAGGACGTGGAGCTTGCCAAAGGGGTCCTTGACGAGCCAGGCCCAGCCCGAGCCAAAGCGGCCCATGGCCGCCTGGGTGAGCTTCTCCTTGAGGGCTTGGAAGCCGCCAAAGGCTTCGTCTATGGCCTTCTTGAGTTCCCCCACGGGCTCCTTGGCCCCCCCCGGGGTGAGGAGCCTCCAGAAGAGGCTGTGGTTCAGGTGCCCCCCGCCGTTGTTGCGCACGGCGGTCTGGATGTCGGCGGGGAGGGCGGCCAGGTGCCTCAGGAGGACCTCCGCCTCCACCCCCTGCAGGTAGGGGTATTTCTCCAGGGCGGCGTTGAGGTTCGCCACGTAGGCCCCGTGGTGCTTCTGGTGGTGAATCTCCATGGTCTTGGCGTCGATGTGGGGCTCGAGGGCCTCGTAGGGGTAACCGAGTTCCGGCAGCTTAAACGGGTACGGCATACTGCACCTCCCAAACCCAACTATAAAGGGCCCACCCCGCCTGGGGGTGGGCTTTCTCACAAAGGCCCCTAGCCCTCGTGGGGCTTGGCCAGCCTCAGGGGCACCACGATGCGGTCAAACTCCTCCTCGCTGAGGTAGCCGAGCTCGAGGGCCGCCTGCTTCAGGGTCTTCTTCTCCTTGATGGCCTTCTTGACGATCTCCGCCGCCTTGTCGTAGCCGATGGCCTTGTTGAGGGCGGTGGCCAGCATGGGGTTTTTCTGGAGATGCTCCTCAATGCGCTCCAGGTTGGGCTCTATGCCCTTGGCCAGGTGCTCGTTGAAGGACTCCATGGCCTCGGCCAGGAGCTTGATGGACTCCAGGGCGGCGTCGGCCATCACCGGTTTAAAGACGTTGAGCTGGAAGTTCCCCTGGCTTCCCGCGAAGGCCACCGCGTGGTCGTTGCCGTAGACCCGGACCACCACCATGGTGAGGGCCTCCACCTGGGTGGGGTTCACCTTGCCCGGCATGATGGAGGACCCGGGCTCGTTGGCGGGGATGAAGATTTCCCCGATCCCCCCGTAGGGCCCGGAGGCCAGCCAGCGGACGTCGTTCCCCACCTTCATGAGGGCCCCGGCCAGGGTGCGCAAGGCCCCCATGAGGAAGACCAGCTCGTCGTGGGCGGCCAGGGCGGCGAAGCGGTTTTCCGCCACCCGGAAGGGGAGGCCCGTTTCCTCCGAGAGGTACCGCGCCACCAGCTCCCCGAAGCGGGGATGGGCGTTCAGGCCCGTCCCCACGGCGGTGCCCCCGATGGCCAGGTGGTGGAGGCCCATTTCCGCCTCCTTCACCATGGCCAGGGTGTTTTTGAGCTGGGCGGCCCAGCTCCCCACCTCCTGGCCCAGGGTAATGGGCACGGCGTCCATGAGGTGGGTGCGGCCCACCTTGACGATGGCGTCAAAGGCCCGGGCCTTTTCCTCCAGGGTCTGGATGAGGGCCTCCGCCGCCGGGTAGAGCCTTTGGTTTAGGGCCAGGGCCACGGCCACGTACATGGCGGTGGGGAAGGTGTCGTTGGAGCTTTGGCCCCGGTTCACGTGGTCGTTGGGGTGGACGTACTTGGAGCCCAGGGGCTTCCCCAGGAGTTCCGAGGCCCGGTTGGCGATGACCTCGTTCACGTTCATGTTGGTCTGGGTACCGCTTCCCGTCTGGAAGACCACCAGGGGGAAGTGGTCGTCCCACTTGCCCTGGACCACCTCCTCCGCCGCCTGGATGATGGCCTGGGCGATCTCCTCGGGGAGCTCCCCCAGTTCCCGGTTGGCTCTGGCCGCCGCCTTCTTCAGGAGGCCGTAGGCCCGGATGACCTCGAGGGGCATGCGGAAGCGCCAGGCCCCGATCCTGAAGTGTTCTAAGGAGCGCTGGGTCTGGGCCCCCCAGTAGCGGTCCGCCGGCACCCTCACCTCGCCCATGGTGTCCCGTTCGGTCCGGTATTCCATAAGCCACCTCCGGTACCGATTCTATTCCTGGTAGGGGTCGTGGAGCCTCACGGGCTTGCCCCTGAGCCCGGCCCGGAGGTTCAGCCACTCCACGAAGACGGCGAAGCCCATGGCGAAGTACACGTAGCCCTTGGGGATGTGCACCCCGGTGCCCTCGGCCACCAGGGTGAAGCCGATGAGGAGGAGGAAGGAGAGGGCCAGCATCTTCACCGTGGGGTGCCGGTTCACGAAGGCGTAGATGGACCTCGAGGCCAGGAGCATGATGGCCACGGAGGTGAGGATGGCCGCCACCATCACCGGCACGTGGGAGGTGAGGCCCACGGCAGTGATCACGGAGTCTATGGAGAAGACGACGTCCAAAAGGAGGACCTGCCCGATCACGGAGGCGAAGGAGGGGGCCACCCGCTTCACCGCGTGGCCCGGCTCCCCTTCCAGCTTCTCGTGGATTTCCTTCACCGACTTGTAGATGAGAAAAAGCCCCCCGGCGATGAGCACCAGGTCCTTGCCCGTGACCTCGTGGCCCAGGAGGGCGAAGAGGGGCTTCTTCAGGGCCATGATCCAGGCGATGGAGAGGAGGAAGAGGATGCGAGTAACGGCGGCCAGGGAGATGCCCACCACCCGGGCCCGGTCCTGCGTTTCCTTGGGGAGCTTGGAGGCCAGGATGCTGATGAAGATCACGTTGTCCACGCCCAGCACCACCTCCAGCACGGTGAGGGTGAGAAAGGCGATCCAGACCTCGGGATGGGTGAGCCACTCCATGGGGAAGAGTCTACACGGCCCTTAGACTTAAGGGCATGGTGGACGTGCTCGTGGTGGGGGCGGGGCCGGTGGGGCTCGCCGCGGCCCTGGAGGCCAAGCGCCTGGGCCTTTCCCACCTGGTGCTGGAGCGGGGGACCGTGGCGGAGACCATCCGGCGCTTTCCCCGGCAGATGGTCTTCTTCTCCGAGGCCAAGAACCTGGAGATCGGGGGCCACCCCCTGGTGTCCCAGGGGCCCAAGCCCACCCGCCTCGAGGCCCTCCTCTACTACCAGCGGGTGGCGGAGCGGGAAGGGCTCTGCCTGGAAGCCTACACCGAGGTCCTGGGCCTGAAGGGGGAGGAGGGGGCCTTCCGGGTGCGGGCTCGAGGCCGCCGGGGAGAGCGGGCGTACCTGGCCCGGTACGTGGTGGTGGCCACGGGCTACTTCGGCAACCCCAATCGCCTGGGCGTCCCCGGGGAAGACCTCCCCCACGTCCTCCACCGCTACGAGGAGGCCGCCCCCTTCTTCGGGCAGAGGGTGGCGGTGGTGGGGGGGTCCAACTCCGCGGTGGAGGCCGCCTTGGACCTCTACCGGGGCGGGGCTAAGGTGACCCTCGTCCACCGGGGAAAGTGGGTCCGCCCCAGCGTGAAGTACTGGCTCCTTCCCGACCTGGAAAACCGGGTGATGGAGGGGAGCATCCGGGCGGTGATGGAGGCGGAGGTGGAGGCCATCGGCGAGGAGGGGCTTTTCCTGAGGCGGCCCGAGGGAAGGGTGTTTCTGGAAGCCGACTTCGTGCTGGTGCTCATCGGCTACCGGGCCGAGGACCGCCTCTTGCGGGAGGCGGGGGTGGCGTACCGGGAGGAGAAGCCCGTGCTCTCCCCGGAGTTCGAGACCTCCTTGCGGGGCCTCTTCGCCATCGGCTCCTGCGCCTTCGGGCCCGAAACCCGCTCGGTGTTCATAGAGAACGGGCGGGAGCACGCCAAGACTGCCCTCTCCGCCATCGCCCGGCGCCTGGCTCTTGACACCCTCCGCGGGGAGGGCTAGGATGAGGCCCAAGATGCGCGCTGGCCTCTCCCTATCCCTAGGCCTGGTCCTAATCGTAGGACCAGCGGGGGGTAGGGTGTAGCGCATTGGCGCATCCGTAAACCCCCCGGAGAACCCGGGGGGTTTTGGTTTAGGAGGGGGAGATGAAGGGATCGGAGGCACTCTTAAAGGCGTTGGAGCGGGAGGGGGTGGAGGTGATCTTCGGCCACCCGGGCGGGGCCATCATGCCCACCTACGATGCCCTCTACGACAGCCCCATCCGCCACATCCTGGTGCGGCACGAGCAAGGCGGGGTGCACGCGGCCACCGCCTATGCCCGGGCCAGCGGCAAGGTGGGGGTGGTGATGGCCACGTCGGGCCCCGGGGCCCTCAACCTGGTCACGGGCCTGGCGGACGCCCTGATGGACTCCACCCCGGTGGTGGCCATCACGGGCAACGTGCCCCGGGCCCTCATCGGCACCGACGCCTTCCAGGAGGCCGACGTCACCGGGGTCACCATGCCCATCACCAAGCACAACTACCTGGTGCAGGACGTGAACGACATCCCCCGGGTGGTGCGGGAGGCCTTCCACATCGCCGCCACGGGCAGGCCGGGCCCGGTGCTCATCGACCTCCCCAAGGACGTGCAGCTCGCCGAGTTCACGGGAAGCTTTGACGTGGCCCTGGACCTTCCCGGCTACAAGCCCACCCTGAGGGGCCACCCCAAGCAGATCGAGCGGGCCTGGGACGCTTTGGAAAAGGCGGAGCGTCCCATCCTCATGGTGGGGGGCGGGGCCCAGCAGGCCCACGCCGAGCTTCTGGCCTTCGCCGAGAAGACGGGCCTGCCGGTGATCACCACCCTCATGGGCCTCGGGGCCTTCCCGGGGAACCACCCCCTGTGGCTGGGGATGCCCGGCATGCACGGCACCGTGGCCGCCAACCGGGCCATCCACCACGCGGACGTGATCCTCGCCATCGGCCTCCGCTTTGACGACCGGGTCACGGGGAAGGTGGCCCGCTTCGCGCCCCACGCCCACACCATCATCCACGTGGACATAGATCCTGCCGAGATCGGCAAGGTGGTGCGCACCCACATCCCCATCGTGGGGGACGCCCGGCTGGTGCTCCGGGAGCTGGTGAAAGGGGCCAAGCCCCTGCGCCTGGCCGCCTGGTGGCGGGAGCTGGAGGAGTGGCGCACCCGCTATCCCTTGCGCTATAGGCCCAAGCCCCACCTGCAGAGCCAGGAGGTGATCCGGGCCTTCGCCGAGGCCACCGGGGGCCACGCCATCGTCACTACCGGGGTGGGGCAGCACCAGATGTTCGCCGCCCAGTTCTTCCCCGTGACCAGGCCGAGGAGCTTCCTCACCTCGGGGGGCCTCGGCACCATGGGCGTGGGCCTGCCCTTCGCCATCGGGGCCAAGGTGGCCCGCCCCGGGGAGCTGGTCATTGACTTTGACGGGGACGGCTCCTTCCAGATGACCTTGCAGGAGCTCGCCACCCTGGTCAAGTACCACCTGGACGTGAAGGTGGTGATCCTGAACAACGGCTACCTGGGCATGGTGCGGCAGTGGCAGGACCTCTTCCACGCCAAGCGGTATTCCGAGGTCTACCTGGCCGACTCCAACCCCGACTTCGCCCGGCTCGCCGAGGCCTACGGCATCAGGGGGGTGCGGGTGGAGCGCAAGGAGGACCTCATGCGGGGGGTGGAGGCGGTCTTGAACGCGGATGGCCCCGTGGTGGCGGAGTTTAAGGTCTACCACGAGGAAGGAGTCTTCCCCATGATCCCCGCGGGGGGCGCGGCCGAGGACATGATCCTGGAGCACCCGGCGGAGCGGGAGGAGGTGGAGGCGTGAGGCACGTGATCTCCGTCTTGGTGCAGGACCACCCCCGGGTCCTGAACCGCATCACGGGCCTCTTCGCCCGGAGGGGGTTCAACCTGGAGAGCCTGGCGGTGGGCACCACCCACGTGCCCGGCCTTTCCCGCATCAGCCTGGTGGTGTCCGGGGACGACCATACCCTGGAGCAGGTGGAGAAGCAGCTGAACCGGCTCATTGAGGTGCTCAAGGTCACGGACCATTCCGAGCCCCACGTGGAAAGGGAGCTCGCCCTGGTCAAGGTCCACGTGGCCGGGGTGGAGGAGCGCCTGGCGGTGAAGGACATCCAGGAGGCCTTCCGGGCCCGGGTGGTGGACGTGGCCCAGAAGAGCCTAATCCTGGAGCTCACCGGGGACTCCAAGAAGATAGACTCCTTCATCGAGGCCCTCAGGCCTTACGGGATCCTCGAGGTCATGCGCACCGGGGCGGTGGCCATGAGCCGCGGGGAGAGGACCCTTAAGGTCAGGGAAAAACGGGAGGCGGTATGAAGATCTACTACGAGCACGACGCGGACCTGGGCTTCATCCTCGGGAAGAAGGTGGCCGTCCTGGGCTTCGGCTCCCAGGGGCACGCCCACGCCCTGAACCTCAAGGAATCGGGGGTGGACGTGCGGGTGGGCCTCAGGCCCGGCTCCAAGAGCTTCGCCAAGGCGGAAGGGGCGGGGCTTCGGGTTCTGCCCTTGCCTGAGGCGGTGCGGGAGGCGGACGTGGTCATGGTCCTCCTCCCCGACGAGATCCAGGGGAAGGTTTACCGGGAGGAGATCGAGCCCAACCTCAAGGAGGGGGCGGCCCTGGCCTTCGCCCACGGCTTCAACGTCCACTTTGGCCAGATCAAGCCCAGGCGCGACCTGGACGTCTGGATGGTGGCTCCGAAGGGCCCGGGCCACCTGGTGCGGAGCGAGTACGTTAAAGGAAGCGGGGTCCCCGCCCTGGTGGCGGTCCACCAGGACGCTTCGGGCGCCGCCTTCCCCACCGCCCTCGCCTACGCCAAGGCCATCGGGGCGGCCAGGGCCGGGGTTATCCCCACCACCTTCAAGGACGAGACCGAGACCGACCTCTTCGGGGAGCAGGCGGTGCTCTGCGGGGGGCTCACCCGCCTCATCCAGGCGGGGTTTGAGACCCTGGTGGAGGCGGGCTACCCTCCGGAGATGGCCTACTTTGAGACCGTCCACGAGGTGAAGCTCATCGTGGACCTCATCTACGAGGCGGGGCTTAAGGGGATGCGCTACTCCATCTCCAACACCGCCGAGTACGGGGACTACACCCGGGGGGAGGTGGCCGTGCCCGTGGAGGAGACCAAGCGCCGCATGCGGGAGATCCTGCGGCAGATCCAGACCGGGGAGTTCGCCCGGGAGTGGATGCTGGAGAACCAGGTGGGAAGCCCGGTTCTGGAGGCCTACCGCAAGCGGTGGAAGGAGCACCCCATTGAGGAGGTGGGGGCGAGGCTTAGGGCCATGATGCCCTTCCTGCGGGCAAGGGTATTGGAGGAGGTAGGTTAGAGGGGCTTCTTTGGCCTCCCCTTGGGGGAGGCCTTGTGCTTTTAGGGAGGGATGAGGATGGAAGAGCGGCACATCCGGATCTTTGACACCACGCTTCGCGACGGGGAGCAGAGCCCAGGGGTGGCCCTTTCCCTGGACCAGAAGCTGGAGATCGCCCACGCCCTGGCCCGGCTCAACGTGGACATCATCGAGGCGGGCTTCCCCGTATCCGGGCCCTTGGAGTTTGAGGCGGTGCGGCGCATCGCCAGCGAGGTCAAGGGCCCCATCATCGCGGCCCTCGCCCGCACCCACACCCTGGACATCGACCAGGCGGCCAAGGCCCTGGAGAAGGCGGAAAGGCCCCGCATCCACGTCTTCACCTCCGCCTCCAAGGTCCACCTGCAGTACATGCTGAAGAAGACCGAGGAGGAGGTCTTGGAGATGGCGGACCAGATGGTCCGCTACGCCAAGAAGTACGTGGACGACGTGGAGTTTTCCGCTCAGGACGTGATGCGGGCGGAGTGGGACTTCGTCAAAAGGCTTTACGAGGTGGCCATCGCGGCGGGGGCCACCACCATCAACATCCCCGACACCACGGGCTACGGCACCCCCGGCGAGTACGGGGCCCTCATCCGCCGGATCCGGGACGAGGTGGTGCGGGGAAGGGACGTGGTCATCTCCACCCACACCCACGACGACCTGGGCCTGGCCACCGCCAACGCCCTGGCGGGCATTGAGAACGGGGCGGGGCAGGTGGAGTGCACCATCAACGGCATCGGGGAGCGGGCGGGCAACACCTCCTTGGAGGAGGTGGTCATGGCCCTCTACGTGCGCCGGGACTGGTACAAGGCCAGGACCCAGATCAACACCAAGGAGATCTACCGGGTAAGCCGCCTGGTGGAGCGCTACACCGGGATGCCCGTTCCCCCCAACAAGGCCATCGTGGGGGACAACGCCTTCGCCCACGAATCCGGCATCCACCAGGACGGGGTCCTCAAGCACCGGTCCACCTACGAGATCATGGACGCGGAGCTCATCGGGCGGCGTCCCGCCGTCCTCGTCCTCGGCAAGCACTCGGGCCGGGCGGCTTTTAAAAAGGCCCTCGAGGACCTGGGCTACAAGGACCTCACGGAGGACCAGCTCAAGGGGCTCTTCGCCCGCTTCAAGGAGATCGCGGAGAAGAAGGGGCCCCTCTCCGCCGAGGAGCTCCAGGCCCTGGTGGAAAGCGAAAGGCAGCCCGCCTCCCACCTCTTCAGCCTGGAACACGTGCAGTTCTTCTCCGGCTCGGGGCTTTTGCCCACGGCCACGGTGAAGGTGAAGACCCCGGACGGGGAGCGGGTTTCCACCCACACGGGGGACGGGCCGGTGGATGCGGTGTACAAGGCCATCCAAGAGGCCATCGGCTTCAGGCCCGAGCTGGAGCTTTACCGGGTGGAGGCCATCACCGGGAGCACCGAGGCCCTGGGCCAGGTGACGGTGCGCCTCAGGCTCGGCGAGCTCCAGGCGGTGGGCGTAGGGGTCTCCCCGGACATCATCGAGGCCAGCGCCCTGGCCTTCCTGGACGCCGCCGGGAAGCTGGCCTCGGGCCTGGCCACCCGGCACCCGCCCTCCATCGAAGAGGTGCACCGGGGGGTCTAGGGGAGGGGGTTCGTAGGAGGGGCCATGGTGGGCCTGGGGGAGCTCAGGGCTGCGGTGGGGCGGTTGGAGCAGCGCCTCGAGGCTTTGGAAGACGCCGAGGCCCAGAGACTTTTAGCCCTCTACAGGGGCATTCTTCCCTGCTTGGCCCGCGACCTTCAGGACGAGCGGGACAGGCTCTTGAGCCAGGGCGGGGCCCTCATGCTCATCCAGGAGGTGGTTCTGGACAAGGAGGGGCGTTCGTGGTGCGGATCCGCAGGGCCGGGCTAGGGGACCTCCCTGGGGTGGCCCAGGTCCTGGTGGATACTTGGCGGGCCACCTACCGGGGCGTGGTGCCGGAGGCTTTCCTGGAGGAGCTTTCTTACGAAGGGCAAGCAGACCGGTGGGCCCGGGGGCTGAGAGACCCCACCTGGCCCGGCCGGCTTTTCGTGGCTGAGGCCGGGGAGGTGGTGGGTTTCGCTGCCTTTGGGCCGGATAGGGCTTCCGGCTTTCCCGGCTACACCGCGGAGCTTTGGGCCATCTACGTTCTTCCCACCTGGCAGCGTAAGGGCCTGGGGCGGGCCTTGTTCCACGAGGGAGCCCGGCTGCTTCAGGCAGAGGGCTATGGGCGGATGCTGGTCTGGGTCCTCAAGGAGAACTCCCTGGGACGGGGCTTCTACGAGCACCTGGGCGGGGTGCTCCTGGGGGAGCGGGAGATTGAGCTGGGTGGGGCTAAGCTCTGGGAAGTGGCCTATGGGTTTGACCTAGGGGGGCAGAAGTGGTAGAAATCCTGGACACCACCTTAAGGGACGGCACCCAAGGGGAAGGGGTAAGCCTCTCCGTGGACGACAAGGTGGCCATCGCCAGGCGCCTCGCCGCCTTCGGTATCCACCTGATCGAGGGGGGGTGGCCCGGCTCCAATCCCAAGGACGCCGAGTTCTTCGCCCGCATGAAGGGGGTGGATCTGGGGGCGGCAAGGCTGGCCGCCTTCGGGGCCACCCGGAGGAAGGGGCTTTCCCCGGAGGAGGACCCCTCGGTCGTGGCCCTCCTCGAGGCGGAAACCCCCGTGGTGGTCCTCTTCGGCAAGAGCTGGACCCTCCACGTGCTGGAGGCCCTGGAGACCTCCTTGGAGGAGAACCTCCGCATGATCGGGGACACCGTGGCCTTTTTCGCGGGGAGGGGCAAGCGGGTGGTTTACGACGCCGAGCACTTCTTTGACGGCTACAAGGAGGACCCCGCCTATGCCCTCGCCACCCTCGAGGCGGCCCTCCAGGGCGGGGCCGACACCTTGGTCCTCTGCGACACCAACGGGGGGAGCCTCCCCGAGGAGGTCTACGCCGTCACCAAGGCGGTGGTGGAGCGCTTTCCCGGGGTCCGGGTGGGCATCCACCCCCACAACGACGCGGACCTCGCCGTGGCCAACGCCCTCGCGGCGGTGCGGGCCGGGGCCACCCACGTGCAGGGCACCATCAACGGCTACGGGGAAAGGTGCGGCAACCTGAACCTCACCAGCTTCCTCCCCACCCTGGTCTTCAAGTACGGGATCCCCGCCATCTCCCCGGAAAAGCTGAGGGAGCTCAGGGAGCTCTCCCACTTCGTGGACGAAAGGGCCAACCTGCCCCCCAACCGCCGCGCCCCCTACGTGGGGGAGGCGGCCTTCGCCCACAAGGCGGGGGTGCACGTCTCCGCCGTCCTCAAGAACCCCCGCACCTACGAGCACATCCCCCCGGAGTGGGTGGGGAACCAAAGGCGCTTTCTGGTCTCGGACGTTGCGGGCCGCTCCAACCTTCTCGCCAAGCTCCAGGCCCTGGGGGTGGACCTCTCCAAGGAGGAGGCCAGGCGCCTTCTGGAGGAGGTGAAGGTCCTGGAGTACGAGGGGTACGCCTTTGAGGGGGCGGAGGCCAGCTTCTACCTCCTGGCCCACCGCTTGAAGGGCGGGGCCCTTCCCTTTAGCGTGGAGGGCTTTAGCGTCTTCGTCCACGGAAGGGGCCTGGACACCGCCTGGGCCGAGGCCACGGTGCGGGTTAGGGTGGGGGAGAGCCTGCAGCACACCGCCGCGGAAAGCCCCTTCGGCCCCGTCTCCGCCCTGGATAGGGCCTTCCGCAAGGCCGTTTTGCAGTTCTACCCCGAGCTTGCGGACGTGGAGCTCACCGACTACAAGGTGCGCATCCTCTCGGGCCGGGAGGCGGGGACCAACTCCGGGGTGCGGGTGATGGTGGAGATGAGGCGGGGGGAGGAACGCTTCGCCACCGTGGGGGCGAGCGAGAACATCCTCGAGGCCTCCCTCAAGGCCCTCACCGATGGGTACGCCTACGCCCTCCTCTACCCGGTGGCTACGCCCAGGGGAGCCTGACCTCGGGGAAGGCGAGGGGCGCGGCCATCTCCTCGGGGGAGAGGAGGCGGATCTCCCGGTAGCGTCCGCCCCGGGGGTCGCGGTGGGCCTCCAGAAGGTCCTCCTGGAGGTTCACGAGCCAGACCTCGGGGATTTCCGCCTCGGCGTAGAGGGGAAGCTTCACCTCCCGGTCAAACGCCAAGGAGGTATCGGCCACCTCCACCAGGAGGAGGACGTCCTCCGGGGTGGGGAGGCGGTCCTGGTAGGGCTCCAAAGGGGGCTTAAGCACCATGAGGTCCGGCTCGGGCTCGGAGTCCTCGGAGAGGCGGAGGGGGGACTGAACGAGGATGACGGCCTTTCCCCTCAGGGCTTCCTGAAGCCTGGCATCCAACTGCGCCACCTTGTGCACGTGCTTGGGTCCGATGGGGCTCATCCGGTAGACCTCTCCCCGGAGGAGCTCCACGCGGGGCACCCCCTGGAAGGCCCGCTCAAACTCCTCTACCCGGAAGCGGTAGCGGGTGGCCATGCCTCCATTATGCCCCGTGCCCCGCGTAGCGCCTGAGGCCAAGGCGCCAAAGGAGCCGCCCAAAGAGGAGGAAGGCCGCGCCCCAAAGGAGCATCACCCATAGCCCCGGGAACAAGGCCACCTCCTGCCCCGCGAGGAGGGCGGCGGGCAGGTAGACCAGGTAGGGGAAGGGGGTAAGGAGGGCGAGGCCCTTTAGGGGCTCGGGGAAGACCTCGAGGGGAGCGATGGTGCCCGAGAGGAAGAGGTAGAGGAGGAAGAAGACCTCCTCCACGCTGGTGGCCCGCTCCGTCCAGAAGGTGAGCATGGCGGTGGCGTACTGCATGGCGTAGCGGAGGAGGAAGGCCAGGGCCGTGAGGAGAAGCCCCAGGAGAAAGGCCTTGGGCTCTGGGGTGAAGCGGGCCTCGGGGAAGAGGAGGAAAAAGAGGAGGGTGAGGAGGACCACGAAGGGAAGCCGGGCCAGGCGCTCGGCGGTGTGGGCCGCCAGGTGCTCGAAGAAGGGGTCCAGGGGCCTCAGGAGCCGGAAGGAGAGCCTTCCCTCCACCACGTCCCGCTCAAACTCCCACACCACCCAGACCACCGTGGCCTGCCGCACCAGGAAGACCATGAGGAAGTAGCGGGCGAACTCCCCCGGGGTCAAGGGGAAGTCCCCGCCCCTCGCCGCCTCCGTCCAGACCCCGAGGAGGATGAGGGGCAAGACCCCGGCCAGGGCCCAGAGGAAGAGCTCCGCCCGGTACTCCAGCATGTAGGCCAGGTAGACGCTTAGGAGGGTCTTGGCCTTCCTCACGCTTCCTCCACCGGAAGGGGGTTTTGGAAGACCCGGGCGATGACCTCCTCCAAGGGGGGTTCCCGCACCTCCAGGTCCTCCACGGGAAGCCGCCTCAGGATCTCCGCCACCTTCTCCGTGAGCCTTTCCCGGGCAACCAATAGCCGCGCCTCCCGGCCCTCCAGCTCCCGCACCTCCCCGAAGGGGAGGAGGGCCTCCCGGGGCATGGGGGCCTTCAGGGTGAGCCCCACCTCCCGGTAAGGGGCGAACCGCGCCAAAAGCCCTTCCAGGGCCCCGTCGTAGAGGAGCCTCCCCTGGTGGATGACGAGAACCCTCTCGCAGAGGGCGGCGATGTCCGCCATGTAGTGGCTGGTGAGGAGGATGGTGGCGCCAAAACGCCGGTTGTACTCCCGGAGGAAGTCCCGGACCGCCACCTGGGCGTTCACGTCCAGGCCCAGGGTGGGTTCGTCCAGGAAGAGGACCTGGGGACGGTGGAGGAGGGCGGCCAAGAGCTCCGCCTTCATCCTCTCCCCCAAGGAGAGCTTGCGCACGGGCTGGTGGAGCTTCTCCGTGAGGGCGAGCATCTCCGCAAGCTCCAGGACCCGCCTCCTGAACTCGGCCTCCGGGATCTCGTAGATGGCGGCGTTCAGGCGGAAGGTGTCCGTGGCCGGCAGGTCCCAGATGAGCTGCTGCTTGTTGCCCATCACCAGGGTGATCTTCTTCAGGAAGGCCTTCTCCCGCCGCCAGGGGACGTGTCCCGCCACCAGGGCCTGCCCCCGGGTGGGGTGGACGAGGCCCGTGAGCATCTTCAGGGTGGTGGTCTTCCCGGCCCCGTTCGGGCCCAGGAACCCCACCACCTCCCCGGGAAGGATCCCGAAGGAGACCCCCTCCACCGCCCGCACCGTGCGGTACTGGCGGCGGAGGAAGTGGCGCAGGGTGCCTAGAAGCGTGGGCTCCTTGAGGGCCACCCGGTAGTGCCGGGTGAGGTCTTTCGCCAGGACGATGGGGCTTGCGCCCGCCATGCCTTCAAGTCTACCTTGGGAGGGTGCGCTACCTGCGGGTGCTCAGGCTCTTTTTCCTCACCAGCCTGGCGGCGGAGATGGAATACCGGGCCAACTTCCTCCTGGGGCTCCTCTCCTCGGCCCTCACCCTCCTCGGGGCCCTCTTCGGCCTTTACCTCCTCTACCAGGGGGGGTACCGGCCGGGGGGGTGGGCCTTTGAGGAGGCCCTTCTGGTCCTCGCCGCCTTCACCCTGCTTCAGGGCGTGGGGAGCACCCTCCTCGCCCCCAACCTCAACAAGATCGTGGAGCACGTGCAGCAGGGCACCCTGGACTTCGTCCTCCTCAAGCCCATAGACCCCCAGTTCTGGCTCTCCTTGCGGGCCTTCTCCCCCTGGGGCCTGGGGGACTTTCTTTTGGGGATGGGGCTACTCCTCTACGCGGGGAAGCGGCTTGGCCTCGGGCTTGGGGACTACGCCCTCTTCGCCCTCTACTTCCTCCTCGGGGCCCTCATGCTCTACAGCCTCTGGTTTCTCCTGGCCACCACCAGCATCTGGTTCGTGAAGATTTACAACGTGACCGAGGTCCTGAGGGGGCTTCTGGAAGCCGGGCGCTTTCCCATATCCAGCTACCCGGCCCTTTATCGGGTCTTCTTCACCTTCGTGGTCCCCGTGGCCTTTCTCACCACGGTGCCCGCGGAGGCCGCTTTGGGCCAGGGGCGGGCCCCGCTTCTGGCCTTGGGGATGGCGGGGGTACTCTTCGGCCTCTCCCGGGCCTTCTTCCGCCTGGCCCTGAGGGGCTACACCTCGGCGAGCAGCTAATCGCCCTCCCCTTGGCGTGCCTGCATACGGCTTCCACTATGGACCGTCGGTGTGTTCTTTGGTAGCCCCACCGCGGCGAAGGCCGCGGTGGGGCACTTAACCTCTGTCCCTTGGGTTGCGGAAGGCGGGCGGCCGGGATGGCGGGCTTAAGCGATGGATTGACCCCGGTCAGAACTCCCTAAAGGAGAGGGGGGTGGCTTGCACCTTTTGGACATCGAAGATCCGGACGGTGGGGAAGTTGGGTGGGGCCAGAGCGCTGTCGGCGAAGCGAAGGTCGAAATCGTAGGTTTCCATGTAGCCCGAGGTGAGGTTCCCCCCAGAGGTTACAGTGCCCCGCAGTTGGTCGGCCGACTGGATGAGCCCGCCGAAGAGGCGCAGCTTGCCCTGCCTACCGCGGCCGCTGTAGTTCTCCACGGCAAGACCCCTCCCCGAGGCCCCGGAGAGGTAGGAACCCCAGAGGTAGAGGTTGTCAGGAGCCCTAATGGGACTATTTTCAATCACGATGTCGCTGGTTTGGGACATCACCCCAAGGACCGTGGATAGCCTCTCCCCTGCACCTAAGGCACACCTAGGTCTGCTGGCAAGGTAGGTGGCATCGGTCACCTTGGTGGGGTCGCACTCGTAGACCAGGTCCCCCGTGAGGCCGATGGCGCCTACGGCGGTGATGTGGAGCTGGGTCTCCTTGGAGAGGGCCGGGGGGATTTGGGTAGGAGGTGGGTGGTCCGGGCAGTTGTCGGAACTCCCCGGATAGTCCACCCCGCAGGGGGGGGAACCGGTGCGGGGGGGCCCCTGCAGGCTCTTGACCTCGCCTGTCACGTAGATCTGGCCAGTCGGTCCCCCCGTGCCCAGGGGCGCGGGGCCGTTCGGAGTACCGGCGTAGGTCCCGACGGAGGCACCGTTCTTGGTGACGGTAGTGGTGTTCGCCGTGTAGTCCACGGTGATGACCCAGGTGCTGCTCCCCTGCTTGAAGGTGTAGACCTGCTGCCCCGTTCCCGTGGCCCGGAGGACGAGCTGGTCCACATTTCCCTGGACGTAGATGCCCCCCTTGACGCCGGTACCGTCGTTGACGAGGTAAACACCCTCAGGCACGGAGGGGTCGCTGTTGCAGTTCTTGGCAGGAGGGTTGTGGAGGCGCAGGGCGAAGCAGATGTCGCGGGCGGACGGCGTGGAGGTGTCTGCGGGGTCCATGCCCAGGGCGGCCCGCTGCTGGGAAAGCGTAGAGGTGGGCAGTTCCACCAAGGGCTGGTTGCGGAGAAAGCCCTTCTGGAAATCGGGTACGGTGCAGGGGGGCCGGGAGTCTCCCCTGACCCAGATGCGGCTGCTTCCCGTGCACCCGTCCCCGGAGAGGCGCCAGTACCAGGCCCCATCGTCGCTGGTGCTGACGACGTCCTTGAAAACGGGCCTGCCCCAGAACCCCCAGTTGTGGTTGGCGTGGACCGGGCCGTTGAAGACCGCGCCCGTGGGGAAGAAGCCGGTTGTTCCGCCCGCGTCGTCTACCAGGAAAAGCCATTGGGACAGGGAAGGACGGCCAAGCTGGACCTCAAAGTAGCCCTTCTCCTCCACGCGGCGCCGGGCAACGCCCACCTGTCCGGTGGAGACCACCACGTAGTCCGCCCGGTAAGTCTGGGCCGTGGCCGCTTTGGTGTTGCCCCGGAAGCGGGTCACGGTAAAGCGCAAGGAGGCTTGGCCCTGGTCCACGGCCCCGGCCGGGACGGCCCCGTAGCTTCCGTTGAGGAGGCCCTGGATGGCCGTGGTGATGCCGGGCCACTCGCTCTCGGGAATCACCCAGTCCGTGGCCGGGTTGGCCGTGAGGCTCATCTTCGGGGCGAGGATCGCCTTGATGTCCCCACGGGCGATCTCCATAGCGTAGCGCGCGTAGACGAGCCCTGCCTCGCCGGCGGCCCGCGCCTGGGCTGCCTGGAGGGTGGACCTGGTCTGTCGCAGGTCCCCCAAGGTGCCCATGAAGAGCAGGCTTCCCACAAGGGTCATCACGGCGGCCACCACCAAGACCGCAATGAGTGCGACACCTTTACGGTGCATATCTCACCTCCTCAGCTCCACGGTCTCCGTGACGGTGAAGGTATCAGGTGTGCTCTTTCCGGGAAGGTTCCCGGGGCTCTGCCCCGTCAAGGCGACCCGTACGGCCCGCACCAGGGTGCCGATATACTTGCTGCCGCCCGGCGTGGCCGTATAGCCTTGGGTACTAAAGGCACCGGTGGCATCCTCTAGGGTGGGGTAAAAGACCAGGCGCGAGGACAGGGCGTTGGGGTCCTCCGGCACCCCGTACCAGACCTCCAGGCCCGTGATCCCAAAGGCCACGATGCCCGCCCCCTGGGTTCCGGTGCCATCGTAGCCCGTCATGCGGTAGAGGACCTTTCGGCCGGCCTCCAAAGGGTCGTCCCGCACGACATACGTGGCCAGGTCCACCTTAAAGAGGTAGGCGCTGCTCGTCCACTGGCCCGAGATCTTGTCATCGTTGTGCTGAACCTTGTCGCGGTTAGGGTTTGGAGGACCGGAGCAGGCTTGGGCGTAGTTGGCCAGGAGCTGGCGCTGGGTGATGCGCAGGAGCTGCACCTGGCCCCCGTTGTAGAGGAGGGCCAGGTCCCCCACCGCAAAGGAGCGGGCATCGCAGATCCCCGTCTCCGCCGAGTTCGTGAAGCTGTTTCCCGGGGGTTCGGCCACAGGGGAAGACTCCCCGGTTAGGCCCACGATGGCCACCTGGGTGTGGTTACTGCACGGCTTGGTGTCGTCACAGGGGCTCTGGTGCCACACGTGCAGGTAGGCCCCCGACCGTAGGTCCTGGGTGATGTAGTGCAGCGCTGCCCTAAGGTTCTGCTGGGTCTTCAACCGGAGGTCCTCGTGCCGCTTGTAATAGAGGGATTGGGTAAAGACGTTAAGGGTCAGGGTGGAGAGAACCCCAAGGATGGCCAGGGCCACAAGGAGCTCCACTAGGGTGAATCCTGCTCTATTGGTAGACGAGCGTGCTGAGCACAAAACTAGCCTCACCTCCTCCCGTCTTGCGGTAGAACGTGGTCACGGTTACGGTCCATACCTGGGGAGAGGAAGAGAAGCTCCGGGTCCGCACCGTGAAGCGAAAAGGTCCCCATTCTTGGTTCAGCACCGCCGGGTTTGGATCTCCCGCGGCCACGAACACCGGATCTCCCGCATAGTCGTAGCCGTATGGGTAGCTCTGCGCGGTGATGAAGGCGGTGAAGTCCAGGCTTTTGGCCCTGAACCGGTCGAGCCACGTTTCCGCCGCGGCTATGGCCCGCGCCCTTATTCGGTCGTCGCTGTTCATCCGCAGGCTGGAAACTACGCTGGTGGTAAAGGCCCCGGCCACCAACCCCAGGACCGCCAGGGCGATCAGCGTTTCGATCAAGGTGAGACCATGCGAGCGCCTCATTCCGCCTCCTCACAAGGACGCCGTCTTTACGGCCCCGGTCATGGAGAGGATTAGCCTAAAGGTCTTGGTGCCGTTGGTCAACCGGACCTCTGGGGCTACCACCCCTGCTCCCGTGGTGGGGAAACTTGCGCTGGTGCTGAGGAGCGTGCGGGGATCGAATTCCAACCACGCCCCCGCGGAGACGTTGGCGAAACTTACCCCTGGGGGCAAACTTCGCGTGAGCACCACAGAATACGAGGCGGGGTCTGTTTTCCTCTCCACCACGTAGCTTTGGCTTCCCACGATGCGGATGCGACAGTTGTCCCCCCAAGATAGGGCGTTGGTGCGGCAGGTTTGCACGTCTTGGGCGAAGGTATTGGCGGCATCCTCCAAGGTCAGCTGGCGGCGGAATCCCAAAAGGTTGGACCCCACCAGGCCGAGGACCACGGCCAGCACACCGATGACGACAAGCAGCTCTATAACTGTAAGACCTCGTTTTCCCACCATTGACCCCCCTAATCTACGTGTACCCCGCAGGGCTTCTCCAAGACATCCCCCAAATGGGGGGGTAAAATGCCCTGGCATGGTGGCGGTGCTCTTGATCCTCTTTTTGTCCTACCTCTTCGGCTCCATCCCCGCGGGCGTCCTGGTGGCCAGGACCTACGGGGTGGACATCCGCAAGGTGGGCTCGGGGAACATCGGGGCCACCAACGTCCTCCGCACCTTGGGCTGGGGCCCTGCCTTGGTGGTGGCCTTCTTTGACGTGTTCAAGGGAGGGATTGCCGTCCTCGTGGCCCGGGCCTTCGGGCTTTCGGAGTGGATGCTGGGCGGGGTGGCCCTCATGGCGGTGCTGGGGCACAACTACTCGGTCTTCCTGGCCTTCCGGGGGGGGAAGGGGGTGGCCACCAGCTTCGGCACCCTCCTCGTCTTGGACCCGGTGCTGGCCCTCTGGACCCTGCCCCTTGGGCTTTCCGTCATGCTCCTCACCCGTTATGTCTCGGCGGGGAGCATGACCGGGGGCGTGGCCGCCTTTGTCCTCTCCTTGGCCCTGGGCCGCCCCCTTTGGGAGGTGGCCACGGTCTTCCTCATGGCCCTCCTCATCTTCTGGACCCACCGGGAAAACCTCAAGCGCCTCCAAGAGGGCACGGAGCGGCGCTTGGGGGAGCGGGTGGAGGCGCGCTAAACTGGAGGCGTGCAGAAGGAGGAAGTCCTGGCCCTGCTCCGGTCCCGCTGGCCCGAGCTGCGCGCCCTGGGGGTAGCGGAGCTCTACCTCTTCGGCTCCTTGGCCCGGGGTGAGGCCCGGCCTGGAAGCGATGTGGACCTGCTGGTGGTTTTTCTCGCTCCCCCGGGCTTTGAAGGCTACTGGCGGGTGAAAGAGTTTTTGGAGAGCCTCCTTGGGCGGCCTGTGGACTTGGTGATGAAGGGAGCCCTGAAGCCTTGGGCGGCGTCCGAGGTGTTGAGGGAGGCCGTCCGTGTCGCGTAGCCATTGGCTTTTCCTTCGGGATACGCTGGAGGCTTGCGAAAAGGTCATGCGCTATACCGAGGGCCTTGATTTTGACGCCTTCGTCCGAAACGAGCTGGTTTACGATGCCGTGCTTCGTAACCTGGAAGTCCTTGGTGAGGCGGCGGAGAAGGTGCCGGGCTCCATTCGGGCCCGCTATCCCTGGGTGGAGTGGCGGGCAATCGCCGGATTGAGGGATGTTTTGGCCCACGCCTACTTCGCCTTGGACGACGCCACGCTTTGGGATGTCGTGGCGCGCAAGGTTCCGGCGCTGGCGGGGGAGCTTCGGCGGATCCTGGAGGAGGAGAATGCTTGATCTGTTGGTCATCGCCCCCCACCCCGATGACGGGGAGCTGGGCTGCGGCGGAACCCTCGCCCGGGCCAAGGCGGAGGGGCTTTCCACGGGGATTCTGGACCTCACCCGGGGGGAGATGGGCTCCAAGGGCACCCCGGAGGAAAGGGCTAGGGAGGTGGCCGAGGCAAGCCGGATCCTGGGGCTGGACTATAGGGGCAACCTGGGGCTTCCCGACGGGGGGCTTGCCGACGTCCTGGCACAACGATTGGAGCTTGCCCAGGCCCTAAGGCGGCTTAGGCCCAAGGTGGTGCTCGCCCCCCTCGAGGCCGACCGCCACCCCGACCACACCGCGGCAAGCCGCCTGGCGGTGGCCGCGGTCCACCTGGCGGGCCTCAAGAAGGCCCCCCTGGAGGGGGAGCCTTTCCGGGTGGAGCGCCTCTTCTTCTACCCGGGCAACCATCCTTTCACCCCCAGCTTTCTGGTGAAGATCTCCGCCTTCATAGACCGGTGGGAGGAGGCGGTGCTGGCCTATAAGAGCCAGTTTTCCGGCGAGGCCGCCAGCGAGACCGTGGGGCCCAAGGGGGTGGAGGCCCGAAAGGCCATGCGGCAGTACTGGGGGAACTACCTGGGGGTGGATTACGCGGAGCCCTTCGTGAGCCCCCTGCCCCTGCTCCACGTGCCCTGGGGCCGGGCCTAGGCCTTGCATAACTTTGCAAGCCTGGGGTATGCTATAGGCCTCATGGCGGGAGACGCCCTCACCCGGCCCAAAGACCTCTTGGATTTTTCCGCCTATGGGCGCAAGGAGCTCGAGGCCCTCTTGGCCCTGGCGGAGCGCCTGAAGAAGGAAGCCTACCGGGGAAGGGACCTTGCGGGGAAGGTCCTGGCCCTCCTCTTTGAGAAGCCCTCCCTGCGCACCCGCACCACCCTCGAGGTGGCCATGGTCCACCTGGGGGGGCATGCGGTCTACCTGGACCAGAAGCAGGTGGGCATCGGGGAAAGGGAGCCGGTGAAGGACATCGCCAAGAACCTGGAGCGCTTCGTGGAGGGGATCGCCGCCCGCGTCTTTCGGCACGAGACCGTGGCGGCCTTGGCCCAACACGCCAAGGTGCCGGTGGTGAACGCCCTTTCCGACCGGGCCCACCCCCTGCAGGCCCTGGCCGACCTCCTCACCCTGAAGGAGGCCTTTGGGGGGTGGGAGGGCCTCGAGGTGGCCTGGGTGGGGGACGGAAACAACGTCTTGAACTCCCTCCTGGAGGTGGCCCCCCTGGTGGGCCTGAGGGTGCGGGTGGCCACCCCTAAGGGGTACGAGCCGGACCCCTCCCTCATGCGCAAGGCGGGCGCCTTCTTCACCCACGATCCCAAGGAGGCCGCCTTAGGGGCCCATGTCCTTTACACCGATGTCTGGACCAGCATGGGCCAGGAGGCGGAGCGGGAGAGGCGCCTCAGGGACTTCCAGGGTTTCCAGGTCAACGGGGACCTCCTAGGGCTCCTCCGCCCGGATGGGATTTTCCTCCACTGCCTCCCCGCCCACTACGGGGAGGAAACCACGGAGGAAGCGGTCCACGGGCCCAGAAGCCGCGTCTTTGACCAGGCGGAAAACCGTCTCCACACCGCCAAAGCCGTCCTCCTCACCCTGCTAAAGTAGGGGTATGGTCCGGCCCTACCGCTTTAGCCTGGAGGAGTTCCTGAGGCTTCCCCTGCCGGAGAAGGGGGTGGAGCTCCTCGAGGGGGAGGTCTACCAGATGGCGCCTATAGGTCCTCGGCACGCCTATACCGTGAACCGCTGGAACCGGGTTTTCTCTAGCCTCCCTGAAGTCTACGTCCAGGTGCAAGGCCCCCTGGTCCTTCCCCCGGACACCTACCTGGAACCCGACCTCGTCCTGCTTCGGCCTGGGGATTACCGCGACCGTCTGCCGCATCCCGAGGATGTCCTCCTTGTGGTGGAGGTGGCGGACGCTTCCCTAGAGTATGACCTCACCAAGAAAGTCCCCCTTTACGCCAAGGCCGGGGTGCCGGAGGTCTGGGTGCAGGACCTCCTGGGGGGGCGGCTTCTCCTCTTCCGTACCCCGGAGGGCGACCACTACCGGGAACAGATCTGGGTGAAGCCTGGGGAAAGGGTCTCCCCCCTGGCCTTTCCCGAGGCCGAGCTGGAGGTCCCGTGGTAAGGGTGGGGATCCTGGGGGCCTCGGGGTACGGGGGGGGGGAGCTGATCCGCCTCCTCAAGGCCCACCCCGGGGTGGAGCTGGTGGGCTTTTCCAGCCGCAAGTACGAGGGGAAGCCGCTCTCCTCCGCCTGGCCCCAGCTTTGGGACGAAAGGCCCTTCGCCTCCCAGGAAGAGGTTTTGGAGCGGGCGGAGGTGGTCTTTCTCGCCCTGCCTAACGGGCTTGCCATGGAGATCGCCCCGAAGGCCCTGAAGGCGGGCAAAAGGGTCATTGACCTCTCCGGGGACTTCCGCCTGCCCCCCGAGGTCTACGAGGCCTGGTACCGCATCCCCCACAAGAGCCCTGGGCTCTACAAGGAGGCGGTCTACGGGCTCCCCGAGCTCCACCGGGAGGAGCTTAGGGGGGCCAGGCTCGTGGCCAACCCCGGGTGCTACGTGACCGCGGCCACCTTGGCCTTGGCCCCCCTGGCGGCGGAGGGGGTTTTGCGGGGAGCCTTCGTGGTGGGCCTAAGCGGGGTCTCCGGGGCGGGGCGGGAAGGGGAGGGCACCTTCTATGCCGAGGTCAACGAGAACCTCAGGCCCTACAAGGTGGGGGGGACCCACCGGCACGTCCCCGAGATGGAGCAGAACCTAGGCCGCCTCCTGGTCCAAGGGCGGAAGGTGCGCACCCACGGAGAGGCGAAGGTGGTGCGGCTTTCCTTCACCCCCCACCTGGTGCCCATGACCCGGGGGATCCTGGTCACTGCGGAGGCGGAGGTGGAGGGAAGCTGGAGCCAGGAGGCCTTGGACGCCCTCTACCGCGACTTCTACGCCGAGGAACCCTTCGTGCGGGTGCTGGAAGGCCTTCCCGAGACCAAGGGCACTTTGGGGAGCAACCGGGTGGACCTCAAGCCCCTTTACGAGGAAAGGACGGGGCGGGTGATGGTCTTCGCCGCCTTGGATAACCTGGTGAAGGGCATGGCGGGGCAGGCGGTGCAGAACCTCAACCTGATGGTGGGGTTTGCCGAGGAAACCGCCTTGCCCAGGGAGGGGATATGGCCGTGAGGTTGCCCTTGGGTTTCCGCGCTGGGGCGGTGCGGGCGGGGATTAAGCCCTCCGGCAAGCCGGACCTGGCCCTTCTGGTCTCCGGGCTCCCCGCCGCTTGGGCCTACGCCGCCACCCAGAACCGGGCCGCCGCCCCTTCCATCCATAGGGGCCGGGCCCTTCACGCCGCCGGGCACCCCTTACGGGCGGTGGTGGTGAACGCGGGCAACGCCAACTGCGCCACCGGGGAAAGGGGCTATAGGGACGATGAGCGCATGGCGGAGGCGGCGGCCCTCCGCCTGGGTCTTTCCCCAAGGGAGGTCCTCACCGCCTCCACCGGGGTGATCGGGGTGCCCTTGCCGGTGGAGCGGGTGGAGGCGGGCCTGCCCCAGATCGTCCTCACCCCGGAGGCGGACGCCTTTGCTGAGGCCATTCTCACCACGGACCTCGTGGCCAAGGTGGCCGAGGCCCAGGTGGAAGGGGCAAGGGTCGTGGGCATCGCCAAGGGGAGCGGCATGATCCACCCCAACATGGCCACCATGCTGGCCTTTTTGGTGACGGATGCCGCCCTTCCCCAGGAGGCCCTGAGGGCGGGGTGGCGGGGGGTGGTGGAGCGCACCTTTAACCAGGTGACGGTGGACGGGGACACCTCTACGAACGATCTGGCCCTCCTCATGGCCAACGGGGCCTATGGGGAGGTGCCCCTTGGGGCCTTCTGGGAAGGGGTGGAAGCCGTGGCCCGGGAGCTCGCCAAAAAGATCGCCCGGGACGGGGAAGGGGCCACCAAGCTCATGACCGTGCGGGTGGTGGGGGCGGCCACGGAGGAGGAGGCGAGACGGGCGGCAAGGGCCATCGCGGCCAGCGCCCTCTGGAAAAGCGCCCTCTACGGCAACGACCCCAACTGGGGAAGGATTTTGGCGGCGGTGGGCAACTCCGGGGCCCGGTTTGACCCCATGCGGGTGCGCATCGCCCTCCAGGGCATCCTCCTTTACGCCGGGGGGGTGCTCCCCTTTGACCGGGAAAGGGCGAGCCAGGCCATGCGGGCCGAGGAAGTAGAGGTTCTGGTGGACCTTCAGGAAGGCCAGGGGGAAGGGGTGGCCTGGGGGTGCGACCTGACCGAGGGGTATGTGCGGATCAATGCCTTGTACACTACCTAGTTCCTCTTCCTTTTTGAAGAAAGAAGGTGTACCCTGGGGGAGGAAAGGAGGTAAAAGATGAAACGGTTGTTGGTAGCTATCCTTTTGGTCGCTGGCCTTTCCTCCCTCTCCCTGGCCCAATCCCCGGGTTACGGTCTCTATTCGGGCTGGCCCACCTATTTGGGCGTTCAGTTCCAGACGGCCAACCTTCGTCTCGGGGCAGGGTTGGGTTGGTTCGGTTTTGCGGGAGACGCGGGGCTTATCCTGGCCAAGAGTGCCATCCCCACGGAGCAGGGGGTTTCTCTGGACTGGTACTACGGTGCTGGTGTGGGGGTGGGGATATGGTCCTTCTATGGCACAGGGGGGTTTACCGTATTTCCCCATGGGCTTCTGGGGGTGGAATACCGCTTCCCGGGGATGCCCTTTAGCGCTTATGGAGAGGTGAATGTGGGGGTGACGGTGGGTCTAGGTACGTTGACAAGGTTCTACCCCGACTTTGCCGGCCGCGTGGGGGTGATCTTCCGCTAGACCAGGGTACGCTAACATGGGGGGGATGCGCTGGCGTCCCCTCCTTTTTGTCCTTTTGCTTTCCTCCTGCGCCCGGCCCGACGCGGTCCCCCCTGAGATCGGCCTGGTGGAGCCCCTGGGCGGGGCGGTAGCCCCGGGGCGCACCTTGGCGGTGGAGGGGTACGCCTTTGACCCGGCGGGCGTGGTGAGCGTGCGGGCGGGCGGGCAGGAGGTCTTGCCCCCCGAGGAAAAGGGCAAGCGGCTCGTGCGCTTCCGTTTCCGCCTCCAGGCCCCCACCTCCGGGCAGGTGGAACTCCTTTTGCAGGCGGAGGACGCCCTGGGCAACCGGGGGGAGAAACGGGTGCCCCTGGTGCTGGACGCGGTACCACCCCGCATCCTGGTGGAGCGGGTGGAACGGGTAGGAAGCCTTTACCGGGTGTACGGACGGGTGGAGGACAACGTCCGGGTGGAGCGGGTGGCGGTGGAGGTGGGAGGGCGTTTCACGCCGCTTTCCCTGCCCAAGGAGGCCTCGGTGGCCTTCTCCGCCGAGGTGCCTATGGGAGCGCGTTTGGTGGCGGTGGACGCCGCGGGAAACCGGGCGACGCGCAGGGTGCCCTGAAGGGGCTTGTGGTACACTGCCTGGCGGTATGCAGGGCTTGGGGGAAACCTTGGTGGAGCTGGCGCGGGCGCTGCGGGAAACGCCCCCTGAGCTCGCCCAGGTCCCAAGGCTTCGGGCCATCGTCAAGCTGCTGCACCGCCTGCCCCCAGGCCGGGAGCGGGATGGGCTTTTGGCCGTGGCCTACCTGCGCCTTTACCAGCTGGAGGCGCGGGAGGAGGACTACCTCAGGGGGTACAGCTACGGGAGGACCGCTCGGCTGGAGCGGGTACGCCTCTTGGGGGAGCGGTTGGGGGAGGGGGAGGGATGAAGGAGACGCTGGGGTTGCTCGCCATCTGGGCCATCGTGCTCTCCGGTTTGGCCTTGCTCGGGGGCGTGGCCCTCATCAAGCGAGGAGAGCGGGCGTGGCACCACCGGGCCATGCTCACGGCCACGGCCTTGGCCGGGCTCTTTCTGGTCTTTTACCTGGCCAAGTGGGCGCTTTACGGCACCACCGCCTATGGCGGCCCTGAAGCCTGGCGGGGGGCATACTACTTCGTCCTCCTTACCCACACCGTGCTTGCCGCCCTAAACGGCCCCCTGGCCCTCTACGTGATCTGGCGGGCCTTCCGGGGAGAGTTCACCCTGCACAAGCGCTGGGCCAAGGTCTTGGTACCCATTTGGCTCTACGTGGCCCTCACGGGCTGGGTCATCTACTGGGTGTTGCAGCGTTACGGGTCGGATACGGGCACTATCGCTTTTTGAAGGGCTCCACCACGATCTGGCCATCCAGGACCTTGGCCATCTCCGGGCCCCTTCCCGCTTCCTCCTCGGGGGCCTGGGCCAGGTGCGGGCCGATACGGATCTGCTTGGCGGCGAGTTCCAGGGCGAAGATGAAGCGATCCGCGTCCCCACTTGCCCCCGCGTGGGCCAGGCCCCGGAGCTTGCCCACCACGATCACGTCTCCCCCGGCCACCACCTCGGCCCCGGGGTTCACGTCCCCCAGGACGACCACGGTGCCCGGGTGCTCCACCCGCTCCCCGGAGCGCAGGGTTTTGCTGAGGACCAGGGTTCCTGCCAGGGCCCGGTTCCTGGGGGGTACCAGGGTCAAGGGGTGGCCTAGGGCGAGGAGGGCTTCCATCACGCCCTGGCTCACGGGGCCCGCCACCTCCACCTCCAGGGGAAGCCCCTCGGGGAGGCTTAAGGCGCGCACCTCTTCCGGGGTCTCGCCCCCGTCCAAGCGGAGGGCCAGGGCCTTGGGGGTGGCGCGGAGCCGCATGGGCCCATTCTACCGGGCCTGGGCGGCTTCCTGGTCCAGGCTCCAGTAGGCCGCCATCACCTTGCGCACCGCGGGCAGGGCCACCCGGCTTCCCTCGCCCCCGTTCTCGAAGAAGGCCACCACCACCAGGGGGGGGTAGGGGGTGCCGGGCTCCGCGGGCCCGTAGCCCATGTACCAGGCGTGTTCCAGACCCGCACGCTTGCCCGGGGTTTCCGCCGTGCCCGTCTTGCCCCCGGTGGGGACGGGGAAGCTGCCTAGGATGTGGCGGGCCGTGCCCTCCTTCACCGTCTTGCGCAGGCCCTCCTGTAAGGTGGACCAGAAGCGGCCGGGCACGGGCTCCAGGCGGGGGGGGACCTCCTCCTGGCCCAGGCGCTTCACCAGGCGGAGGCGGGGCCTCTGGCCCCCGTTGGCCAGGGTGGCCAGCATCCGGGCCACCTGGGCCGGGGTGGCGAGAACCGGCCCCTGGCCGATGGCCACGGACAGGGTCTCCCCTGGGTACCAGGGTTCCTTGAAGGTTTCCCGCTTCCAGGCCCGAGTGGGAAGGAGGCCCGGGCGCTCGGCGATTTCCAAACCCGTGGCCTCCCCGAGGCCCAGGAGGCGGGCCCTTTGGGCCAGGCGGTCCACCACCCCCAGGGGGTCTTGGGCCACCGCCTGGTAGTACCAGGTGTTGCAGCTCCAGGCGATGGCCTCCTTGACCGTCATAGGCCCCATGTCCCGGTTCGCCCAGTTGCGGCGCACCTGCCCCCCGAAGACGATGTAGGGGCTGCACCGGTAGGAGGTGGAAGGGCCCACGTAGCCCTCTTCCAAAAGCGTGTAGCTGGTGGCCAGCTTGAAGGTGGAACCGGGGGTGTACGGCTGGACCGCCCGGTTCAGCAGGGGGAGGTCGGGGTCCCGGAGGAGGGCCTGGACTTCCCGGGGTACGGGACGCCGGGCGAAGAGGCCTGGGTCAAAGGAGGGGGCGCTGGCCATGGCCAGGACTTCCCCGCTTCGCGGGTCCAGGGCCACGATGGCTCCCTTGACCCGTTTGGCGGGGGGAAGCCCCCGGAGCTTCCGCCCCGCGTTGATGTCGGCCAAGGCTTCCTCCAGGGCCCTTTCCGCCGCCCGCTGCAGGTCCAGGTCCAGGGTGAGCACCACGTCCTTTCCGGGCACGGGTTCCTCCAGGACGCTCTCCCGGAGCCGTTCCCCCCGGACGTTCACCTCCACCGCCCTCACCCCCCGCTTCCCCCGGAGGTAGGGTTCCAGGGCGGCCTCGAGGCCCGCCTGGCCCACCTGTTCCTCGGGGCTGTATCCCCGCTTCACCTGCTCGGCATTGGCCTGGAGGACGTAGCCCAAGACGGGCCCGGAGATGGGGTTCGGGTAGTGGCGCTCAATGCGCTCCCTGAGGTAGAGGTTTTTCTGCCCTGCGGTGAGCTCGGCCAAGGTGGGGAGGAGGGGGTCGGGGACCCCCGCCAATAGGACCGTGGGGCCTTCCACCCGGGGAAGCTCCTTCAGGCCCAAGAGGGGCAGGAGCCTTTCCTGGAAGGCCACATCTCCCCCCTCGTACACCAGGTCCACCACCAGCCGGTCCTGGGCGATCACCCTCCCCTTGCGGTCCAGGATCCGCCCTCTGGGCGCGGGGATGCCTTCAGTCTTCAGGTAGTTGCCCTGGCTTCGCAGGGCGTACTTCTCGTGCTCTAGCACCTGGAGCTGCCACGCCCTGAGGCCCAGGAGGCCAAAGGCCACCAGGAAGAAGAGCATGAGGGCGTGGAGCCGGCTCGTCATGGTTCCCTGCGGGGCCCTGCCAGGCGCAGGGCCAGGAGGTAGAAGGGGAGTGTAAAGAGGCCCTCCTGGAGGAGGTCCAGGGGCACCAAGGGGGGGAGGTCCAGGCGGAGCCAGTAGGCCACCAGAAAGTAGCCCGCCCACTTGGCCAAGAAGGCCCAGAGGAAGGCGAAAAGAGCCCCCAGACTCTCCCCCGCCGCCAGACGGCGGCTTGCGGCGTAGAAGGCGTAGCTGGCGCTCAGGAGCCCCACCGCGTGCACCCCCAGAAGGCCAAAGCCCAGGAGGTCCTGAAGAAGCCCTAGGAGGAAGGCCCCGGTGAGCCCCAGGTAGTAGGGCCGGGAACGGGCGTACCAAAGGGCCAGGACCAGGAAAAGGTCTGGCGCGAGGAGCCCAGGGGGCCACAAGGGGCTAAGCAGGCCGGAGATGAGGAGGGTGGCGAGGAGGGCCAGAAGGGGCTTCATAGGGGCCTCAGCACGATGACCTCTTCCAGGAGGGAGAGCTCCACCAAGGGTTTCGCCCAGGCCCTTTGCTTGAGCCCCCCCTGCACCCTCTCCACCCGCTCCACCCGGCCCACGGGGATGCCGTCGGGGAAGAGCCCCAGGGGGCTTCCCGTGAGGAGGAGGTCCCCGGGGGCCACCTTCACCGTGGGGGGGAAGTCCGCCACCAGGTGGTCGGGAGGCGCGCCCCGGGCCACCCCTCGCCCCGGGGACTTCTCCGGGCGCACCCCCACCTGGCTTTCCGGGTCCAAAAGGGTGCGCACCAAGGCCTGGCGCTCCCCCACCTCCACCACGAGCCCCACCAGGCCCTCGGGGGCGGTGACGGGCATGCCCACCCTGAGCCCGTCCCGCTCCCCCAGGCCCAGGACCAGGCGGCGGTAGAGGCCGGAGAGGTCTTCCCCCACCACGGGGGCCACCGCCACCACCCCGGGGGCCTGGGCCCGGCGCACCTCCAGGGCCCGGGAGAGGCGTTCCACCTCTCTTAGAAGCCTGCGGTTTTCCGTCTCCAGCTCGGCTACCCGCGCCTGCAGGCGGCGGTTTTCCCCGTAGAGGTCCCGCCGGTCCAGGAGGGCGGCAAGCCCCGCCCCCAGGTTCTGCCCCAGGCGGTGGCCCAGGGCGGGCAGGGGGGCGGTGAGGGGGGAGAGGGTGAGGGCCACCCGGGGGGCCAGGGGGCGGGTCAGGGCGGCCAGGGTCAGGCCCAGGAGAAGGAGGAAGAGGAAGAGGCCCCGCCTCAGGGCCCGCTCGCTCATGGCCGGAACCCCCTTTCCCAAAGCAGGGCGAAGACCCGGGCCACGGGCAGGCCCACCACCGTGTAGAAGTCCCCTTCCACCCCTTGGATGAGGGCCATGCCGAGCCCCTGGGCCCCGTAGCCCCCCGCCTTGTCCAGGCCCTCGCCGCTTGCCACGTACCAGGCGATCTCCTCCTCGGAGAGCCTCCGGAAAAAGACCCGGGCGGTGTGAACCTCCTCCACCAGGCCCTGGGGCGTGCGCAGGTAGAAGGCGGTGTGCACTAGGTGGGACTTTCCCGAAAGTCGCCTTAGGAAGGCCCGGTTTTCCTCAAAGTCCTTGGGCTTGCCCAAAACCTCCCCCTCCAGGTCCACCACGGTGTCCGCGGCGAGCACCCATAGCCCCGCCACCCTTTCTCCCTTCCTCCGGGCCAGGGCCTGGGCGAGGGCCCTGGGGGGAAGGGGAAGGTCTTCCTCCTCCACCCTGGGGACCACGACCTTAAGGGGGTAGCCCAGGGCCTCGAGGAGGGCCCTCCGCCTAGGGCTTCCCGAGGCCAGGGTCAGGACTAGAGGGGCCGTCCTTCCTCCCATAGCCTGAGGACCTCCCTCCGGTACGCCGCGGCCAGGGCGGGGCTTTTCAGGACCAGGAGGTTCTCGTTGTTCACCTGCCAGGCCCGCCCCGTGAAGTTGTAGCTTCCCGTAACCACCCAGGTTTGGTCCAGGACCATCACCTTGTGGTGCATGGTGTAGGGGTTGCCGTCTTGGCGGAGGGGGATGCCCGCTTGGCGGAGGTCTTCCACCCGGCTGTCCTTGAGGTTTCGGGTTTCCAGGAGCACCCGCACCGCCACCCCCCGGCGGTGGGCCTCCCGGAGGGCTTCCACCGCCTCCCGGTCCGTGAGGACGAAGGCCGCCACCAAGACCTCCTCCCGGGCCTCCGCGAGCCTTCTCAGGATCGCCTCCCGGGCCAGACCCCCTCCCCTGGGGCTGAAGTAGGCCACGCCCTCCACCCCCTCCAGGGCGAAGGCCACGGGCTGGCCCAGGCCCTCCTTCTGCCCGCCGAAGAGGGACTGGAACTCCCGGGCATACCCCTGGGCCAGGGTGGGGGAGGGGAGGAGGAGGCTGTTTTCGTTGTTGCGGGCGAAGGCGTTCCAGGTCATGTTGGTGCTCCCCGTGAAGACCGCCTCCCCGTCCACCACCAAGAACTTGTGGTGCATGAAGCCCTCCCGCTCGTCGTAGCACACGGGGATCCTCACGATCTCCTCGCAGTCCAGGGAAAGGGGCTTGACCCTCTCTCGGAGTTCGGCGAGGCGCACCCTCGGGGGCTCCTGCCTTTGGCCCAGGCTCGCCGCCACCAAGTAGCGGCGGAAGTCCTCCCGGAAGTCGCTCTCCCCGTAGAGCCTCACCTTCACCCCCCGCTCCTTCGCCGCGAGGAGCCCCCGGGCGATCTCCAGGTCGCGGAACTCGTAGAAGGCCCCCTCCAGGCTTTCCCGGGCCGAGGCCATGAGGGCCAGGAGCCTCCCCTTGGCCCGCTCCCCCTCCTCCGGCATAAAGTAGACCTCAACCGAGCCTACCTCCAGGGGGGCTGGGGCGGGGCCCGGCCGGAGTTCCTGGAAGAGCCACAGGAGGGCCAGGGCCAGGAGGATCACGTAGCCGGGGAGCCCGGCCAGGGTGGGCCTCCGCCTGCGCCTCCTAGTACCCATGCCCCTCCTTGCCCGCCACCAGGGCCACCCCGCTGGAGGTGCCCAGGCGAGTGGCCCCCGCCTCCAAGAGCCTCAGGGCGGTTTCCCGGTGGCGGATGCCTCCAGCGGCCTTCACCTGGGCCCTGCCCCGGGCCACCTCCACCAGGAGCTCCACGTCCTCGAGGGTGGCCCCCCGGGGCCCGAAGCCCGTGGAGGTCTTTAGGAAGTCCGCCCCGCCCCGGATGGCGGCCTCGGCCAGGGCCCTAAGCGCCTCGGGGGTGAAGTAGCCGGTTTCCAGGATGACCTTCAGCACGGCCCGGGGCACCGCCTGGCGCACGGCGCGCACCTCCTCTTCCACGTGGGCCAGGTCGCCCGCCCTGGCGCGCCCCAGGTGGATGACCATGTCCACCTCGTCCGCCCCCCGGGCGTAGGCCAGGGCGGCCTCGAGGGCCTTCACCTCCTTCTCCTGGTAGCCCAAGGGGAAGCCCACCACGGTCACCAGGCGGAAGGGCGCGTGGGGGTAGTGGGCCCGCACCAGGCTCACGTAGGAGGGGGGGATGCACAGGCCGAAGAAACCGTGCGCCAAGGCCTCTTCCGCCACCTTTAGGACCTCTTCCGGGGTGGCGGTGGGTTGCAGCAGGGTGTGGTCTATGTGGGCGGCCAGGTCCATACCCTGCCATCATACGCAAAGGACGTGATAGGATGGATAGAGGCCCCAGGACGGGGCTTTTTTTGAGGTCAAGATGCTGGCTGTAGGAATCGTCGGTCTACCCAACGTGGGCAAGTCCACCCTCTTCAACGCCCTGACCCGGGCGGGGGCCCTGGCCGCCAACTACCCCTTCGCCACCATTGACAAGAACGTGGGGGTGGTGCCCCTGGAGGACGAAAGGCTTTACGCCCTGCAGAGGGTCTTCGTCAAGGGGGATAGGGTCCCCCCCGTGGTGCCCACCCACGTGGAGTTCGTGGACATCGCCGGCCTCGTCAAGGGGGCCCACCGGGGAGAGGGGCTTGGCAACCAGTTCTTGGCCCACATCCGCGAGGTGGCGGCCATCGCCCACGTCCTCCGCTGCTTCCCTGACCCCGACGTGGTCCACGTGATGGGCCGGGTGGACCCCTTGGAGGACGCGGAGGTGGTGGAGACCGAGCTCCTCTTGGCGGACCTCGCCGCCTTGGAAAGGCGGCTTGAGCGCCTCAGGAAGGAGGCCAGGGCCGACCGGGAAAAGCTTCCCCTCTTGGGGGCGGCAGAGGCCCTCTACGCCCACCTACAGGAAGGAAGGCCTGCCCGCACCTTCCCCGTTTCCGAGGAGGCCCGCCGCTTCCTGAAGGAAACCCCCCTCCTCACCGCCAAACCCGTGATCTACGTGGCCAACGTCTCCGAGGAGGACCTGCCGGAGGGGGAAGGAAACCCCCACGTGGAGGCGGTGCGGGGGAAGGCGAGGGCGGAGGGGGCGGGGTTCGTGGTGGTTTCCGCCCGCCTGGAGGCGGAGCTGGCCGAGCTCCCCCCGGAGGAGGCCAGGGAGCTTTTGGCCGCCTACGGCCTGAGGGAAAGCGGCCTGCAGCGCCTGGCCAAGGTGGGCTATGCGGCCTTGGGGCTCATCACCTTCTTCACCGCCGGGGAGAAGGAGGTCCGGGCCTGGACCGTGCGCCGGGGGGCCAAGGCCCCGGAGGCGGCAGGGGAGATCCACTCCGACATGGAAAGGGGTTTCATCCGGGCCGAGGTCATTCCCTGGGAGAAGCTGGTGGAGGCCGGGGGGTGGGCCCGGGCCAAGGAAAGGGGTTGGGTCCGCCTCGAGGGCAAGGAGTACGAGGTCCAGGACGGGGATGTGCTCTACATCCTCTTCAACGCCTGAGGGGGCATTTGACGCGGGGCCGGTCTTGCCCTACAATCCCCTTGGACGCTGGGGCGTCGTCTAATGGCAGGACAGCGGACTTTGGATCCGCCGGTCGTGGTTCGAGTCCACGCGCCCCAGCCATTTTTCATGCCGTTTTCGCGCCCTTTCGGTAGACTGGCCCCGTGGCGGCGGATTATCCGGGGTTGCTCCTATTAAGCCGCAACGAGGCCCTGCGGGCTTATGTGGACCTGATCCTCTCCGAGCGGGGGATTCCCGTCCGCCACTTCAACCTGGCCCGGGAGGGCCTCTTCTGGCTCCTGGACCACACCCCTAGCCACGTCCTTTTGGACGAGGACCTGGACGTGGACCCGTTTTCCGCCGCCGCCCGCATCCGGCACGTGAAGCGCCTAAAGCACGTGCCCGTAGGTATCCTCATCGCTCCCTCGGAGAAGATGCGCACCACGGCGGAGGTGGTGCGCGTGACCCCTATAGAGAAGCCCTTGACCCGGGAAAAGCTCTTCCGCTTTCTGGGCCTGAGCGCCTAATGCCACCCCGTGCTGGCTTGCGCCAGCATGGGGGCCCCGGTAAATGGGCCGGGCGAAGCAGGAAGGGTAGAAGGGGCTTTTGGGTAAACTGGGGGCCGTGCGGGTCTTGCGCCTTCTCCTCTTCCTGGTGGCGGGGCTTGTGGCCGGGGCGGGCTTGGCCCTGGCCTACCTGGCCTACGCGTACACCCGCGACCTCCCGGACCTCGGCCAGTTTGAACGCCTGCGCCTCACGGCCACCTCCACCCTCTACGCCCGGGACGGTACCCCCTTGGCCCAGATCGCCAGCGTGGAGGAGGGGCGGGCCATCCACCGGAGCCTGGTGCGGCTTTCCGAGGTGTCCCCGGCGGCGGTGGCCGCCCTGGTCTTCTCCGAGGACCGCCGCTTCTTCCAGCACTACGGGGTGGACCCGGTACGGCTCTTCGGAGCCCTTTACGCGGTTTTGCGGGGCGATCTGCAGGGGGGGAGCACCATCACCACCCAGGTCATCAAGAACACCCTGCTGAAGGAGCTGGCCCAGGCCCGTTCCCTGGAGCGGAAGTTCAAGGAGTGGGCCCTGGCCCTGGAGCTGGAGCGGCGCTACACCAAGGAGGAGATCCTGGAGATGTACCTGAACGTGGTGCCCTGGGGCGGGAACGCCGTGGGGATCAAGGGGGCGGCCGAGGCCTACTTCGGCAAGGACCCCGCGGCCCTCAGCCTGGCGGAGGGGCTCTACCTGGCCGTCCTCGTGCCCGCCCCAAACGCCCGCTACCAGGACCTCCCCGGGGTGCGGCAGAGGATGCGCCTTCTCCTGGACCAGATGGTGGCCGAGGGCTGGGTGAGCCGGGAAGCGGCGGAGGCGGCCTGGCGCGAGCCCCTGGTCCCCAAGGGGTGGCGGGCCCGCTACGACGAGGAGGGGAACCTCCTGGAGGCCCGCCTGGTGGACCCCGAGGCCCGCATCCTGCGGCAGCTGGACTTCCGCATGGCTCCCCACTTCGTCCTGGAGGTGCGCCGCTTCCTGGAGGCCCGTTTCGGCCGGGAGAAGGTCTATGGAGAGGGGGGGCTTAAGGTCTACACCACCCTGGACCCCGCCATGCAGCGGGCGGCGGAGGCCGCGGCCAAGAGGGCCCGGTTGCCGGAGGGGGCCGAGCTGGCCTTGGTGGGCCTGGACCCGGAGACGGGGGAGGTCCTGGCCCTGGTGGGGGGGGTGCGCCGGGAGGGGGACGAGTACAACCGGGCCACCCGGGCCCTAAGGAACCCGGGCAGCGCGGTGAAGCCCTTCGTCTACGCCACCGCCTTTGAGGAGGGCTGGACCCAGGCCACCCTGGTCCCGGACCGCCCCCTGGAGTTCCCCGACCCTAGCCAGCCCGGGGGCATCTGGCGGCCCAAGAACTTCTCCGGCACCTTCCTGAACCGGGAGATCAGCGTGCGCTATGCCCTGGACCTCTCCCTCAACCTCCCGGCCGTCTACACCGCCCAGGCCATCGGGGTGGAAAAGGTGGCCAGGAAGCTGTCCGAAGCCGGGTTCGCCGTGAAGTACCCCACCCTGGCCATCGCCATCGGCGGGGCCTCCATCACCCCCGTGGACCTGGCGGCCGCCTACGCCGCCTTCGGGAACGGGGGTTACCGGGTCACCCCCCTCTACGTGAGGCGGGTGGAGGATGCCCGGGGCCAGGTGCTTTACCAGGCTACCCCGGAGCGGCGCCGCCTTTTTGACCCCTTGGTGGCCTATCAGGGGTGGGATCTCTTGAAAGGGTACGTCTACGACCTGGGGGAGAAGGGCCTGGCCAAAGGGGCCCGGATTCCCGGCCGCGTGGTGGGGGGGAAGACCGGCACCACCAACGAGGCCCGCGACCTCTGGTTTGCCGGGGTTACCCGGGGGCTCGCTGCGGTGGTCTGGGTGGGGCGGGACGACAACCAGCCCATGCGGATGGGGGGCAGGGAGCCCAGCAGCTCCGTGGTTAACCCCCCCATCTGGCGGGATTTCGTGGCCGAGGCCCTGCGGGGCCGGCCCGGGGGGGAGGTTTCGCCCCCCTCGGGGCTGGTCCCGGTGCGCCTGGACCTCCTCTCGGGCACCCCTAGCCCCCAGGGGGTGGAGGTCTTTGTGCCCCAAGACAAGGTGCCCATGGCCCCCCCGCCCGTGGGGGAGGGCGCGGTCCGGGAGGGGGCTCCCCCCGCCCAGTCCCCCTGAAGGAGGCGCCGTGCTGAGCCGCGTGCGCGTGGTCTTGGTGGAGCCCCAGGAGCCCATGAACGTGGGGGCCGTGGCCCGGGCCATGCGGAACTTCGGCCTCTCCCGGCTCTACCTGGTCAATCCCGCCCCGAGGGTGGGCCCCCCGTGGGCCCGGGAGGCGTACTGGTTGGCGGTGCACGCGGAGGAGGTGCTGGACCGGGCGGTGGCGGCCCAAAGCCTTCTGGAGGCCCTTCAGGGGGTGAGCCTGGTGGTGGCCACCACGGGCAGGCCCCGGGAGCTCTACCCGGCCCCGGTGGTGCCTGCCTGGGAGGTGCCAGAGCATGTGCGGGCGGTTTCGGGGGAGGTGGCCCTGGTGTTCGGCCGCGAGACCTTTGGCCTCACCAACGAGGAGCTGGACCTGGCCCACCTGATCGGTACCATCCCCACCGCCCCCGAGCAGCCCTCCTTGAACCTGGCCCAGGCGGTGGTGGTCTTCGCCTACGAGCTCTTCAAGGCGGCTTCCGGTGGGGGAGAGGCCGGGCTGGAGGAGCTCGCCAGGGTGGAGGCCCTGGAGGGGTTCTTCGCCGACCTGGGCCGGTACATTCTGGAGACGGGCTTCACTGATCCCCACCGCTACCCCTACGCCATGCGCCGCCTGCGGCGCATCTTCCACAAGGCCAGGCTCTCTCCCGGGGAGGTGCAACTCCTCAGGGGGCTTCTGCACCAAAGCCGGTACGTGATGGGGAAGAAGGATGGCCAGCCATAACCTTTACCGCCTCGTCCGCCTCGCCCAGAGGCTTCTGCCGCCCCTGATCGCGGCGGTGGTGGTGGTCTTTGAGCTCGCCCTGCTGCCCTACCGCCATGTGGACAGCGTGCTCTGGCTTCGCCTGGGCTTCTACGCCCTGGTGGGCCCTTTGGTCACCTACGCCGTTTTGGAGTGGATCGCCCAGGAGGTGCTGGAGAAGGTGCGGGCCGAGCGGGCCCTGGAGGAGGCCAACCGGCGGCTGCAGGCGGCGGGCCGGACCTTTCGGGAGGCCCTGGAGAGCGAGAACCTGGAGGAGGCGGTCCACCGCGTGGCCCGGGTCCTGGGGGAGACCCTGGGCTATCCGGTGGCCCTCGAGGCGGAAGGGGTGCGCGCCGGAGAGGAGTGCGGGGGAGTTCGGGTGGAGCTGCCCGGCCTCAGGGGCTTCCTGGAAGCCTGCCCCCCGGCGCCGGAGCGGGCCTTCCTGGAGGTGCTGGCCCACGAGGTGGCGGGGGCCTTGCAGGCGGTGGTGGCCCGAAGCCGGGACCGCCTCACCCTCTTTGAGGTGGACCAGGCCCTGAAGGCGGAGGCCAACCTGGACCGCCTCCTGGAAGGCCTCCTGGAGCGGATCCAGGCCTGGGCCGAGGCGGAGGGGGCCGGGGTCCTCCTCTTGGACGAGGAGGGCTTCCTCCTTCCCCGGGTGGTCAGGGGGCTCTCCCTGCCCGGCCACCCCTTCCTGCCGGAAGGGCCCTGGAAAGGCGCCTTGGCGGGTCCCATCTTCGTGGCGCCCGATACCCTGGCCCTGCCCCTCAAGGCCCGGGAGACCGTGGGGGTGCTGGTGGTGAAGGGCAAGGACCTTTCCCGGCGCATCCCCTTCCTCTCCTTCTTGGCCTCGCAGGTGGCCTTGGCGGTGAGGAACGCCCAGGCCTACCTGAAGGCGGAGGAGCTCGCCATCAACGAGGAGCGCACCCGCATCGCCCGGGAGATCCACGATGGCATCGCCCAGAGCCTGGCCTTCATGGCCCTGAAGCTGGACCTGGCGGAACGGCTTTGGGACAAGGACCGGGAGGCGGCCCTGAAGGCCCTGGCGGAGGTCAAGGAAACCCTTAGGGGGCAGATCCGCGAGGTGCGGCGGAGCATCTTCGCCCTAAGGCCCATAGACTTGGAGCGCTACGGCTTCCTGGAGTCCGTGCGCCGCTACGCCCAGGCCTTCGCCGAGCAGGCGGGCTTCCGGGTGCACCTTTCCCTCCCGGAGGGGGTGGGGCTTTCCCAGGCCAGCGAGCTGGTCCTCTTCCGCGTCCTGCAAGAGGCCCTCACCAACGCGGCCAAACACGGCAAACCCAGCCGGGTGGAGGTGGTCTTGGAGCCCTTGGGGGAGCGAGGGGCGAGGCTTTGGGTGCGGGACAACGGCAAGGGCTTCCAAAACCCCGAGGCCCAGGGGCTTGGGGGTTTCGGCCTCACCCAGATGCGGGAAAGGGTGGAGGCCCGGGGTGGGCGCTTCCTGGTGCGCTCCACGCCGGGGAAGGGCACGGAGGTGCTGGCCGAGGTGCCCTACTGAAGTACCCCAAAGGGGCTTGCCCGCGGGGGCGGGGGGCGGAAGGCCGCGGGTGGCCCAGCCCCTCAGGGCGGGTATCATGGGGGCATGGAGCGCCGGATTGGGGTCCTCTTCGTCTGCCTGGGGAACATCTGCCGAAGCCCCTTGGCCGAGGGGGCCTTTCGCAAGCTCCTGCGGGAGCGGGGCCTCGAGGACCGGTTTTTCGTGGACTCTGCGGGGACCGGGGCCTGGCACCAGGGGGAGCCCATGGACCCCCGGGCCCGCCGGGTGCTGGAGAGAGAAGGGGCCTACTTCCCCCACGTGGCCCGGCAGATGACCCGGGAGGACGCCCGCCTCTACCACCACATCCTGGCCATGGACCGGGAGAACCTCGCCGAGGTGGAGCGGCGCTTCCCCGAGGCCAGGGGCAAGGCCCGGCTCCTCCTGGACTACCTGGGCGGGGGCGAGGTGAAGGACCCCTACTACGGGGACCTGGAGGACTGCCTCGAGGCCTACTGGACGGTGGAGGCCGCGTGCCGGGCCTTTTTGGAACACCTGGAGCGGGATGGAGCCCTGGGCGCTCTTTCGCCGGGCGGGGCTTGAGGTCCAAGCCCCTGTCCAGCCCCTCCACGGCGGGGACATCGCCCGGGTCTACCGGGTGGGCCCCTACGTGGCCAAGGTGGCGGAGGGGGCGCCTAGGGGCCTGTTCCAGGCGGAGGCCCGGGGGCTTGCCGCCCTGGGGGCGCGGGGCGTGCGGGTGCCCCGGGTGTACTTTGCGGGGGAAGAGGGGATTTTGCTGGAGTACCTGCCGGAAGGCCCCCCAGATTGGGAGGCCTTGGCGGGCATGCTGGCCGCCCTGCACCGCCAGCGCGAGCCCGAGTACCGGGCCGAGCCCGGCTTTCTGGGCACCTTTCCCCTCCCCGGGCGGGCGGGGGGGGATTGGACGGAGTTCTTCTTCCTGCGGTGCGTGGAGCCTCTCCTGAAGGCCACCTGGAAGACCCTGGGGGAGCTCGCCCCCAAGGTGGAGGCCCTCTTCCGAAGGCCGCTTCCCACCGAGGGCCCTGCCCCCCTGCACGGGGACCTCTGGCGCGGCAACGTCCACTTCTCCCGGGAAGGCCCCGCCCTCCTGGACCCCTCCTTCTTCGTGGGGGAGCGGGGGGTGGACCTGGCCATGATGGCCCTCTTCGGGGGGTTCCCCGGGGAGTTCTGGCGGGCCTACCGGGCCCTGTACCCCATTCCGGAGGAGGTGGAGCGGGCGCTACCCCGCTACCAGGTCTACTACCTCCTGGCCCACGTCCACCTTTTCGGAGAAGGGTACCTCGGTCCACTATGGAAGGCGATTTCCGCCTCCTAGGACCCATTGACCTCCTGCAGCTCCTGGCCCAGGGGGGCAGGACGGGGGTCTTTGCCGTGGAGGTGGGGCGCGAGCGGGGCGAGGTCTACCTGGAACGGGGCAGGCCCGTGCACGCCGCCTTCCTGGGCAAGGTGGGGAAGGAGGCCCTTCTGGAGGTGCTGGCCCTAAAGGAGGGGCGGTTTCGCTTTCTGCTTTCCGTAAGGCCCCCTCTGAGCTCCCTGGAAGGGCCCCTGGAGGCCTACCTCCTGGAGGCGGTGCGCCTCTTGGATGAGGGGGTGGAGGTGGGTCCCTTTGACCTGGTGCGGCCTGAGCCTAAGGCGCAGGCGGTCCAGGCCACCCTGGACCCGGTGGAGCTCTCCCTCCTTCTGGCCCTGGGCCCGGGCAGGAGCGCCCTGGACCTGGCCGCGGGGCTTTCCCTCCCCCTGGGCGAGGTGATGAGGCGCCTTGGGCACCTGGCCCGTTTGCGCCTGGTGGCGGTCTTGCCCCGGGTCCCCCGCACCGTCAGGCTCAAGGTGGTCCTGGGGCACAAGGGGGCCCAGGTGGAGGCCCTCCTCCTCGCCACCTGGCGGGAGCACTACGGCCCCTTCCGCCAGGTGCGGGTGAAGGGAGCGCGGGAGGTGCTTTTGGCGGTGGAGGGGGCTGAGGGGGTGGGGGTGGAGCTCAGGCTAGCCCCGGAACTCCTCCTCTTCCACGGGCTTAAGGTGGGGGAGGAGGTCCTGGTCTGGCCGGAGGTGTGAGTGGTATCCTGCCCCCATGGCGGAAGCCCTGGTGGCCCTGGAGTCTGCGGTCCTCACCCACGGCCTTCCCTACCCCCTGAACCGGGACACGGCGGAGGCCCTGGAGGAGGCGGTACGGGCCGAGGGGGCCACGCCCAAGACCATCGCCCTCGTGCGGGGGGAGGTGCGGGTGGGCCTCTCCCCGGAGGAGCGGGAGGCCCTGGCCCAAGGGGGGGCGGAGAAGGCGAGCCTCTGGAACCTGGCCGCCCTCCTCGCCCAGGGGAAGAGCGCGGGCACCACCGTGGCGGCCACGGCGCACCTGGCCCACCGCCACGGCATCGCGGTCTTCGCCACGGGGGGCGTGGGCGGGGTGCACCCCGAGCCCTTTGACGAGAGCGCGGACCTCTTGGCCCTCTCCCGCACCCCCATCCTGGTGGTCTCCTCGGGGCCCAAGGCCATCTTGGACCTCCGGGCCACCCTGGAGCGTTTGGAGACCCTAGGGGTCGGCGTGGTGGGTTACCGCACGGACCACCTCCCCGCCTTCTTCGCCCCCACTTCCCCCTTCCCCGTGCCCGCCCGGGTGGAGACGCCCCTCGAGGCTGCCTTGGTCTACCGCAAGGCCCGGGAGCTGGGCCTGGGGGCGGTCCTCCTGGTGAACCCCGTCTCCCAGGGGTTGCCCTACGAGCAGGTGGCGGCCTGGGTGGAGGAGGCGAGCCGCCAGGCGGCCCAGGAGGGGGTCTTCGGCAAGGCCCTCACCCCTTACCTGCTGAGGGAGCTTTCCCGCCGCTCCCAGGGGGAGACGGACCGGGTCAACCGGAGGCTCCTCCTGGAAAACGCCCGCCTGGCGGCCCGGGTGGCCCTGGCTCTCGCCGGGCTAGAATAGGCTTGTGTGCGAGCTGGGGGAAAGGCTGCGCCGGGCCCGGGAGGAGCGGGGGCTCTCCCTGAAGGAGGCGGCGGAGCGGCTCTCCCTAAAGGTCCGGGTCCTGGAGGCCCTCGAGGCCTGCCGCTTTGAGGAGCTTCCCGAGCCCGCCTTGGTCCGGGGCTACCTCCGGCGCTACGCCCGGCTCCTGGGCCTGGACCCCGCCCCCCTCCTGGCCCTCTTCCCCAGCCCCAGGGAGCCGGAGGTGCCCGCCCCCCCTCCCCGGCGCCCGGCGCGGGGGATGCCCTGGGCCTGGCTCCTGGCCCTGGCCTTCCTGGGCGCCTTGGGCTACGGGGCCTACCTCCTTTTGCGCCCCGCCCCGGCCCAGGTGGTCACCCTCCCCCCCGAACCCCCGCCGAAGCCCCCGGAGCGCTTTCGGCTCCGGGTGGTGAGCGAGCCCCCAGGGGCCCGGGTCTACGTGGACGGCTTCTATTTGGGCCAGACCCCCTTGCAGTCCCCTCCCCTGGAGGGGGGAAAGCGGGTGGTGCGCCTGGACCTGGCGGGCTACGAGACGGTGGAGAAGGAGGTGGTCCTGGAGGAAGACCTTTCCCTGAGTTTCCGCCTGGCCCCCAAACCCACCCCCTCCAGCGGCCCTTCCCCTTTAGCCCCCCAGGGCAAGCTGGTGTTGCGGCTGGAGGGCCGGAGCTGGCTTAGGGTCACGCAGGGGGAGAAGCGCCTCTACGAGGGCATCCCCGAGGTGGGGGCGGAGCTTGCCTTTGACCTCCCCGTGGAGGTGCGCGCCGGCAACCCGGGGGCGGTGCGGGTGATCCTGGACGGGCAGGACCAGGGGCCTCTGGGGGAGCCCGGCAAGCCCCTCACCCGACGCTTCCCCTAGCGCCAGACCCCGGGTAAAGGCTATACTCCTTCCTCGTTGGAGCGTGGGCTCCAGGAGGTCTATGACCAAGATCGGCTTTGTGAGCCTGGGCTGCCCCAAGGCCTTGGTGGACTCCGAACAGATCCTCTCCCGGCTCAAGGCCCTGGGCTACGAGACGGGCCCCAGTTACCAGGAGGCGGAGCTCGTCATCGTGAACACCTGCGGCTTCATCAACGAGGCGGTGGAGGAGAGCCTCGAGGCCATCGCGGAAGCCCTCAAGGAAAACGGCAAGGTGGTGGTCACGGGGTGCCTCGGGGCCAGGCCCGAGGTCATCCGGGCTAAGTATCCCCAGGTGCTCGCCGTCACGGGCCCCGGGGAGGTGGAAAGGGTCCTGGAGGCGGTGCAGGAGGTGCTTCCCGCCCCCAGGGACCCCTTCTTGGACCTCGTCCCCCCCCAGGTGAAGCTCACCCCCCGGCACTACGCCTACCTGAAGCTTTCCGAGGGGTGCGACCACCGCTGCAGCTTCTGCATCATCCCCAAACTGCGGGGGAGGCTCCGCTCCCGGGACGCCGCCTCCGTGCTCGCCGAGGCGGCGAGGCTCGTGGCCACGGGCACCAAGGAGCTCCTCCTCATCGCCCAGGACCTCTCCGCCTACGGGGTGGACCTGGGGCACCGGGAGAGCCTCTGGGCTGGTCGGCCGGTGCGGGCGGAGCTTAAGGACCTCCTCGCCCACATGGCGGAGCTCGGGGTCTGGATCAGGCTCCACTACGTCTACCCCTACCCCCACGTGAGGGACCTCCTCCCCCTCATGGCCGAGGGGAAGGTGCTCCCCTACCTGGACGTGCCCCTGCAGCACGCCTCCCCCCGGATCCTCCGCCTCATGCGCCGCCCCGGGGGGTACGAGAGCCACCTGCGGACCCTCCGCGCCTGGCGGGAGGTGGTGCCGGAGCTTGCCCTCCGCTCCACCTTCATCGTGGGCTTTCCCGGGGAGACGGAGGAGGACTTCCAGATCCTCCTGGACTTCCTGGAGGAGGCGGAGCTGGACCGGGTGGGGGTTTTCACCTACTCCCCGGTGGAGGGGGCCGAGGCCAACGCCCTGCCCGACCCCGTGCCCGAGGAGGTGAAGGAGGAGCGCAAGGCGAGGCTTCTGGAGCTACAGGCCCGGGTGAGCCTCAGGAAGAACCGGCGCCTGGTGGGCAAGACCCTGGAGGTCCTGGTGGACGAGCTTCCCGAGCCCGGCCTCGCCGTGGGACGGAGCTACCGGGACTCCCCCGGCATAGACGGGGTGGTCTACGTGGAGACGGACGGCACCGTGCGGGTGGGGGAGAGGATCCCGGTGCGCATCACCCGGGCCGAGACCTACGACCTCTACGGGGTGCAGGTTTAGGATAGGGGCGGTATGTACATCGTCATCGCCGGGGGCGGGGAGGTGGGGGGGGAGCTGGCCCGTACCCTGGAGCGGGCCCACGAGGTGGTGGTCATTGACCGCAACCCCCAGGCCAGGGAGCGCTTCGCCCACCTGGACGTGAAGGTGGTGGTGGGCGGGGCCACCGACCCCGACACCCTGCGGGAAGCGGGGGTGGACCGGGCCGACCTCTTCATCGCCAGCACCGACTCCGACGAGATCAACCTCCTGGCCTCCCTCCTGGCCAAGGGCCTGGGGGCCAAGGAGACGCTCTGCTTCGTGGGGAAGGGGGGGTACGTGGAGGTGCTCACCGACCCCCGCACCGCGGAGATCCTGGGCACGCGCATCGACAAGGTCCTCTGGCCCCAGCGGGCCATGGCCCGGGAGATCGTGGAGGTGATCCTGGTGCCGGGGGCGGTGGACACGGAGGTGCTGGCGGGGGGCCGGCTCCGCTTCGTGGAGTACCGGGTGAAGGAGGGGGGGCCCTACGCCCACCGCCTGCTGGCCGAACTCTTCTGGCCCGAGGGGGTGCTGGTGGTGGGGGTGGTGCGGGACGGCGCCTTCCTGAGCTTCGCCCACCCGGACTTCCCCGACCTGGTCCTGGAACCGGGGGACAAGCTCCTCTTCGTGACCACGCTTCGGGCCTTCCCCGAGCTGGAGGCTTACTTCGCCACCGGCCGGGGGGTGCGCCGGGTCATGGTCATCGGTGGGGGGAACGTGGGGTTCATGGTGGCCCAGGAGCTCCTGCGGCGGCGGCTGGAGGTGGTGGTCATCGAGCCCAACCGCGAGCGGTGCGAGTGGCTTTCCCAGGAGCTCCCCGGGGCCCTCATCATCCAGGGGGACGGCACCGACCTGGAGCTCTTGGAGGCGGAGGGGATGCAGGAGGCGGACGCGGTGGTGGCCGTGACCGACAACGACGAGAAGAACCTCCTGGCCTCCCTCCTGGCCAAGCAGCTCGGGGTGAGCAAGGTGATCACCCGGGTTTCCCGCCCGGAGACCCGCAGGCTCTTCGAGCAGGTGGGGATCGACCTGCCCCTGACCCCCCGCCAGGCGGCGGTCCGGGCGGTCTTGGACTTCCTGGGGCCGGAGAACGTGGAGCACGTGTCCACCATGGAGGAGAACATTGAGCTCCTGGAGGTGGAGCTGGCGGAAGGCTTCCGGCCCCGGCCCCTCAAGGCCCTGGCCAGCCCCAAGGTGGCCCCCGTGGCCCTGGAGCGGGACCACCGGGTGATGCTCTACCGGGAGGACCTCGAGGCCCTCCCCGGGGACCAGCTTTTCCTGGTGGCGGCCCGGGAGGTGGCGGATGAGACCCTGGCCCGCATCGTCGGCTAAGGAAGGGTGGCGGTCCAGCCTCTACCTCTTGGGCCTCAGCTACCAGGGCCTGGGCCTGCTCTTGGCCGCCTTCGCCCTCCTGGCCCTGGGCTGGGGGGAGGACCCCAGGGGGTTCGCCCTGGGGGCGGTGCTGGGGGTGGGGCTGGGCAAGGGGCTGCAGGGGCTCGGGCATCCCCAGGCCCAGCCCCGCCGGGCCGAGGTGTTCGCCGCCGTGGCCCTCCTCTGGATCCTGGTGCCCGCCCTGGGGGCGGTCCCCTACTGGCTCTCGGGGGGCCTGAGCTACCTGGACGCCCTCTTTGAGGCGGTTTCCGGCTTCACCACCACCGGGGCCACGGTCCTCACCGACTTTTCCCAGTTCTCCAAAAGCCTCTTCCTCTGGCGCAGCCTGACCCAGTGGATGGGGGGTATCGGCATCGTGGTGCTCTTCCTGGTGGTCTTTCCCCAGCTCCAGGTGGCGGGCCGCCAGGCCTTCTTCGCCGAAACCACGGGGGTGGAGAAGGAGCGGCTCACCCCCAGGCTGCGCCATACCGCCCAGGCGGTCCTGCGGGTGTACGTGCTCCTTACGGGTTTGGCCTTCTTGGCCTACTGGGGGACGGGGGTGCCCCTCTTTGAGGCCCTGGCCAACGCCCTCACCACCATCCCCGCGGGCGGGTTCAGCCCCAACCCCGAGAGTTTTGCCGCCTACGCCCCCCTGGCCCAGTGGGCGGGAAGCCTCTTCATGTTCCTGGCGGGGGTCAACTTCCTCCTGCAGTACCGGCTCCTCTTCGGCCGGGAGGTGCGGCCCCTCCTGAAGGACGCGGAGTTCCGGGCCTACACGGTGCTGGTGCTCCTGGCCGGGTCGCTTTTGGCCCTGTACCTCTACACCCACCACCTCTACGGGATGGAGGCCAGCCTGCGCCACGCCTTTTTCCAGGTGGTCTCCATCGTCACCACCACCGGCTACGCCAGCGTGGACTTCGCAGGGTGGGTGGTCCCGGCCCAGGCCATCCTGGTCCTCCTCATGTTTGTGGGCGGGAGCGCGGGCTCCGGGGCCGGGGGGATCAAGGTGGTGCGCTGGCTCCTCCTCTTCGGCCTGTTGCGGCGGGAGATCACCCGCACCCTCCACCCCCAGGCGGTGCTCCCCCTGCGCCTGGGGCAACGGGTGGTCCCCGAGGAGGCCCTGCGGCAGGTCTCCGTCTTCGTCTTCCTCTACACGGTGCTCTTCGGCTTCGGCTCCTTGGTCCTGGCCCTGTTGGAGGGGGACTTCGTGGTGGCCTTCACCGCCAGCGCCCAGGCCATCGGCAACATCGGGCCTGGCCTGGGCCCCATCGGGCCCATGGGCTCCTACGGGGGGTTTGAGCCTTGGTCCAAGCTGGTCCTCATCCTGCAGATGTGGGCCGGGCGCATAGAGATCCTCCCCGTGGTGCTCCTCTTTAGCCCCGAGCTGTGGCGGAGGCTGCGGTGAGGCTTTCCCCTGCGAGGTATAATCCCCCCCTGTGAGAACGCTTGGGCATATCACGGCCATGCCCCAGCTTCCCGAGCCCCTGCGCGGGCTTCGCGAGCTGGCGTATAACCTCTGGTGGAGCTGGAACCCGGAGGCCTCCGAGCTCTTCCAGGAGGTGGACCCTTCGCTTTGGAAGCGCTTCCGGGGCAACCCGGTGAAGCTTCTCCTGGAGGCGGATCCCGCCCGCCTCGAGGCCTTGAGCGCCACCACCTACCCCGCCCGGGTCCAGGCGGTGGTGGCGGCCTTGCGGGCCTACCTGCGGGAACGGGAGGCCAAGCGGGGGCCTCTGGTGGCCTACTTCTCCGCGGAGTACGGCTTCCACAGCTCCCTGCCCATCTACGCGGGGGGGCTGGGGGTCCTGGCGGGGGACCACGTGAAGGCCGCAAGCGATCTGGGCCTGAACCTGGTGGGGGTGGGCCTCTTTTACCACGAGGGCTACTTCCACCAGCGCCTCACCCGGGAAGGGGCGCAGGTGGAGGTCTACGAGCCCCTCTTCCCGGAGGAGCTCCCCCTCCATCCCGTGCAGGACGGGGAGGGCCGGCCCCTGCGGGTGGGGGTGGAGTTTCCCGGGCGCACGGTCTGGCTGTCCGCCTACCGGGTGCAGGTGGGGGCGGTGCCGGTCTACCTCCTCAGCGCCAACCTCCCGGAGAACGCCCCCGAGGACCGGGCCATCACCGCCCGGCTCTACGCCCCGGGGTTGGAGGTGCGGATCCAGCAGGAGATGGTCTTGGGGATCGGCGGGGTCAGGCTCCTGAGGGCCCTGGGCCTTTCCCCCGAGGTCTTCCACATGAACGAGGGCCACTCCGCCTTTCTGGGCCTGGAGCGGGTACGGGAGCTGGTGGCCGAGGGCCACCCCTTCCCCTTGGCCCTGGAGCTGGCCAGGGCCGGGGCCCTCTTCACCACCCACACCCCGGTGCCCGCGGGGCACGACGCCTTCCCCTTAGAGCTTGTGGAGCGCTACCTGGGCGGGTTCTGGGAGAAGATGGGCATCCCCCGGGAGGGCTTTTTGGCCCTGGGCCTGGAGGAGAAGCCCTGGGGCAAGGTCTTCTCCATGTCCAACCTGGCCCTTAGGACCAGCGCCCAGGCGGGCGGGGTGTCCCGGCTACACGGGCAGGTTTCCCGGGAGATGTTCCACCACCTCTGGCCGGACCTCCTGGCGGAGGAGGTGCCCATCGGCCACGTCACCAACGGGGTGCACACCTGGACCTTCCTCCACCCCAGGCTCCGCCGGCACTACGCGGAGGTCTTCGGCCCCGAGTGGCTTGCGCGCCCCGAGGATCCCGCCACCTGGAAGGTGGAGGGCCTGGGGGAGGAGTTCTGGCGCATCCACAAGGACCTCCGGGGGGAACTGGTGCGGGAGGTGCGGGCCCGCCTCTACGAGCAGCGCCGCCGCAACGGGGAAAGCCCAGGCCGCCTCCGGGAGGCGGAAAAGGCGTTAGACCCCGAGGCCCTCACCATCGGCTTCGCCCGGCGCTTCGCCACCTACAAGCGGGCCGTGCTCCTCTTCAAGGATCCGGAGCGCCTCCTGAAGATCCTGCGGGGCCCCTACCCGGTGCAGTTCGTCTTCGCCGGGAAGGCCCACCCCAAGGACGAACCGGGGAAGGCCTACCTGCAGGAACTGGTGGCCAAGATCCGGGAGTACGGCCTCGAGGACCGCATGGTGGTCCTGGAGGACTACGACATGTACCTGGCCCGGGTGTTGGTCCACGGCTCGGACGTCTGGCTCAACACCCCCCGCCGTCCCATGGAGGCCTCGGGCACAAGCGGCATGAAGGCCGCCCTGAACGGGGTGCTGAACCTGAGCGTCCTGGACGGCTGGTGGGCCGAGGCCTACAACGGCAAGAACGGGTTCGCCATCGGGGACGAGCGCACCTACGAGGACGAGGAGGCCCAGGACATGGCGGACGCCCAGGCCCTTTACGATGTCCTGGAAGGCGAGGTGCTCCCCCTCTTCTACGCCAAGGGGCCGGAGGGCTACTCCTCAGGCTGGCTTTCCATGGTCCACGAGAGCCTGCGCACCATCGGCCCCCACTTCAGCGCCGCCCGGATGGTGCGGGACTACCTGGCCCTCTACGAGCGGGCGGGGGCTTGGGCCAAGGGGGCCCGCGAGCAGAGGGCCCTCTTGGAGGCCCTTCACCAGGGGCTTCCCGTCCTGAATGGCCTGGCCCTTCGGGCGGAGGCCCCCGGGGACCTTACCCTGAACGGGTCCTCCATGGGGGTGCGGGCCTTTTTGGAGGGGGAGGTGCCGGAGGCCCTTAGGCCCTTCCTGGAGGTCCAGCTGGTGGTGCGCCGCTCCAGCGGGCAGCTGGATCTGGTGCCCATGGAGCCGGGCCCGGAGGGGTTCCAGGTGCGCTACCGTCCTCCCAGGCCTGGGAGCTACGCCTACGGGGTGCGGCTCGCCCTCAGGCACCCCATCACCGGGCAGCTCGTCTGGGTGCGGTGGGCCTGAAGGCCGCCTTGACCCTAGGGGCCGCCTAGGTATAATCGGCCCGTGCCACAGGGGAGGATACACATGAAAAGGGTGCTTGTGCTCTTGGGCGTGTTGGGGTTGGCCGTGGCGTTGGCCCAGGTGCGGAGCCTGGACCAGATCAGGCGGGCGGGGGAGATCCGCATCGGCACGGAGGGGGCGTTCCCCCCCTTCAACTACTTTGACGAAAAGAACCAGCTCACCGGGTTTGAGATAGACCTGGGCAACGCCATCGCCAAGAAGCTGGGCCTGAAGGCCACCTGGATCACCCAGGCCTTTGACAGCCTCCTCATCCAGCTGAACCAGGGCCGCTTTGACTTCGTCATCGCCTCCCACGGGATCACCGAGGAAAGGGCCAGGGCGGTGGATTTCACCGACCCCCACTACTGCACCGGCGGCATCATCGTGAGCCGGAAAGGGGGCCCCAAGACCCCCAAGGAGCTTCAGGGCAAGGTGGTGGGGGTCCAGCTGGGCACCACGTACATGGAGGCCGCCCAGAAGATCCCCGGTATCAAGCAGGTGCGCACCTACCAGAAGGACCCCGATGCCCTTCAAGACCTCCTGGCGGGCCGCCTGGACGCCTGGATCACCGACCGCTTCGTGGCCAAGGAGGCCATCAAGGAGAGGAAACTGGAGAACACCTTGCAGCTCGGCGAGCTGGTTTTCCAGGAGCGGGTGGCCATGGCGGTGGCCAAGGGGAACAAGAGCCTCCTCGAGGCCTTGAACGGGGCCCTTGCCGGCCTGATGAAGGACGGCACCTACGCCCAGATTTCCAAGAAGTGGTTTGGGGAGGACGTGCGCTGCAAGTAGCCCTTCTGGGCCCGGGGAAAGGAAACTGACCCTGGGCCCTTTTCTGTCCCAACGATGCCCCTTTGGTTGCGCGTTCTCTTGATCCTTGCCCTGCTTTTGGCGGGGTACCTGGCCCTCTTTGCCCTCTTGGCCTGGGCCTTGGAGGCGTACTTTCTCCTCACGGGGTTTGGCCCGGACCGGGCGGCCTCCGCCTCCCAGGCCATGGCCTTGGGGGCGGAGATCACCCTCAAGCTGACCCTGATCTCCAGCCTGGCGGGGCTCGTCATCGGGGTCTTTGCCGGGATGTTTCGTCTTTCCTCCCGGGCCTGGGTGCGCCTGCCCGCCACCTTCTACATCTGGGTCACCCGGGGCACGCCCCTTCTCGTGCAGATCCTCTTCGCCTACAACGCCCTACCCCTCCTCCTCAGGCCCCTCTGGCCCGAGGCCCAGCAGGCCCTAACCCCCTACTGGGCGGCCTTCATCGCCCTTTCCTTCAACGTGGGGGCCTACAACGCCGAGGTGGTGCGGGCCGGGATCCAGGCCATCCCCAAGGGGCAGTGGGAGGCGGCCTGGTCCCTGGGGCTCTCCCCGGCCGACACCATGCGCTTCGTCATCCTGCCCCAGGCCCTGCGCATCGTGGTGCCGCCCTTGGTGAACAACGTGGTGGCCCTCCTCAAGGACTCCTCCTTGGCCAGCGCCATCGCCCTCACGGAGCTCGCCCTTTCGGGGCAACGCATCATCTCCGCCACCTTCCGTCCCGTGGAGGTCTACTTGGCGGTGGCCGCCATCTACCTCTTGCTCACCACCGTGCTCACCTTCTTCACCAACCTGCTGGAGAGGCGGCTCAAGGGGGTGGGCCGCTAGGGGTTGTGGAGGGGTAGGGCCCGTGGGTATACTCACTGAGGCGTTAAGGAGGTGCAAGGTTATGCGAGTGAAGCGCGTGTTGCTGGCGGGTATGGCCTTCCTGGGGCTAGGCTTGGCCCAGGAGTTTATCACCATCGGCTCCGGTTCCACCACCGGCGTTTACTTCCCCGTAGCCACCGGCATGGCCAAGCTGGTGAACGACGCGGGCGTGGGCATCCGGGCCAACGCCCGCTCCACGGGGGGCAGCGTGGCCAACATCAACGCCATCGCCGCCGGGGAGTTTGAGATGGCCCTGGCCCAGAACGACATCGCCTACTACGCTTACCAAGGGTGCTGCATCGCCGCCTTTGAGGGCAAGCCGGTGAAGGGCATCCGGGCCCTGGCCGCCCTGTACCCCGAGGTGGTCCACATCGTGGCCCGGGCCGATGCGGGCATCCGCACCGTGGCGGACCTCAAGGGCAAGCGGGTGGTGGTGGGGGATGTGGGCTCGGGCACGGAGCAAAACGCCCGGCAGATCCTCGAGGCCTACGGCCTCCGCTTTGAGGACCTGGGCCAGACCATTCGCGTGGGGGCTGGCCAGGGCATCCAACTCGTGCAGGACAGGCGGGCGGACGCCCTCTTCTACACCGTGGGCCTGGGGGCTTCCGCCATCCAGCAGCTCGCCCTCACCACGCCCATCACCTTGGTGGCGGTGGACCTGAACCGGGTCCAGGCCATCGCCAAGAAGTACCCCTTCTACGTGGGCTTCAACATCCCCGGGGAGACCTACAAGGGGGTGGACGTGACCACCCCCACGGTGGCGGTTCAGGCCATGCTCATCGCCTCGGAGAAGCTTTCCGCCGATACGGTCTACAGGTTCATGAAGGCGGTCTTCGCCGACCAGGCGGCCTTCAAGAAAATCCACCCTAACCTGGAGCGCTTCTTTGATATGCGGAAGGCGGTGAAGGGGCTGCCCATCCCCTTGCACCCGGGGGCGGAGCGCTTCTACAAGGAGCTGGGGGTCCTGAAGTAGGCTGAGGACGAAGGCCCTGGGGGCCCCGCCTGGGGCCCCCTTCGCCTGGAGGAAGGATGGCGCAGGACGCTTCGCTTCTGGTGGAGGAAAGTGAGCTCGGGGGGCGGAAGCCCAGGGGCCTGGCCCGCTACCTGCTCGTGGCCCTGGCCGTAGCCTGGAGCCTCTTCCAGCTCTGGGCCACAGAGCTCGGCACCCTGGACCCCATGCGCCTTCGCGCGGTGCACCTGGCCTTCGCCTTGGCCCTGGCCTTTCTCGCCTACCCAGGGCGGAGGGGGCCGAGGGACCGGATCCCCCTTTGGGACTGGCTCCTGGCCCTTTTGGGGGTGGTGGGGGCCCTCTACGTGGTGTGGGACTACTACGGCATCACCCAGCTCCGGGGCGGGATCCCCAGCTCAAGGGATGTCTTCCTGGGGAGCCTCACCCTCCTCGTCCTCTTTGTGGCCAGCTGGCGGGTGGTGGGGCCCGCCTTGCCCATCATCGCCTCCGCCTTCCTCCTCTACGCCCTCACCGGGCCCAAGGGCCTGATCCCCTACATGCTTCCCCCCTGGCTCCAGCTCCACGCGGGGAGCCAGTGGGGCCAGCTCATAGGCCAGCTCTACACCACCGCCGAGGGGATCTGGGGCGTGCCCTTGGGGGTTTCCGCCACCTTCGTCTTCCTCTTCGTCCTCTTCGGGGCCCTCTTGGAGAAGGCGGGAGCGGGGCACTTCTTTATCCGGGCGGCCTACGCCCTCCTCGGCCACCTTCGCGGGGGGCCGGCCAAGGCGGCGGTGGTGGCCAGCGCCCTCACGGGGGTGGTCTCGGGGAGTTCGGTCTCCAACGTGGTGACCACCGGCACCTTCACCATCCCCCTCATGAAGCGGGTGGGCTACCCCCCGGAGAAGGCGGGGGCCGTGGAGGTGGCGAGCTCCTCCAACGGCCAGCTCATGCCCCCGGTGATGGGGGCCGCCGCCTTCATCATGGCGGAGTTCCTGGGCATCCCCTATAGCGACCTGATCCTCATCGCCCTGATCCCCGCCCTTCTCGCCTACGCCACCCTCTTCATCACCGTCCACCTCGAGGCCCTGCAGCTGGGCCTCAAAGGGGTGCCCCGGGCCGAGCTTCCCCCCCTTGGGCCCATCCTCCGTTCCGGGGCCCACTACCTCCTTCCCCTCGCCTACCTCCTCTACGCCCTGGTGGGGCTGAGGCTCACCCCCGAGCGGGCCGCCTTGAACACCGTCTTCTTCATGCTGGCCCTCATCCTGGCCCAGGAGGTGTGGCGGGCCTGGCGGGGCGGGGCGGGGGTGGGCTTCGGGCTCCTCCGGGGGGGGAGGCTCATCCTGGAGGGCCTCGAGGCCGGCGCCCGGGGCATGGTGGGCATCGCCTTGGCCACGGCCACCGCGGGGGTCATCGTGGGCATCGTGACCATGACCGGGATCGGCTTCGGGCTCACGGACATCGTGGAAAGGCTCTCCGGGGGCAACCTCATCCTGGTCCTCCTCCTCGCCCAGCTCACGAGCCTCCTCCTCGGCATGGGCCTCCCCACCACCGCCAACTACATCGTCATGGCCTCCCTGGTGGTGCCCGTGGTCCTGCAGCTTTCCGAGAAGGCGGGCTACCCGGTGCCCCCGGTGGCCGCCCACATGTTCGTCTTCTATTTCGGCATCATGGCAGACTCCACGCCCCCCGTGGCCCTGGCCGCCTACGCCGCGAGCGCCATCGCCCGGTCGGACTTCTGGAGGACGGCGGTGCAGGGCTTCGTGTACGAGCTCAGGACCGCCCTCCTCGCTTACATGTTCTTCTTCAGCCCCAAGCTCCTCCTCCTTGGGGTGGGAAGCGTCCCGGAAGGGGCCTGGATCGTGCTCTCCGCCCTTTTGGGCATGACCGCCTTCAGCGCGGCCCTCGTGGGTTTCCTGCACAAGCCCGCGAGGCTTTGGGAAAGGGCGCTCCTCCTGGCCGCGGCCCTCACCCTGGTGGTGCCGGGGCTTGTCACGGACGCCCTCGGCCTCGGCCTTTTCCTCCTCGTCTATTTGGTCCAGCGGGTGCGAAAATGAGCGCGGTGGAGCCCATCATCCGCATCCGGAACCTGCACAAGTGGTTTGGTTCCCTGCACGTGCTCAAGGGGATCCACCTGGAGGTGGCCCCCGGGGAGAAGCTGGTCATTATCGGCCCCTCGGGCTCGGGGAAGAGCACCCTCATCCGCTGCATAAACCGCCTGGAGGACTTCCAGGAGGGGGAGGTGGTGGTGGACGGCCTGAACGTCAAGGACGACCGGGCCCTGGGGGCGGTGCGGCG